>DUQR01000018.1 GCA_012837715.1 Bacillota bacterium | reverse complement strand
CATCAAAAGTAATCCCATCAAGGGCAGTGATCATTTCCTTTTTATAAGTTTTACTAACATTTCTTAAATTGACCAATCTACTCACTCGCTTTCCAAATAATTGGACATAACAACAACATTATAGTAACTATTTTTTCTCTTAATACAGCTTCTATTTTCTTATAATAATCTATTATTGAGATTCCCTCTTTCGTACGTAAATAGTTTCATCTCGACCGCATATAACATCGTTACGAGCTAAATCACATCAAAAAACAAACGATTGAATCATAATCGCATTAGCGAACATAATAAACCCCAAGCACAATACCAGAATATTTCAATGCAAGTATACCTTGTTTCTCCAATTTTGTAAATTATTCTATCTTATTCCTTTGGGCCTGATCTTGCTTTCGCACGTTACATTCCCATAAGTCTCTTGTTTTTTTTACGGTTATCTATACTATTTATCGAAATTAACATCCACTCAACCATGGGCTGTCACATTTGTCTTTGGTTTCAATTATTACCTTAAACCCAACAAATAATCCCCCCGCAGTATTTTGGGGGGGATTATGGGACGTAAATTGTTTCCGGCGGTTTAAATAACTTCAATAGTTAAAAACAGCAAAAGATGTCCGGCGCCCATCTTCTTGCCTTTCCCATCCATCCTAACCTTTAGCCAAAAACTTAATTACCCATCTGCTTCTGGATCGAAATCATGGACTGGAACGGAACGTCAAAGATCATGTTCGCCTGAATCGCCAAACCCTCTTCCGGAATGGGTAAAGACCCTTTCAGCGCAAACATATACCCCAAGTCGCCGCTGGACAGCGGCTCTTTCCCTAGCTGTTTACGGTAAAAATCCGCAATTTTGTCAGGAGGATCATTACTAAAATAGACGTAAATATGAAAATCGTCATTCAGGGACATCCCGGCGGTCAGTTCCGGGCTAAAAACTGCTCCAGGATAAAGGGTGATCCCCAGTAACTCCTCCGTTGGGGGATTCTTCCGGAACTCCTCCGTCTTGGCCACTACGGCTTGATCCATCGCCCAATCCTCTTCCTCTTCGATTGCTTCCAGCGATGGGGAAACCAACACTTCAATGCGGATCCTAGTCGACCGGTAATCCACCCGTTCTCGTGAGTCGAAGCCTACATCATCCAGAATCACGGCATACCTGGCCGGGTCGCCGTTGGGCAAAGCGGCATTCCATTCGAACCTGGCACTGTTCAGCCACGAACCCTTTTCCCACTGCGGCCGTTTAGCAAAGGCGTCTTTGACCCATTCACCATCATTCAACAAAGTGTCATATTCATATTGGGTCGTGAAGATTGTCTCATGCCAGAAACCCACTTCATACCACGGCCCGTCGACTTCCCCCGGCGCAAGGGCGTAAGGGTCTTTCTGCGCCCAGCCCGGCTCGGGCTTAAGCTGATCAATGTAATAACGGCAAACATCATCAATCAGTGCCTTCACCGTATAGACCCTAATTGTCTCCATCTCCCAATAATCAAATCTGTACTCCTCATAATCCCTGCGGATCTCTTCTTCGGCGACCGGATCCCGCACCGCACCGGGATAAACCGGAATCTCCTTCTCATTCAAGGGTGCGGCCCCGATCAGCAGCGGTAAAAAGAATAACAGAAGACAAAAAAGAAAGCGGGCCCAATGTCCTCTCATTTCACAACCTCCCTCATTCGTAATCCTTTACGTTTGACCACTTCAAGTGGCCACTTTCAAGCTTTCTTCAGCAAAGACAGTCCTTTTTGTTATTTTATGTCCTGATTCAACCCTTCATGTTGGCAAAAGAAATCCGTGAGCAACTTGAAAACCTTTATTTATGAGTACCTGATTTATTATAAAGGCTGGTTCTAAACAAAAACTAAACGAAAAAGGGGTCGGAATATTAAAATTCTCCTTTACGGAAACCTATCAATAAATTATCCTATTATTAAAAAACTCGACATTCTATTACCAGTCGGTTTATTATAGTAATAGTATTGTTTTCCCCATTATCTTGTTATTTCCTATCTTTAAGCAGACGAAATAATAACTCTAAAAATCCAATTCAAAACCTAACTTTAGATAGGCGACAACCAAGCTATCTTTCTGTATATTATTGGTGTATAGCGACTGTTCGAAGCTGGCTTCTTACATTGGACTCAAGCATACACTGGCCAAACTACAGTTGGGAATTAGGTTACCACTGTCTTCGCGGCATAAACGGACAAATCAGATTTGTCTTCTAGAACCTTTGTTAACAACCAACGGGAAAAGTAACCCAAGAGGAAAGGAAGGATCGTACATGAGGAAAGCGCTGATCCTGGGAGCCATGATTGTCTGCTTACTTCTCACTTCAACTGGGGAAGGTCTCCATCAACAATCGATGGCCGTTGCCAAGGAGCCAAAAGCGTCCGTTGCCAAGCTTTCCATCGAGCAGAAAACATACCCTTTGTCTCAGTTACAGGCAGATTTCAGGCAGTTCCGTAAAATCATCGAAAAAAGACATCCAAAACTCTATGTGAATCCTCAGGAATTATCGGAACTATTTACAACTCAGTATGAGTTACTCCGCGACCAAATGACCGAGTTGGAGTTTTACCGGGTGCTCTCCCCGCTGGTGGGGAGTTTAGGCTGTGGTCACACCAACTTAACAGTTTCAAAAGCATATGAGGACTATTTGCGAAAGAACGGCAAGTATTTACCTGTCTTGATCAGGATCATTAATGACCGGGCTTATATTCTTCAAGATCTCTCCGGTCAAGGTCTCCCCGCAGGAGCAGAGATTTTGATGATCAACGGGAGAAGGATCCCCGAAATCATTTCCTTGCTTTGGCCAAACCTTACTGCTGACGGGTACAATACGTCTAAGAAGTATTACCTTATGAACAATTGGTTTAACGGCCTCTACCACTATTTTATCGACAATGCCACCCAGTTTACCCTGCTTTACCGGACTGAAGATGATGAGATCATCAGCAAAACATTGGACGGCATCAATAACCAGGAGATGCAGATGACGACGATGAGTATTTACTATCCCCGCGGAAATAGCCTCTATACAAGCGCTTTCACAGAAAATTATGCCCTCTTAGCCATCAAGTCCTTTAGCCTGAGAAACAAGAAGAAGTATCGGGCTTTCATCGATCAATTCTTTCAGGAAGTGGCAGAGAAAGAAATATCCCACCTGATTCTGGACTTACGGGATAACTGGGGAGGCAACCCATATTATGCGTCCTACCTATTGTCTTACTTGATTAGTAAGCCCACCACCTATTTTGGTAAGGCGCCCTTTTATTATATTAAGTACAAGAATCCGCTAAAACCGGCAAAGCACCGTTTTACAGGCCGTCTGTATATCTTAATTAACGGGGCTTCTTTTTCTACCACCGGTCACCTCTGTTCTCTATTGAAGTCCCATTCGATCGGTGTCTTTATCGGGGAAGAATCAGGCGGTTCCTATATATGTACTGATGCCTCAATTAATGTTACCCTGCGCCACACAAAACTCCGGCTACACTGCTCAACCACGGCGTTTGCTACTGCAGTATCGAATCTGCCACCCGGAAAAGGGATCACCCCGGACTACCGGATTACACCAACCCTCCAAAATTACCTGGAAGGAACCGATCCCGAAATGAATCTGGCAATCCAATTGGTTAGTTCACCGGAGAATCACTGATTACCCCAACAAAACTGAATAAACCAAATATTTCCGGGAGCACTTGGACTTTTCGAAAAGCCGTCCCTAGCTTCCTACCAACGGGTTTAGTCCATCCCAAAAAGCGGTTGGCCTCCGCCACCAGTTCTTAAGAACCTTACCATATCTCGGGGAGGATTTAAATGGTAATCTAGAGTAACTATATATTATTCCCGTATTTATTCAACGGATCCGATTTACAAAGGAAGTGTTCATCTTGGCAGGAATAAAAAGGACCGTGTTCTTGGTCATTATAATGCTGCTTCTTTTCCTCCCCTTGGAAACACCAGTCCGGCAAGGAAAAGCGTCAGCGAAGGAAGAACCGGTGGTCTGGGGGAAAGACGGGGTTTTATGGGCCGGCAAAGCATGGTCCACCAGCATCGGCGACCTGCGGCTGGCCTATTTTACCGGTTCTCCGGAAGAGATCGGCGCGCAGATGTTTCAGCTTGTGATCGCCCCGGAGTCTGAGAGGATGATGGAGGCCTTCGCTTTCATTAAACAGCAGGGCCTGAGCGGAGGCTTTTTGGAACGGACTTTTAAAAATTTTTATGCGAAGTTCAAATTTATCCCGACGTTTAAACGTCATCTTCCCCGGGAATACATCAGAGAACTTGAGGGATTTGCCCGGGCCACCGGTGATCCCCGGCCGGGAAGGCTTGTTAATGAACTCTTGATCAGCAATGCCTGGCAGGATGTAAGCCTGGTCTATGGTGGATGTTCCTTCTTTGCCGCCTGGGGAGAAGCCACCGGCGATGGTGGAATGCTGGTCGGCCGTAATCTGGATTATGCCGGACTGGCGCAGTTGGCGGAGGTTCAATCGGTTAATTTTTACGAACCGGAGACCGGTTACCGGTTCGTTACGGTTAATTACCCCTCAATGGTTGGCATCATGCATGGGATGAATGAAAAAGGTATTGTCATTGCCAAGGCCTATTCCACGGTCGTCCCGGAGGAAGCAACCGTGGACGGGATCCCGTTTACAATTATGCTCCGGCATGCTTTGCAATACGGGGGGAGTATTGACGAAGTTATTAACATCATAAAAAACACCCCACGGACCGTCGGTTTAAACATTTTGGTGGCCGATGCCGCCCGCCGGGAAGCGGTGGTGCTGGAGGTCTCCGCTTACCGGATGACCGTTCGCCGTGCGGATCGCGCCGACGCAGACTTCATCTACGGCGCCAACCGGTTTTTAACTCCGTATCTCAAGGAATACCAGAAACCGGGCTGGCTCTCCTCGGCTTTCCGGGAAACCCGTTTCGAACGACTGAAGCAGGTATATTGGGGCGATCTTACGGTGGAAGATGCTGTCCAAATTTTGCGGGACAAAGGGGTGGAAGATCCGGATGCGCCGGTGTTGTTACCTTCCATCCAGAATTATGCGACCATCGCCAGTATGGTCTTTGACCCTGACCGCCTGGAGATCTGGGTGAGCGCCCCCGGTGGTTTTTTGACCACGGATCAGGTTTTCACTGGCATCTCGGCGGCTGAAGTTTGGCGGACCGGGCAGCCCCCTACACCGGTGGGCTTTATCCCCGCCACGGAGACCACCCCGGTAGTGCACGTGTGGCAGCAGGTGATGACCGCGGCCGGGGCCTCCGACCAAAGAAAAAAAGAGCTTCTTACGCCGGTGGTGGAGCGTTATCCAAAGGCCGGATATCCCCTCTATTTACTTGGTATGACCTGTCTGCGGACCGGAGAGCTTCAGGCCGCCTTGGAGTATTTGGAACAATGCGTCACCCGTGCCGAACTGCCCGATCCCTACTATTTACTGGCCGCCCATGCCTGGCTGGGCGTAGGTTACGATACCTTGGGCCTTCGGCAACAGGCTTTACAACATTACGAGGCCGGTCTGGCCGTTGAATTACTGGAAGATGTCGATCCCGTCTTTCCGCAGATCTGCCGGGTCGGGCTGAGATCCCCGTTGTTGATCGATGAAAAAGGCCAAATCAAACAAGCGCACCGCGAATAAGGGAGGTTGACCAAAAGTGAAACGAAACCTTTTGTCTCCTTTTCTCCTTGCTGCCGTTACGGTAATAATCTTTTTATCCTTTTCCATCCCCACCAACGCCGCCGGTGTTGCCACTGAGGGCGCCCGCATTGGTGAAGTAGTAATTCTCGGTAACAACCGGACCGGTAAAGAGGTAATCCAAAGACAACTTCCATTTTCTGTGGGCGATTACTGGCGGGATGAGTACTTGGCTCTAACCCTCGCCCGTCTTCAAGCGCTGAATTGTTTTGACCCCCTGTCTTTACGGGTCATCACCGAACCTTTACCCGGCGGTGAACTCCGGGTCGTAGTAAGGGCAAGTGATACCCATCTCCTCTACCTTGACCCTTTGGAGTTTGTCATCATCAAACTGCAGAATCTCTTTTCTAACTACTGCACACAAACCTTTTATAACCCCTTTGGTACCGGACTGAACCTGACGGTCGGCGGCGGTTGGGGCGCCAACCCTTGGGTCGGCCTGGGCTTTAACCAAGCCCTCTCGAACGGTTGGTTCCTGCAGGGCAATCTCCAGTGGTCCGAAAACAGTCGGCAGTTTTACCCCACAAGCGATCCGCCCAGTTTTCATAGTACCGGCTTTTCCACCGGGATTTCGCTTCTATGTTATAACCGCGTTGACTGTGAATACGGGGGGACCGTTAATTACAGCCCGGTTCGGGTCGCGCTCGACGGGGCTGATCGTCAGCAGCAGGCTTATTTAAGCTTTGGTCCCGATCTTAAATGGTCCCGGTGGTTTGAGACTCGGTTGGCGCTCCGCTATGCTCTGGATTTGACTGGTAATTTCCCCCCTTACCCGGCAATAAATGCTGTTTTACTCCACCGTCGGCCTATTGGGGAAAACCAGTTCCTTACCACGCTTTATGCTGGACATATGGCTAACTTCGCACCCCTTAACCGCCAATTTACCATCGGTGGTTTTGGCACGGTGCCAATCCGCAGTTTTTCTCCGGCCTTTACCGGCCACACCTACCTGAATGCCTCTTTGGAATATAGGCATTCTCTTTCCGGGAATCTCTGGCTGCTCACTTATGCCGATTGCGGACGGGCCTGGTCTGATCATGAAAAAACCGGGGATTATGACTGGGAATCCGGTGCCGGTGTTGGGTTGGCGGTCGAAACCCCTTTGGGTTACCCGGTCCGGCTCGATTTGGCCCATGGGTTGACCGGCGGAGGCTTGGCCTGGCGGATCGGGCTGGATATGGATTTTTAAAATTGCCCAAAACAAGCATTATAATAACCATATAAATAATCCCCCCGCATTTTTTGGGGGGATTATCATTTCGCCCATCCCTAATATTATCCTTTGTAAGCATGATAGAAAATATTGGCATTAAAAGGAAATGGTTGATCAAACTATACCGACAAAGAGATAATCCTCCATGTCGAGATTGGCCAAGAACTACCGGAAAAGAAAAAGCCTTATCTGGAAATCCAGAAAGGCAGAAATTAAATTTTAATCATCTTTTTTACCCCGTAGATACTTTAACCTTTCAGCACTAAAATAAACAATAATGCTTTTCTTTATCTTCTTCAAAACGTTTACGAAGTTCTTTTTGAATTTCTTCCTTTGGACCTTCTTCTTTCTTTCTTGGCACCTTTCTTCTAATGGAAATATCCTTTTTTAAATACTCAATATAAAAGTCGGTCTCATCAGGCTTTTTCATCAGATTCACCTCTCTCGCAGTTTTCGTAGTAGTTTCTAAAGAAATGGTGATTTAACTCTGGATTAAAATAATGTTTTCTTTTAATCCAGACAAAGCCATCGCCTTTAGAGATAACGGCCACATCTATCGGGCCTCCAACAGTAAAGGAATTTTCATCTATAGCTACCCGTCTACGGAAAGAAGTTAGATTAACCAGTGACTCCGCCATTAAAGCTAATTCATCAATAGGTAAAACCCTCACAGCACGTAGAATGGGAAATAGGTATTCTCTCTGAGAAAACTCAACCATTCCATCAATGACTTCTTTCCACTGTTTTTCTAATTCAGTCTTAAGTCAATTTTCCCCTTCCCCCTCAAGATTATTATCGGTTATTGTCCCTAATTTATTAAGTACATGTTTCCGAAACTCATTATCAAGTGTTTGTAAGTAGTTATAATTGATCCCGAACAAAAAGGTTTCTACTGTGTCCGTCTGTGCAAATGGGATAATCCTAAAATCATTATTGGTGTTTATTTCTACTTTTTCAACTATTCCCTTCTTAAAATAATCTACAATTATCCCTGAAACATTATATGAGATTAAAACAGGAAAAGTATCTTTTTCCCCAAATCCGGCAAAAACAACTCCTGTATAATAACCAGTAAAAATATTTTTCGTAAAAAGATTATAACTAGCCTCACGTAATTTATCTTTGTGGTCATCATCACTAATAATTACCATTAAATACTCATTTAAAATTGACTCAAGTTTTTCGCTATAGGCAGCCTCAATCTTAGTCATCGTATTTTCAGGAACATCGTCCAAATCTTCGCAGGACATAATTCTATGGTAATATTCATCTATTGCTTGATTTGCTAAAGCAGTTATCTCTTTTTTACTAAGTTTCTTTTTAACCTGTTCTACTTTTCTTTTATAAATATACTCAAAATAGTCCGCCATTTCTTCAATATATCCATTCACGACAGCTTCGAAGTATCTTTCTTCATATTCTGTAAATAATTCCAACCTCGAGTATAAAAACATAAAAAAGTTATCAGCGTACTCTTCTAATTTATCTTTGCATGCTTTTCCTAAATACTCGCGATATTCTTTAATTAATGTTTCCCACGGGACCCCCATAAACTCAGCGTTATTATAAATCATTATCCCGACTGGCTCATACTTAGACAACATAAACAACTTATTCGCTGAATTATAGAATTTTGCACGTTCCCCGACTGTAACAGTACTATCCGCAGCTAAAGCTATTGCCCGTTTATTCATTACAGCAATCTCTGCGGTCAATTTACCACCACCTCACGTTTTTTATAGTCGTTTCTCCAAAATCAACCAATTTCCTTTCTCAATGTAGTGACTTGTTAAATTTCTTTAACTTACCCCTAGTCGTTTCGT
>DUQR01000017.1 GCA_012837715.1 Bacillota bacterium | reverse complement strand
GGGGGTGCGGACATTTTTTGGGACTTGGTTTATGCTACTAGACCAAGACTTCGTCTATAAACCAAGGGGCTCATACCCCCCAGACGCATCTTAATTCGTTTCTCATTGTACCATCGTATATAACAATCAAGTTCTTTGATAAACTGTTCTAAAGAGACTCCTTCCCAAGATCTACCGTAGAACATTTCCGTCTTAAGCGTGCCAAAGAAACCTTCACATGCAGCATTATCGGGTGTACATCCTTTTTTGGACATAGAGCGAATCAAGCCATAAGTATCCATACGTAAGATCCAACCAGGCCAGCGATAGTGACCACCTCGATCGCTATGTAAAATCGGGTGTTCATCATCGGACAGACAAGCGACTCCCTCATCCAGCATACTGTTAACAAGTTCTGCATCCGGGCTTGTTCCTATTGACCAACTTACGACCAGACCATCAAAGCAATCAAGGATTGGCGAAAGATAGACTTTCCCTGCTGGTATTAGAAACTCCGTAAGATCAGTTACCCATTTCTCATTAGGTTTATCAGCATGAAAGTCACGGGCTAGAAGATTCGGCACAGCAGGGCTTATCTCTCCAAAATAGGAGTTATACCTACGCTTTTTCTTCCCGTGAATGATAAGCTGTTCTGTGCTCATTATCATCCGAATAACCTTTTCTGAACACGTAATACCTTCATTCTTGAGTACTGCATGGACACGCCTATATCCGTAGCAACACCTATTTTCGTTAAAAATGTCTCTTACCTTTGACCGCAACGTAAAATATTTATCGGGTTGAGTTTGTACCTTTCTTTGATAGAAATAGCTACTTTTTGCCATACCTGTTGCTTCTAGCAATTCATCAAGCTGGTATCTTGTCCTAAGGGCATCGATCACCATGGTTTTCTCTTTATTCGTCAGGTTTTGGCGATCGATGCCCAGGTCTTTTTTTATTATCTCTGCCGCTTTGGTCAGAATATCTATCTCTAACTGTAGTTTATGTACCTGTTTCCTTAATGACTCTAATTCTGCTTGAAGTTCATCCTTATCATCTGGAAGGTTTGGCTTTTTTGAATGAACCATGCTGTTCTCATCCTTTTTATCGAGAAGCTGCTTTTTCCAGTTGTACAAGCATGCTCTACTGACACCGTATTCTTCCGCAACAACGGCTGCAGATGTATCTCTTGTGCACAGGGAAATAACAGCATCCTTCTTCTTTTCTTCGCTAAATTGTATCATATCGCCATGGGTTATGCGAACTTTTCTTTGTCCCGGAGCTAATTTATCAATCCACTGCATCAATGTCGTTGTAGAGGGATATCCCAAGATCCTTACAGTTCGTCTGATACAGCGTCCATGCTCAAGATAGTAATTAACAGCCTTTTGCATCTGTTCTCTTGAAAATTCGGGCTCTCTCTCATAATCAGTATGTAAGTCACCTTTTTCTTTATACTCTTTATACCACTTAATAAGAGCGTTACGTGTTGGGTAACCAAGTTCCCTGATTGTGTCTGCTACACTTAAGTCATATTTAATATATAGTTTCACTGCTTTAATACGATCTTCGTATGAGTACATGGACATCCTCCTGACTATTCCAAGTCCAGGATTTTGTCCGCACCCCCAGTGGCTCAATTTCTAGTTGACGTTTGCATGCTGGAGTTCGCTAAAAAGCATAATCTGAAAGGGGTATCTGTTGGGCTCTACGGTTTTCTTGGGGGATTGATGTACGGCTGTATTTATCTGCTCTGCAGGAAGAATCTGTTTATTGCCTATCCGCTTATTTGGTTAATGTTTGTAATGTAGGGGCCGTGGAAGGACGGCGAAAAAGTTAAGGCCAAAGGAAGTTCGCTCCGCTCGGTCTTATTTTTTTGTCGTAGATTATGAGGCAAATAACAAGGGACAGCGAACACCTCCCTTACTTTTGGATCAAGACCCATAACGCGGCAAATTCACCCTGTTGTACGTTGCTTAGATTTTGTTGATAACCCCTTTTTATAATAAAAATATAAAAGTAAATGGGGGTATCGGATAAAATGAGGCGTCCGGAAGGGTTTGTTTTTTTGCGTGTTAGCCATGGCCGTCTTTGCCTCGGTCTTCACGGGCTGCGGCAAATCAGGCGGGGGTAATGGTGGTAATGGCGGAAATAGTGACGGTCCCGGGTCCGGGAGTGGCTTACCATTTGCAACTGCTGACGACTATAAAGGGACATGGTTTTGGCCAGGCCAAGGAGAATGTCCGTACAGCGTCACCTTAACCGTGAGTGAAAGTTTCGACATGTATGGAAGTAAATCCGACCACTATGGTTCGCTGGCAAGTCCGATTTTGGAAGGAAGTGTTTCTATTGATGGCACGATGTGGAGCGAGTGTTATATCACTATATGGACCGTTCCCTATGTGCATCACGTTTCCGCTCGAGTGGTTAAGGAATTTTCCCCTTCCCATAATGTCGTCGTTTCTTTAAGCGGAACATTGACCGATCCCGAAACACTTTCTGTTTACTCGTTATGGATCCACGAAGGAAAAAGCGGCACGGTTACATATAATTATAGTTATGAAAGCGGTGAACATAATGATCAAGATCTCTTGTTTAAAAAGCAATAAGGGTTAAATAGGAAGAAAGGGCCTGTCTTCAGTCTATTCTTCGGGGGCAGCCTCTTCTTGCTCCTTAAGGGTTACAGTAATATAAGCGCGGCGGGGGAAGATCACTACCCTTCGCCGCGTTTATCGTCGTGAAAAAAAGTCGCCCAGCTCCACCTGAAATTCCATTTGCCATTGGGGCAATAAATTAAGAGTTTTGCCTGGCAATGGTAGCGGGCCAGGTAACAATTGTTTGAAGGACTTTCAAAGTCTCCGCACAAACAAGGAAGTTGGGGGGATAGACACGAATAAAACAACAATAACAAATATCGTATTTTTATGGAGGCAAAATAAGGGTTGTTCTTAGAGAGGAAGGAATTAGCATTGAGGAAAGTCTTAAGTTTGCGAAAGCCATTACTGCTCAGCGTCATTGTAACCCTTTGTCTGTTGCTCTGGCCATCTAGTATTGCCCTCGCTAATGCCGAAGAGATTAACCGTTCATACCGGGTTGTTGAAGAAGAGGAGACGGGGGAGATTTTCTTTGTTCAGGACTCCCCGCAGATCGACAAGGTTCAAAAACAAAAGGTTGCTGTGGCCCTGGGCGGTGGAGGTGCCCGGGCATTGGTTAACGTCGGAATCTTAAAAGCCCTTGAAGAGGAGGGGATTCCGGTTGATTTGGTGGTCGGTTCGAGTATGGGAGCGATTGTTGCCGTCTTGTATGGAAGCGGGATGCCGCTGGCAACCATCGAGGAGTTGGTCACCAGCGATATTCTTCCTTCAATGTTTGATCTAAATTTTCCCTTTCTCTATTCGGTAATTGACACCCGGAGAGTCAACTATTTTATTGAACGAGTCTTGCCCCACCAACGGTTGGAGGAATTTCCAATCCAAACTGCTCTGCTCAGTTATGACCTGACCCATGGCGTTAAATATGTACATACCAGTGGGCTTATCTCCCGGGAGATTCAAGGATCTTACTCCATCCCTCTTTTCTTCCCCGTGGTGGACTATGATGGTCTTTTCCTAATGGATCCGGGGATTTTGGAGTTGACACCGGCCCAGGCCGCCAAGGTCCTGGGGGCCGACGTTGTTATTGCCACAACGGCCTTTGATGAATTGCCCTATAATACATATGCCTTTCCGGTCCGTGCGGTGACTAGATTTATTAATATATTCAAAGATCGTAATTCCAAAGCAATCATTGACCGTTATTCCGATGCCACGATCAACTGCAACGTGGGGGATTATTCCTTTATGGATTATCATTTGGCGGCAGATTTTATCGCCCTTGGTTACCATGAGGCCCAAAAACTGATTCCTGAGATTAAACGGATTTTAGCGGAAAAGGAGATCCCTCTAAACCAATCTCCGGAACATACCCCGTTAGCCGGGAAGGGCGAGGAGGAACAGCTTAATTTGGCGCAAGTGCTGCGTGATATAAAATACGAGCGGTTGCAGTACGATTTTACCCGAATTAAGCCGCTTCTCTATTTCGGTCGTGGACATTCATTTTTTAAGCAAGAATTAATTCGTGAAGAAGCTACCGCTTTACAGTACGGGTTTCTTTGGCAAAAAGGAAAGCTCGACCTCCGGGGTTTAACACGCGGTAAGGGCTTGGATAACTACGCGCTCAAACTAAAATTTATTGGGTTGACCAGAGACCTTGACCTCATCGGTAAACTACATTACGAAGAAACCCCAAAGCAAGACCTTTGGGGTTACGGGGTCGATTTAAAGTATTACCAGCCTAACTTTACCTTAACATGCGGATGGGCGGAGCTAGACCATACTTCTTATTTGCATAACGCTGGAACCTTTGACCTTAACTGGGGTGAACATCAGCTACGCAGTGGGTTGGATCTTTATACGCCCGCTGCCAGCCAGGGATTGACGTTCACAGAGACTAAATATGTGGCTGTCCAATCCCTTAAGATTTCGGCATACGACAATTTGACGTTGCAGCCAAGGTTAGTCGTGAGTAATACGCAAAGCGAAGCTTTGTTCGCCCATCCCTTGATTTACCGCGGGATTGAACCGGATACCGCGGAAGGGGAGAATCTGGTCCAATCCGCTCTGGAAATAGCGTATCATTACCGTTTTCCCTATTCGCTGGAATTGTTACAATGTATTCAACTGAAAGAGCTCACCTGGTTTTCCTTTATTGACCTCTATTACCGGTTGGAACCATATTACGCGGTTGGTGCCGGACTGACCTGTGAGTTAAATTTACTGGGGATCAAACCGTCCAGTTTCGGGGGGTATGTCGTTTACGACCTGGCAAAGACTTCTTGGAAGGGGGCTTTATCCATAGACCTCTCCCTATAAATCTGCCTAGGTGATGAAGGAGGGTGGGGGAGAGCATGTACGTGTAGCTATTCTTTTTCCGTCATAATCTCAATCTCAAAGATATACGGCCAAAGTTTCCCGGTCACAAACAAGCGGTCTTCTTGCTCATCATAGGCGATCCCGTTGAGGACATCAACGGTCTGGCCGGGGTGGTCTTTCGGATCCAAAAGTCCGGTTAAGTCCAGCCAGGCGGTGACCTGACCGGAGGTCGGATCGATGATGGCGATCTGGTCGGTTAACCAGACATTGGCGAAGATCTTTCCGTTAATAAACTCGAGTTCATTTAGGTGGGTGACTGGTTGCCCGTTGCTTCGTACGGGAAGTCTTAGCACCGAGTTGAAGGTATCCGGGTCACGGTAGGTAAGGAGCGAGGAACCATCACTCATAATTAAATATTTTCCGTCTGAGGTGATGCCCCAGCCTTCCGTGGTGTAAGTAAAGGTGTCTAGTAAGGAAAAAGAGGCCAAGTCATAGACGAAGGCGCGGTGTTCTCGCCAGGTTAACTGAATAATCCGGTCTTGATGAATGGTAATGCCTTCGCCGAAAAAAGTGTACGGGAGGTTAACTTGGTCTAGTACTGTCCCGTCGGCGGGGTTGACTTGGCGCAGGGAGGAATGGCCATAGAGACCGGTCCCTTCGTAAAAACAGCCGTCTTTGTAAACCAAGCCTTGGGTAAAGGCTTGGGGATCATGGGGGAGGCGGTTGACGATCTTGTAGGTATAAAGCGCCGGTCCGGACGGTGGAGTTACACCGATTATCTCTGTGGACCGGCCGAAAGGGTTGAAAAAGGTAAAGAGGGAAAGCAAGATAACCGCCAGGAAGACATATTTTTTTCTCATAACGCACCTTTCCTCAGCCGACTCGGGCTTTTGATCTTCCTTAAAATCGTAATCGAACAGTAAAGGATAAGTCAATCAGGGGAAACTTCCTTCCTGATTATTTATTTACACCGTAATGACCAAAATCCTTTTTTGCTTTCCTTTTCCGGACCGACTAGCGGGAAGCGCTGATCAAGAAAGCACCAATTTCAAGAATGAGTTATTCCGGAAATATGGATAATAGAGAAGGGGAGGGGTTCAGAGTGAGTGAACTGATTAATAACCGGGAATATCGGCAGTCGGTACTGAAAGAGATCATCAGTGATTTACACAAGGGTAAAAGCGTTGATGAGGTGAAAGCCAGATTCGAAGCAACCTTCGAGGGTGTGTCCGCTACCGAAATTGCCGAACTGGAACAGGCTTTGATCCAGGAAGGATTACCCGTGGAAGAAGTGCAAAGGCTTTGTGATGTGCATGCGGCTGTTTTTAAGGGTTCCATCACCGAGATTCATCAACCGGAGAAAATTGAAGAGCTCCCCGGTCATCCAATACATACTTTCAAGCTGGAAAACAGAGAATTGGAAAAATTTCTGACCGAAAAGCTTGAGCCCCATTTGGCCTACTTTCAACGGGAAGATAAGGAAGAGACGGTTAATCTATTAAAGAATGATCTGGAGAGATTACGGGGGATTGATCGGCATTATTCCCGGAAAGAAAATCTGCTCTTTCCCTTACTGGAAAAATACGGGATCAGCGCCCCGCCGAAAGTTATGTGGGGAGTGGATGATGAGATTCGGGCCGCCATTAAAGAAGGGATCAATCTCTTAACTGACTATGCAGGCGCCAAGGATCAAGTTGTCGCGAAGATCAAAGAGATGATCGGAAAAGTCCGGGAGATGATCTTTAAAGAAGAAAACATCTTGTTTCCCATGGCCATTGATACCTTAACCGAGGATGAATGGGGCGAAATTGCCAGGGAAAGTGAAGAAATCGGCTTCTTTTTAGCGCAGCCTGCCGCTGAGTGGAAACCGGTCAAGATTAACGTCGAACAAAAGGCCCGGGCGGAAGGGGAACGTCCCGCCGATGGCTATATCCGCTTTGAAACCGGCCTCCTTTTACGGGAGGAGATCAACCAAATCTTTAACGCCTTACCGGTGGATATTACCTTTGTGGATAAAGAAGGAACGGTGAAGTATTTTTCCCAAGCTAAGGACCGGATTTTCCCCCGGCCAAAAACAGTGATTGGGCGAAAAGTGGCCAACTGTCATCCCCCAGCCAGTGTGCACATTGTTGAGCAGATTGTGGAGGATTTTAAAAACGGTCGAAAGGACGCCGAAGAATTCTGGATTAAAATGGGGGAGCGGTACGTTTACATCCGTTACTTTGCCGTCCGGGACGAGCAGGGAACATATATGGGAACCTTGGAAGTTACCCAGGACATCCGGCCGCTCCAGGAGCTTACCGGGGAAAAACGTTTAGTTGATGACTAAACGTAATATAAAAAACGAAAAGTGATTCTAGCTGGTGACGCCGCTCGAACGACCAGCTTCTATTCGCCATCGCTGCTTATCGACTCACCTAGCTTTGATTTTCATCGTGTATTTTTTCACATCTATCTTCTGTAAATGAACCAGACCGGAGACGAATTCCGGACTATAACCTTGGAAGCGTTTTTGGAACTCATTATGGAACCGGTCGAGCCGGCCATCGAGGATGCTTGTAATTTGGTCTAAAAGCTCCTCGATGGTTTTTTGGTTTAAGTGGCTCACTACATCTTCATGGCAAGCTAATTGTTCCGGACTTAAAAGCATTATTTCTACCACCAACGATCCCTCTTTTCATTCATAATTAACATAATATGTATTATAGGACGTTGACAAAGGTTGTTTTTGGCACAGAGTCCCTACAAAATAAATCCAAACGTGGTAATAAAAACCTTGGTACTATTTACAAATGTCAATTCCCGTGATAAATATCAAGAGCTAAAATTTGGCTGATAGGTTAAAGTCTCCCCTTCAGAAGTAAGCGGAGCGCAAAAAAAGGATGAACATCCTTGGTTAATGAGTCTATTAGGCCAACCAGAAGCGGACGAATAAAATATTCATATCAAAACAAAGACTGTTTGCGCCTCACGAGGAGTAAGACTTGTGAGGTGTTATTTTAGCGAATAAAAACTCATGGCCCAAAATCTCATTCAGTGGTTCCAAACCTTACTTATTCAGGGCAATCTTAGTTTCTGTCCAGTATAAATCATCGAGGTTTTCAAGTTATTAAGGTCTTTGATTGCGGCCACGGGCTTGCGGGGGTCGGTATGGGGATAATAACGGAGGGCAATTTGCCATAAGGTATCCCCTCTTTCGACCATTATTTCACGGGCCCAGGCTTGTCCCTGACTTTTGGCGGCGCTATAATAAAAGGCCATGAAAATGAAGAAGAACAAGAACAACAAGAGCGCTAAATTGGTAATTCCTTTGCGCGGATTCCAACGCCAACGTTTTTTTAGGCGCACGTTTATTACCGTTCCTAACCTAGGTTCGCTTGTCCTCATTTCAGTAGTGCTCATGTCCATTCCCCCATTATAACAAACATATGTTCGCTATATTGTTAGGATTATTTTAACACGAACGTATGTTTGTGTCAAGTGATCGAACAATTGTTTGCATAAAAATATTACCTATGGTATACTTGAAGCAGGATTTTTTACCATTTATATATGCGGGAGTTAGAAAAAAATACCTGTTTTTTTCCGAAGGAGGGATTTAGGTGGAGGATCTTAACCAACGGCAGCAAGAGATTTTAGAGTATATAATTAAAGAGACCCAAATGAAGGGTTATCCCCCATCAGTCCGGGAAATCGGGGAAGCGGTTGGTTTGAGCTCAAGCTCATCGGTGCATGCTCACTTAGAGAAATTACAACAATTAGGCTATATCCGGCGCGATCCAACAAAGCCCCGGGCGATTGAAATATTAAAACCGACGCTAGATTCCACTGAGCTTTTCTCCCCAGAGGTTCTCCCCGTTCCGGTGCTCGGTCGGGTGACTGCTGGTGAACCCATCTTAGCGGTGGAAAATATTGAAGAGTATTATCCTTTGCCCAAAGATTTCACTTCCTATCGGGATCTCTTTATTTTAAAAATCAAGGGAGATAGTATGATTAACGCCGGGATATTTGACCGGGATCTGGTGGTGGTCCATAAAACTTCCACCGCCAACAACGGCGAGATTGTTGTGGCCCTCCTTGATAATGGCGAAGCTACGGTCAAACGGTTTTTCCGGGAAGCCGGCCGATATCGGCTCCAACCGGAGAATCCGGTTTATAACCCGATCTATACTGATCACCTTTCGGTTTTAGGGAAGGTGATCGGGTTGATCCGCAAGTTTTAAGCCTTAAAAAAGTGAAAAAGCCTGCTCTTGAAAGCAGGCTTTTTTGGTGTGGAAAAGCGGTGCAGCTTTTCCCGACGAAAGGCAGTTGTTTAAAATTTTATTTTCCGATAAATAATTGGGTGAACATATTCCCATAGGGGCCACCTACCGCAATCCCAACGCCGAAATGGTTATACCGGGCATTGAGAATATTTGCGCGATGGCCGGAGCTGGCCATAAGACTGGCGTGGGCTGATTCGACTGAACCGGCGCCAGCTAGGTTTTCACCGGCCGTATAGTAACTGACGCCGGCGCTTTTCATCATTTCAAAAGGCGAACCATAGGTCGGTGAAGTATGGCCAAAATAGTTCTTGTCAATCATATCTTGGCTTTTCTTTCTAGCCAGCTGTACCAGGGTGTTGTCTACTTTTAACTGTTGTAAGCCAGCCTTGGTCCGTTCCTGGTTGACTAAGGTTACCATCTTCTGCTCCATTGCCGTCAACCCTTTGCTTGGGGTCGTCGGGTTGGTCGGCTTGGGCTCCACTGGGGTTGGGTTAGTCGGAGCCGGGTTATTGGGAGCGGGGTTACTCGGCTTTGGATTGCTCGGAGCCGGAGTACTTGTTTTCGGAGGTACATAGTAGCTTGATCCATTGCTGTAGCGGCTGGTGTAATAATAGTACTGCGTGGAGTAGTTCGAATTATACTTCGTTGAGTAGCTCCCCGAGTTATATTGATACGTACTTCCGTTTCCGTAAGACGAACCACCAGTCGGTGGCGTATAATAGGGTGAGGACCCATAAGTCACATAGTAGGTGGCAGCTAATGCTGGAAGTAGTACCACAAAGATAAGGGCAACTGCGAGAATGAAACTACTAACGAATCGGGCACGAATCCGCATCGAATCTTCTCCCTTCAGACTGCCCTTTTCGTCGTGCTGCAACGGTTGGTTCGTTATTCTCTCCTAACCGGTGGTTGTCCGCTTTTTCGCCTCCTCTACCATTGGGAACCTAGACCGCAACCACTTCGGTGCTTACTATTTTCGTGGTCTTAGGTCCTAATCCTTTATGTAAAAAAATGCAGTCCTGGCAACCCAAGACTGCATTTTGCAGTTGAAATTTATTTCCCTATGGGGCAATATACTAATTAATTAAGGTCTCATCAAGCTGAATGATCCCCTCTTTGAGCGCAAAGAGGGCAATTTGGGCTCGGTTTTTCAATCCTAACTTCTTCCGAATACTGGTCACGTAGTTTTTCGCTGTTTTTTCACTAATGAATAAGATCCTACCAATCTCACGATTATCCTTTCCTTGAGCCACTAAAGGCAGGATCTCCCGCTCTCTGGGGCTCAACTGTTCAAGGAGATTGGGTCGATGCGTACTCGGTAATTGGGCCATCTGCCCTTCCTCCTCTCCATTCTACCATAGAAAATACTTACCAAGGACGAATTTCTTCTGGTACATGATATGAATAAAAAGGCGAGGAGGTGAAGGACGAAAATTTAATTAGCCTCTTTTACCCGCTATTACTTAAGCGTAATTGCGTTAAAGGGACATTTATCCAGACAATTACCGCACTTGATACATTTTTCTTGGTCAATGGTATAGGGTTTCTTCGGTTCGCCGCTGATTGCATTCTCCGGACAATTACGTGCGCATAACCCGCACCCTTTACACAATTCGCTGCTGATGGAGTATTGTAATAAGGCCCGACATACTTTGGCGGGGCATCTTTTCTCCCTAATGTGGGCTAAATATTCATCGCGGAAATTCCGGATTGTGCTCAAGACCGGATTAGGAGCCGATTGACCCAGTCCGCACAAGGCGGTGGCCTTAATGGAAGTGGCTAATTCCTCCAGAAGTTCCAGATCCTTTTCTTCGCCTTTACCTTGGGTAATTTTAGTCAAGATCTCCAACATTCTTTTGGTTCCAACCCGGCACGGGGTACATTTACCGCACGATTCATCCTGGGTAAATTCCAAGAAGAAGCGGGCTACGTCCACCATACAGTTGTCCTCGTCCATGACGATCAAGCCACCGGACCCCATCATTGAACCGGCTGCTACTAACGACTCGTAATCCATGGGCTGATCCAGATCTTTCTCGGTAAGACAACCGCCGGAGGGACCACCGGTTTGGGCTGCTTTAAACCGCTTATGGTTGGGAATGCCACCGCCCAATTCAAAGATGACTTCGCGTAAAGTGGTGCCCATGGGCACTTCCACCAGACCGGTGTTATTAACTTTTCCGGCTAAGGCGAAAACTTTCGTGCCTTTGCTTTTTTCCGTACCGATCTGTTTAAACCAATCGGCGCCCCGATTAATGATGACGGGAATATTAGCGAAAGTCTCCACGTTATTGATTAAGGTTGGTTTACCCCATAATCCTTGGGAAGCCGGGAAAGGCGGTTTGGGACGGGGTTCTCCCCGTTTCCCTTCGATCGAGGCGAGCAGGGCGGTTTCTTCACCACAGACAAAGGCGCCCGCTCCGACGCGGATTTCCAGATCAAAGGAAAAACCGGTTCCGAAAATATTCTCACCAAGCATCCCAAATTCATGGGCTTTTTTAATGGCGTCTTCCAATCTTTGCACAGCTAAAGGATATTCGGCCCGCACATAGATATAACCTTGATTGGCGCCAACGGCATAACCGGCAATCGTCATCGCCTCAATTACGGAATGGGGATCTCCTTCGAGAACACTGCGGTCCATAAAGGCGCCAGGGTCGCCCTCGTCGGCGTTACAGATCACGTATTTCTGATCCCCGGGGGCATTTTTGGTAAACTCCCATTTCAAGCCGGTGGGGAATCCAGCCCCTCCTCTTCCCCGTAACCCGGAATCTTTAAGCACTTGGATTACTTGTTCCGGGGTGTAGGTGGAAAGCACTTTACCAAGGGCGAGATAACCGTCTTGCGCGATATATTCCTCGATTACTTCGGGATTGATTAGTCCGACGTTCCGTAAAGCAATCCGCTGCTGTTTCCGGAAGAAATTAATCTCATTGTAAAAAGGTATTTGTTCACCGGAAGCCGGTCGTTCATATAATAAACGGGTGACGTACCTTCCTTTGATGAGATGTTCTTCGATAATTTCCGTGACATCTTCCGGAGCGACTTTCTGATAAAATATTCCCTCGGGATAGACCACCATGACCGGTCCTAGATCACAGGTACCAATACACCCGGTTTCAACCACATTAATTTCGTCTTGTAAATTATGTGCTTTGAGCTCGGTATTAAACTTGTCTAAGACTGCTTTGCATCCGGACGAAAGACAACCAGCGCCACCGCAAATTAAGACATGAGCACGATACAGGTTCATAATTTACTTCCCTTCTTCCTTTCTAGCTTAGTTAGGGCTTTTTGCGTTGTCCTTGGCTTCAACGATTCCAATACAAATATGGTATTGAAATCCTTTTTATTGGTTACAACGGAAAAAGCTTTGTTCAAGCCAATTGCGTTGTTTACTCATCGGGGGCGTGCCCCAATCGATAGTGTGATGCTTACCGATGACCGGTCAAGCCAATCAAGCTCTGGTTACGGGATGGTTGCTAGGGGGACAACGCAATTAGCCCAATTAGTTTATAAGTTCTCGATCTGAGCTAAACCCGTTCGAATCTCTTCTTCTAGAAAAGTCAAAACCGTAGGGTTACAAATCGGAACATCCTTCAATTGTTTTTTTATACCTCTAGTATCAAAAAGATACTCGGCGGTTCCCCTCTGGTGCCGATAGACCAAATCAACCTCAGGATTTCCGGCGATTAAGGTTATTAATGTGCTAGCCATATCGCCCAGGGGAGGTTTGTCCCAGTGGTTCAGCTGGAAGCTGGCAGTTAACCGCGTTCCTAGATCAGGTGTGGAGCTTATGGTTAATTTTCCCCCACAACGCTGGGCGGCGGCAGCAAAAAGAGAGACACCTAAACCTACTTTACGGGTGGTGCGGGTCGTGAAAAAGGGGTCCACTACTTTTCTCAGTTCATCACGGGTCATTCCTTTACCGTTATCTTTGATCTCAATGACCAACAGATTCTCTCTAACTTGTTCGTTAAGGAAGAAACTGATTAAAGTAGCGCCCGCCCGCAACGAATTTTGCGCTAAATCTAATAGATGCAGTGAAAAGTCTTTCAAAACCATCACCGGACTTTGATCCAAAAATCACAAGGAGGAGAAAATAAAAAAACGTTTCTTCTCCTACTCAGCAATTTTTAGCTCTTTTACATCTTCTCGTAGTGTTTGATAATCTCCGGTATTTTGTCAGGAGATAAACGTCCGTATACATCTTCGCCGACCGTTAACACCGGGGCTAGTCCACAGGCGCCAATACAACGGGTGACCATTAACGAAAACTCTCCATTGTCGGTAGTGTCCCCCACTTTAATCCCTAGACTATTCTCCAGGGCTTCCACAATTTCAGCTGCCCCTTTCACGTAGCAAGCTGTGCCCAAACATACCCCGATGGTATGTTTTCCTCTTGGTTTTTGGGAGAAAAATGTGTAAAAAGTAACTACACCATATACTTCACTTAAAGGAATGTCAAGTCCTTCCGCGACTTTGATCTGGACTTCTTTCGGCAGATAACCAAAGATTAACTGGGCTTGGTGGAGCACCGGAATTAATCCACCCGGCTTTCCCTTGTACTGGTTAATGACCTCATCTAGTTTCTGGTATTTTTCATCTGTAATACCATGGCAACAGGCTTCTGTCATCGTTATTGCCTCCTCAAGTGTAGATCTAACTCCATATTTCAGGTTACCATTATTTTAACAAAAATTCAACGTAATAGCTGGTTTTACCATGTTACATTAATGTTAATGAAGGATTACATCCCTCCCTTCCTGCCGGGTGAGGGCAAAAATTAGCTCCTCCCAATTCAAACCGGCCAATTTTAAAGAGGAAGCCTGAACACCAATTTGCTCCAAATAATGGGCATCGGAAGCCCGGACTAGAGTGTAGTCGGGGTATTGTTGACCAAGCTGTTCCACACAGGCGCGGGGTGAGATTTCTAAGACTTTAAACTCTAGACCCTCCGGGATAAACCCGATTTGTGAAATGATGCTAAAGGCTGGCCGGTTAATATGGGCCGGATAGATGAGTCCGCCTAACCGCCGCACCTGGGCAACGGTTTCTTCCAGAGATAGATCAATGGAGTTAAGGAGCAAAACTTCCTCTTCCCCATCGGCTGCTCCGTTTTCGTTTAAGATTATTTGCGAACCAAAATACCCCTTTTCATTCTTGATGGACGGTAACAAAGCCCGGACCGTCTTCCCCCACTCCATTGCCGGTTCCAACCGGGGAAATAAACAGATTAGATGTATCTCCTCTTTGGTCTGGACTTCCATTCCTGGGATCACCCATAATTCCGGTGGACAGAGGCGAAGAAAGGCCGGAAGGTTGCGGGTGGAATTATGATCGGTGATCGCTAGAATCTGAACCCCCTTTTTGAGCGCTTGCGCGAAAACTAGTTCCGGTACCATCTGCCCGTCCCCACAGGGCGAAAGGATGGTGTGGAGGTGAAGATCGGCGGCATAGGTTTTAAGCGGGGTTTTCATTTAATTTACAATAGAGGCGCCCGGCGGTTTCAAAGGTGCTTAAATTGGTCGTCAGGAGAACCGTGCCTTCGTTTTGTGC
This sequence comes from Bacillota bacterium, assembly GCA_012837715.1. GTDB lineage: Bacteria > Bacillota > UBA4882 > UBA10575 > UBA10575 > Capillibacterium. Next base: position 27,488 of record DUQR01000017.1, on the reverse strand, counting down.
CTTTTCTACGGTTAAAGGGTCGGGTTTAGCGTCGGCCGTGAAAATAACCGCGGCCAGATTCAGTAATAAAGCCACGGCCACTACATTGGTGTGGGTTTGGATGGTCAGCCACACCTCCCCTTCCCGGGCGTGCCCCATGACATCACTTAAGAGATCAGAAACGTAAACTCCGGTGACCTTTTCGTCTAAGCGTCCTTCACCGGTCACGACCTCTGCTTCAATCAATTGAACTAGTTCCCTCAGAGTCATTCTTCTCCCCCTTTCTTCCGGTTTCCCAACCCATCGCTGGCGGACGGATCTGGGCTAAAACCAATAAGCGCTGGGCTAACTCTTCCAATTGTTCCCGTAGGATAATAATACAATCGGTCAGTTGGGCCTTATTCTGAACGATATCTTCCGCTAATGAGCGGCAGGTTGGTGAACCGCAAGCGCCACAATCAATCCCAGGAAGTTTGGCGACAATCTCTTCTAATTGGTTTAATTTCTTAATTGCTTTTGTCAGATCACCGTCCAGTTTGAGGATGGGTTTTGCCGGGATAACTTGGTCATGGATAAAGAAGCGTGAATCCTTTTGGGTTAGCTCTTTGTACATTGCTTCGACCTTGGTCGGTAAAGCCTTATCTCCGTAATGCTCGGCCAGTTTTCGAATCATTACCCGGGCGACGAAGGGGTTTTCAATGGTTAACGCGCCGCCGACACACCCCTGGGGACACGCCATGGCCTCAATAAATTCAATATCATGGAGTTTACCCATTTCGATCTCTTCGAGCAAGGCGACAATATTTTGGATCCCATCAACCGCCATGGTGTTCTCGAATTTGACTGCGAAATTTTCCCCACCAGCCCGCGCCCAGCCCATCCCCACACCGGAACTTTGCGGGGAAGAGGGAGAAAGCTTTTTTTGGTACAAAATCTGATTTAGCTTGCCAAAAATCAGGCTGATGGGAATGGCGCCATCGACCAAATGCTTGCCATAGACGTTGAGGTCGGTAATCTTGGCCGGACATGGTGTAATAAAAAAGACGCCCACTTTTTCCCGGGAAAGGCTGAGCACGGGCAGTCTATGCTGGAGAAAACATTTGGCGGCGGTAATATACGGTGGATCCACTGGGATTAAATTTGGAAGGAGGCTTGGGAAGCGGATTTGAATCAAGCGGGTAACCACCGGACAGGAGGAAGAAATGAGGGGATAAACCTCGGTCCGGTCGGTTTTTTGGTAGTCCCGAATATATTGTTGAATGGCACAGGTCGTTAATTCGGCGGCATAAGCCACTTCATATACCTCGTCAAACCCTAGTTGATAAAGGGCGGCGATAATTTTTTCCGGTTTTTCCGATTTGAATTGCGCATATAAGCTGGGGGCCGGTAAAGCTACCCGGTACTGATATTGTTGAAGGGCATCTAAGGAATCGGCTACTGCTTTTTTGGCATGGTTTTCACAGGTGCGAATACATTCCCCGCAATCGATACAACGTTCCGTAAGAATAAAAGCTTTCCCACCGCGGACGCGGATTGCTTCCGTTGGACACCTTTTAATGCAATTGGTGCATCCTTTACATTTTTCCTCGTCCATGACGACGGAATGGGCACGGGGTTCCATCAAACCACCTCCTCACGGAAGATCAGTTTGGTTTAGATTGTCCGCTTTCCCTCTTTGCGGTTGGGTAATAAAAGCCCATCGCAACAGTAGTACCGATATTGAGTTTACTTGAGATCTCAAGGAGATCAGCGCATTTTTTGATGTTGGGCAAACCCATACCGGCGCCAAAACCCATTTCTCTGACCCTTTCCGGCGCGGTGGAGAAGCCTTCGATCATTGCTTGGCTGATGTCGGGGATTCCTTTCCCACGGTCTTCCGCCCGGATCCAAATCCCGTCGGGATCGACCTGTAAGGTAATCTTTCCGTAATCGGCATGGATCACGATATTCATTTCTGCTTCATAAGTGGCAATGGAAACCCTTCTGGTCAAGTTGGAATCAATTCCTAATTTCTGGAGGGTTTTCTTAACTTTGCTGGCCGCTTCTCCGGCAGCCGGAAAATTGCCCCCTTCCACCGGGAACTCTAAAAGGACCCGGGTTTCCGTCAATTCTGTCACCCCCGGCAGTTGATCTGCAGTCCGCTGCACCCTTGTAAACCGGCATTATATAAAAGGCCACAAGACTCATAAAGCGGAAGGTCGGTGACGAGTAAAGGCAGGGACCGTTCCGCCGCCATGGAAACAACCTCATCGCTGGGGGTTTTCCCCCGCACAAAGACAATTCCACAGAGATCGATCATTTCAGCGGTCCGGATAATTTGGGGGTTAGTTAAACCGGTAAGGAGTAGGGATTTTTCTTTGGTAAAAGTTAAAACATCACTGATCAAGTCGGAACCACAGATCATTTTGACCTCTAGTTGGTCTAATAGTCCTTCTCCGGTCAGGGTTTTCGCTTTGAGCAGTTTTTGCACCTCACGTAATTTCATCCGGCCATCTCCTTATGGAAATTGATTGCTTTATTTTAGCAAAAAAAGAGCCTAAAAAAAAATACGACAATTCTGTTTTAAATCCTTCTTTTAAACAAGAATTGTCGTTTGGATGGATAAAGATGACTTTCCAGTTGGTTTCGGTTTATTATTCTTCTTTGATATAGGCGGAATAACCTTTACCGATCAATTCATTCTGGAGATTGCTGGCATTACTCGGGTTGGAAAATGCACCAACTTGGACATAACACGGGAGGCCTTTGCTGACAAAAACCGGATAACCTTCGTTTTGTAAAGTACTGGCAACCTGGAGCGCTTCTTCCCGGACTTGGAAAGGTCCGACTTGTACTTTAAACCTGACCGCTGTTTCGGACGGGAAATATTCATCCGAGTAAAAATAAGTACTACTGGTGTCTTCGGGTGTCTCTTGTTCCGGAAGTTTGATGGTTAGTGGTTCCTGATACGGTTCGTTTTTCCCTTGGACCGGCGATAACGGATCCTCGCTTACCCAATCCTTAAATAAGGTGCCGAAAATGACCCCTAATGAGATGGCAAGAAATGCAAAGAAAACCAGACCAGCCACTTTGGTCAATATTGAAGTAAAGGCCTTTAGTGATTTTTTAGTTTCCAATATTTGCCCCTCCCCATCAAAATAAGTTCTCTCCTTAAATGTTACGATTTTCTCTGAAAAATATTCCTTAATTTTTACTCTTTACTATGGGAGGAAATTTTATACTCGGTTTTCTGATTAATTTATAAGGGAGATCTCCGCTCCTAAGGAGGATAGCTTTTCTTCGATCCGTTCGTAACCGCGGTCAATAAAATGTGCCCCTTCGATGACGGTTTTACCTTCAGCCGCCAAGCCGGCCAGGACGAGAGCCGCACCCGCCCGTAGATCGGGGGCAATCACGGCGGCGCCGGTCAAACGTTTAACCCCTTTTACTACTGCGCTCCTCCCCTCCACCCGGATATTAGCGCCCATGCGTACTAATTCGTCCACATAACGGAAACGGCCTCCGAAAACATTCTCTGTAATCAGACTGGTTCCGTCGGCCAGGGACATGACAGCCGTCATTTGGGGTTGTAGATCGGTGGGAAAACCGGGATAGGGTAAGATCGTGACATCAATCGCCTTTAGTTTTCCACTAGAGGCTACGGTCATGTTATCGCCGTCAATCTGGATTTGGACTCCGCATTCTTTTAGCTTGGAAGTTAAAGCCTCAAAATGTTCAGGAATCACATCTAAAAGGGTAATCTCTCCACCGGTGATCGCCGCGGCCAGGATATAAGTTCCGGCTTCAATCCGGTCGGGAATCACGGTATAGTCAACGGGAACCGAACGTAAAGCAGGAACGCCTTCAATCCGAATCGTATCGGTGCCCGCCCCGCGGATACGGGCGCCTAAACGGTTATAGAAGTTTTGTTCCTCAATTATCTCCGGTTCTTTGGCGGCATTTTTGATGACCGTGGTTCCTTCGGCGAGAATCGCCGCCGCCATAATATTTTCGGTCGCTCCCACACTAGGAAAATCAAGGTGGATATCAACACCCTTTAGTTTGCTGGCTTCGGCATAAACGTAACCATGTTCTTCGACTACGTGTGCGCCTAAAGCCTGGAATCCCTTAAGATGCAGATCAATTGGTCGTTGCCCGATTACACATCCGCCCGGTTGAAACAGTTTAACTTTTCCGATTTTGGTTAAAAGCGGCCCCATCACCTGTACAGAGGCGCGCATCTCCCGGACTAGTTCGTCAGGGGCGACATAGTTCAATCCTTTTTTCGGTTTAATTCTAAGGACGGCTTCTTCTTCCCAGGATAGTTCCACCCCTAAATTGCGTAAAACCTCGATCATGGTCAAAACATCTTTAATTAAAGGCACATTCCGAATAATACATTCGTTCTCTACCAATAAAGAGGCGGCCATTAATTTCAGCACTGCGTTTTTGGCGCCACTGATGCGGACTTGACCATGGAGGCGTCGTCCGCCAACAATATGCAATTGCTCCACCCGTGTCACCTCCAACTTTGCCAAATCATTAATTACGTCAAGTATAGAAATTAAAGGCGCCGCAACTATAAGTGACGAACGCTCTTTTGGATCCTTCAGCCGTAGGTATTTTATGCAAAAGACATCATCTTAGTGACAACGGGCCAGGTTGTCCCTCGTCACACCGGCTTTCGCTCAATCCTTTGCTCAAGTTTGATTGGTTTGCCGGGAAATATTCAACAGAACCCCAACGGCGGCCATGGTAAGGCCTAACGAAGAACCGCCATAGCTTAACAGCGGAAGGGTGATTCCCGTCGCAGGAATGGTGGCCGTCACCACGGCAATATTGATCAAGGCTTGCATTACCAGCCAGGAGGTTATCCCCACGGCCAAAAGACTGCCATAGGGATCACTGGTTGATAAAGCGATTTTATATCCCCGCCAGGCGAGACCAAGAAAGAGCAAGAGGACCAAAAGGGCGCCTAGTAACCCTAGCTCTTCACCGATGATCGAGAAGATATAATCAGTATGGGGTTCGGGTAAATAGAAAAACTTTTGTCGACTCCGCCCCAAACCTAAACCAATAATTCCCCCTGAACCTAAAGCCATTAACGATTGGAGAATTTGCCAACCGGATCCTTTTGGATCTTGAGTTGGATCAATAAAGGAAAAGAGCCGTTGTAACCGGTAGGGTTCCTGAAGGATCAAGAAAGCTCCGGCGGACAAGCCGAACAAGCCAATGAGCAACAGGTGACTAGCCCGTACTCCGGCGGCAAAAAGCATGGCAATAAAGATGGCAAAGACCACAATGGTTGTTCCTAAATCCGGTTCCATCATAATTAAACCGCAGATTAAACCAACGTAAAGCAAGGGGATGAGAATACCGGTGGAGAAATTGCGCACTTCCGGTCCGATTTCGGTTAAATAATGGGCAAGGACAAAAATCAAGGCTAATTTGGCAAACTCAGACGGTTGAAAGTTAAAGACGCGAAAATCAAACCAGCGCCGGGCGCCGTTGATTTCAGCGCCAAAAAAGAGAACCAGGACCAAGAAGATAGGCGCTAAAACGGCAAAGATCACTGTCAGCTTGCGGAAGCGCCGGTAATTAAAGTTAATCATGATTACCATCAGGACGAGCGCAAGAAAGGCAAAGAACAGTTGTTTCTTGCCGAAAGCAAAAGGATCGGCGCCGCCGGTTGAATTTAAAGCCCGGGGGAAACTAGCACTGGTCACCATCACCACGCCAAGGACTAACAGGAATAAAACAATTAAGAAGATAAATGAATCAGGCCTCCCAGCTTTCATTTCCTCACCCCACTCCATTTTCGCTCATTGGTTTGGTTTGGAAGCACTTATCCTATTTTATAACCGGCCAGACCGAATAATGCCAACAGGATACCGACAATCCAGAAGCGAATCACCACTTTACTTTCGGAGAGGCCGCCTAACTCATAATGGTGGTGTAAAGGCGACATCCGTAAGATCCGTTTTCCGGTTGTCTTATAACTTAAAACTTGCAGGATTACGGAGAGGTTCTCCGCTACGAAGATTCCGCCGATAATCGGGAGAAAAAGGGCGGTCCGGGAAAGGATCCCGATTGCTCCTAAGGCGCCGCCGAGGGCTAACGCGCCGGTGTCGCCCATAAAAACCTGGGCTGGAGGAGCATTGAACCAAATAAAGCCCAAACAGGCGCCGGCTAAGGCTAGGGCAAAGATGCCCAGACCGGTTTCGTTTTGGAGTAAAGCCAAGATCCCCATCGCTAAACCGGCGATGAGGGAGGTCCCGCCGGCTAGGCCGTCCAGGCCGTCGGTGAGATTAACCGCATTAGACATGGCGACTAAGGTAAAAACAACAAAGAGAAAGGTGATTACCGGATTGATGAAGGCGAGATGGGTGTCAAAATAAGGTATCTTTAAGGTCACCATAACCCCCGACTGCACCACATATAACCCGAAAAGACCGGCTAAAAATACTTGTCCCAACAATTTATAACGGGCTTTCAAACCTAAGGAGCGATGATAAACAATATTTAAAAGGTCATCGAGCAAGCCCAAGGCGCCATACCCAAGGGTTAGAAAAAGGGTCCAGCGCAGGTTGGGCGACCAACGGCGGCCTAAACCGGCTAAAGTCCCGGCGGTAATCCCAAACAGAATGAGCACACCCCCCATGGTCGGAGTTCCCGTCTTCTTTTGGTGGGTTTTCGGTCCTTCCGTCCGCACGGTCTGGCCAAATTTCAATTTCGCTAAGAGGTTTATGACATAAGGCCCAAAGAGAATAACAAATAAAAAGGCTGTGGTTCCAGCGACAATAAGAGCAAGCCATGGGATGTTCATTTTTCTCCCCCCTTCTCTAGGGCAATGATCTTTTCCACGATTCCTTCCATTTCCATACCACGGGATCCTTTGATCAGGATGGCATCACCCGGAGCCAAATAGGCTTTCAACTTCAGCCACAGTTCTTCCTTAGTCGAAAAATGATAAGCCAACACCCCTTTTTTCGCCGCGCCTTTCTTCATTTCCAGGGAAAGCGGCCCGTAGGTGAAGAGGGCGGCACAGCCGTAGCGAGCAACCATTTCGCCGGTTTGGCGATGGGCTGCTTTGCCGATCGGCCCCAGTTCTAGCATATCTCCTAAAACGGCAATTTTACGTCCGGGATGATCTATTTTCTGTAAAACCTCCAGGCCCGCCTGGACCGAAGCCGGACTGGCGTTATAGGTGTCATCTAAAACGGTAATCCCGGCTATTTCTAACCTCCGCAGGCGTTTCTCCAGATTGTGGACATTGGCTAAGCCAAGAGCAACCTCTTCGGGTTTATGACCCAAATTCAGGCCAACGAGGGCGGCGGCTAAAGCATTAGCCACATTATGGCGACCGAGGAGCGGCAGGCTAAAATCAAATTGACCCCACCGTCCGTCAACCGTTACCTCTTCCCGATCGCCCTTCGTGGTGATGGCGACGGTAAAAAGATCGGGCGCCGGTCCCGACTCATCCTTTCGGAAATGTAGTCGGTAATATAGGGTTTTTCCGGAAAAACCCGTACCCATCCGGGTGACGAAGGGATCATCGCCGTTCAAAACAGCAACTCCGGAAGGAGGGAGTGCTTGGATTAATTCCCCCTTCGCTTCGGCGATTGCCCCTTGACTACCTAAGAGTTCCAAATGGGTTACGCCAATGTTGGTAATTACCCCCATTGTCGGTTGGGCAAGCTTTGCTAAATAAGCAATCTGTCCTTTTCCGCGCATGCCCATTTCGACCACGACGGCGCTGGTGTCGGAGGTGATCTTGAGTAAAGTAAGGGGTAATCCGATTTCGTTGTTGAAATTTTTTTCGGTTTTGACCACCTTTCCCGTTTGGGCCAGAATGGAGGCGATCAATTCTTTGGTGGTGGTCTTACCGTTACTACCGGTGATGCCGATGACCGGTCCGTCAAAACGGAGTCGGTGGAAGCGGGCTAAATGCCCGAAGGCTTCGCGGGTGTCGGGAACGTTAATTACTGTGCCCCGCCAAGCCGGGGGTAAAGGCAGTTCCCTTTCGGTGATCACGGCGACCGCCCCTTTCTCGATGGCGGTTTGCACATAATCATGGCCGTCAAAGTTGAGACCCTTAAGCGCAATAAAAACTTCCCCCGGCACCAGGGTTCTGCTATCAATACTGACCCCCTTGATCTGTTGATCATTACCCCTTCGCACTAGCTTCCCGGCGGTGGCTTTGATTAGCTCATCTAAAGTAAATACCGGCATGATTAAGTCTCTTCTTTCTCCTTCACTACGCTTTGCGCAGTTTCTTTATCGTCAAAATGGATCTTATACGTTCCAAAGTCCTGGTAGGTTTCATGGCCTTTTCCGGCAATCACGACCATATCACCGGCCTCAGCCATAAGGACGGCTTTTTTGATCGCCGCTTCCCGGTCGAGGAGGACTTCGAGGGCCCCATCGGGTTTAGTTTCTAAAAAACCCTTTTTGATCTGGGCGGCAATCCTTTCCGGGTCTTCCCGCCGTGGATTATCATTGGTAATGATGGTGTAATCACTTATTTTGGCCGCGACCTCACCCATCAACCCTCTTTTACCTTGATCCCGGTTACCCCCGCACCCAAAAACCGTAATTACCCGCTTGGGCGTCAAAGCCCGAGCGGTAGTAAGTAGATTTTCTAAACTATCCGGCGTATGTGCGTAATCAATGACGATCGTGTACTCGCCTCGGGTGGGGACAAGTTCGAACCGGCCGGGCACGCCCGGGAGTTGCTCTAATCCCCGTTTGACCGTTTCCAGATCGAAGCCTAAGGAAATACCGACCGCGCCGGCGGCTAGGGCATTATATACATTAAATTGGCCGATTAAATTGAGGTGGATCGGTAAAGAACCTTCTGCGCTCATGAACTGGAATTCCGTCTTTTTCATCGTGGTTCTAACCCTTTCCGCCCGGACCGGGAGGTCGGCCCGTAAACCGTAGCCAATTACTTCTCCATTGGTGGCCGCGGCAATCTGGGGGCCATGGGAATCATCCAGGTTGATCAGGGCTTTGGCCGTGGCAGGCAAGTCGGCAAAGAACCTGGTTTTAGTGGCAAGATAGTCGGCAAAAGTACAATGGAAATCAAGATGATCCCGGGTGAGATTGGTAAATACTCCCCGGCAAAAAGTAAGACCGGCTATCCGTTCTAAAGCAATAGCATGGGAAGAGACTTCCATCACCACATATTCGCTTTTTGCTTTGACCATTTCCGCCAAAAGACGTTGCAATTCAAGCGAAGCCGGAGTGGTGTTTCTGGTAGGTAATTTTTGTCCATTCACTAAATTGTAGATTGTGCCAATGAGACCGGTTTTGAAACCAGCGGCTTTCAAAATTGAATAAGTCAGAAAAGCGGTTGTCGTCTTACCCTTGGTTCCAGTAATGCCGATCAGTTTAAGTTTCGACGCCGGATCGCCGTAGAAATTTTGACCTACCAGCCTCTGGGCAGCTTGGGTATCCTCAACCAGCACCAGGCTGATCCCCGCCGGAACCGGGACTTTTGTTTCCACCATTACAGCCCGGGCGCCTTTGGCTATAGCTTCGGGAATAAAGTTATGGCCGTCGTGGAGCGAACCTTTGAGCGCAATAAATAAGGAACCGGCGGTAACTTCCTGGGAATTAGCCCAAACCGCGGAGATTTCGTGCTCTGGATCACCTTGGAATTCACGGATGGGGATCCCATCCAAGATTGTTTTTAATTTCATCGACAACACCTTCAAACAATAATGACACTGTTATTCTTCACATTTAATAGGTAAAATATTCCACTAGGATTACTCGTTGGAAGCCACAAAGTAGACTGTGACCGTTGCGCCGCTGGATAAACGGGTGCCAGGCGCCGGAATTTGCTGATGGGCAATACCCCAGCCCTGAGGGGCTAGTTTTAACCCCAGTTTCTTAAGGGTCTTCTCTGCTTCTTGGGGAGTTAGTCCGCTTAGATTGGGGACAATTACCGTTGAAAGTTCGTTCCCGTAACGTGATTCCTCATCATAGTAGAGTAAGATGGTGGTCTTTGGTTTTACCGTTACCCCCGCCTTCGGATTCTGCGCGATTACATACTCTCCCGCTCCCAGTTCCCGGTAGGTTAGTCCAGCTTCGCTTAAGATGCGAAGTGCTTCTTTTTTTGGGAGGTGAAGTAAATTCGGGACTTCCACCGAATTTTCATCGGAATTTGGTCCGTGCTCTTTCGTACTTTTACTCGGTTTTACTTCTAAATACTTTAAGGTATCGCCAACAATGGTTGAGAAAAAGGGAGCGGCGATCACCCCACCATATTTCACCGGCCCCTGCGGTTCATCTAAGATGATAATCCCCGCCACTTTTGGGTCTTCCACCGGGGCAAAACCAATAAAGGAGGCAATGCGTCCTTCACCGTACCCCCCTTTTCCCGGTTTTTGCGCCGTTCCGGTTTTACCGGCTACCGTATAGCCGGCAATCCGTGCTCGGTTGCCGGAACCGTTTTCCACCACGGAACTCAGGATGGTCGCCAGTTCCCGGGCAGTCTCTTTGGAAATTACCCGGCGAATGGTATTTTTACTGAATTCCTTAAGCACATCTTGGCCGTCGGGGGTGCGGATCTCCTTGACCAAACGGGGTTGGACCAATTCCCCGCCGTTGGCGATGGCGGAAAGGGCAGATAATAATTGGATCGGCGTGATGGAAATACCCTGCCCGAAGCCGATGGTGGCCAGTTCCACGTTTTTGATGCGCGCGAGCGGTGGAATGATCCCTTTTGCTTCTCCGGGAAAATCGATCCCGGTTTGCTCGCCAAAACCAAAAGCCCGGATGTACTGGAGAAATTTCTGTTGGCCTAAACGCAATGCTAAAGAAGCAAAGACGGGATTACATGAATTTTCCGCCGCTTCCACAAAAGTTTGACTGCCGTGACCACCTGCGCGCCAACATTTTAGAGTCCGGTCTTCAACGACGATATAACCAGGGTCAAAAAAGGGAGAATCCCGCCGGACGATACCTTCTTCCAGAGCGGCCGCGGCGGTGATAATTTTAAAAGTCGAACCCGGTTCAAACTGATCGGCTAGGACCCAATTCCGCCGCTGGGCGCTGGGAAACTGGGCATATCGATTCGGGTCAAACGTTGGGTAGTTGGCTAAGGCAAGGATCTCTCCGTTCATCGGATCCATCAAAATAACAGCGCCCCGTTTCGCCCCGTTTTCCACCACCGCCTTTTCCAATTCCCGTTCGGCAATATACTGGATGACTTGGTCCACGGTTAAAACTAAAGACGCTCCATTCTGAGCGTCGATAAAACGCCGTTCACCCATGGGAATATAGTTGCCTTTGGAATCATATTCGGCTTGTTCACTACCGGGAATCCCCCGGAGAAATTGGTCATAATATTTTTCGATGCCTTCGAGGCCTTGGTTGTCAATCCCGGAAATGCCAAGTAAATGAGCGGCTAAACTACCTTGGAGATAAAAGCGTTGGGCTTTTTGGGCAACTTCCACGCCGGGGATCCGGGCTTCTTTAATGGCTTGCGCCTCTTCCGGTGCAGGTTTTAATTTTATCCAGACAAATGAAGTTTTCTTCGTCAGCTTACTGTAGACTTCCTTTTCGGAAAGGTTTAATTTTTCGGCAATAATTTTGGCGTCGGCTTGCGCGTTCTTAATCTGGTATGGAATGGCATAGACGGCTTCCGTCTCAAAACTGAAAGCTAAGGTGTTCATCTTTCGGTCAAAGATGGTCCCGCGCATGGGTTCGACGCGGATATCCCGTAGTCTTTGGTCTTCGGCCAGTCCATGGTAATAATTGGCTTTGATCCCCTGAATATAGAAAAGACGACCTATCAGGATGCCTATTACGCCAAAAATGCCTAATAAAAGCAAGGTCGTTCTTTTTCTGATCATAAATGGATTTAGTCCGGACACCCGGATACCTCCCTAATTTTTCACTCGGATAACGCTCCTTTGGCCATGGTACGCCCGACTCCGGCCAACAAATCATGAAGCTTTGCCGTGACTTTATTTCCGGTGGGTGTGGTGGCTGGATCCACAATCAAAATGGAAGGTGGAAGGACTAGATTGGGCGTAAGTTGGCTTAGGGCATCATCGGTTCTTTCGACATCCCCTCGCGTTTTTCCTTTCAATGCCTGTCTGGCCAGTTGTTGTGGAGCGACCCGACTGGCCAGTTCCCATTGGAGCCAACCAATCTGATGATCCACTGTTTTCAGTTCGGCTTGGAGATCAGCGAGTTGATATTGGGTTTGCGCCACCAAGGCTTGAATAGAGGCATTGGCCATTGTTAATACAACCAATAAGCCACCAATCCGTAGAAACCAGCGGACTTTTTCTAGATTAATGACAACCTTTTTTACTTTTTTTGTTCGGACGGGGGCAGGAGATTCCGGTGTTAACTTTTTCGCGCTTGCCCTTACCATTTGTATGCGCTCCTTTCCTAACCTAGACCAGTCTAGAAGCGGCTCTAAGTTTGGCGCTCCTACTTCTTGGATTCCGCTGACTCTCTTCAGTGGTGGGCAGCACCGGATGGGCGGTTAATATTTTTAGTTCCGGTTTTCCCCCGCACTGACAGATGGGGAATTCTGGAGGACAATGACAAGCTTTTGCCCACTGACGGAAGGTTTTTTTGACAATACGGTCTTCTAAAGAATGGAAACTAATCACCACGATACGTCCGCCGGGTTTTAAAGCGGTAATCCCTTCATGAAGTCCTTTCGTAAGAACATCTAATTCGCGGTTTACAGCGATCCGAATCGCTTGGAAGGTGCGACGCGCCGGATGAGGTCCTGTCCGCCGCGCACCAGCGGGAATCGCTGCTTTGATCACCTCTACTAATTGGCCAGTGGTAACCAAAGGTTTATTTCTTCTTTGTTCCACGATAAATTGGGCGATTCGGCTCGCCCACCTTTCTTCACCATATTCCCGGATAATGTCGGTTAAATCTTCCCGGGAAAAGGTGTTAACCACATCGGCGGCGGACAGACTTTGCTCCGGGTTCATCCGCATATCCAAAGGGGCATCCTGTTGATAGGAGAACCCCCTTTCCCCGCGGTCAAGTTGGAGCGATGAAACACCCAGATCCAGAAGCAGACCATTGACGCCCTGGGGAAAAGATTTGAGGAGTAAGGACCCGATGTTTTCAAAGTTATCATGGAACAGCACTAGTTTTCCGGAAAAAAAAGCCAGGTTCTCGCGGGCGATGGTCAGCGCCGCCGGGTCCTGATCAATACCAATGAGCACTCCCGTTGGGCCTAACCGGGTAGCAATTAATTGGGCATGTCCCCCCAAACCTATCGTCCCATCGACGATAACTTCGCCCGGTTGCGGGTTGAGATATGCTAATACTTCCTTTGGCATTACCGGTTGATGTTTGACTTCTTCCATCGGCTACCGTCCTATATCCCAAGACCAACAATTTTTTCGGCCAAAGTTTCGTAGGATTCTTCCGCTTGGCTCGAATATTCTTCCCAAACCTCTCGCGACCAGATCTCAATCCTGGTGGAAACACCGAGAATATAAAGGTCTTTATCGATGCGGGCATGGGTGCGCAGATTAGTCGGGATGGTGATGCGCCATTGCTTGTCCGGTTCGCATTCAATAGCCCCGGAAAAGAACATCCGGACAAAAGCACGGGCATCAGCCTGAGTCGTTGGTAAGGCTTTCATTCTTTCCTCTATATTCTCCCACTCGGATAAAGGGTAAACAAAAAGTGAACGGTCAAGTCCACGGGTGAGAATAAACTTCTCCCCCAGTCCTTCCCGAAGTTTGGCGGGGATAATAAGTCGTCCCTTATCATCTAAGGAATGCAGGAATTCCCCCATAAACAAGACCAATTCACCCTCTTCTCCATTTCACTCCATTTCACTCCACTTTGTCTCTGTATTATCCATCATGCCCCAAATTAATGGATTTGTCAAGAGATTTTATTAAAAAAAGGTAAAATGCCAAATATTACCATGTGAAGGGCAAAAAAAATTTAGAGACCTTTACCGTTCCCCAGGACCACGAGGCCGGAGAGAAAGAGTAGTCCCACTAAGATTAACACATCTAATGCCGTAGGGAAAAGCAGGCATTTGATTAAAGAAACAAAGGTGATCCCCAGGAGAAGAATCCGTCCGTACCGTTTAAGGTGGAATAAGGAATATATGATCCTTCCTCCTCTCTTTTTATATTTAGGCTTTCGGCGTTAATCATCCCCATACATTATCTTGATCGTCTGATTTAAGTTAAACACTACATATTGTAAACAAAGCGCTGCTTAAGATCATTATTGCTTCCCGTCTAGAACAGTATATGAGAGGCCTTTGTCCTTTTGTGCATAAAAAAAGAACCGAGAAGTTCCTCTCGGTTCTGGGTTAGCTTCGCCCCTGTTCAAGCAGGAGTGCTTTTCGGGAGAGATTAATACGGCCGAGTTTATCGATTTCAATGACTTTTACCAAAATTTCGTCACCAACATGAACCACGTCTTCTACTTTCGCCACTCGCTCTTTATCCAGTTGGGAAATGTGGACCAAACCTTCTTTACCAGGCAAAATTTCGACAAAGGCGCCAAAATTCATCAACCTTACTACTTTTCCTAAATAGGTTTTACCTACTTCCACGTCACTGGTTAACCGTTCAATAATCGCTCTCGCTTTTTCGCCGGCAGTGCTGTCCACGGAGGTGATGAAGACCCGGCCATCGTCTTCAATATCAATGTCAACGCCGGTTTCTTCAATGATCTTCCGAATCATTTTCCCGCCTGGTCCAATCACATCGCGGATCTTATCCGGGTCAATTTCGAAGGTGATCATCCGTGGCGCGTATGGGGAAAGATCAGCTCGCGGTTGATCGATCACCGCCAGCATTTTGTCGAGGATGAATAACCGTCCTTCTCGTGCTTGGGCCAGGGCTTGCTGGAGGATTTCCTTGGAAATGCCGGATATTTTCATGTCCATTTGAATGGCAGTGACCCCTTCTTTTGTTCCGGCCACCTTAAAGTCCATATCACCCAGATGGTCTTCCAGCCCTTGGATGTCGGAGAGGACACAAATTTGCTCCTCATATTTGACTAACCCCATGGCTACCCCGGCGACGGGTTTTTTAATCGGCACGCCGGCATCCATTAATGCTAATGTGCTCCCGCAAATACTGGCCTGGGAAGTCGAACCATTTGATTCCAAGACTTCTGAAACAACCCGGATGGTATAGGGAAACTCTTCTTCCGATGGAATCATGGGGGCGAGCGCCCTTTCGGCTAAGGCGCCGTGGCCAATCTCCCGCCGACCGGGGCCGCGGACCGGTTTGACTTCACCCACGCTAAAAGCGGGAAAATTATAGTGATGGATGTAGCGTTTGGTATCCTCATCATTCAACCCGTCGAGGATCTGCTCTTCACTGACCCGTCCGAGCGTGACGGTAGAGAGCACCTGTGTTTGTCCACGGGTAAAAAGACCGGAACCATGGGCACGGGGTAAAACTCCTACTTCACAACTGATGGGACGTATTTCGTCCAAAGCCCGGCCGTCAACCCGAATCTTATCTTCCACAATCATCCGACGGACCTCTTGTTTGATTAGACTATCAAGGGCTTCACTGATGTCACGGGCTTTTGCGGCATAGTCTTCTTCGCCTAATTGTTCGGCGAGGTAGTGATGGGTTTCTTCTTTAAGCTGATCCACCCGGCTTTCTCTTTCCAATTTGTCACCGGTGCGTAAGGCTACCGTTAGCTGCTCACTGCAGTACTCTTTTACGGCGGCAACAATCTGTGGATCGGGCTCGTAGGGTTCGACTTCGATTGGTGGTTTGCCGATTTCAGCTTTGATCTCCTCTTGGAAAGCCACCAGTTTTTTAACCTCTTCATGACCGAAAAGAATGGCCTCTAAGATCTCTTCTTCCGGAACTTCTTTGGCACCTGCTTCTACCATCATAATGGCGTCCTTGGTCCCGGCGATAATCACATCCAGGTCACTCTTTTCTGCCTGTTGTAAAGTGGGATTGATCACTAATTGACCGTCTACCCGTCCGACGTGGACGCCGGCGACCGGTCCCTGGAAAGGAATCTCTGAGATGGAAAGGGCAATGGAAGCACCGATCATCGCTGTGGTATCGGTAGGATTATCCGGATCCACCGATAAAACGGTGGCCACCACCTGGACATCATTACGAAAACCCTTGGGGAATAAAGGCCGGATCGGCCGGTCAATGGTCCGGGCAGCCAGGATTGCGCTTTCGGTGGGACGTCCTTCCCGCCGGAGAAAACTACCGGGAATTTTGCCCACGGCATAAAGCCTTTCTTCATAGTCCACTAAGAGTGGGAAAAAATCGATCCCTTCACGGGGTTGAGCCGAGACGACAGCAGTGACCAAAACAACTGTATCGCCGTACCTGACTAGGGCCGCGCCATTGGCTTGTTTAGCCACTTTCCCAATCTCAACGCTTAAAGGGCGACCGGCCAAGTTAATTTGGTATTTCTTCAATTAAAGGAAAACCCCCTTTCTACCTTGCTCCGATAACCACCGGAGGCATGGTAAACATTTTTTTATTATTATGACCAAATACAGAAAGAAAAGCGGGTAGCCCCCGCTTCCTTTTCTTATTTGCGTAACCCAAGACGTTCAATGATTGAACGATAACGCTGAATGTCGGTCTTGTAGAGATAATTGAGTAAACCTCTACGCTGACCGACCATTTTTAATAAACCCCGACGCGAGTGGTGGTCCTTTTTGTGAACCTTTAAGTGCTCGGTAAGGTAATTTATTCTTTCCGTAAGAATAGCGATTTGTACTTCGGGTGAGCCGGTATCACCTTCATGAATCCGGTATTTCTGAATAATTTCCGCTTTTTTTTCTAGATCCAGCACTGGTTTCACCTCCTTACTATTACTTGCCCTCCAATCCGAGAACACCGCCGGAGGAAACGGTTATCCCAGAAAGGGGTGGCTTGACATTTGTTAGGGCGTAGTGCCCTAAACTACAGAATAAATTTTATCATAGTTCAAAAGATGTGTAAATCATTATTATTCAACTCCCCGGTAAAAATGGCCTCTAGTCAGTCCTTGCTCCAAGATTGCTTCTAGGGTGGACTGGTCTTCTTCGGTCCCGCCAACCGCTAAAGCCTTTTGGTAAAGGGTAATCACTTTGGTGGCTACTTCCGGGTTCTGGTGGCGTAATTCCAAACGTAAACTTAACTTTTGGTTCCTTAGGCCTTCGAGTTCACGGAGGAGCGAAAGATACCTACTGTTCAATAAGTGGAGGCGACAAAAATCATCAACGACCACTGGAAAATCAATGGCTTTACGGTCCCGTAAGAAATAAGACCCTTGCCGGCAGGGACGCGGACAGGTTTGGGGTGGCTTCTTTCCGGTCCCGGCGCCCACTGGGCAAAACTGGGAGACCATTAACTCAAGGGCGCCAAAGACGAGAAGTTCCACTTCGACTTGGCTGAATTCCTGGCGGTTGACGAGAGCTAACACTTCTTTTTTGGTTAATTCGGGCGACAGGGTAAACCCTTTGAGGCGTTGCTGGTCAAAGATTTTTCGGGTAAAGGAATTGAAAAAGTGAAAGGGATAATTGGCATAAATTGGCAAATCTGAAGTAGTAAGGATTATTTGTAAACTTCCTAAGTGGGAAAGGAGAAACCCGTCCGGACGTAGCTCGTGGCTGGTCCGGATATAGTTGAGCACTCTTTTTTTCTCCCGCTCCCGGGTAATCCGGGGGAGTGCGATTATGGCCTGGGCGCGAAAACGGCGGGCCAGTTCCACCCCTGCCGCCAACATGTCACTGGTCCATTGAAAACCGGGGGTAAAACTTTCTCCCCCGAAGATGACTCTTGTTACTCCGGCGGCCAAAGCTACTTTTAAGAGGTCCAGATTACCGGCGAAGACGGTGAGAAAAGAAGGGCCGGAACGTTGGTAGCTGTTTTTCCCCTGCTCCGCTTCCCCCTTGATGATCCGAAGGTCAATGGCTGGCCGGTGATGGCGGGCCAAGATTTTCTCACTTAACAGTTGAACCGCTTCCCTCCGGGCTTGGTTCAGCTGACTATAGGGAACAAGGGGTTTCCCTTTAATCGTCGTGGCAATCCGGTCGGCGCGGAAGGGGGTTTCTCCCAGTCGGGTCAGGTGATTATGTAATGCCTCTTCCGTTAACGGACGTTTCGTAGCGACTTGTGCTTTTTCGCTGGTCCGAACCGTTACTTTCTGATCTAAACCTTCCATCTCCAAAAGCAGGGGTTCCTCCGGAGCAACCTTTACCCGTAAAGCACAAGGGAGTTTGGAGCCTGGGTAATCATTGCGCATCATTTGTTGGATTTTTTGGCTTAAAAAACGCGAGGAGGTAAGAAAAACCCGATCCCCCGCTTTAACCGGTTCCGGTAAAGCAAACCACGCTTCTGTTCCCGCCCGGGCTTGTTCCACTTTTTTGCCGTTGACCGCTAGATCTTCGACAATGGTTCCGACTCGGCCGCCGACTTTAACCCAGACTTCCACCCCGTCCCCTTCCGCCAGGTCTTCTTCTAACTTCAGCAAGCATTTTTTTCTGTTTTGATCGTAGGTTATCACCCGACCGATAAAACGTCCCCGGTTGTTGGGACGGTCGGGGCTGATTAATTCCGGACCAAGGTCGCCAAGGAAATATCCGGAGGAAAAGCCCCGGTTAAACACACTGGCCAATGCTTTCAGTTCTTCGGTATGGATTTGAAAATGGGTAGGATCTTCCGCATAACGGTTTAAAGCTTTCCGGTAGGTACGGACAACGGTTCCTACATACTCCGGACCTTTCATCCGGCCTTCGATCTTTAAGGAGCTTACTCCGGCCGTGATCAGTTCCGGGATCGCCGTAATCAGTGCCAGATCTTTAGGCGAAAGCAGGTGTTTTTCCCGTTCTGAGACCAACACGGGGCTTCCTTTGCTGTTGGTCCGGAATAAGGTATAGGTCAGCCGGCAAGGTTGCGCGCAGCGCCCCCGGTTGCCACTACGGCCACCTACTAGACTGCTGAAGAGACAGGCGCCGGAGTAAGCCACACAAAGCGCCCCATGGACAAAGACCTCAAGTTCGACCTCATTCGCCTCATGGATGGCTTTGATCTCTTCCCAGCTTAATTCCCGGGAAAGAATTACCCGCTCTACCCCTAGATTTTGGAGAAACCGTACCCCGGTGCCATCGTGGACCGTCATTTGGGTACTGGCATGAACCGGTAAATGCGGCCAATAGGTACGGATCAGGTACAGGGCCCCTAAATCCTGGAGAATAACCGCATCGGCCCCAATTTGGGATAGATAATTTATATACTCTAAAAACCCATCGATTTCTTCCTGTTTAATCAGGGTATTGACGGTGACATACAGTTTACGTCCACGCAGGTGAAGATAGTCGGCGGCTTTCGCCAATTCCACTTCATCAAAATTAGGGGCAGACTGACGGGCACTGAATAATTTCCCTCCGACGTAGACTGCATCGGCGCCGGCGGCCACCCCGACCTTTAAGGTATCCCAATCTCCGGCCGGGGCGAGTAATTCGGGAAGGATAAACTTGCTGTTTTTCATGGTTCCTCCCTTTCGGATTTTTTTTCGTTATCCTTTGGTTTATATCGTATTGGTATCCTTTTTAATGGCTACAACGGAAAAGTGTTCTCCTTGAGCAGGTAAGGGATGGTTACAACGGAAAAGCATGAGCGATCTACTGTGGGCAAAGCTTAATTAACGGGGCGGGGCAAATCGGTTTTAAAAGGAGCTCACATTACTTTGCCCACAAACCGGGCAGATCCTGGCCGGATAAACCGGAGGCTGGTCGCTCCAAATTTCGCATTTGGTTCCGTCGGGAAAAGTCCGGGCCTCCCAAGGACAACGACCATAATACAGATGAAACCCTTCGAACGTTTGACAGCCGTCACTGCGGCGTTCGCAAACGGAGCATTGGAAGAGGGGAAAATAAAAAAGGCCTTGTTTGGCCGGACCTAAATAACGAACCTCTCCTCCGCAGGCAATACAAGTGCTGCCATCTAAATCTTCGTAGCGAAGCTTTCTAAACTGCAATCCTTCCGGCGTCAAATAGAGTCGCGGAACATCAGCCGGTAATGCTTTTTCCTGAAGAAAATAAAAACAAGGAGCCAATTTTAAAACATCCCGGGCCAGCGTTGATTCAAGCAAAGGTGTTTGGATAAAATCCCACGGTAAGGAGCTAAGGAGCAGGAGGATTAAGACCCAAACGATCAATACTTTCAGGGCGCCAAAAAGCGCGCCGAAGATACCGTCCAGTGTGGAAATGGAAGAATTATCGGTAGCTTTCTTCCATTTCTTGCCACTTAGGCCAACAGCGGCGCTAATGATAATTACAATGAGGATGAATCCGAGAATCCCGGCCAGATTTTCGGAGATTCGAAGCCAAGCAGCTAAGATCATTCCCAGTTTCCCATAAAAATAGAAAGCAGCAATGACTGCAACCACTGATCCGATGATGCTTAAAAACTGTTGGACAAACCCGTGGCGAAAACCGCGGTAGGTAAAGATGAGTAAGGTAATAATGATCGCCCAGTCCAAAAAGACTAGATCCAGATTCATGGTTATTTCCTCCGGTTGCGCCAAGCTCATTTGGCTGCTTGTATTAATTTCTCCAGATTTTCATGGTCTATGCGAAGCTTTTCCAATTCATCCGTAATCTGTAAGGCGACCAAGATAGCCAACTGAGTCTTGGATAACTTGGCATCACCATGGGCTTTTTGAATGGTTTCAATCTTAGCTTCGATGGTTTCAACCAGACGGTCAATGTACTCTGGTGACTCCGGTCCGACTACATTATACTCATCACCCATGATTTTAATGGTTACACGGTTTAGAGGTTTGCCTTCGATTTTGTGGGCCGTCACCGGAGCTCACCACCTAAGATGATGTTATCCTTTATATATTTGACAATAAAAAAGTAAACTCCTTCTTCGGAAGGAGTCAGGTTCCAAAATTAAAGGGGAAAAGGTAATCTTTTGGTTTGGCCTTGGCGGTTCTAAACAGGCAGCCCCTTAATTTATCCTCTTGATACAAGAAAAAAATCTTTCCCCGTAGTTTCCGAATACGTTTCGCAATCTGTTCCAGACGATGCTCTCCTTCCGGGGGAGTAGATACATGATTAAGATCCGTTCCCGACTCCTCCCTACCGTTCTTGCGGGTTATTTTAAAGATATATTCCTGATCTGTCTCGTCAATTTCGACGTTGATACGATGCTCATCCGCTAAGACCCTTTCTTCGTAATCGACAAAAAACTGTAGTAAGTCTTTGAAAATATCATATACTTGAACCGGCTCCCTTAATTGGTGTAGATCCGATTTTGTTTTGGTAGAGATTTCAACCCCTTTTTCTTTGGCTTTGATTTGTTCAGCCACCTGGAAAGCGGCGAAAATGGGGTTGACGCCATTAGACTCTTCAATTAAAGACATATCAATTAAGATGTGATCAATATAATCAACAATATTCTGGTTGCTTTCCCTTTCCGCCATTGCGCGGATCACTTGGAAAAAATTCCGGTACTCCCTTTGTTTGGAGAGGATCGTTCTTAACAGGTAGGTGCTGTGGTTTTCTTCACTTCTTTGTTGCTCTTTTTTAATTACCGATCTGAGCCGGAAAAAGGCAATAATTGTAATGCTGACCAGTATGGCCTCACTGATTAGAACATACCAGAGAATTGAGTCCCGATAATTAGTGAGGTAATAAAAAACGATTGCGCATAAAAAATACGAAACAAATAAAAGGAATATACTAATTATTACATTGCGACAGAATGTTTTATTTTTGTCCTCTTCAGACCGGATACTACTACGCGTAATGACAAGAAAAAAAGCTGGCACAATACCTTCTAATATACTTCCGATTACTATACCCTCTGGCCCTAACATTATTTCCCGCGTAACATTAATCATGAGTAAAGGCTGTCCAAATAATAATATACTAAAGATTGGTGAGAGTAGTGATGTTAATGCGCCAAAGAAAACGGTTAACGGATCCTTTTTAGATATAATTAGCAATATAACGAAAATCACCAGTAATGTTGTAAAAAAATAAAGGAATTCAGAAATAATTTGCTTGGTAATAAGGCTGTATATAACACCAAGTAAAGCCCAAGGGAAAATAAGCTTTTGTATTTTTACTGTGCATCGGATTATTATTAGGCCTAGTTTGAGCATCACTACCCAGTTTATTATGAAAACAATAAACGTTAAAAATAAGATATAATGTTGCTTCCCTGCGACGAGCTGCAATAATACATCTTTTGGCAAGGGATCTTAACACCTGCCTTTAAGCACTTCAAAGATTGAGCGCATAGGATAGACGTATATTTATATGTCAAACATATAAACATACGTCTCTTAAGAATACGTGTGCTTAAGAATAATCAGTTTCTTTTTTACGAAGCTGCTTCAAGAAACCTCCGATGCTAGTTACTCACCTGGCTTTGATTTTCATCATTTGATAATCTACAGATTGAGTAAGGACTAAGGACTATTTGTCTTCAATGTTGCTATTTCTGGGGAATTTCCGGCTGATACCAGATGAAAAAGCACGCCGAACACAGACTGCAACTGGCCAGAATCGCCAGTACCGACAGAAGGACCGAACAAATCCGTTTTTTCACTTTCAAAACCTCCTTTCTATTTATAATCGAATAATTCCTTGAAACTTGTCGGCTGCGCGGTCCAAAGCATGATCAAGGGTAGCTAAGGCAAGGGCTAAAGGTCGAGTTAGGTTTAATCCTTGAAAAAACGTACCATAGAAAAGTTCATTTATAGCGAAGCCTTGTGGCCAGCCCCAACAAATCAGAGTAATTAGAAGAATAAGGAGTCTGGAATAGCGGGCTAAACTCTTCTTATGCTCAATCGTCAGTGGTTTTCCCTGCGCTTCAAGGGGGGCTTGTTTCCAAACGATAAAAACTAAAAAGACGAAGACCCATAATTGAACCAGCTTTGGGATCTGGTGAAAAGGTAAAATTCGGGCAAGATAACTAAGGAGAATGGTCATGACCGCACCCACCAGAGCGCACCGGAGCGGAGTTTTAAGGTGTAACCCGCCCATAAAAGATTTTAGAACTGCAACTGCGATTGTGATCAAAATGGCCGTTTTTAACACACCAAAAATGAGGCCAAAGATGAGGATAAAAAAGAGTGAGAGGAGCATGGAGAGAAAGCTTTCAACCATGTATCGGGCCAAGGCAATCTTGTAACGGTCGGTTTCGCCGGTGATCCGCGCCAGTCTTTCCGTCCAGGAATTTGCTAGTCTTTTTAAGGCCATCAGCATGCCTCCTCGCTCTCGTCAGTAAGATTATCGACCTTTTTCGGAAAGACTTAATCTAGAAAAAGGCCGAAATTTAAATAATTTCCCCTAGAATTGCCATAAACTAAAGAACGATAAAAAAAGGACCATTTTCCATTACGGGAATAACAAACCACCCGTATTGCGGGTGGTTTGTTTCAGTTCGTCTCGGCTCAAAAGCAAGTTATCCTTGGTTCGAAAGCGTTGGCGACCCGGCTCCAACTCGAAGGATTAGGCGCGAAGTTGTGCCTTAAAGCGTTGGGTAGCGGTATTGATGATCTTTTCCATCAGCAGATTAACCTCTTCATCCTGCAAGGTACGGTCAGGGATACGGAAGGTCAAGGAAAAGGCTAAACTCCGGTATCCGGCAGGAATTTTATCACCTTGGTAAACATCGAACAAGTTTACCGCCTCTAATTTATCCCCGCCAATTTCGTAGAAAAGGTTGATTAGGTCTTTGGCCGCTACTTTTTCCGGTAACAAAAAGGCCAGATCCCGCAGGATTGGAGGGAATTTTGGTAAGGGGCTGACACTGATTACCTCTTTCTCAGCGGTCTGCCATAACTCATCCAAGTTTAGCTCAAAAAGAACTACCGGAGCCGTAAGGTTAAACTCCTTCTTTACTGCCGGATGAATCTCACCGACAAACCCGATCTGACGTCCGTAAGCTTCAACGACTGCGGTCCGTCCCGGATGCATGGTGGGGTGCTCACCCCGGCGAAAACTTACCCCTTTAGCCCGTAAGTGGGAAAGGAGGGTTTCCAGTACACCTTTTCCGTCGTAAAAATCTACTTCGCGGTTGCTCTGGTTCCATCCAAGCTCCGACACCCGTCCGCTGAGTCCACCTGCTAAATGTAATGGTTCATCGGGCAACTCTCCGGCTTCGGCTTTGGGATGATAAACGTGGGCAATTTCGAAGATCTGGAGGTCGTGCCGATTACGGCTGGCGTTATAGCTTAGGCTTTCCAAGACACCCGGTAGTAAAGTGGTACGCATCAGAGAACCTTCTTCACTGAGGGCGACTTTCATCTTTACGGTTTGGCGTAGAGGATGCTCTTCCGGGATGTTGAGGCGGTCGAACATTTTTTCGCCGTGGAAACTATAGGTAATGATCTCACTTAAGCCCAACCCCAGGAGGATATTCCTGGTTTTGTCGGTGAATTCTTGCTGCGGAGTGCGTTTCCCGATAATTTGGGCTGCCGGATAGGTGACCGGGATCTCATTGTAACCGTAAATCCGGGCTACTTCTTCAGCTAGATCTGCTTCGTTCTCGATGTCTAACCGGTACGAAGGGGGCGTGATATAAGTTTTTCCTTCCGCATTGTCCCCATCAATCTGGAAGTTTAGGCGTTGAAAAATCGTTTTCATATAGGTTGCTTCCAACTCGGTGCCCAGTAAAGCGTTGATTTTCTCCGGTCGGAACCAGATTTTCCGTGTAGGGACCGGTTGGGTATTGTAATCGATGATTCCTTTGGCGGTCTGGGCAATACCGAGTTGCTGAGCCAAAGAGGCGACCCGGTTTAAAGCCAGCGGTACCGTCTCCGGGTCTAGTCCTTTACCGAAGCGGATGGCCGCCTCTGAACGGATGGCCAATTCCTGAGCGGTGCGCCGAATCGAAACCGGGGCAAAATAAGCCGATTCCAAAAAGATGGTTTGGGTCGAGCTGGTTACTTCGCTATCGAAGGCGCCCATTACCCCGGCAATACATTGGGCCTGTGCCGCATCGGCAATGACCAATTGGCCAGGATGGAGTTTTCTTTCTTCCCCGTCCAAAGTAATGATGGATTCATCTTGTCGGGCTGAACGGACCAGGATTTTCCGGTCTTCCATTTTGTTTAGGTCAAAGGCATGCAAGGGTTGGTTAAACTCCAACATCACATAGTTGGTCAGATCAACCAGGTTATTAATGGGGCGCATCCCGGCGGCCAGGAGGCGGGTTTTTAGCCATAAGGGAGACTCGCCGATTTTTAAATTCAGTAGTACGCGGCCAGCGTAACGGGGCGCCAAATCCGGATTAAGTACTTCAACGGTGACTAAATCCGCCACCGAAGGCTCTATTTCTGCAACGGGATCCTCCGGTAAGGTTATTTTGGTATTCGTTAGCGCGGCTACTTCGCGGGCAAGGTTAAGCATGCCATAGCAGTCGGCCCGGTTCGGAGTCAATTCCAAAACCAGCACATAATCGTCTAAGCCCAAGACGGTTGGCAAATCAGCTTTTAAATCGGTACCGGCGGGTAAAACCATAATCCCTTCCGACTTACGGGCTAAGCCCAGTTCTTCTTCGGAGCAGAGCATACCTTGGGAAACAATCCCGAAAAATTCGGTCGGTTGAATTATTTTGCCATCAGGCAGTGTAGAGCCAGGAAGGGCAATGGGAACGATGTCTCCCACGCTTAGATTAGGAGCGGCGGTAATCACGCTCACTTCCCCATCGTTTAAACGGATCCGACAAAGATAGAGTTGATCCGCTTTGGGATGGCGCTCTATGGCAGCCACTTCGCCAAGGACAAGATCGCGGTAAGAAGCCCCTAAATCGATGATTTCATCCACTTCGAGTCCAGCCATGGTTAAAAGTTCCGCCAGTTCCGTCGGGCTTTGCTTAACCGGGACATATTCCCGTAACCAGTTATATGAAACACGCAATTCTTATTCCCTCCTAGTGAAATTGACTGAGTAAACGGAAGTCATTCTCGTAGAATTGACGGATATCGGTAATTCCATACCGGAGCATGGCGATGCGCTCTACTCCCATTCCGAAGGCAAACCCGGAATAGACCTCCGGATCATACTTAGCCATGGCTAAGACTTTCGGATGGACCGAACCGGCGCCCAAAATCTCAATCCAGCCGGTGTTTTTACAGATCCGGCAACCTTGGCCCCGGCAGACACAAGACACATCCACTTCTGTACTGGGTTCGGTGAAAGGGAAAAAACTTGGGCGGAGCCGAACCTGGCGGTCTTCGCCAAAGAATTTGTGGACAAAAACAGTTAAGACCCCTTTTAAATCACTAAAACTCACCTTTTTATCCACTAGTAACCCTTCGATCTGGTGGAAGATGGGTGAATGGGTGGCATCTAAGGCATCCCGGCGGTAAACCCGGCCGGGAACAATAATCCGCACCGGATGCGGGTAGAGTTTTTCCATCGTCCGAATCTGCACGGGAGAGGTATGTGTGCGTAAAAGAATGTTATCGGTAATGTACAAAGAGTCATGCATGTCACGGGCCGGATGTTCAGGCGGAATATTTAGAGCTTCAAAATTGTAAAAGTCTAATTCTACTTCAGGACCTTCCGCCACGGAAAAACCCATGCCCAAAAAGGTCATGGTAATTTCCTCAATAATTAATTGGAGCGGATGCGGATGGCCCCGTCGGGGCGGTCTCCCCGGAAGCTCCACATCCAACCGTTCCCTTTCAAATTGAGCGGCCGCTTCTTGGTCTGCTAGCTCCTGTTGACGGTCTTTTAATGCTTCTTCTAGACGGCTGCGTAGGTTGTTAATAAGTTTACCTACCAATGGCCTTTCTTCCGGGGAAAGAGTTCCCAAAGTCCGGGAATACTGGGTCACCAAGCCCTTCTTGCCAAAATACTTCAGCCGAAATTCTGCTAGTTGTTGGGATGAAGTTGCGCCGGTAATCTCCTTTCGGGCTTGTTCTTCAATGGTTCTCAGTTCATCTTGCAAACTAGTAGCCTCCTTCCTATACCTTAGCAATAAAAGATAAAATAAAAACCTTCCGTCCATATTTAGGGACGAAAGGTTACTTCCGCGGTACCACCCATTTTAGTCATGACCGACTCCGCTTTGCAGATCCTTGTCGAAAGGATCCTTTCCGGTAACGGTGGAAACCGGCATGGCCTACTCTCTTGTTCAGCCAGCGACTCCAGAACGAACTTCAACCGCCTTCCCGGGGAATGTTCTCAATTTCCCATTCCTCCCTGTGCCGTTCGGTGCGGTTACTCTTTTCCTTCCTCGTCTTTCCTTTAATTGAGATTAATAAATTCCTTATATAACAAGTAGGCTGTGATCGACCCGGTAATCTCAAATAGTCTCCAGAAAAACTCTGCGGAAAGGATCATAAAACCCCTCCCCTTCCATTATTCTGGTCGAAAGTGCCCGCCATCTATTCACATTATAGCATAAGCCCTCCGCGTTTACAAGTACTTAACGGCCGCAATGTAGTTATTCTGTGATAATGTCAGGTTGAATCTATTCTGGTAAAATGTCACCCATGAGAGAGGAGACATTTTACATGACTCAACAGGAAATGAAAAAACTGAGGGTCATCGATTT
>DUQR01000016.1 GCA_012837715.1 Bacillota bacterium | reverse complement strand
GCTTTGGCACCGGGGGAAGACTTATTCCTTACAATATGGAGACTCTTACTTACTCCCTGCCTGTTTAGGCCAGTATGTGCTCCGCGGCGAGATGGCGCTCCTTTTGGGGACGCCGAATAAACCCTTGCATCTGGCCGAAGCAGACCAACGGGACGCCGTTTCGGGATAAGAATGAGTGAGAAGAGTAGGGGGTATTCATGATCTACGGAGCAATTGAAGCCGGGGGAACAAAAATGGTCTGCGCCATCGGGACCGCCGATGGCCAGCTTCTGTCGGAAGCCACCTTCGCCACCAAAGAACCGGCGGAGACCACCCGGGAAATGGTAGCCTTCTTTCAAGAGAAGAAGATCAAAGCTTTGGGGATCGGCTCTTTTGGGCCGGTGGATCTAAATCCCGCCTCCCCAACTTACGGTCATCTTTTGGAAACGCCCAAACTTGCTTGGCGCTATTTTGATTTTGCCGGCACGTTGCAGCGGGCTTTGGCGGTTCCGGTGGGGATCGACACGGACGTCAATGCGGCCTGCCTCGGCGAGATGATCTACGGGTGCGCGCAAGGGCTGAAAAATGTGATTTATCTAACGGTGGGGACCGGCATCGGGGCCGGGGTCGCCGTGGACGGCAAACTCTTACATGGTATGCTCCATCCGGAGGCCGGCCATATCTTGCTGGAGCCCCATCCGGAGGATTCTTACCCTGGAAACTGTCCCTACCACAAACGGTGTTTGGAAGGGATGGCTTCCGGACCGGCCATTGCGGAAAGATGGGGCGCCAAAGCCGTCGACTTGCACGATCAGCCCAAAGTCTGGGAGATTGAAAGTTACTATATCGGGCAGGCGCTGGTCAACTACATTCTGGTCCTTTCGCCGGAAAAAATCATTCTGGGCGGCGGCGTGATGAAGCAGACCCAATTATTCCCTTTGGTCCGCCGTCAGGTGGCGCGCCTGATCAATGGTTATCTTAAGACCAAGGAATTGAAGGATCTGGATAACTACATTGTGCCGAATAGTTTAAAGGATCGCCAGGGAATCCTGGGGGCTTTGGAGCTGGCGAAGAGGGTTTGCTAATCATAATCAAGATTCCAGGATAAACCATAGCCGTGGAATTATTCTCGCTTCTTCCTTTCGCTAAAAAAAGTGCCTCCTTCATAGGGAGGCATTTTTGCCGAATTGCCCGTTTTGTCCTGGAATGTGATTAGATTACGGCCGACATAAAACCGATCACTGGATCACCGTATTTTCCGGACGGATTCTGATCCTACCCGAACAACTACCAATAAGCCCAGCATATCCTTGACTTAACATTTTTTTATGCTATGATCAAATAGCGGGATGCTTTTATAAAAAAGTTGATACTCCGAATTCCCATTAAGAAACGGGGGACCCGTTTTAGGGGTGAATCCTGGTCAGGGCCGTGATGCCCTCTTTTCCAGGTAGGGCTACTTGGGAGCCCGAACCCGTCAGCTAACCCCGTAGGAGTGGTCCAAGCGTAGTGCTTCAGTCGTCCAGACTGGCCTGCGCTTTTTTGCATGCTTTTTTTCAAGGAGAACAAGGCTTAACGGTAGGAATTGAATGAAGAAACGGACTTATTTTTAGTACCGCGATTACTTAATGGGGTGATTATTTGCAAAAAAAATGGCAGCAGATTCGTGGTGACATAATGGGCGGGGCGACCGCCGCCGTGGTCGCTTTGCCCTTGAGTCTGGCCTTTGGGATTGCCAGTGGCGCCGGGGCGGTGGCCGGTTTATACGGTGCGATCTTTGGTGGTCTGGTGGCGGCGGTGTTTGGTGGTTGTGGTGTGCAAATCACCGGGCCAACCGGCGCGATGATCGGGGTTTTGGTGGGCGTGGTTAGCCAGTATGGGGTTGGCGGGCTGTTTCTGGCGGGGGTTTTGGCCGGTCTGATGCAGATGGTCTTTGGCCTGCTGCGGTTGGGTGGGTTTGTTAAATATCTGCCCCAACCGGTGATTGCGGGGTTTACAAACGGCGTGGCGATTCTCTTTTTCATGACGGCGGTCGACGATGCGTTAGCGACTCTTTCGATCACGCTCCTGACCGCGGTGGTGATCCTTCTCGCCTTGCGTTTTTGCAAACAAGTACCCGAATCCCTCTTTGGTCTGGTGGCCGGTTTGGCTGCCAACGAACTGTTCATTCATAGCCCGCATGTGGTGGGGGATCTCCCCTTTCATCTTCCCCGCTTAGCGCTGGAAAACATGGCTTTTAGTCAGATCGGCGCTTTACTGCAGCCGGCGTTCACCATTTGCCTACTCGGCAGCATCTCCGCGTTGTTGTCAGCGGAGGTGACCGACGAGATGCTCGGTGTCCAGCACGATAGTAATCGGGAGTTGATCGGCCAGGGGCTGGGGAATCTGGTTGCTTCTCTAATTGGGGGTCTGCCGGTATCAGGGGCGGTAGCCCGTTCCGGCGTTAATGTCCATAGTGGGGGGCGCACCCGGCTCTCCAGCATCCTGCATGCCATCTTCTTACTGCTGATGGTCTTGGTTTTTGCCCCGGTGGTCAAGCGGATTCCTCTGGCCTCATTGGCGGCGATTCTAATGATCGCCTCGGTCCGGACCGCCGCCTGGAACAGTGTGAAGCTGATCCCCCGGGCCCGTTGGCAATATGGTGCCATAATGACGGTGACCACCATTCTGACCGTGGAGAAGGATCTCACGATTGCCGTGGCGGCCGGAGTGGTCTTGGCCGGGCTGGGGGTCCTGGTTGAACTGGCCTTTTCCCCCCGGGGGAAGGCAGTCGGTTCGTCCAAAGCGGCGGCTGCGGTCTTTTCGCCTCCGGCCGAAATTCAAGTCCTTGCCTTTGAAGGGCCACTCTTCTTTATTGGGGTCGAGCAGTTGCGGCGGCGAATCAAGGCACTGGCGCAAAAGCCCAGCTTGGTTCTGGATTTTTCGGCAGTGACCATGGTGGATGAGACGGGTGCGCTCGCCCTGGGGGAATTTGTCCAGCGTTTGCAGGGGGAAGGCCAAAGCATCTATCTCGGTGGTCTGCAGCGGAAGCCCTTGCGGATGCTGATCCGAATGGGGGTTGTTGATCGCCTAGGTCGGCGGCGCGTCTGTAAGCACCTGGACAGTGCGATTTGGCGGGCGACGCAGGAATTGGAAAAGGAGGTTTAGCGTGCGCAAACGATCGGTGCTGCTCTTTGTTTTGCTGTTGGCGTTTTGGACGGTGTTGGTTGGTGCGGTGAATTGGCAGCTTACACTGGTTGGTGCCTTCGTGGCTCTGCTTACCGTTTGGTTTTGGCAGGATCTGGGGCCGAGAATGCCCCGGTTGCCTTCAGCCTGGGGACTTTTACGCCTGGGTTATGCCCTCGTCCTGATGGTAGGGTGGGTAATTCAAGCCAACTTTACGGTGGCGAAGACCTTGTTGTTTTCCCGGCCGTCGGCCAAACCCATCTTTTTGTTGATGGAACCGAATCTCCGCACTAACTGGGGAAGGGTGCTTTTTGCCACCTGTATCACGATTACTCCGGGCTCGGTGACGGTGGATGTGGATCCGGAGACGGGCCGGTTTATCGTGCATGCGCTGAACCACGAAACCGGGATCGACCTTTTATACTGGCGGCTGATTGACGAGATCATTTATCTGGAAAATGCTTTGGCCGACTGGACAACTTTAGAAGCGGGGGAGGGAGACAGACATGGGATGGCTACTGGCGGGCCTGACCGTCTTGGTACTTCTGGTTCTGTTGCGGGCCATCATCGGCCCTACGGTTCTTGATCGGCTCATTTCGATAAATGCGATCACCAGCAAGGTTAGTGTGATTATTCTATTGATCGCTTTTGTCCGTAAGGAATACGGTTTTATTGATATTGCCTTTGTCTTTATGCTGTGTGCTTTTGTGAGCGGTCTTTGGATCTTGAAAGCACTTACCCCCGGTGATTGGCAACTCCGGCTGCCGGGCGTAAAAGGCTTTGAAGGAGACCGGGAGGGAGAGGTGGCTGATGGTTAAAGTTTTAGCAAACTTGTGTTTTCTCGGCTCGTTTTTGGCTTTTGGGTTGGGAACCTTAGGTTTGTTCCGGTTCCCCGATTCATATACGCGGCTCCATGCGGTGAGCATGGGGGATACGCTTGGGGTGGGATTGCTCGGCCTTGGTCTAATGCTCCTCAGTCCCAACTGGTTGCTCCGTCTAAAGCTCGGGGCGATTCTCCTCTTGTTTTGGCTGATAAACCCGACCATGTCGCATTTGGTGGCGAAAGCCGGTCTGCTTCACGGGGTTAAACCGGTGGCCGACACCAGCGTGAGGAAGGGGTGAGTTGATGCCGTATACCGCGCTTGACTATTGGAATCTGGTTTTGCTGTTGATTCTGGTGGTGACCGCTTTAGCCATGTATTTCATCAAGGATCTGCTCCATGCCGTGATTGTCTTTGGGGCCTATAGTTTGACGATGGCCCTGATCTGGCTGCAGATGAACTCGCCGGACCTGGCAATTACGGAAGCGGCGGCCGGGATCGGGATGACGGTCTTGATGATGGCGGTTATCTTCCGCACCAGTCGGAAGGAGGAGTAAAAGTGCGTGTTATTAAGAACCTTCTTCTTATCCTGTTGGCCCTGCTGGTCGCCTATGCGGTAATCATGACCGTCGCGGAGCTGCCCCCCTATGGACAACCGGATAATCCAGTCCACAATCAAGTAGCCAAACGCTACATTGATGAAGCATTGGAAGAGACGGGGGCCTTAAATATGGTGACTTCGATCGTCCTTGATTACCGGGCTTACGACACCATGTTCGAGACCATTGTCTTGTTTACCGCAACCCTGGCGGTGGTCATTACCTTAAAAACAGGAAAAGGGGAGGGTCGCCGGAAATGAGAGATTTTATCTTAAAACGGGCGGCGTCACTGATTTTACCTTTTATCTTCGTCTATGGCATTTATGTGATTCTCCACGGGGCCGTCTCACCGGGCGGTTCTTTTGCCGGCGGGATTATTGTAGGGCTTAGTTTTATCGCCTTCTCGACGATTTACGGGATCGAAGAAGGCCAGGCCAAATTGCCGGAGAAAGTGCTGGTCTGGACCGAGAGTTACGGGACGCTGTGGTATGGATTAATGGGGATGGTCGGTCTGGGGCGGGGGGTTCCTTTTTTGGCGAATAAGTTGGCCGGAGTCGATCCGGGGACCCCGGGGACCCTCTCCTCGGGCGGACTGATTCCCCTCATTGGTCTGGGGGTTGGGATCCGCGTCGCCAGTACCTTTGTGACCTTATTCTTTACCATGATGGAGGAAGAACGATGAGTGGGCTATTAGAAAAATTGCTTATTAATTACCCCTATTTGGTGGCAGCGCTCCTCTTCACCATTGGGACGTTTACGGTCCTTACCCATCCGAACCTGTTCAAAAAACTGTTGGGGATTAATATCATGGAGAGCGCCATTTTTCTGCTCTTTGTGGCCAGCGGCAATATCCGGGGGGGTGTGGCGCCGATCCGGGCGGTGGCGGATGGGGAGGCGGTGTACATCAATCCGTTGCCCTCCGCCTTAATGTTGACCGGGATCGTGGTCAGTGTGAGTGTGACCGCCTTTGCCCTGGCGCTGATTGTGCGTTTGTATAAGGCATATGGCACGACCGACATGCGGCGGATTGTTGCACGGCGAAAAGAGGTGACCGGCGATGACGGCTTTGATCAGAACTAACCTGCCGGTGCTGGTGGTGATTGCGCCCCTCTTTGTTGCTTTTATCCTTCCACCGCTGGCCCGCCGGATCCGTTTGGTTGAAGCCCTGGCGTTCTTGGCGACGGTTTTCGGTTTCGGGGCGGCCGGATATTTGGCTGCGGTGGTGTTCGCCCAAAAGGGTTCGCCCTTTATCTATCAGCTTGGGGGCTGGCCGGCGCCGTGGGGGATCGAACTGGTGGCGGGAAATTTGGGCGTCTTTTTCTTGCTGGCGGTTACCGGTGTTAGTGTACCGGTTCTCCTGTTTGGCCGGGGCAATCTCACTGCCGAGGTGGGCGGGGCCGGGCGGGTGACCCGCTTTTATGTGCTTTACCTGCTGCTGGTGGGGGCGCTGGCCGGAATGGCGGTCACCAACGATCTGTTCAATGTTTATGTTTTGGTGGAAGTGGTTACCCTGAGCTGTTGTGGTTTGGTGAGTGCGCGCCGGCACCCGCGGGCGGCGGAAGCGGCTTTCACCTATTTGGTCCTGGCTACATTGGGCTCCGCTCTTGTCCTCGGGGGGATTGGTTTGCTTTATCTGCTGACCGGACATTTGAATATGGGTTTTGCCGCCCGGGAATTAGGCCGGGCCTGGCCGGATTACCCCCATGCGGTTTTAATGGCGGTCAGTTTTACCATAATCGGCTTTGGGGTGAAGGCCGCCCTTTTCCCGTTGCATGTTTGGTTGCCCGATGCCCACGCCACGGCGCCGTCGCCCGCCAGCGCCATTCTGTCCGGGCTTGCCGTTAAAGGCTATCTGATTTGCCTTTTGAAGTTTCTGTATGGTGTTTTCGGCGGTGTGTTGCTACGGGAGCTGGCGGTCCACCGCATTCTCACGCTCCTTGGCGTTACGGGGATCATCGCCGGTTCAATCTTGGCCCTTGCCCAAGAAGAATTAAAGCGGAGACTGGCCTATTCCACCGTGGCCCAAGTGGGTTATCTGGTCCTTGGCTTTGGGTCGCTGAACGTTACCGGTCTGGTGGGGGCCTTATTTTACCTGGCCAGCCACGCCGTGATCAAAGCCGCTCTGTTTTTATCGGCCGGCGCCATCCAGCAGGCGACGGGTAAGCGGAAGATCCGGGAGTTGGCAGGGGTGGGCCGGAAGATGCCGGTCACCATGGCCGCTTTTACGATTGGTAGTTGCGGCCTAATCGGTTTGCCGTTGTTTTCTGGTTTTATCGGCAAGTGGTATCTGCTGCTGGGTAGCTGGGAAGCGGGAATGTTCCTGCCGGTGGCGGCGGTTTTGGCCGGTAGTGTGCTTTGTGCGGCTTACCTGCTTCCGGTGATCCGGGCGGCCTACTTTGCACCGGCACCGGAGGAAGATTGGCAGGACCCTGGACGCCCGCAGAGATTGGCCTTACTTATGCTGGCGACGGTCGTGTTGGCTTTGGGTGTCAGGCCCGGGCCTTTCCTGGAGTTGGCCCGAAAGGCGGCCGCGGAGTTGTTGGCCTATTATTAGGGCCCAAGGAGGAGAGTGAATAGATGCTGGCACTGGTTCTTGCATTATCAAGTGGTGTTGCCGGCGGTCTGCTGGTGGCGGTGCTCCCCGCGGCCAGAAGCCGCCTCCGCAACTTGGTGGTTCTGTTTTTTACGGGATGCGGGGTCTTCGGCAGTTGGCAAGTGGCGCGGCTGGTCTGGGCAGGAGAACAGCTGCGCATTGCCGGGCGCCTCGGCGGACTGTCCTTTTGCCTGGACCCGGATCCGTTGGGAGTCGTTTTCGCTTTGCTCGCGGCCACCCTTTGGCTGTTTACGGTGGTTTATTCCTTTGGTTATATGGCGGGAAAAGCCCATCAGCGCACCTATTATTCTTTTTTACTTCTGACGTTCAGTGTCACCTTGGGGGTGGCTTTCTCCGGTAATCTGGTAGCTTTGTATCTGTTTTACGAGTTACTTACCCTGGCCACCTATCCCCTGGTGATCCAGGAGCGCAGTGAGGAAGCGATGCAGGCCGGCACCAAGTATCTGCTGTATAATCTGTCGGGTGCGGCCGTCCTTCTTCTGGCGATCGTGCTCACCGCGGCCCAGGGTGGACGGCTGGATTTTGTCGGCGGACCGATCCTGGCCCGTGGAATGAAGACCGGATATAACGGGCTTTTGTTCTTATTTACGGTCGGGTTCGGGGTCAAGGCGGCCCTCATGCCACTGCACCGCTGGCTGCCGGCGGCGATGGTGGCTCCCACTCCGGTGAGTGCGCTGTTGCATGCGGTGGCCGTCGTCTACGCCGGGGTTTTTGGCCTTTTGCGGGTGGTATTTTCGGTGTTTGGGCCCGAACTGCTGGGCGAGTTGGGCTTCACTGCGCTACTACCCTGGGTGGCGGCGGTTACAATTTTGGTGGGCATTATCCTTGCCACGCGGCAGGATGAATTGAAACGCCGGTTGGCTTACCAGACCATCAGCCACCTTTCCTATATTCTATTGGGGGCCTTTACCCTGCACCCATCGGGTTTAGCTGGGGCGGTGCTGCAGATGATCGGGTACGCGGCGTTGAAAACAGCCTTCTTCTTCTGCGTGGGGCTGATTGCGGAGCAGACCGGTGTGACCCGGGTCAGCCGGATGGACGGGGTGGGGAAGGTCCTCCCCAAGACAATGGCCGCCTTTGCCGTCGTCACCCTGGGGATGATTGGCCTGCTGCCGCTGGGCACCTTTTGGGGGAAATACTACCTGATGAAAGGCAGCGTCGCCGGGGGTCTGTGGCCGCTGGCGGTGGTCTTGGCCGGAAGCGGGTTCATTAATGCCGTTTGTTTCATTCCGGTGGTGGTCAAGGCCTTTCAAGGGGAAAGAACGTGCACGCCTGTGACGGAGCGGGGGGGCCGGGTCACTCTGATGTTGGCCCCAACCCTGCTTTTGGTGGTAATCGGGTTGGGGATGGGTCTTTTCCCGGGCATGGTCTGGCCGGGTGTGCGGGCGGTGGTTGATTGGTTCTTCTAAGTAGTCGTTCATCCTAGCTAGTTGGGTATGTGGAGAGGACTAAAATTGAGCGGCGCTTTGTCTTTGCCGGATTGTTGACAGGATATAAATACCCTTAGTTCCATAGGAAAGGAGGTTAAAATATGTTACTAGCCATTCTACCGTTGGTGCCTCTGGTTGGTGCCTGCTTTTTGTTTTCAAAACGGGGTCGGGCAATTAACATCCCTTTCGTCACCAGCGCGCTTTTGCTGATCTTGGGTGGGTCCGGCCTGCGTAGCGTTTTTACCGGGCGGTCCATCACCTATCGACTTCCGCTACCCGGTCCCTATGGGCCGTCTTTTCACGCTGATGCCCTCTCCGCCCTCTTTGTACTGCTGGCCGTCTTTCTCTGGTTTGTGGTAGCGCTTTATGCGCCGGGCTATATGAAGCAGGAGGGTGGAACCGGGCGCTTTGCCCTCAGCACTTTATTGACTTTAGCGGCTGTTCTGGGCCTGTTTTTCGCCGGCGACCTGCTGACTCTGCTCCTCTGCTTCGAGTTGATGACGATCGCCTCTTTTTTCTGGGTGATTCACCGGGGGGACCGGGAGGCGATCCACGCCGGCTATTACTACCTGTTCTTCAGCATTGGCGGCGGACTTTTGCTGGCGTTGGGCATTGTGCTGATGACCGTGGCGACCGGTGGGTTGCCGACGATCGGGACCGGCCCGGTTACACCTTTGCACCCCACCATGTTTGCCTGGAGTGTCGTTCTTTCCTTGATTGGGTTTGGGATTAAAGCCGGAATGGTCCCCTTGCATCTTTGGTTGCCCCGGGCGCACGCGGTGGCGCCAACGCCTGCCAGTGCGCTTTTGTCGGGACTCCTGATCAAGGTGGGGATCTACGGTTTAATCCGGGTGGGCGCGTTAGCCGGTTGGGGGCGGACCCTGGGAGAGGGGCTTGGTTGGTTTGGACCGGGCTTGGCCTTGCTTGGTGTGGGCACAATGCTGGTTGGGGTCGGGGCCGCCCTGCTCCAGAGCGACGCGAAACGGCTCTTGGCTTACCATAGTGTTAGTCAGATGGGTTACATCCTCCTTGGTTTGGGGATCGGACTTGCCCTGGGCACCGCCGGTGAACTTGGTCTGGTGGGCGCAATCTACCATCTTTTTAATCACGCCCTTTTCAAAGCTGCGCTTTTCCTCGGCGTGGGTGTGATCTATCTGCACACACAAGAAACGGATCTGTATAAACTGGGCGGGTTGTGGCGCCGTTATCCGGTCACCGCTGTCCTGATGTTACTGGCGGTGTTGGGGATTACCGGCGCGCCGGGACTGAATGGTTATGCCAGTAAGACCCTGCTCCACTGGGCGTTAAGTCTGGCGGTGGATACCGGCGCCCCCTGGGCGCGTTGGGTGGAACCCCTCTTTTTCCTGGTTGGGGTGGGGACCGCCGCTTCCTTTGCCAAGCTGTATTATCTGATCTTTCTGGCTAAACCTACACCGGCACCGCCGACCGCCGCCGTGGACGCCGTGCAGACCGGCCGGCTCCATCTGGCCATGGCTTTGTTGTCCGTCGTGATGGTCGGAATCGGTCTGGCGCCGGGGTTATTGCCAAGGGTGGCAGTCGTGCCAGCGGTTCAAGGTTTGGGGGTGGCGTCGGCGGTTGCCGGCTCCGGTGATCTGGCGTTTTGGCGTTTTGCGGATTTTTCCGGGATGCTCGTCACTTTAGTCCTGGGGGCTCTTGTTTGTGGGGCAGGTCTGAAGTGGGGGGTCTTTCACTGGCGGCCGCCGCGTTGGTTGACGCTGGAGGGTTGGGGGAAACTATTTGCCCGGGGCGTTTTGGCGCTGGGGCGGAAAGGAGCGGCGTGTTATCGCTTGGCCGGGACGGCTGTTTTGGAATGGGGACGGAAAATTGGTACCCGCCTGTATCTGGCCGCCTGCCGCTTTGACCGGTCACGAGCCGCTAAAGTCGGCCGGGTTAATTTGGTGGGGCTGAGCGCCGATGCGGCGCTGCTCATATTGATGCTTACAGTGTTGATGGCCTGGTTTTTACTGAACAGCTTGACCCGCGCGGTCTAGTCTGTTCCTTGCTAGTTTCCGGTCACAAAAGGGTGACGGAGAACAAAACCCCTATGCGAACAGGGCATAGGGGTTTTTTGTGTGTGCGCCCAGCATGGGCGCAATCTAATCGAAGGAAAAGCTACGGTTCTATCCTTGTGACCCCTTTAACTCGATCAAAGTGCTGATCAAAAGAGATGATTTCTTTAA
Source organism: Bacillota bacterium (assembly GCA_012837715.1). GTDB lineage: Bacteria > Bacillota > UBA4882 > UBA10575 > UBA10575 > Capillibacterium. The sequence goes on along the minus strand of DUQR01000016.1, from coordinate 4,321 downwards.
TTCCGCCCGCCAACATTTGACTGGCCGTAAACGCATCCGACCAGTCAATTTTGTTTTCTACATAAAGATCCAGCGCTGTTAAGGCGATTTCCTTGTTGGAGAATTCCAGCCCCGGTAAGCTTAAGATCGTGGTTATCCATTCCCGGATTTGTGTTCGTGGTTGCTGATAATAACCTTCAAGTACCCATATGATATCGGTAAGAAATAAATCAGGAAGCCATGCTCTTTCCATGCCCTCCTCCAGTTTCTGGAGCAGGGATGCGGCCTGGTTGGCTTGCTCAGGGAGATCATTGGTTAGAAACCGTAAAATAATATTAGCATCAATGACTTTCACGGCAACGATCCTCCATCACTTGACGGCGGATCGTGGTAAAATCCTGTTCGCCATCGACTTTGACCACGCCTTGGAGCGAGGTAATTCCCTTTTGATTGGTTGGTACAAGTTTGACCCCGTCTTCCAGCGGGATAATACGGACGTAGGTTTTTTCGGAAATATTATATCTTTTTCTTATTTCACTGGGCAGGGTAAGCTGGCCTTTCTTCGAAAATTTGGCGAAGGACACGAAAGACACCTCCCGGAATTTGTTTTCCTAACTATATAGTATGCTACGATCGGGGAAAAGTAAAGCAACCACCGGAATGTCTTACATATCATTATTGGTCGGAAAGACCCCGTAACATAGGGTTGACACTAGATACCACGTATTCCCTAGTCCATACCACGGATCAGAAGTTCACCCACCCGGACTTCCCCGGTTTATCCTTTAACATAGCAGAGGTTATCGCCAAACCGGAGTACTAAGCCGAGGTTGGCCAAACTCAATAATGTAGGGGCCGAAAAACATACGGACTCCAGGTGGTCTTTCCCGGTGGTGTGATTGTGTATTTCAACAAGACCTACCATCGGGGAGAGAGTTACGACCGGAGTTATTCAGTAACTTTAAGACCGGATCTGGTTCTCCAGCTTAAAGATGAGATCTACATCTTTGATGCCAAATTTAAACTGGAGAGATTGGATATTGACATACTGGAGAGCAACGACGAGGAAAATGGGACCCCGTCCGGAACCACCTTTAAAAAAGCGGATCTTTACAAGATGCATACCTATCGGGATGCGATCCGTGGTTGTCGGGGCGCCTATGTCTTATATCCGGGGGAGGAGACACAGATCTTTTATGTCGATGAGACAGGGAGTCTGGAGGGGGTAGGGGCGCTCTCTTGTTGTGTGGGTAGAGAGAATGGGGATTTGGAGGATTTTGTGGCGAGTATAATTCATTTATTTAGACACGATTAAATAAAAATTGTTGAAGGAGGTGTTTAAAATTGAGTTACATGAACATCTTTAAGTTTTATGAGAATAAACCCGAGACCCACGAAGACCAATTAACCAGGGCGTTTTTACTGGTCTTAAAGTATGTAAATATGGCCCAGGCGACGTTTGTCGAAATGATTAGACAAGAGATGATTGAGAAGCATTGTCAGGAGATCGTGCCACCGTTGGTGGCAAACGAAAGTTGGATCAGCCAAATCGAGACGCAAAAATCATCAAATAGCATGGGCCGGATAGAAAAAGAAGCAGGTCGACTTGTTTCGATTATAATCTCCAACAAAATATTAGACGAGAGGGTGACGGTAGAAAGGTCGGAAAGGACCGCGATCTACGACGGCTTTATTAAATACGAACCAGGTTGGCTCTTGATTATTGAAAACAAGCCAAACTATGAGAATATATGGCTGGAACAACTTAACCCGAATATTTCAGAGAATATCACAATTGAAGAAAAATGCATTGCCTTATGTTGGCCAGATATTATCGAAAATTTCAGCTCATTACTGGAAAGGGACTTGGTATATGGTTCCGACCGAAAACTCCTGGAGGATTTTTTGGATTACAGCTACTCCTTGTTTGCTTGGCTTAATCCCTATACTAAGTTTGGAGTATATAAAGACAACGAGTATTTATTAAACGAACGCTGTAAGGAGATAATGCGGCAATTAGGCATGGGGGAAGTAGGCTATCATCGTGGTTGGCATCATTATATACAGCTTAATTATGGCTCTGTAAAGCAAATATCTTTATTCCCCAGTATAGAATCACCTCCGAATTGGGAAATTCATCTTACTTTGCATCCAGGAGATACAATGACCCAAGCACGAGAACTTTACCGGAAACTGGATATTGAAAGGTTACTTGAATTAGCGGAAAAGGGGTGGAAGATCCAAACCAATTTCCATTTTTCCTTTGCTACCAAGAACTTGATGCACACGAAAGGCAGGATTAAAACCGAAGAGTATTTACGCTACTGGCAACGGAACGTAGACTCCTTACGCCAAATCAAGCGCGATGAATTTAGGGATTTTTTTGAGCGGATGCTGGAGATGGGAATAGTCTTGGCGGATGATTTTTCTGTCTTCAAAGCAGACGTCTTGGATACAAACAGGAATTTCGTAAATGTTTGTCCTGGGATTTATATGGAATTTAAGTGGGATAAGGAGCAAGCGATAAAAACAGATGCCCGAGACCAATTTGTTGAAGAGGTAAGAGATAAAATCGAAGACGCCCTTCAGGCGCTGGGGATAAAAAATTAATAATCGTTGGGGCTCGAGAAGAAATTTGGGAAAAACTATTGTTCCGCCGGTAAGGCGGCTTTTTTTCTGGTTTTACTGCTGAAATATATTTAGTGACAATAAGCTAATATTTATTTGTCTTTCACTTCGATTTTTAAACGAACTAACTGTTGTTCCGTGAAGGACAGTTGTAATCCCTCTCTGTTTCAATTAAGACAGAGAGGGTTTTTAAAGTTATTAATAGAATATTTATAAAATGGCGTGAATTTAGCAAAACATGTGTCTGTTATTTATGGGAGGGGCGAAAGATGGCCAGAGGAACAACAATTTCTTTATATTTGGTTAATAGTGACCCGTCGGGGATTGTATGCGCTTATTTATCCAATTGGACTGGCCAAGCGATTAAGATTCCCCGGAACCTCCTGGAGGTGCAAAAATAAGAGCGGAAGTTAACCGGATCGGTGTTTACTTGCTTTTCGGTTGGGATGTAGAAAAGCCAGAAGATAAGGTTGTTTATATTGGGGAAGCAGATAATATTTATACAAGACTAGTTCAACATGCCAGAGATGAAACCAAATCCTTCTGGACTGAGGCGATTGCTTTTAGTTCGAGAGATGACAACTTAACAAAGGGGCACATTAAATACTTAGAATTCAAAATGATTAAAAGCGCTAAACAAAACAATACTTACAGGATATCTAATAAAAATGAGGCGACAGAATCACTACTACCAGAAATGGCGATTTCCGACATGGAGACGTATTTTGATAATATGAAAGTCGTTTTGCCATTATTAGGACATAATTTGCTTTCGTTACCTTCTGAGAATTTAAAACGGCACAAAATGAAGTATTACAAATTAGAAACCGGACAGGTTAAAGCAACCGGCTATCAAACGAATAATGGATTTGTTGTTTTGAAAGGAAGTCAGAACAGCGAGGGAATTAGTCCGTCATTATCCGAGGGTTATAAAAATCTTCGTTCAAATTTGGTGGAGAAACATATAATCTCCGAAAAAGGACTTATCTTTGTACATGACTACGAATTTTCCAGCCCGTCGGCAGCAGCAGCGGTTATTGTTGGTTATCCAATTAATGGTCGGACTTGTTGGAAGGATGCAAAAGGCAGAACTCTAAAAGAAAATGAAGAGGCTGTATTGAGTGATAGTATATCTTGATATCTTAGCTTCCATTTGGAGGGATACAGATGGCAAAACGTAAAAGAGCGGTACGGATGGTAACTGCTCAAGTAAAAACACGAATAAACCGTTTAGCGGATATTCTTTATGAATTTTTGCCACTCACGTCAAATTCTCCTGATGCTGTTACATTTACTACTATTTTTAAGGAGAGTTATGTCTCGCAATACCTTGATTGTCGTAAACCAAAGCGACAAGCTTTAGAAAAGGGTTTCGAAAACCTCTATCGTTATCACGAGCGGTTGCCAAAGAAAATTATTAGGAAGATTATCCCCGCGGCAATTAATTACCGTGAGCACAAAAGAAAACCCTTGACAAGAAAAGAGCTTGATTGCTTATCCGCCTGTTTGTTGGAACTAGGAATTAATATGACAAAAGAGATAGAGGCTGTGGTTTTAGACGAGAGTCTTCCCAGGATTACAGTACCACCGGACAAGCTAAAAGAAAGACTTCGCCAACACGATCTCGATCCGGCTATTTCTTCAGAACCGCTACAGCTGTTTGAGGATGGCCATTTTAATGAGGCGGTTCGAAAATGTGCCGAACGTTTTGAAG
>DUQR01000015.1 GCA_012837715.1 Bacillota bacterium | reverse complement strand
TTTATCCCATTCTCATTGCTGAAATTTCCAAACCCCACGCTTAACACGAAGTTATCTCATAAAAAAAGAGCAGTATTTTCTGCTCTCGATAAAACTGAATTTGATGGACTCATTCCAACGGCAATTCGGATTCATAAGCAATCCCATTTAGCCCCAAATAAGGGCCATTTATAATATCAGTCCAGGTATCTCCTCCATCCATTGAAATACTGTGCCGACTATGACCAATTGCGACAAACCGTCCTTTCCCGTAGGCGACTCCATTGAAGCCATATCCAAAACCAGACCAATCTTCTCTTTTGCTTGGGCCAAACTATTAATAAAGAGCCCTAAGATCAGCCGGAGATTATTTTGATAATTGCCTTGTTTGATTATCGCCATTGCTTCCTTACCGAAGTTCGGCAGAAATTGTTGAAAGCCGGCGATTAAAGACTGAAAGAAAACGGCGGGATCATTGTCGTAAACGTCCAATATGGTCATTAAGGATCCTCCGCTTAATCATCCCCGGTTTGATCCGGGGCGGCATTAATTTGGTGGCAATTATTTCCATAATCAATCACCCATAATGCTTTTCATACCCTGATCAATTATCAAACCACGATCTCAAGCGCTTCATCAGACAGATATTTAGGCGTAGTCATCCCCGCCATAGTGACCTTTTCCACTTTGGCTTTCTTAAAGTTATACCTAACATCATCAAGCTTTTCGCCCTCTTCACCATAACAAATTGCGGCAAATAATTTTATTCCCAATCTGGTACCGATCCCATTGCCATTCGGCCTTAAAGTCTTTGGTGACCGCTTTTGGCTAGCATCTTACGTCCTTCCGGCAGCAGTGGTCAGTGCGGTAATTATTTTAAGTGGAGGGTTCCGGGGCCGGGGACTAGAGTTACCCCAAAATCGCCAAGTACGAAATGGTATTATACAAGGAATGGGACAAAATACAACTGGCCAATGATCCGGTCTTTATATATAACAAGCCTAAGACCAGACCACAGATCAGAGCTGATAGAGTTTGCACCAAGTTAAAATGAAGAACGGCAAAGAAAAGGGAGGAGAGCAGAAGAGCATTGGTTATACCATACTGGTCTTGCAAACTATTTAGGATGTAACCCCTGATTAAGATCTCTTCCACTACTGGCGCTAATAAACATACCCGAATGAAATTTACAACCGGAAATTGTTTTAATTGCGCGATTGCCCGCTTGTACTCCTCTGCACTGGTAACAAATACCCGGTCAAAAAAAGGATCCAAGAGGTTGTCCAATAGAAGATAAAAGAGAATTACAGAGCCGAAAGCCAATAATATTCCGCTTAATGATACATTCTGAAAAATACTGACCTTCAACCGGTACCTGGTTTTTAAAACAAAAATAAAAATGCTGTTCAAAGCAGTCAAAGTGAAAAGGTTGAGCCAAGCAGAGAGGTCATTGTTTATGGTTTTCCAGAGCATCTGATCTAATAGAGCAGGAATTATGCCGCAGATGATAAGATAGACGAGCATCCAGATAACCGTTGTTTTAATGTTGATTGTCCTTTGACACAAACCCCCACCCTCCCATATAAGGCTAATACTTGATTGCACATCAGCCCACTGGCCATTTGACTGGTGGACAGTCGGTCACGCACCAAGCTTTGCATCAATTCCCTTCGTGAAGCTAATGTTGCTGGCGTGAGTGAGGTGGCAGTAGCCAGCGCGGGCGACTATTTGGTCGTCTGTGCCACTTTGAGGTAAAAATCTTTTATTACCCTTCCTAATATCTCCGGGGCGTCGCTATTCACTTCATGTCCGGCCTTTTCGATAAAGACCATCTCCGCCTGGGGAATCTGTGCTTTGAGTCGTAACGAAGCCCCTTTGTTTGCCTTGTCTTTCTCTCCACAGGACAGGTAAGGGTCTTCAAACCCGGTCGAAAGTCTAATTCCATCATGGACCTGGTTAGATTGATCAAATCGCTCTTTTCCAATCCGATCGGTTTGAAGAGACGCCTAGGCAGGAAACGGAAGATTATATTCTGCAATTGGAGTAATCCTTTGGGCATCGTAAACTGTGTTCCGATCAAGACAAGCGAATTAACTTTGTTAGGGTTTTCAATTCCATAGTGCAAGGCAATAATACCGCCTAATGACAATCCGCATAGATTAAGTGGTTCGGGCAAGCCTTTGCAGTATTCGGCAAATGAGTGATATAAATTTATATAGCTTTTCTCTTTGCCGTGCAAGAAAGCGGACAAATTTGGACAAATAATCTCTAACCCCTTATCCATATGGCTAATGGTCTTCTCCCAACTCGCTGCGGTTTGCCCCAAACCATGGAGCAAGATATGCTTCAATCTGTCCACTTCCTTTTGAATGCTACTTTTCGTAACCCCTTCGCCCTAAATGCGAACCCGCGAGCGCGTTATTTGCTTTCTATCCATCCTCTGTCACCTAACCGCCGCTCATTCCTGATCCGGATTAAGAATTCCATTCATTTTGATAACTCTGTTTTCTTTAAAGCATTTACCACCGCCATACAAAATTGGTACTATTTACCCCTGCAAAAGGATTGCCTTTTATTTTTGCCATCCCTTCAATCTGTGCATTATTCCGACATAAGCCTATTTTATTAGGCTTAAATTTTATGAAAACTCATTAATAAACCTAAATATGGCTTCTTCCATTTGTGTTAATCCTGGTTCTTCAACTGGAAAATGTCCTGCTTTTTCTAAGATTACTATTCTTTTTTCAGAACTTATTCTATTAAAAAAAATCTCGCTAATTCGTAAAGGAGTCCATAGATCGTTACCTGGGTGTACCATCAATACAGGTGGTTTTTCAAAATTTTCGGGTTCTTTTAAAGGAGAACTATTCATCATAGATAATAAAAAACCTACATCAACACTGCTTCCAGCACCATATTTATCTTCTAACAACACTTTAAGGATTTCTTTATCGTTTACCAATGCTTCCATATTTGTTACCATTTTAATTGGTATTTTAAAGTTTTTAAGAAACGATGGTAATAAATTGAGTAATTTTATTCCGTATTTTGCTTGAAACTTATTTTTAGCTGAATATATTCTAACTTCCTCTTCACGATTATCAAGAAGATTGGATACTATTAATCCTGATATTTCCTGTTGTCTACAAGCTACATTATATGCTAACATTCCCCCTGCACTTAAACCAATTAAAAATACCTTTCTTGATTTTAACAATTCTCTTTCAACAATCTCACTTCCAACTTCTATCCAGTCATTATATGTCAATCTTTTATTGTATTTAGTGAATCCATACCCTGGAAGGTCGGGACATATAACGTTATACCCCTTTTTTACTAATGGTACTGCAATAAATGAAACAAGTCTTCCATTTCCGCCAACACCATGAAGCACAACAACAGTAATTTCCGCGTTTCTTTCATACTCATCTATATGAATCTCCATCTCATTTATCAATTCATACTTTTCTAAAGGCCTAATATTGTCTGTAATCTGATTTTTCGAAGGTAATAATGGTTGTAATTCCTTCCATGTATCATTTTTATTGTACAAAACAGTTTTCTCCTTTCGCCATATTACTTTAGGGGCATTTGACCTAACGCCTAAGGATTGCAAAAGTTCAGGAGCCTTAGATAGCTCTTATCTTAGGATAAGATTCATACTCATGGAAAAAATCTTTAGACAAGAATCCAACACGGATAAATCATCACCTTTTTTTAGCCTGGAAATGTTGACTGTAAATTCAGACATACTTTACATCCCCCAAAAAATACTAAGCAAAAATTACCGCCAGTCCGCAAGACGCGAGCATAAACCGCTTATGGCAACTAACGTTGGACATTCCATTTCATTCGCCAATAACCTATATTTTCCTTTTTTATGTCTACAGATAAAGATAAAACCGGTTGTGAAATAAAGCGCAATCCATTTAATTATTTCAGCCCAAGTCATGTTTATCGAACTAAGGACTATTCAATTCTTCTTACGTTTGATGATGGTCCTTGCGAAAATACCGCCAAAATCCTAGATCTGCTTAAAACAAATAACATAAAAGCCGCTTTTTTATTACAGGCCAAAACGCAGTAAAATACCCAGTTTAAATCCTTGCTACCGCCCTTACTACAAAACATTACATTCTTACAAGAAACGCGGTTTTTTCTCCCCGATTGAATCCTGCCCTTTCATAAAACCGCAAAGTGGCTTCATCTTTTTTCCCTGTCATCAGCATTACCTTATAACAACCCTTTTCCTTGGCTATTTCAATTGCTTTCTTTAATACCGCCGTTCCATATCCCCGTTTTCTGTATTGTTCATGCGTCACCACATTTTCGATTACCGCATAGGGCCGCGCATTTCTTGTCAAATTATGGATAATTACCAGGATACATGATGAAACGATGATCCCTTCCTCCTCGATGACCAGACAAAAATGATTAGGATCTTCCACTATTGCCTGCCAGATCTGTTTTACTCTTTCATCAACCGTCAGTTCCGGATCATCCGGGTTCAATTGCTTATATAGTTCAAGCAACTTGTAAAGATCATCGTCTTTTATTTCTCTTACCCACTCAATCAATTTATATAACCTCACTTCCGGCAAAAAATTATTCCCTTGCCATTACATCTTTCGCCTGGTTTTTCATTTTCGCAACCTCTTCTTCGCCAGAGTTAATCGTTCTTCTTCTGTAATTCCGTAATTAATTTTGCTCCCATAATGGTTGCCGGGATCCGGTAACGCAGGGGAAGATTGGAAAGAATAACCACTCCCAACTGCTTTTCTTTATCAAAAGCCATGTAACTGTTGAAATTACTCGTGCCGCCATTATGCCAGATAAGGTTATTTTTGGCGTCAATCATCCACCCGATACCGGTGGCATCTGCCCTGAACACCAGTTCTCCATAGTGTTTTGCCATGCTGACCCGGGCAAGTGCTTCATGTCCCATTGAAAGATACGGCAGTTCTTCCCTCATATGCAGCTGCAAATACTTCATCATATCGTTGATTGTTGAAACAATGGCGCCCGCGGGAATGAAACCGTCATCCGGGTTCCAGCGCCAATAACCCTGCAAGTCACCGGTTCCATCTGATATTGCTGTATTCGGGAGCTTTAAGTCGAATTTAATAAAATCGTTCATAACTGTTGTAAAATCACTACCATAAAGACCGGCCAAAGCGCTTCCCACCACAGAAAGGCCAAAATTAGAGTAAGCAAAAGGATAATCCTTATCTTCCAGCGAAACCTGCCCGATCTTCTTGTTCAAGGCTTCAGTACTTATCCCATAGAACAGATTCTTCTCTCCACGCAAGAAGTTCCGGACCATCTGTTTGTTGAGATAATGACTTTTATAGCCTGATGTATGCGTAACCAACCGCTTTAGACTGGGGTAATACGCTTTGGGCGGGAGTTCAAGATAGCGATCAATCGAATCCGCAAGCTTGACTTTGCCCTCATGAATTGCTTTGCATAATAAGGACGTCGTAAACGTCTTTGTGATCGAACCGATTTCGTATATGTACTCATGGTTAGGCAGAACAGTAGCGTTTTCACCGTAAACAGTAAAGCTTGCCCCGGCCTTATCAACAATACCGACAGTTATAACTGCATCTTTGCGGTTTTTTGTAGTATAGCCCAGCATCTCCTCGAAAGACATCGACGGGAGTAAGCTCATTTTATTAGCGAGGATTATGACAAAAATCCCGAAACCAACGGCCAGAAATAAAAAAATAGAGATAATAATGACTATCCCTTTTTTCCACCCGCGCCTGCGTGTCGTTTTTCTCATTGTTCTTCTCTCCTCGAATTCCTCAGCAAAGACCTCTTTTTTACCTAGCTTATTTGCTTCCCCATTCCAACCTCACGTGGGCGAAGATTCTACCCCACTGAAGGCATAACCGTTTTATTCTTCATCATCCTAATTTTTCCTCTTTACCCCAAAACGGAAATTCATTATAAAACTCTTCTTACCAATAACGGCCCAAAGAGGGACCGCCGGCTTGGATTTAATCTGCAGCCAATCATGCTATTATCAGTCGTGTCCCCATATTTGGAGGCCGACATAAAGTCGGCCTCTCCAGCATTCTCTAATAACTTCTCTTAAACAAATAACACAAAGGTATGGTCGCGATTAAAATCGCCGAACTCATCCCTAAATTCATACAAAGAAAAACAACTACGGATTGATCGAACAAATATCCGATTGCACCTGTAAACATCATAACCCCGTTTGCTAAGAATGCATACTTGCTAACCTTTTCAATCTTAATGTCCCCAAGAGCTAATCCGGCAAAAATACATGCTAATCCGAAGAAAACCGTCCACCCCAGCATATTAATTGCTGCCATTGCTGAAATTGGGTTAGCCTGGATAAACTGCTCAAGCCCACTCGTTTGACCACTATCAATTTGCATTCTTACTGTGGAAAGCTAGACAAATAGTCGCAAATATTTTTATTCTCCATTTTCTCATCACCAATTATTCTCCTTGAAGATTTACTGAGCTACTGGCGACTTAATCTCAAGCCCGATTCACGCTGGTATAGTATTCTTCTTTCAGAATACTCATGATATATTGGTCGTAATATTTTCCATCTCTAAATATTTCTTGTCTTAAGGTTCCTTCCTTCTTAAAGCCGCATTTCTCATAGCATCTGACCGCTCTTTTGTTAAACTCATAAACATTTAGTTTGATTTTGTTAATATTCATCTGTTCAAAGATAAATCTGATCAATATTTTCATGGCATCGGTTCCATACCCTTTATTCCAATAACCTTTATCGCCAATAAAGATCCCAACTTCTACTACACTATTCTTCCAGTCAACTTTGTTTATTCCGCAACCACCGATATATTTTTTCTCTTCTAGAGTTTCAATGGCAAAACTATAGTTATCATTATTTGCCGATAACCCCTCATACCACTTGGTTTCGTCTTCAAGCGTAAACGGGTATGGAATACCAGGAGCTAAAAATCTTTTTACTTCACTATCATTTATGTACTGCAAAGCCAACGGAATATCATCTCTTCTATATTCCCTTAACCTTACTTTCTCCCCTGTATACATTGTAGTTCCCTCCATTTCGAAACAATAGTGATTTCACAGTAGCGGTTAACGAGCAAATCCATCAAGCTAAGGTTCAAATTAATGAAAAGGCCCAATCTTTACCTGATTATCACCTTTTACGCACTATCCCAGGCTTTAGGCTGATTAACGCAACCCAAATTCTTTGTGAAATCGGCTCTATTCACAGATTTAAAAACCCAAAGCAATTCGTCGCCTTTTGTGGCATCGATCCGTCAGTAAAGCGTTCAGGACAATTTAATGGAACAAGAAATACCATGTCCAAAAGAGGTTCTCCAATGCTCAGAAAGGCCCTCTATATGGCTGCTTTAAAAGCAATTTGTCAAGAAAAAGACGGCTCAAAAGTCAATCCTATATTATTCGATTACTACCAGCGAAAATGTGAAGGAAAACCCAAAAAAGTTGCTCTTGGTGCGGTGATGCACAAGCTTGCTAGGATCATCTATGCTGTTTTAAGAGACCATAAACCCTTTGAACTTCGATCACCTGAAGAACATCGGATACTAATGCTGCAAAAAGCGGTCTAATCGCCTTTTTACACGCTTTTTTACTTTCTTGAATGGGCCTTAGTTTAGGTTTGCCTTTTTTAAGATACTATTTCGAAATTCCTTTTGTTAAGTACTTGACATAG
>DUQR01000014.1 GCA_012837715.1 Bacillota bacterium | reverse complement strand
AGCCTATCTCGGGCGGTTAATAAATTGTATGGAAAAAACACAGAAAAGAACAATCCAAAGGAACAATGGGGTGTTCAGGCTTTGAGCGCGCTGTTTAGGTGATGGCTGGATTTATGGTTGATTATATTGACACTATATCGCGAATAAGGTAAAATAAACTCTAACTTGTATAGATATTCTTTTTTTCCACATACCCCCTCTGTTCGGGGGGTATTTTCAAAAAGGGAAGGATTCGGGCGCGCCCGAAGAGGAGGTCCGCAATGTCATCAGCAATGATCGAGTTGGAAAAGGTTACCAAAGTCTACGGGCAAGGGGATAAACGGGTTGTAGCGCTGGCAGAGGTCAGTTTACAGATTCAAAAGGGTGAAATCTTTGGTATTATCGGTCTGAGCGGAGCAGGGAAAAGCACCTTGATCCGCTGTATTAATAAATTGGAGGAGCCACAGGCGGGCAAGATTTATATAGCAGGCCAGGAGATTACCAAATTAAGGGGGAAAGAGCTACGGGCTGCTCGCCGGAGAATCGGCATGATATTCCAACATTTTAACCTTCTCTCTTCCCGTACGGTCTACCGAAATATCGCTTTCCCCTTGGAGGTTGCCGGAGTTAATCCGAAAGAACGGGAAGAAAGGGTCAACTCCCTGATCGAGTTAGTCGGGCTTACCGATAAAATCAACTCCTATCCGGCAGAACTGAGTGGCGGACAAAAACAGCGGGTGGGGATTGCCCGGGCTTTGGCGAATAACCCGGAAGTTCTCCTTTGTGATGAAGCCACTTCCGCCCTGGATCCGGAAACCACCAAGTCGATTTTAAGGCTGCTCCAGGATGTAAACCGCCGCTTTGGTTTGACGATCATCCTCATTACCCACCAGATGGAAGTGATTAAAGAAATCTGTGATACAGTCGCCGTCATTGATGAGGGACGAATTGTTGAACAGGGTCCGGTGGTTGAGCTTTTTGCCCGTCCCCGTTCCATGGCGGCTCGCCGTTTCATGAAGGGAGTTTTGCACGCGGAAATTCCCCGGGAGATTCAAGAGCGGGTGTTTGCCGATCCTGCTCCGGGTCAGCGCGGAAAAATGATCCGGATCTCTTTCATCGGGGAGGTGGCGGGAAAACCAATTATTTCGGCGATGATCCGCCAATTCCATGTGGAGGTTAATATTCTCTACGCTAATTTGGATTTTATTAAAAACAACCCCTTTGGTTCAATTATCATAGAATTAACCGGGGAGGATTCTAATATTGAAAAAGCGTTGGCTTTTCTTAACGCGCAAGGGCTAAAATTGGAGGTGCTTTCGGGTGTGGAGCCTAATTCTGAATGCGACGATTGAAACAGTGTATATGGTGGGTATCGCCTTGGCCCTCTCCGCTTTTGTCGGAATTCCGGTGGGTATCTTGTTGGTAATCACCGGTCCCCGGCATATTAAGCCAATGCCCCTCCTCCACCGGGCCCTTTCCATGGTGATTAATGTGGGCCGTTCCTTACCATTTATCATTCTTTTGGTAGCGATTATCCCCTTCACCCGTTGGTTGGTGGGGACGTCAATCGGAACCGCCGGCGCGATTGTTCCCTTAACCGTCAGCGCCATTCCCTTTATGGCCCGGGTTGTGGAGAGCGCCCTTTTGGAGATTGACTGGGGCGTAATTGAGGCGGCCCAAGCAATGGGCGCCACAACCGGACAGATCATTACTAAAGTGCTGATTCCCGAAGCGGTACCGGGTTTGGTGTTAGGCATAACCATGGTCGCCGTTAGCTTAATCAGTTATTCGGCGATGGCCGGGGCGGTAGGCGGCGGCGGTTTAGGTGATTTGGCGATCCGCTACGGGTATCAGCGGTTCCGGGGTGATATTATGTTGATCACCGTTTTGGTTCTGGTGGTAATGGTGCAAAGTCTGCAATCCTTTGGTAGCTGGTTGTCCGCCCGTTTGAACCATCGGTAAAAGGTTTAAAACAAGAGCCTGGTTTGGAAAAAAATAAAACGGAGGTGGATTTGATGGGTAAAAAAGGTTTATTCTTTGTCGGTGTATTCCTTTTGGTGAGCCTTCTGGTGAGCCAAACCTTTTCGGTGGCGGCCCCGACCGCACTGAAGGTGGGCGCTTCCCCGACGCCCCATGCGGAAATTTTGGAGGTCGTGAAGCCCATGTTGGCGCGGGAAGGGATCGAATTGACCATCATTGAGTTTCAGGATTATGTCCAGCCTAATCTGGCCTTAGCCGAAGGAGAGCTTGACGCCAATTTCTTCCAGCATGTTCCCTATCTTGAACAGTTTTCTAAAGACCATCGTCTTGATCTAACCTACATTGCTAAAGTCCATGTAGAACCGATGGGGGTTTATTCACAGAAAGTGAAGAGTCTGGCCCAACTAAAAGACCGGGCAGTGGTTGCCGTTCCGAACGACCCGACCAACTGCGGGCGCGCCTTAATGCTGTTAGAGCAAGCTAACCTGATTAAACTTCGGGCGGACGCCGGTTTGCTCGCGACCGAACTGGATATTCAGGAGAACCCGAAGAAACTACAGGTAAAAGCATTGGAAGCCGCGCAATTGCCCCGGGTGCTTCCGGAAGTGGATCTGGCGGTAATTAATACCAACTACGCTCTTCCCGCCGGCCTGGTTCCGACCAGAGACGCACTGTTTATTGAGGGTGGTGAATCCCCTTACGCTAATGTGTTGGCGGTGAGGACGGTTGACCAGAACAAGGCGGCCTTACAAAAGTTGGCGCAAGCCCTGAACAGCGCGGAGGTCAAAGCGTATCTCCTGGAGAATTATGCCGGTGATATTGTTCCGGCTTTTTAGAAAAGTAACTTTTGGGGATTAACGCTTTTTCCGTTGGTTCTATTAATAAGGATTCCAATATCTAGTTTTTGACTTCAATTAGACGATCAAGCTCTTGTCTTAGAATTACGAGAGCAAAGAACAACGTAAAAAGCGGGTTACTCCAGCATTGACAAAGAAAAAGAGAATGAGTAAAATTAAACACGGGCAGGAAAGGAACTGCTAAGGAGAGGGGTGGAGAAGTTATGGAGTCAGAGTTTCACAGTGATAGTATTCCCAGACCGCAGCAGAGAAAAAGAAAAGGGACAGCTGATGACTTCTTCTCCTCTTTGCCCGTTTTTCCGTTCTAAAGGAAGTTTGTTTTAGGTTGGTGTTGTTGTACAGGTGATGAAGTCGCCCCTTTACCAAAGGGGCTTTTGTTTGTCCCGGAGAGGGTGGGGAAATGGCACAGATGACTCTGGAGCAACAACTGTTGGCGGGAAACATCTCCCGGATGGTGAAGTTGGTTGGGAGGATGCATCCCGCCGACGTCGCTGAGGCCTTAATCAAGGTCCCGCTCGAAAAGCAAGTAGCTTTAGTCACGGTCCTCCCCGACGTGATGGGCGCTTTAGTTCTCCAGGAGATGGCTCTTCCGGATGAAGCTGCGCTTTTAATGCAGTTAAAACCGGAAAAGGCAGCCGCTATTTTAACGCAGATGTATACGGATGAGGCGGCCGACGTCTTAGCAATCATTCCGCCGGAGGATGCTTTAACCTTACTCGCTTTAATGGGCGCCAAGGGTACTCAAGTCAAAAAGCTGCTGGCCTACGAGAGCGATACCTCCGGTGGTTTGATGGCCACCGAATTCATTACGATTCAAGAGGAACAGACCATTGAAGAGGTCTTACGTTTCCTCCGGGAGCACACCCCGCCGGAAAGTGCTTATTACTTATATGTGGAATCTAAAGACCGGCGTCTCGTGGGCGTGGTTTCCCTGCGCACCCTGGTAACGAAACCCCTATCGGCCAAAGTGAAGGATGTAATGTATCGAGAAGTCATTTCTGTTCCGGAGGATATGGACCAGGAAGAAGTGGCGCACCTTTTTGACAAATACAGTTTTTTAGTGCTCCCGGTTGTGGATGAAAAAGAGCATCTGCTCGGGGTGATTACCCTAGATGATGTTCTGGATGTGGCTGAAGAGGAAGCCACCGAGGACATTCATAAAACGGCTTCCATCATCCCGATGAAAGAAGCTTATCTTGACGCGGGGATCTGGACGCTGTTTAGTAAACGGATCCTTTGGTTGCTTAGCTTGATCCTAATTAATGTGGTCTCCTCCCAAGTGATGGCTAGATATGAACAGGTGCTTTCCACCGCGATTGCTTTAACCTTTTTTATCCCGATGTTGATTGGGACCGGCGGGAATACCGGATCCCAGTCCGCTGCTTTGGTGGTGCGGGCGCTGGTCACCGGTGATATCCAGCTGGCGGATTGGGGCCGGGTTTTCTGGAAAGAACTGGTGGTGGGCGCGGTTTTAGGGTTCATCCTTGGGTTAGCCAGTTCAGTAATGGGTCTGTGGCGGGGTGGACCTGCCATTGGACTGGTGGTAGGGCTTACGATGGTGGCGGTGGTTCTTTTCTCCAATCTCCTGGGAATGCTACTCCCCTTTATCTTGACCAGACTACGCATTGATCCGACGGTGGCCAGTAGTCCGTTGATCACTTCGATCTGTGATGCCGCCGGTTTAGTAATCTACTTTTCAATTGCCACCTTAATTCTCCGGTTCTAGTTTAATCACAAGAAGTTCCGGTGCATAATTGATTGATCATCTGTGGAAGCTCGACAAGAAGGCAGGTATAGTCGGGCTTTACTCTTAATCGGCCTCGATTAATGAGACGATCCGTCACTAAACAGGTTTTCAGCCCGAGGAGACCGGCGACCATATCCTCTTCGATGTCATTCCCAATCATCATACACTCTTCTGCTTTAGCGCCGAGGAGGTCGAGGAGTTCCCGGTAGTAATTGGGGTTTGGCTTACAGTAGTGCATTTGCTCCATAGATGTAATCAAGCGGTAAGGAAAGTCATGACAGTTAATCCAGGCTAAACGTTCTTCCAGGGCGTAGAGGGGGAAGATGGGATTGGTGGCAATAGTCACACTGAAGCCTAGTTGGAAAACGGAAGTTAAAAGGGTCCGGACCGGACCGGCGGGAGGCAAATTTTCCCCGAGTAAACGGTATTCATGATTATAGAACTTCAGGAGGACCGGTTCTAAAAAGGAACGGGGGAAACCGATCCGTTTGGGGAAATCCTGCCAAAAGACTTCTTCGTTGGTTAAGGTTGGGTCATCGTTTTTAACCATCGCCATTGTACTGGCTAATAAATGTGCTTTAAATTCTTCTTCGGCAATGACCGTGCTGAACTTAGCGCTCAGGGCGGTAAGGTAGTTGTCGAAGAAGAAATCCAAGTCGATCGGGAGGAGGGTCCCGTCTAAGTCAAAGAGTAAGTGTTTGATCATCCGGTTCTTCCTTTCTCCTGGCTGATTTTAACAAGACTTATCAGCATTATAGACGATCAATAGCTTTCTGTAAAGAAACCAAGCAATGCCACGGTTGGTGCTCCCTATTTTTAACGGATTCTCCTTTTACCTTGACAAACAAAAGATTGGGCATGTACAATCAAGATAAATACCGAAAAGGTCAGAAAAGAGGCGATGGCGTGAAGATCATCGAAGTTATCTTTTATTTTATTACGCCCTTCTTGATCACGAAAGGGATTAAGCGTTGGCCCAAGCTAGGGGTAATTAGCCCCATTCTCCTCTGTTATATGGTGGGCATCATTCTGGGTAACCAAAACCTGCTACCCATCGATAAGCAACTGGCTTTTTCTTTGTCGGAATTAACGATTCCGGTGGCGATTCCGTTGATCCTTTTTTCGACTGATTTTAAAAGATGGTTGAAATTGGCCCCCAAAACCATTCTTTCCTTTGTCTTGGTGGCGATCAGCGCGGTGCTCAGCGCTATTCTAGCCACCCTGTTCTTTTCTTGGGTTGATGAATATTGGAAAATCTCCGGGATGTTGGTAGGCGTTTATACGGGAGGAACCCCTAATTTGATGGCGATCGGTATGGGGTTGCAAGTGACCGAAAAGACACTCATTTTAACGAATACTTCCGACGCCTTCCTCGGTGGCCTCTATTTTCTCTTTTTGGTGACCGGGGCGCAGTGGTTGTTTGGTAAAATTTTGCCTCCTTTTTCTGCACCCAAGCTGGAACCGGCCTTAGCGGCCACGGAAGAGGAAGGATCCAAGAAAGAATTGGCTTTGGCGGTCCTTCTTTCTTTGGTAATGGTGGCGATTAGCGCCGGAGTTGCCTTATTGTTAACCGGAAAGTTGGATGTCGCCATTGTCATGTTGGTCTTAACCACCTTAGGGATCGCCGCCTCTTTTAACCGGCGGGTCCGTAATATAAAGAACACCTATGAAGCAGGCCAGTATTTCATCCTCGTCTTTTCCTTAGCGTTGGGAACCAATATCAATTTCCAGGAAATTTTGGTTTCCAGTTCGGACATTTTTATGTACACCGCTTTTGTGATGACCATGGCGATCCTGATCCATCTTTTGCTGGCGATCCCCTTTCGGATTGACACCGACACCATGATTATTACCTCCACGGCGGGGATCTTTGGCCCGGCTTTTATCGGTCCGGTGGCTGCTCGCCTAAAGAACCGGGAAGTAATCGTAGCGGGTTTAACCTGCGGATTGGTTGGTTATGCCATTGGTAATTATTTAGGTTTTGCCGTTGCTTGGTTGGTAATGCCCCGATAAGGTCTTTTTGTGTAATCCTTTAATAGCTTGATCGTCTTATCCAAGGGAAAACGATCTCTTGTCTTGGAACCCTGTTTAATGGTTACAAGGGAAAAAGTTTGATTAAAGATGGGAGTAGCAAAATGTTACAAATTAAAGAAATACAAGATGTTAAGGGTTTAAAACAGTTTATAAACCTACCGTGGGAGCTTTATAAAAATGATCCGCATTGGGTTCCCCCGCTTCGTCGCCAACTCCTCCGGACCTTACAGGGAAAAAACAACCCCTTATTGGATAATGGCGATCATGCTTTTTTCTTGGTTTTTGAAGATGGCAACCCGGTGGGCCGGGTTTTGGTTGGAGTGAACGAGAAACTAAACCGGGAAAAGACGAAAAAAGAGGGTTATATCAGTCTGTTTGAAGCGATCGATGACCAGAAAGTAGCCTTTGCTTTGTTTGAGGCGGCTACTACCTGGTTGCGACAGCGGGGTTTAACCAGTGTGGTGGGGCCGGTTTCCCCCACCAACGGCGATGACAGCCGGGGGATTTTAGTTCAAGGCTTTGACGGCCCTCCGGTATTAATGAATTCATACAACCCCCCTTATTACCAGCGTTTCTTTGAAAACTATGGTTTTGGCAAAAACATGGATCTTTTTGCTTTTTATCTGGATGTCAACCGTCTGGATGAACCCCGTTTCGACCGGGTGGTCTCTTATGCCATGCGGAAATACCGTTTCCAAATTGACCGTTTTGACCGGAGGCAACTGGAAAGGGAGATCCGGGATATAAAAACCATTCTTGACCTGGCGATGCCGGCTACCTGGGAGCATTTGACCCCGCCGTCCCTGGAGGAGATCCGGGCGGAATTCCGTTCCTTGATCCAGTTTATGGACCCGGATCTGGTCTACATTGCCCGCTCCGGAGCAGACCCCATCGGTTTTGTGGTTGGGTTACCCGATTATAATCAGGTTTTAAAACGCCTTAACGGGCGGCTCTTCCCCTTCGGCTGGGCGAAGTTTCTTTGGTTTAGAAGACGGATTACCGGGGCGCGTGTTTTTATTCAGTTTGTTGTCCCCAAATTCCGGAACAAGGCGGTGAACAGTGCTATTTACCACCGGTTAATGGTCGAGGCGCGCAAAAAAGGATATAGCTATGGGGAAGGTTCGGCGATTGCCGAGATGAATAAGGAGTCCATTCGCTCGGTGGAAGGCGCCGGCGGCCGCCTTTACCGGGTCTACCGGATCTACCGGAAAGAACTTTAAAAAGGAGATTCTTTTTCACGAAGCGAACCCCCCGCCCTTGATGGTTAAGGGCGGGGGGTTATCTCCTTTTACCGGTGGTTTAAGCCTCTTGGCGGGCGAGGACTTTTTCCAGCAAAGGACGGAGAACTTGTCCGGTGTAAGAGGTCGGATGCTGGGCAACTTCTTCCGGTGTACCGACCGCTACTATTTGACCGCCGCGGTCGCCTCCTTCCGGGCCTAGATCAATCAGATAATCGGCAGTTTTAATGACGTCTAAGTTATGCTCGATGACTAAAACGGTATTTCCGGCGTCGGCCAAGCGTTGAAGGATTTCTAATAATTTTTCCACGTCGGCAAAGTGGAGACCGGTGGTGGGTTCGTCCAGGATGTAAAAGGTCCGGCCGTTACTTCTTTTTGCCAGTTCGGTGGCAAGCTTCACCCGTTGCGCTTCGCCGCCGGAAAGAGTGGTAGCCGGTTGGCCTAGTTTGATATAGCCCAACCCCACGTCGGACAAAGTCTGGAGTCGCCGTTGGATCCGGGGATGGTTGGCGAAAAAGGCCAAGGCTTCCTCGACCGGCATCTCCAGAATATCGGCGATGGTTTTTCCGCGGTATTTAACTTCCAAGGTCTCACGGTTATAACGTTTTCCTTTACATACTTCACAGGTGACATAGACATCGGGGAGAAAATGCATTTCAATTTTGATAATCCCATCCCCGGTACAGGCTTCACACCTTCCTCCTTTGACATTAAAAGAGAAACGACCCGGTTTGTAACCCCTCATTTTAGCATCGGGGGTTCCGGCAAACACCGCGCGGATCTCATCAAAGACACCGGTATAGGTGGCCGGGTTCGAACGGGGAGTCCGCCCAATCGGTGATTGGTCGATGTTAATCACCTTATCGAGATGGTCAAGACCCTCAATTTGCTGGTGCGCGCCAGGATAAAGGGTGGTGGCCCGGTTCAGCTCACGGGCTAAAACCGGGTAAAGAATATCATTGATCAGGGTGCTCTTCCCGGAACCGGAGACCCCGGTGACCGCCACAAAACAACCTAACGGGATGGAAACGTCGATGCTTTTCAGATTATGCTCACGCGCTCCTTTGATCGTTAACCATTTACCGTTTCCGGACCGGCGGAGGACGGGAATGGGGATTTGGCGGCGGCCAGCCAAATAAGCACCGGTAATCGACTGCGGACAGGCGGTAACCGTTTGTAGATCCCCGGCCGCCACCACTTCTCCACCATGGGCGCCGGCGCCTGGCCCGATATCAATCAGATAATCGGCGGTCCGGATCATCTCTTCATCATGTTCCACGACGATGAGGGTATTTCCTAAGTCCCGTAGATTGAGCAAGGCCTCAATTAAGCGGCGGTTATCCCTTTGGTGGAGGCCGATGCTGGGTTCATCGAGAATATAGAGGACGCCCACCAGAGAAGAACCAAGCTGGGTAGCTAAACGGATGCGCTGGGCTTCTCCCCCGGAAAGGGAACCGGCAGTCCGGTCGAGGGTTAAATAATCGAGGCCGACATCGATCAGAAATTTTAACCGTTTATCAATCTCCTTCAAAACTTGGTTGGCAATCTGTTTTTCTTTTTCCGTCCAAACCAAGCCGGTGAAGAAATCCCGGATTTGGCTGATGGAATGGGAAGTTAGTTGACTGATATTATAGGGTCCGATCTTTACAGACAGACTTTCCGGACGGAGCCGGGCGCCCTGACAAGCGGCGCATGGACTTAAGGTCATGTATTTATGCTCGATCTCCTGACGGATGTACTCCGATTGGGTTTGGCGGTATCTCCGACTTAAGTTATTCACGATCCCTTCAAAACGGACCTGTTGTTGGAATTGGCGGCCGTTTTCCCCCCGGTAGATGACGGAAATTTTTTCTTTCCCGGTGCCGTAAAGGATGGCGTTTATTTGTTCGGATGTCGCCTTTGCCAAAGGCAGGTCGGGACTTAAATGAAAATGCCGGGCGACGCTAAGCAGATACTGGAGGGACCAGGAGCCTTCTTCGGCGCTCCAGGGGAGGACGGCCCCTTCTTTTAAAGAACGGCTTTTATCCAGGACTTTTTCCGGATCGATCTCCATTTTATACCCAAGTCCGTCACAGTCCGGGCAGGCGCCGTAAGGGGAATTAAAGGAGAAAAAGCGCGGGGTGATCTCTTCGAAGCTGAAACCACACTCCGGACAAGAAAAATTGGTGCTCATTAAGGTTTCTTCCCCTTCGAGCGGAGCAATGATCACCAACCCTTTGGCTAGGTTCAAGGCCAGTTCCAGCGAATCGGTTAAACGCTGTTCGATCCCGGGCCGGAGAATGAGCCGGTCAACGATGACTTCGATCCAATGCCTTTGGTATTTAGCCAGTTTAATTTCGTCGTCCAGGGAGAAAATCTCGCCATCCACCCGGACGCGGGCAAAGCCTTCCTTTTTTAGATCGGCGAAGAGTTTGATGTATTCTCCTTTCCGTCCCCGGACAATGGGGGCTAACACCTGAAATTTGGTGTCCGCCGGTAAAGCCATAACCTGGTCCACAATCTGGTCCACGGTTTGTTTCGCAATCGGGCGGTTACAAGTGGGACAGAAGGGATGGCCGACCCGGGCGTACAAAAGGCGGAGATAGTCATAGATCTCGGTAACCGTCCCCACGGTTGAACGGGGGTTCCGGGAGGTGGTTTTCTGGTCGATGGAGATGGCCGGTGACAACCCTTCGATGTATTCCACATCGGGTTTGTCCATTTGGCCGAGAAACTGCCGGGCGTAAGCAGAAAGAGATTCAACATAGCGGCGTTGGCCTTCCGCATAAATGGTATCAAAAGCCAGGGAAGATTTCCCCGAACCGGAAAGCCCGGTCATGACCACCAGTTGGTTACGGGGGATTTCCACGTCCATGTTTTTTAAGTTGTTTACACGAGCGCCTTTAATGATAATTCGGTCTTTCATCATTCTGTCTCATTCCTCCAGTAATTTCCGCCATTCTTTCAATTCATCCCGTATTTTGGCTGCAGTTTCAAACTCTAGTTTACTTGCCGCCGCCAGCATCTCTTCTTCTAAGCGGTTGACGGTCTCTTCCACCTCAGCCCGGGTCATTTTCTGTTCTTTGGTAAGATAGGCCACTTTTTCCTCGGCCACCTGTTCCAGATTGATCAGATCCCGCACCGCTTTCTGCACGGATTCGGGGGTAATATTATGCTCCTGGTTGTAACGGAGTTGCTTATTCCGGCGCCGGTTGGTCTCTTTGATCGCCCGGGCCATGGAATCGGTAATCTGATCGGCGTACATAATGACTTTGCCTTCCACGTTACGGGCAGCCCGCCCGATAATCTGGATCAAGGTGGTCTCCGAACGAAGAAAACCTTCTTTATCCGCATCCAAGATCGCTACCAACGTTACTTCGGGAAGGTCCAACCCTTCCCGGAGCAGGTTGATCCCGACGAGGACATCAAATTTGCCGAGCCGGAGATCGCGGAGGATTTCCACCCGTTCTAAAGTATGGACTTCCGAGTGGAGATATTTCACCCGGAATCCGGCTTCTTCCAAATATTCGGTGAGGTCTTCCGACATCCGTTTGGTCAAGGTGATCACCAAAACCCGTTCGCCCTTGACGGTGCGGCGGCGGACCTCCTCCATCAAATCATCAATCTGCCCTTTGACCGGGCGGACTTCCACTTCCGGATCTAGAAGTCCGGTGGGGCGGATCACCTGTTCAACAACTTGGGAAGCTTGTTGTAGTTCATACGCACTGGGGGTAGCCGAGACGTAAATTACTTGGTTTACGGCCTGCTCAAACTCGGCAAAGCGTAACGGGCGGTTGTCCAAGGCCGATGGTAAACGAAAGCCGTAGCTAATCAGGGTTTCCTTGCGGGAACGGTCACCGGCGTACATCGCCCGCAATTGCGGGAGGGTGACGTGAGATTCGTCAATAAAAAGTAAGAAATCATCGGGAAAATAGTCCAGAAGGGTGGCGGGGGGATCGCCCGGCCTCCGCCCGGTCAAGTGCCGGGAATAGTTTTCAATGCCTTGACAGTAACCGACTTCCTGCATCATTTCTAAATCAAAACGGGTCCGTTGTTCCAGCCTCTGCGCTTCCAGCAGTTTTCCTTCTTGACGGAGGCGGGTCAATTCGGTCTCCAGTTCGGCCTCGATGGATTGAATGGCCTTTTTCATCTTTTCTTCGCTGGTGACATAATGGGTACCGGGATAGATGGTAATACTTTCTTTCTCGCCAAGCAACTCTCCGGTGAGCGGGTCCACTTCCAAGATTCTTTCGACTTCATCACCGAAGAGTTCAATGCGGATGATGGTTTCGCCGTAAACCGGAATAATTTCAACCACATCACCGCGCACCCGGAAGGTTCCGCGGGTAAAACCAAGGTCGTTCCGGGTATATTGGATACCGACCAAACGGCGGAGAATCTTGTCCCGGTTGCGCAGATCGCCATGTTTCAACGACAGGGTCATGCCCTGATAATCTTCGGGTGAACCTAATCCGTAAATACAGGAGACACTGGCGACGATTAATACATCACGCCGCTCAAAGAGGGCGGAGGTAGAGGCATGACGCAGCCGGTCGATTTCTTCATTGATACTGGCATCTTTTTCGATGTAAGTATCGGTCTGCGGAATATAGGCTTCCGGTTGGTAGTAATCGTAGTAACTGACGAAATAATGAACGGCGTTTTCCGGAAAAAACTCCTTAAATTCACTATATAGTTGAGCAGCCAAGGTTTTATTATGGGCAATCACCAAGGTCGGCCGGTTGACACGGGCAACGATGTTGGCCATGGTAAAGGTCTTGCCCGATCCGGTAACGCCGAGGAGCACCTGACTGCGGGCGCCATTTAATAAACCGGAGACCAGTTCGTTAATGGCCTCCGGCTGGTCACCACGGGGAGTATAGGGGGAAACTAATTTAAAAGCGGACATTAGATCATCTCCAGATTAATGGTTAACATAATTCGTAGTATCTTGTAGTATAACAGAGGAGGACGGGAAGGGCAAGAGCAAGAAAAAATCGAACATACATTCGTGTTCGACATAAAATTCATAATTCCTCTTCCTCGATGCTTAAACTTATTTAACAAGAGCAGAGACATACACCAATTCGATACCGGCCGCTTCAAACTGGGGTAACGCTGCGGTAAGGGCGGTTGCCACCCCGGGCCGGGTATGGGCAATGCCAATGGCGGAACCATGGGTCAAGGCTTGCTCAATCAAACGGTTGATTTGGGTTGGAATCAACTCTACCCCCAAGCCATCAAGGAAAACATCCCGCCGGGCGGTGGGGACCCCGTATTCCTGGGCCACCGACCAGGCGATGGAGGAATGGATGGTCATACTGTCGACAAAAAACAAATTTTCCTTTTTTAGCTCGGTCATTACTAGTTTCATCAGCGCCCGGTCCTGCGTCCCTTTGGACCCCATGTGATTATTAACCCCACGGATTCCCGGCACGGCGCTTAAATTTTCCCTGAGCCGGCGACGTAGCTCTTCCGGCGGATAATCACTACTTAACACGCCGGGACCCGGGTCTACTTGCGGGTCAATGGGTTCGATCGGTAAATGGAGGATTACTTCCTGTCCGCGGTTAAGAGCCTCCTGAGCGTGGGCCGTTGAGTAGCGTCCCCAGGGTAATACGGCAAACGTGAGAGGAATCTCCAAATCCCAAAAGGCTTCGGTCGGTTTTTGGACAAAACCAAGATCATCGATGATAATAGCCACCTTGGCCCGGACCGAAGGCTGCTGAGGAAAGGGTGGTGAGGATGGCGATTGCGGAATAGCCGGTTGGGGTCGTCGACCGAAAAACAACCACTCCCTGGTGGCGGCCCACCCAATCCCGGAGAACAATTCCCCGGCGGACGGAGGCGTCAGCGGCGCCGAAGGGGTAAATATAAACCAGAGACAATAGTCACTACCCAGAAAAAGCAGGAGAAGAAGGGGTAATAGACTGTGGCGCAGGCGTTGTTGGAACGGATGGGAGCGGGGAAAAGGAAGGCGGGTTTGCGGCGGTGCAGCCAATACAATCACTCCCCTGCACAAGTATAGATTTGAATCGGTCAGATTGCTGCTTTACGGTGGCCCCGAATTAGCTCTTTCAGCACCTGGAGGGCGGTTTCTGCTTGGAACCGATCCAGCGGGCGAAGCAGAGAAGGGTCCGGGTTTGGTGGAGGGAGCTGAGCGTTGGGAAGGGTAACCCGGATATCCGGTTCTACACCGGTATCGTGAATGGAATAACCGCCAGCCGTTAAATAGCGGGCGACTGTGAAATACAAAGCCCCGCCCCCGCGTAATGGGATCACATCCTGGACAAGACCTTTGCCGAAGGTGGTATTACCGACGAGCACACCGGCCTTCAGGTCCTTAATGGCGGCCGCCACAATCTCGGCAGAGCTGGCACTCCATTCATTAATCAGGACCACCAGCGGGAAGGTGGGATGGGGGTTAGGCCATGCCGGAAAGGTTTCGGTCTTCTGGTTGCGGTATTGAAGGAAAACCAGGGGGTGACCCTCGGCCCCGGGTAGAAACTGGCTAGCGACTTCCAGGGCGGAGACTAATAAACCGCCCGGGTTATAACGAAGGTCTAAGACGATTCCCGTCACCTGTTCGCGGGTGAAAGATTGCAAGGCGCGCCTTAAGTCGGTCCCGGTCTCCTTGGTGAACTGAGAGAGAGTAATCCAGCCGATCTTGCCCACCTCCCCATCCCAGCGGATCTCCCATTCAATGGATGGATCGATGAGGGTGCGGATTAAAGCAATCTCCCGGGTGGTCTGGAACGGATCCGTTCCCCGTTGAATGGTGAGGAAGACGGTGGTCCCCGGCGGACCGAGAATGGCCGCGGCAGCGGTTTCTTTTGCCATGCCGACCGTAGATTGCCGGTTAATGGCGATAATCCGGTCTCCCGGTTGCAAACCGGCCTGGGCAGCCGGGGAGTTTTTCATCACTTTAAAGACGACTAAACCTTCTTTTTTATACCCCAAGTAGAGACCGACACCACCATAAACCCCTTTATTCTCCTCCAGGAGCCGGTTATATTCCTCCGGGGGTAAATACCGGGTGTAGGGATCGTTTAAGCTGGCCAAGACAGCGGAAAGACTACCCGTTTGCCAATAGGTTAAGACCAGCCGGGAAAGACTGAGGGGTTGATAATACTTGATGGTCAGCACAGGGATGATCTGGCTAGCCAGCACAAGATCGGTAAATTTACTCCGGACTAAAATAAAACCCCAACCAAAGGAAGCCGCCAGTAAGCATAAGATCAGCACCCATGCGAGGCGATACCTTCCTTGGCTTTTTATCCTTGAAATCACGCCTTTCGTCTCCTTTACCCGCTCTTCAAGACGCCCCTCGGCGGTTCCCTATGAGCATATGAAGGGAAAAAGGCGGATATAACTTAAACTTTAAGGTACCTCTTGAGGGAAACATGGCTTCCAAAGCCACCAAAGAAAAGGCCCATGGTAAAAAGGGCCACCATTAGGTGGGTTTGAAATTCTCCCCCGGAAAGCAGGGGGAGAAAGCGACGGTAAAGACGTAACCGGTGCACCAGAAAACCATATCCTTTTGATAAGAGCAAGAACGCCAGCCCGGCACCGAGCAACCCTAAAATAATCCCTTCCAACAAAAAGGGCCAGCGGACAAAGGAGTCGGTGGCGCCCACCAGCTTCATGATCTCAACCTCTTTGCGCCGGGCGTAGACCGTAAGTTGGATCGTATTTACCACGATATACAGGACAGCTAGGGCGGTGAGGGTGAGAAGAATCAAGCCGACGATTAAAGTAAGCTGGATGATCATCTCAAGAAACTCGACAAAGTCTTGCCCGCAGATCACCTCTTCCACCCCAGGAACGGCCGTGGCTAGCTTTGCAATTTCTTGGGGGTCCGCTTTTTCCGCTAAGGACAAAGTATAGGCGTCGGGTAACGGGTTTTCATCATTGAGGAACAGCGTACCCTGTTGGCCAAAGAGCCGCTCTAAAGTAGCAGCCCCTTCCGCTTTGGGCACAAAGGTGATTTTGGCTACACCGGGGAGGGTAGCCAGTTGGGCGCCGACGGTTGCCGGATCGGTCACGG
This sequence comes from Bacillota bacterium, assembly GCA_012837715.1. Taxonomy (GTDB): domain Bacteria; phylum Bacillota; class UBA4882; order UBA10575; family UBA10575; genus Capillibacterium. The sequence goes on along the minus strand of DUQR01000014.1, from coordinate 14,032 downwards.
ACGGTTGCAAAAAGACCCGAACCTCTACCTCTTTCCAGGCGAGAGTGGTGAAATAGCGTAGATTAGCGGTCAGCAAGAGGAAGATCCCAAACAAAAAGAGACCAATCGTGATGATTCCCAGGGCGGTGATGGTCATCAACCGGTTCCGGACTAATCCGTGGAGGGCTTCCCGGAGAAAATAACCAAAGGTTCTAGGCTTCAAGGTGATAACCTCCTTTGGGTGTATCCCGGACCAACTTACCATGGTCTAAGGCGATGACCCGTTTCCGCATCTGGTCAACGATCTCCCGATTGTGGGTGGCCATGACTATAGTGGTCCCACGTCTATTGATCTCCCGTAAGAGTTCCATAATCTCCCACGAGGTATCCGGGTCTAAGTTACCGGTGGGTTCATCGGCCAGTAATAACAAGGGTTTGTTGACAAGGGACCGGGCTAAACAGACCCGTTGTTGCTCGCCACCGGATAATTCCGAAGGAAGCACATGGGCTTTGCCTAAAAGCCCAACAAGTTCTAGAACGGTGTAGACCCGTTCTTTAATCGCCCGGGTTCGCGCTTCGATAACTTCCAGGGCAAAAGCGACGTTTTCGTAAACCGTCTTTTGGGGTAAGAGTTTGTAATCCTGGAAGATCACCCCAATACTCCGGCGTAGAAGGGCAATCTCTTTTTTCTTTAGAAAAGCAATGTTTTGCTGGTTGACCGCAATTAAGCCGGAGGTGGGGTTATCCCGTCGGATTACTAAGTTGAGAAAGGTTGATTTTCCGGCTCCGCTTGGACCAACCAGAAAAACAAACTCTCCTTTCTGGACAGTGAGGGAAACTTGGTCTAAAGCAACCACACCATTGCTGAAAATCTTGGTCAGGTCTTTTGCAATCAGCAAACGCAACACCTCTTGTCGGGGCTTTCAAAATCTTCTTCGACAAGCTGGGTTAATCTCCTTCAGGTAAAACCCATAACAAAAAACCCGCCGGTTAAGGACGGGTTTCTTTTTTATAGCTGAGCAGGTAACCGTTAATTGGGTTGGTAGGCCCTTCTTTTAAAGAAGGAGGTGTTTGCAACAGGCGGAATTCCAGCCGAATAAAGGTTTGAAAATCGATCAACCGGTCTAGTTCGGCCAGCGCGACCCGGCGCCAGACTTTTTCTTTACGAAAAAGAATCTCCAGTTCGGTCCCAGGCGGCAGGCGTCCCGCCCTTATCTCGGCAAGGAGGTCAGGCGCAATTACTTCCACGGGGTAGGACAAGTGGTAAAAAAAACCGCCGCCCAGTGAGGAAATGGTCTCCGGGGTCCAATCCTTATCCACAACCAGCTGAACGATTTTTTTCCCTGTCTCCACTTTGATCCCCCTTTCTCCTTGCGTGGTTGTAAAGGTATACTTTCTTTAAGATAGTATATGAAAGGGAGAGACGAAGGGTGTTTATAGGCGTAAAGGGTAGAAAGAGTCGGTTAGCCCTTTTTTACCATGTTCCAAACCTGTTGGGGCAGACCGAACAGTTTAATGAACCCTTCTGCATCTTTTTGGTTATATACAGTATCAGCCTCAAAGGTAGCCAGGTCTTCGCGGTACAGACTATACGGAGATTTCCTGGCGATGGGCAGGCAATGTCCTTTCCAGAGCTTGAGCCGGACGGTACCGGTCACCCGTTCCTGGGTTTTGTTAACAAAGGCGTCGAGAGCTTCCCGGAGCGGGGAGAACCACTGACCATTATAGACCAGTTCCGCATATTTCTTACTGATTAATTCTTTGTAATGCATGGTATCCCGTTCCAGTGTTAAGTACTCTAGTTCCTGATGGGCGGCGTAGAGAATGGTTCCGCCCGGCGTTTCGTAGACGCCCCGGGATTTAATCCCGACTAACCGGTTTTCAACAATGTCGATCCGGCCAATCCCGTGTTTACCGCCCAACTGGTTAAGGTGTTCAATCAAAGCAACAGGGGCATAGGCCTGTCCGTCGACGGCCACAGGAACTCCTTGTTCAAACTGGATTTCCACCTCTTCGGGGTCGTCGGGAGCCTGCTCCGGGGATACGGTCAGTTGAAACATGTTTTCCTCGGGAGGTTGGGCTGGGTCTTCCAAAACACCTCCTTCGTAACTGATGTGCCAGAGGTTACGATCCATCGAATAGGGTTTTTCTTTGGTTACCGGGACTTCGATCCCATGTTCTTCAGCATAGGCGATTTCTTCCTGTCGTGAACGTAAAGACCACTCCCGCCAGGGGGCGATCACCTGGAGTTGAGGGTTGAGAGAACGGAAGGTTAATTCAAACCGGACTTGATCATTACCCTTCCCGGTACAACCATGGGCCACGGCTTCGGCGCCTTCCCGGGCGGCAATCTCCACCTGTCGTTTCGCGATGACTGGCCGGGCAATTGAGGTACCCATCAAGTATTTTCCTTCATAAACGGCCCCTGCTTTTAGCATGGGATAGATGTATTCAGTGACAAACTCTTCCCGTAGGTCTTCGATATAAACTTTGCTGGCTCCGGTCTGTAAGGCTTTTTCGTGTAAAGGGGCAAGCTCTTCCCCTTGTCCCACGTCGGCGGCGTAAGCAATCACTTCACAACCATAATTCTCTTTTAACCAGGGGATAATGATAGAAGTATCGAGTCCGCCGGAATAGGCCAAGACTACTTTGGTAATCTTCATTGATCCGACCTCCTTTATGTCTACGTCCTATTATATAAGATCGAAACAAAGGAATCAATAATTAATATGCAACGTTTATGTATAATTATATGATCGATTAAGAAAAAAGCAGTTCAGACCGACTTGGATTTATACCCTCTTTTCTTCGGGTATCGGGTGATCGTGCGCTTCCAACAAAGCCTTGGCTTGAGACCAATCGGCGGCGAGGACCTGAATTTTGATGCCGAGGGTGCCCCCATAGATTAAGCCTAAATTGGCGTCGGGAATGAACGATTTAATACCGGCTCCAGCCAGGAGACTTTGGATCAAATCAGCTTCCAATGGATTTTGGACTTCAATGAGGGTCCGTAAGCCGGAAGAGGCAGACAAAGACAGCCCTCCTTTCTGCTTAGGATTTTTCCGTTGTTCTTTGCGTTAACAAGGCCAAGACAATCTATTGATCGCCTGCTTTTTATTGGTTACGAAGCAAAAGGCTTTGCGCAGTCTATAAAATACCGCCTGCCGGAAAAGAACAGGCGGTATCAATTAATCCTTCCAGAAACCAGCTCCCGTCGCGGGGGTGGATGGTGACCTTGACCAGTATTTACCTAGGTCGGATGGAGAAGAAGGGAATACCCTTCGGCCCTGGCGGTGATCGGAGCTTGGCTCTACTTTCTCTTGGGGGTGAAAGTCCGACAGTAGGTGGCTTTCGAGGTTTTGGCTTCAGCAAAGCCCTCACCCAAGGTTCCTATCTCCATATTCTGGTTGACCCCTTGGTTGTCAACCTCAATAAGATCGGCATCGCACATATTATTCTGGTCCCAATACTGGCAGCTGTCAACGTAGCATTTCACTTGTACGTCTTTCTTCGGCAAGCTCTTCATCCCTCCTTTTTGTTAGTTTCCCCGGCTCCTGTTTATTTATACAATGCTCAGGTTGCCAGGAGCAGACAAAGGAGGCGAGCGAGGGCCGCGCCGACGCCTACACCAACAAAGGCCCAAGGCCAACCGGCCAAACGGGCCGCGAGGGGGGCCAAGTCCACACCAACCAAAGTAAGCATGGCGCCACCGGCAAAGCCTAAAGAGGTAGCAGCCCAAGGCGGGGTAATGCCGCCGAGGATTCCGCCGAGTAAAGCGCCGACCGCCATGGGAATCTCCGCCAGAAAAAGGGTAAGGATAATTGGTCGCCACCCAGTTTTGCCCAGACGCAAAGTGGTTGCTACCGCTAACCCTTCAGGGATATTATGGATGGCCATAAGGAGGGATAACCTCCACCATAGCGCAGAGGCCGGATCGTGGGCGAAGACAGTGCCAACGGCCAGTCCTTCCGGGAAATTATGGAGAGCAATGCCCAGACCCAAAAGCAGGCCGGTTTTGGTGAACCGCGCCTCCCTGGTTAGGTCGGTTTGTTCTTTTTCGTATTGCCGGAGCAGAAGGATGAAAAGGGACCCACTAACGAATCCGGTCAGTGTGTAATAGGGACTTAAGCCCCAAGCTTCCGGAAAAAGATCCCAAACCACAACACCGAGCATGATTCCACCGGAGGAACCTAATAAGATGCTTTGTTGTCGCTGAGTAGCAACGGGAAGGATACTGGCGGCAAAACCGCCTATCCCGGCTCCTCCCAACCCAACGGCGAGGCCTAAAACGGCGGCAAACAAGATCAGACCCATCCGCTCCCCCCCTCTGTCTTCCATCATATTCATAGGTAGGGATCGGATATGCTTAAGCGGAGGCGGAGAGAATAAAAGCAACCCTTCAAAAAGAAAGGTTGGTGTGGGTGCAGATCTTTTTTTTGTTGATTGCCGGTTTGGCTGGCGCCTTAATGGCCGTGCAAGGATGCTTAAATTCATACTTAGGGGAAAAGCTGGGGCTTATCCCGGCGACTTTTAGCGTGCAATTACTGGGGACCGTAACCATCGGCCTTTTCTTCCTGCTTTTTAGTCGAAAAGCCGACTTGTTCAGTGCGGTCGTTCAGGTTCCCCTTTATTATTGGCTTGGCGGCCCCCTGGGGGTGGCGATTATCTATGGGGTAGCTACGGCCATTCCCAAAGTTGGTGTCGGCAATGCAACTACCGGGATCATCTTCTGCCAGTTATTGACGGCATATTTGATCGACCACTTCGGCATCTTTAGTCAGGAAACCGTTCCTTTTACCGGGGGAAAAGGATTGGGACTCCTCTTGATGGTAGGTGGAGCTTTCCTTTTACTCCGGCGTTGAGCGGGCTTTTCTGTGTTGTCTTTTGACTTAATCAGCCCAATACAACAGAGGTTAAACCCGAGCTAGCGAGTAAAATCCTTTTTCCGGGTTCACCGTAAAAAGCTTTGCTTAACTATCAATCACTACCGACACGACATCGATGACCTTTTGGCCATCAAAGGGTTTTAAAATGTAATTACGGGCGCCGGCTAAAACCGCCTCAATAACGGTGGCTTTTTTGGCCATGTAAGTGCACATAATAATCCGGGCGTTTGGATCGAATTGGATAATCTCTTTGACGGCTTCGATCCCTTCCATATCGGGTAAAGAGATATCCATAATCACCAAATCAGGAAGATTCTGTTTGTACAGTTCAATTCCGTCGGTGGCATTACAAGCGACAGCGACAATTTCATACCCGGCTGCGGTTAGAAGGCGGGATAGTTTTAATAACACGACCTTCGCATCATCTACGAGCATAATTCTCTTCCCCATGGTTATACTCCTTTCCCTCTGCGGAAACCACCGTGTTTGCTACGGTTTACAAGGAACGGAGGAGTTAACGTAAGGCTACCGTAACTACTGTGAGCACTTTTTCCCGATCGAAAGGTTTAGTGATGTAATTTAAGGCGCCAGCTTGGATAGCTTCGAGGATCATTGATTTTTGCCCTACTGCCGAGCACATAATAATCCGGGCTTCTCGATCGAAGGCTTTTATTGCTCTGACGGCTTCGATCCCTGACATCTTTGGCATCGTAATATCCATGGTCACCAAGTCCGGTTGGAGTTGCTTATACTTCTCTACTGCTTCCTGGCCATCACCGGCTTCACCGGCAATTTCATATCCAACTGAGGTTAAAATCCTGGTCAACATTAGCCTGATCACTTTTGCATCATCCACTAGTAAAATGCGGTAATTCATGCTGCTGTAAATCCTCCCCGTCCGAATCCAAAAAAAAACCTATAATCTTATTCGGCTATTCTGCTGAAAAATTTAGAAAAAAAACCGGCTGAGCCGGTTTATTTGATTTCCAACCCTTGGTCGTCAATGCGTTGAATCCGTTCTTCTTCACCAGTGTCGGCATTGAGGTAGACCCGGTAACGGTTTTCTCCGATCCGGCCTACACATTCGTAGGCGAGGACTTCTTCGTACTGATCGTTTAAGATCAAAGCTTGGTTCATCGCCTCTACCTTCAAATGTTTGTTTAAGCGTTGACCGATTTCTCTTTCAGTAAGGGTGGGGGTGGCCAGTTTGCGCTTGGGATCATGGAAGGTCAAGTAAGACATGGTTTCGACGCCCATGATTTCGCCGTCGTCCAAGGCGACTTGGACCTTGATCATCTCCGGGTAAATAATTGTTCCTTGCTGCTGGGTACAGAGGGAGACTACCACCACGTTGCGGTATTCTTCGACAGCTACCGGTAGCATTCCGGGATAACCCCGGTTCTCCAGGTATTTCCTTGCTGTTTCTTTGGCTGCGTCCAAAGACAGTTTCTGTTCGGGGACGGGTCTTTCTTTAAGGATCCAAGCCAGGTGCCCTCCTTTAGTGGTTAACGCCAGCCGGCCACTTTTCGCCGCCCGTCCATCGTCTCCCTTTTTCTTTAAATTATAAAGATAGAGCGGGTAATCGCCGTTGGTTTTGTCTTCGTAAGTGACTTCATATTCCGGTCCGTCTTTGTTAATGAAATTACTAGCCAGTTCCCGCCCTTTCTCTTGGGAAATCTCCTCACCGGTAATACCTTTCGGGGAGGGACGGACGTTTAACAGATTCCCCTCCATCTCGGGTTCAGGCAGGCGTTGGAAGCCATCTTCCATCATCATAAAACTTTTCGTGATCTTATTGGTTTCTAAGCGGTCGGAAACATCGGCGGCAAAAGCCGAGGCCGAGAGACGATCCACCTTTAACCATTTTTCTCCCGATTCGATCATGCTTTCCTGGAGATCAACCAATTGATCGGCAAGGTAACGGGCTTGCCGGTGTAAGGTGTTTAAGGTTTGCCAATCCTGTTCCGAAAGATACTGAAGATTTACTTCTCCAGTGCTAAAAGGGGCGGTTGCTTCCTTGTTTAACTTGGAGACTGTATTAAAGGCAAACGCTCCCACTTTAGCCAAGAATTCTTTGGTTCGCCTTAATTCCATTGCCGTTAAGGGTAATTGTCCTAAATCTTCCTGGGAAAGATAGGCCTGGCGCCAAAGATCGGAGAACCCTTTAATCAGCTGGGCGCGGGAATTAGAGGCTAAGATTGTCGCTAACTGGGTTTCCAATTCACCCACATGGGTGGATAATTCGGAGAAGGACCGATTATATTGGTTCTCTGCCCTGATCTCCCAGCTTCTCCTGGCCCGGAACTGGGTATAACCCCAGATTACAGCGGCGACTAAGGCGACAGCCAATAAAGGAATGGTAATATTCGGTGCTAATCGTTCTTTTCTCTCTTCCGCCACTCTTTCTACCTTCCTTTCTACGCATGGGATTTGACGATTTCATGACTAATATGCCCCGGAGAAGTTTACCTATGCAAGGAAAAAAGATCGGCTGCGGGTTATTCTAGACTTGACAGCGGAAAAAAACTTCTTTATAATTGATAAAATTTAAAAGAAAAAAGGAGGGTATGAAGTGGCTTATTTTTATGACGAACCCAGTCGTACCTTTAGTGAATATTTACTCCTGCCCAATTTAACGACGAAGGATTGTGTTCCGGAAAACGTGAGTCTAAAAACACCAATTATCCGGTTTCAACGGGGCGAAACGGCTCCTCTTTCCTTGAACATACCGCTTGTTTCGGCGATTATGCAAGCGGTCTCCGGTGACCGCATGGCAGTGGAATTAGCCCGTTCGGGCGGGATTTCCTTCATCTATGCTTCTCAACCCATTGAAGATCAGGCGGAAATGGTGAAACGGGTTAAAAACTACAAAGCCGGTTTTGTGGTCAGCGACTCCAACCTAACACCGGAGCACAGTTTGAAGGATGTTTTAGCCTTGACCGCCCAAACCGGCCATTCGACGATTGCAATCACCGCCGACGGTTCACCCACCGGGCTCCTTTTGGGGATCGTGACCAGTAGAGATTACCGGAAAGGCCGGACTCCTTTGGAGACCAAAGTGAAGGATTTTATGACTCCTTTTGCCATGATGGTCTGCGGGAAAGAAGGACTTACCCTTTCCGAGGCTAATGACCTGATCTGGGAGCATAAATTAAACTGTCTACCGGTCATTGATGAGCAGCAGCATTTACGCTACCTGGTTTTTCGGAAAGACTATACGGCCCATAAGGAAAACCCCCTGGAATTGCTCGATCAACATAAACGCTTAGTCGTAGGCGCGGGGATCAACACCAGAGATTACCGGGAACGGGTTCCGGCCTTGGTGGAGGCAGGCGCCGATCTGCTTTGTGTTGATTCTTCCGATGGCTTCACGGAGTGGCAGTATGAAACGATTAAAACCATAAAAGAGCAGTTTAATGGGGAAGTAAAAGTCGGTGGCGGCAATGTGGTGGACAAAGAAGGCTTTGACTATCTGGCCGAAGCAGGAGCCGATTTTATTAAGGTCGGGATCGGTGGTGGCTCCATCTGTATTACCCGGGAACAGAAAGGAATTGGCCGGGGACAAGCTACGGCTGTGATTGAGGTGGCCAAAGCCCGGGATGAATACTACCGGCGGACCGGCGAGTATATTCCCATCTGTTCCGATGGGGGGATCGTCCATGACTACCATATCGTCCTTGCGCTAGCGATGGGGGCTGATTTTGTGATGCTGGGCCGGTATTTTGCCCGCTTTGACGAGAGCCCGGCGCGGAAAATCCGGCAAGGTATGACTTATGTGAAAGAATACTGGGGCGAAGGTTCAAACCGTGCCCGGAATTGGGCCCGCTATGATTTAGGAGGGGAAGAAAAGTTAACCTTTGAAGAAGGGGTGGATTCCTATGTCCCCTATGCCGGTCCATTAAAGGATAACCTCGACTTGACGCTGGCGAAGATTAAAGCCACCATGTGCAACTGTGGCGCCCTAACCATCCCCGAGTTACAGCAAAAAGCCCGTCTTACTTTGGTCTCTCCCCTCACCCTTCGGGAAGGCTCCGCCCATGATGTAATCCTCCGGAAAGAAACAGACCACGATTTTTCTTGAGTCACCGACCGCAAAAGCAGAGGCAGAAAAAAGCCACCGTTTGGAAGAAAGGTGGCTTTTTTGCGTAAAGTTTTTCCCTTGTCACCAGCAGAAAGGATCCTAATACAATATATTATATTGGAATAATAAAAGAGCAAAGGACAAGGCAAGAGGCCTGCTAAGGGCGGCAAGATCGATTAGGCCAAAACAATCTTCCGGGCTTCAAAATAAAACCGCTTCTCTTCGGCTTCTCCCATGGAAAAGGTTTTTCGGGGTAAGACGCCATCCCGGATGACCGTGGGGAACAGTTCCTCCTTGGGCAGGGGTGGGAGGAAAAGCCCGAGGTTTCCCGGCTGGGCGGCCAGTTGCTTGGTGGTTTCCGTACCGTGGATATAATCAATTTTGGTTGCGGGATGCCGGTGAAGATAATCATCGATAAAGGCTTGTAGTTCGGCAACGACTAGGCTGGAACGGGGGTCTTCCAGGATGACGGTTCCGCCGGTAGTTCCGGTCCAAAACTGAAAGCCAGGGATTCCAGGGTGGATTGGCTGGTCCAGTTCGTTTTCAACGGCGGTTGTGATCCGGCAAGGGCAAGCGTTTTGCAGCTCTTGAAAGAACCGATCGGCATCAACGTTGAAGAGTAGACGGTGGATGGGATGGAAGACAACCCCCGGGTCGTACAGGTTCACCACTTCCACCAGACAGTAGCGGGCTGGGTGGTGCTGGAGAACCGCCGGGTCCGCCGTTTGCTGCTTCACCTGTTCCCAGCAAGCCTTGGCAGTGGCCAGTGAATGGTTACCGTCGCCAACGGCAAAGAGGAAGGATTCTTCCTGGGTGCCGTAGCGCGCGGAAGAGGTCTCCGGATCGATTAAACGGGCCAAAGCAGTAAAGGCCTCTGCAAGGAGCATCGGATCCTGCAGGTGATATCCGGTGAGATGTCCCCCCCCCATCATCAGATCAAAATCATAAAGCGGGGGAAACTTCGCCTGTTGGGCAAAGAGGGGTTCCATCACCGAACAGGCCGGATCATCAAGGAGGAGCATAATATGGGGAAGCTCCAGACATCCTCCGGACCGGATCTTAATCCGGGGCGGAAGCCGCTCGGCAATGGTCTCTTCGGTGGGCCGGATTAAACTTTTCGTCCCGGGGCGATAATCGTATTTTTCCAGATCAATTGCGAACAAAACCCCTTTCCGGGAGGAGACATGGGGCGTTTGCCGGTCAAGCAGGATCAAGCCGGGGGTTAGGGGGACCAGAATCTTCTCCTTTAAATAGCGCTCCATCCGGTCGTTAATGGCCTTTATTTTGGTGTCAACCTCCGGATCGGCTAAGTAAACCTCGGGCAGGATCAGATCCAAGGTCGAAGGGGAGGCGCCGATATAACGCCGGACTTCGCACCAGTAGGCAGGGTCAGAGGTATACTGGTCGCAGGCAATAACGGCCCATTTGCCCAAGTCCACTTGGGGACCGGGCACGAAGACAGAAGGAATCTGGATGCCCAGATCAGCAGGATTAACCATGTCGATCAACTCCTTTATTTCGGCTTTTTCTGTTGTCCGTTGTCTTGATCAAGCCAATCCAGTAGATTGATAACTTGAACCCAGTTGAACACCGGATATTGGATTGGTGCCCCGATTAACGGCACAACGGAAAAGTATTATTCCGGATAGATGGTCGAGGTATACAATTCCGGGTCGACTTTGGCCAAAAAGGGAGTGGGTTCGCCGGTATAATAGAGAAAGAGACGGTGCAACGCGCGGGTGCAAACGGTATAAAAAAGCGCAAGTTCCTCCCCTTGACCGTAGACTTCCCGGGAACAATCGGCGATCAAGACCACATCGAACTCCAATCCTTTGGCCAGGTAGGACGGGATGATCAATGGGCTGTTGGGTAAGGTCTTTTCTTCTTTCGTGATCAGCTGGATCGGGATTAATTTGTTCAGTTCTTTCTGTAAGGACTGCGCTTCCCGGGCGGTCTTGGTGATTACCGCCAAGGAAGTGAAGCCTTCGGTTGTCAAGGCACGGATCTTTTCGGCCAGGGCGAGGGCCAACCGGTGACGGCCGGTTACTTGCACCACTTGCGGCTTGGGTCCCGGGCGGTTAATATAGTCGGTTTCGATTACCGCCGTCCCCGCTAAAAGCTGAAGCGTGAAGCCGGTGATCTCCCTGGTGGAGCGGTAACTTTTATGCAAAGTGAAGCGGATCGGGTTTTGGGCGGCGAAGATCTTTTGGATCTCCGCAAAAGAACTACGGTATTGCCGGGGATGGATGGCTTGATTGGGATCGCCTAAGATGGTAAGGGTGGCCGCCGGAAACATTTCTTTAATGATTTGGTAGTGAAAGAACGTATAGTCCTGGGCCTCATCAATGATGAGGTGTTTAATCTGGGAAAACCTGGGGAATCCTTCAATTTTCCCTTGGAAATACAAGAAAGGAGCCAAGTCTTCATAGGCGAGACTTTGGGCGTTTAAGGTTTTCAACACCGCCCGGCGGAGGCGTTCCAGGACAGCCGGGGGGAAACGCCCGGCGGCCATTTTTTTCAGCAGTGCCTGGTTGGCAAAAAGTTCCCGGTAGAGCTGGTAACAGTCCAGCGCGGTCCAGGAGTGGATGGTGGCGCGGAGGGGCAAAAGCTCCTTCCGGAGGGCTAACCGGCTACGGGCTTTAATTTCCTTCTCGGTCAGCTGCTGATCCCCCTTGGTTATTTTTTGGGCATACTCTTTTATTTTCCGTTTTGTGAGGGGCCGGAGGAGATAAAAGGCCCGCCGTTGTAACTGGACCAGACGTTTTTTCATCGGCAAGTAGGCGTAATACTGATCATAAAGCTTCCGTAAATCTTCTTTACTGAGAATCAGTTCTCCTTGAAAGGAAAGATCGGCGAAGTCTCTCCCCTGTTCCGTTAAGAACTGCAGGTAATCATCGATCAACTGTAAAAACGCGGGGGTTGTTTGAAGATAGATCTTCTCCGCCCGTAGAAGGTCATCGGGACTCCCGTTGGAGGTCAGTACAAACTCCAACTGGTTGTGGCGGTCTTCCACGAACAGGCCGGCGGGGAGAAAACGCCCGACCAAATCCGGGAAAGTGGTGCACAGTACCATCTCTTCGCCTAATTCGGGGAGGACATTGGAGATATAATCGGCAAATAGATTGTTTGGAGAGAAGATGAGAATGTTTTTGCTGGTAATCCGGTCCCGTTCCTTATAAAGATAATAGGCCGCCCGGTGCAAGGCGATAGAGGTTTTCCCGCTTCCGGCCGCCCCTTCCACCAGCAGAACCGGATGTTCATCATCACGGATGACCCGATTTTGTTCCCGCTGGATGCTGGTGACAATCGCCCGCATCTTCTCATCACTATGTTTGCTCAGGATCTCTTGGAGAATCTCATCATCAATCTTTAAATTACAGTCGAACATATAAACCAAACGACCATTTTCGATTTTATACTGACGTTTACGGAAAATCTCTCCGTTAATTTCTCCAGCTTCGCACAGGTACCGCGCCGGACCTAATTCATAATCATAAAACATACTGGAGACGGGGGCCCGCCAATCGTAGATCAGTGGATTTCCGTCCGGGTCGAGCAAGGAGGAGATCCCGATATAAATCGCTTCGACCACGGAGGTTCCCTGCTCTTGAAAATCGATCCGGGCAAAATAGGGTGAATGAAGCATTTTTTCCAGTTTTTCAATGGTCCGTTGGTTGTTAGCAGCCGTTAATTCGGTATAGCGCAGATCGTTAAGCTGTTGAGAAAGGTTAACGGCGGAAGCAAAACTATCGACGAAGCGGGGACCTTCTTCCCAAAGGGTTTTCCGATCTTTCCGCACCGCCTTTTTTAAACGGATAAATAAAGCCTTTCTTTCCGCTAACAAGTGATTAATGACCGCTTTTACCCGCACTAGCCTTTCTTCTTCATAGCGGCGTTCTTCTGTATTGATGGTCATGGCTCCTCCTTAAAGGGGTGTTAAACTAGTGACGAATACTTTTTATTATGGTAAAATAGTTATGGCTGCATTCCCCTGCTTGTAGCAGGGGATTAGTTTTACTCATCCCTTAGTTTTCAACGTCCGTCTGGAATTTTATTAATTATAACAAACTTTTGGGGCGGCTCCAAGCGGGAGCAGGGAGATTTAGCCAAGGCTTAAAGATCGTGGGGCGTCAACAATCAAGCGTACGAAGCTTTTCCGTTGTAACTATTAAAAAGGGATTAAAGCTGAGGACAACGCAAAAAGCCCTAATGAGGGAAGGAGGGATCCGTAATGCCTAGATTAAAGATGATTGCTTTAGATTTGGACGGGACGTTATTAAAAGAAGATAAAACAATTAGTCAAGGAACCAGGAACATGCTGGCCACGTTAGAAAAGGCCGGGGTGCACATTGCCTTTGTGACCGGGAGGATGTTCCATTTTACCGCTCCGATCCAGGATTTATTAGGTTTTCCTGTTCATTTTGTCTGCACCGACGGCGCTTACCTCCAGCCGATTGGATGGTCTCAGCCACTATTGGCCACAATTGACCCGGACGCGACGAAGACGATCTTATCTATGCTCGAAGATGAATTAGAGCGGGTCTATCTTTTAAGTAACGACCGGATCTATTCTTTTACTACCGAGCCTGATGAAGAGATCTATTCATGGGGCTTTGCTTTCCACACCGGCCGGGCCCGGAAAGCAGATCCCCCTCTCCAACAGGTGGAACAGATCATTATCTCCGGTGAAGAAGCGAGGATCCGGGGGATCCATAAAGCCTTGAACATGATGCTGCCCAGGATTTACCTAGAAATCCATCCTGCCATGACCATCGGATATAACCATCTGCTCGTTCGTCCGCAGGGGGTCGACAAGGGGAGTGGCCTTCAGCGCCTGGCTGGGCTCCTCCAGGTGACCACCGCTGAAACGGTCGCCTTTGGTGACTGGCTTAACGACCTTGCCCTTTTCCGCGATGCCGGTCTGGCGATTGCTCCAGCTAACGCTGTATCCGAAGTGAAAGCGAAGGCCACCATTGTTTCCCCCTTCTCCAATGAGCAGGATTTTATCGTTTTCGAACTGGAACGTCTGTTGCAAGAGGGTAAGATGGTGGTTTAAAGGGAAAAGAGGCTGCCGCGGCAGCCTCTT
>DUQR01000013.1 GCA_012837715.1 Bacillota bacterium | reverse complement strand
TTTTGGGCCCGTTTTTACAATAGGATCTTGTACGTGGAAATCTAATTCTTGCAAAAAACCCATGGTGACATTTTCACGGAATAAAACTAAGGCTTTTTACTGACATTTTCATAGACTATTGACAGGCTTAGCCAAAGAAAAGGGTCCCTGTTTTACTGTAGCTTTTTGGAATTTATTGTTTTATAAATTAATCCCAATAACCCCGCCAACAATCCCCAACAGGACAGCAATGGCACCGTTGATTAACCCTTCATTGATCATCAGGTTGAGTCCGGCAATCCGGCCGACCAGAAAAAAGATGAGCCAAACCGCGACGGCCAGAATAAGCCCCATTAACCATCCTTTCACCTTTGAGTGATAACCGGAGGCCAACGCTCCGAGGAAAATAGCCGCGTATATAGAATACTGGTAGATCGACTGCTCATAAGCGCTCCAATCCCAACCCAGCCAGTAGGTTACCGCCAACAAAAGGATGGTAATCAGGAGTAAAGAAACAACATATTTTAAACCTGTAAATATTGTCGTGAGGACCAGGCGGAAATTTACAACCGGGTGTTCTTGTTTAGCCACAGGCCCACACCCCCCAGCCAAAACTTTACTTCATTTATATGAGGTATAGCCGCTAAGTATGTCTTTGAAACAGCCCAAGGAGTCAGGGGGATTCTGTCACCATTACGCCTGAAGCGAAGCAAAAACGCGAAAAAAAAAGGATCTGCGTTACGCAAACCCTTGAGTTTACTGGTCGGGCCGACAGGATTTGAACCTGCGACTCCTTGACCCCCAGTCAAGTGCGCTACCAAGCTGCGCTACGGCCCGAATTATTGAGGGCAGATTTAATTATAGCATTGGTTTTACCCTGTGTCAATGAATCATCGCGAAAAATCCACCCTCCAACGGCAAAACTTATTTCCCCATCCCCTTTACTGTTTAGGCCCCTTGAACCCTTCTACTTTTCATCACATTTCCGAATTGATCGACGGTAATTTCCATGCGGTGAATGAAATCACCCAGTGAGGCCAATTTAGCCACGCTTTCCAGGTGCATAAATTCATTAAGGGCGCCATTGAGCAACTCGTAGATTTCCGTCAATTCTTGCTCCCGTTTGAGAATCTTCGCCCGTTCTTTTTCGTACTTTTCAGAGAGGGTTTGATTCTCCGCTACCAGGCGATCAATCTCCACCAGATATTTTTCTTCTTGTTTCAGATCCCGTTCCACCGCCAAAAGGTGTTCGATAAAACCACGTAAATCCAATTGCCGTTTCTGCGCTTGCTCAAGAGAGCCAACCCTTTCTTCCAACTTTATAAGGGCCTCCGGCAAATGGGCCAATTGATACAGGAACGTGGATTTTCGTTCCTCACTGTCCAGCGCAAAACTGGGCGCTTCCGTTTTCTTTTCTCTCTCTTGGTCACTGTGTTGATCGATCGCAACTGAAACAACCGGTTCCGGTTGGGGGAAAGTCTTCGGCTGTTCAGACCGGGCCTTAGCGAAAGAGGGGACTTCTTTTCCGTTTAAGACAGGAGCTTCCGGGATTCTAATCCCCGCCCTCTTCAATACATCCCGACCTAAACTATTGATCTGTTCCTCACTTAAACTTCGTTTTTGAACCAAACGATAGAAGCGAAGTTTTAACGCGGCTTCACTGATCTTTTTCTGCATTAGTTTTTGCAACTCGCTACAAGCTTCATTTCTTGTTCCGCCTAGTACTTGATGTTTAGCAAAGATTTCGAGGATTAACTGGTCTTCATCTTCGGCTAAAATCTCTTTGGGGGTGGTAGTCTGATACTTGGCACGCATCATTTTGTAATAATCCGTGTTCGAAATCCCCTTTTCCTTTAGAATCCGGCAAAATTGACTTCTGAGCGCCGAGATCTTTCGGCCAAAGCGCTGGGATAAGTCCTTGCGCAATTTCGGATTCCACCAGTTTTCATAGATCATTTCGTTTTCATCTTCGGTGTAGCGCGGTTTGGATCTAATCATTTGGTTGCTGCTAATTTGAACAAAGTCTTCCTGACGCGCAAGTTCATTCATTTTCACCATTTTATTCCCTCCGTTATAAAGATAATCTTTTCCATCCTTGGTAACCATAGGGTGGATTACAGTTTTATTATGTTCTGTTCTGAAAAGATTTATGCCAAAGGAGAGAACTTTTTTTCCAGATCCTTTATTATTTTATTTGAACCGTCTTTTCTATCCTATGCCATCCGCTACTATATTGTTTACGGCCAAAGGAAAAAAGATAAAAAAATACCCTGACCAATGCGGTCTAGGGCATAAAAGGGCATTTTAGTATGTTAGCCCTTTGCCAAATGCGCAGACAATATCACCCCTCACAAATGAGGGAGCAGAAAATCAATCCTCAACAAAACAAAAACCATCTTGGTTAACAGCAGCCGATAACCACCGGGCTTCGATCCCTTGTTGGGTAAAGACAGAAACCATCCCTTCACCCACTGTCTCTTCTTTCGTTCCGGGCACGAAAGCAATGATCGTCGGACCGGAACCGCTAAGGGCTACCCCGAAGGCTCCTTCTTGGTAAGCCTTCGCTAACACCTGGTTAAACCCGGGAATTAAAACCGCCCGCCGGTTTTGGTGCAAAACATCCTCCATGGCCAGCCGAAATAGGTCTACACGTCCGGAAAAACAGGCCCCTACTAAAAGACCGGTCCGGGCCAGATTAAAAGTGGCTTCCTCCAGGGATACCTGTTGCGGAAGGAGACGTCTTGCCTCCGCAGTCGATACTCTTAGCTTCGGCACGACAATTACCACCTGGAGTGCGGAAGGGAACGGAATTTTTAGACAGGTATAGGTTGAGCGAAATTCAGTCGCCGCTTTCTCTTTAACCACTCCGACCAGACCACCAAAGATGGCCGGAGCCACATTGTCCGGATGGCCTTCAAGCTCTGCAGCTAGGGTTAGAAGGTCGTCTTTGGTTAGGGGGTCACCAAGATAACGATTGGCGACCGCTAATCCCCCGACAATCGCGGTCGCGCTCGTTCCTAGCCCTCCAGCCTCCGGAATCCGGTTTTCCAGATGGACAATACCCCCGTTTAGCTCTTCTCCCACTGCGCTAAAGACCCTTCGCAGAGCCTGACAGACCAATAAATCGTCCCGTCCGGTGAGCGCTTCAGCGCCATAGCCTTCAGCACGGACCGACCATTCGGAAGCCGGGGTAAAACTAACGGTGTTATACAAATCTAAGGCCAGACCCAGAAAATCAAACCCCGGCCCTAGATTAGCACTGGTGGCCGGCACCATTACTTTGAGCATGAAATACTACCTCCACACCGGGTTTAATAAATGGGCGTCCCGTTGTCCATAGCGTACTGGTGGTAAGCTTCCTTCAATTGACGGGAATAGGTTCCCGGTTTCCCGTCTCCGATCTTTCGACCATCCACCTCAACTACGGGAATCACTTCCGCCGCCGTTCCGGTGAGGAAACACTCATCAGCGACATAAACATCATAGCGGGTCAAGGCCGTTTCGACAACCTCTAACCCGAGTTCCTTCGCCAGCTTCATCACTCTTCCTCTGGTGATCCCCTTTAAAGCGCCAAAGGTAACTAACGGAGTAGCTAGCGTCTGTCCTTTGATTACGAAGATATTGTCACCGGTACACTCCGCAACATAACCCTCTTGATTGAGCATAATCGCTTCCGCGGCGCCGCCCAAATTCGCTTCGATCTTCGCCAAAATGTTATTGAGGTAATTGAGGGATTTGATCATCGGGTTAACCGTCTCCGGTAAATTTCTCCTGGTCGGCACCGTAATGATCTTCAGCCCTTGGTCGTATAATTCTTGTGGATACAGGCTGATCCGGTCCGCAATAATGATTACCGTCGGCCGTTTGCATTTCCTTGGGTCTAAACCCAAGTCACCGACCCCACGGGTAACAACCGTCCGAATATAGGCGTCGGTCAGTTGGTTTTTCCGTAAGGTCTCAATATGAGCCTGCTTCATCTCTTCTTTACTTATGGGAATATCAAGGGCGATCGCCTTTGCTGAATCGTAAAGACGGTCAATGTGGGCGTCAAATTCAAAGATCCGCCCATTGTAGGCACGGGTTCCTTCAAAGATTCCGTCTCCGTAAAGAAGACCATGGTCAAAAACGGACACCTTCGCTTGCTCCTGCGGATAAAATTGGCCATCAATATAAATCTCCATGTCCAGCACCTCCTCATTTTGTTGGTAGAATAAGAGTAAAATTCCACTTTTGATCATCGTGTTGTTTTGCCGCTATTTCTATGGCCGTAGAAATAACTGGTTATTTTTTTATTTTATCACAAAATTCTTAAGGAAACAACGGACAAATACCGGTTGCGGTCTTACTTAGCCCTTTCATCCCCACAAAATATATTGACCGAATCATTCAAGTTAAATACGATCTGTTGGATAAGGGCCCTCTTTTACCCGCTCTTTACTAACCGCGTCATGAAAAATCCGTCCGCTTCTTCCGGACGGGGCAGGATTAAAATCCCTTCCGCCGACCAGCAGGCCTGATTCGAAGGGGCAAAGTCCACCGGCAGTTCCACTTTGAAATCGGGATGGGTCGCCAAAAATTTGCGGATTTGCGCTTCGTTCTCTTCAAACTCAATCGAACAAGTACTGTACACCAACCGTCCTTCCGGTTTAAGGAGGGAGGCGGCATGATTGAGCAAAGCTTCCTGAAGGATAACCAAGGCCTGCAAATCGGTAGATTGGCGCCGCCAACGAATATCCGGTCGGCGGCGCAAAACGCCTGTCCCCGTGCAAGGCGCATCCAATAAGACCGCATCGAGCGGATGCGGTGGACGCCAGTTCCGGGCATCACCGGTCACTGTTGCGATGATCTTAATCTGCAGTCGGCGCGCATTTTCCGTAATTAACTCCGTCTTATGGGGATATTGGTCTATCGCGTAAATCCGTCCGTTATTCTCCATCAGTTGGGCTAAATGAGTAGTTTTACCGCCAGGCGCTGCGCATAAATCGGCGATCCTCTCCCCGGGCTGCGGGGCCAGTAGATGGGCGACCAACATAGAAGCCTCATCCTGAATATAATAGTAACCTGCCTGCCACCAGGGGGTGTTGGTTATATCCCGGCCCGACTGAAGACGCACTGCTTCCGGCAGGGTCGTAACCGGCGCGGCTTCAATCCCGGCATCAGCGAACAGGGCTAAGAGTTCCTCCCGACTCAGCAACAAGGTATTAGTTCTAATACTGAGGGGGGCAGGAGTATTATTAGCTTCCACTAGACGATGGACTGTTTCCTTCCCCCAGCGCTGAACCCAACGTTCCACCATCCAACGGGGATGGGAATGGACCAGCGTCAGGTGCCCGATGGGATCTTCTTCAAAGGCAGGAAGCGTCAGTTTGCCCTTCCGCCGGAGATAACTGCGGAGCACGCCATTGACCAGACCAGCGAAACCCCGGTATTTACTCTGCTTCGTTAAATTCACTGCCTCGTTGACCACCGCATAGGCCGGATGGGCCGTAAAGAGCAACTGGTACAAAGATAAACGAAGAACTCCCCGCACCACCATAGGCAAAACGGAAAGTTCTTTCGTTAATAGTTGCTGTAAAAGGTAATCAAGGTAATTTTGTTGCCGAAGGACGCCAAAAACCAACTCGGTGGCTAACCCCTTCTCCATTGCTTCCGGTTGCTCTTGGGTAAACAAGGAGTGAAGGATCCGGTTGGCATAAGCCCCCTCCTGCTCGATGCCAATTAAGGCGGCCAGGGCTAAGGCCCGGCCGGATTTTTTTTTAGTCATCCCGGTAACCACGGAGGAGCAGTAAACGGAAGAGCTGGAGCAGGGCCATGGCGGTCGCCGCTAAGTAGGTTAAAGCGGCGGCGCTTAGTACCTTACGGGCGCCAGCCACTTCTTGACCCCGGAGTAAATAGCCCTCGCTTTCCAACATTCCTAAAGCCCGCTTACTGGCGTTAAACTCCACCGGTAAAGTAACTACTTGAAACAGGACGGCAAAGGTAAAGAGGATAATTCCTAAATCCATCAGAAAGGTTCCTCCCCGCCCAAACAGTAACCCAATGAAGAATAAGGGAAAGGCTAAACTCGAGCCGTACCTGGCCGCTGGAAAAATGGCAGTCCGTAAATTAAGGGGGATGTATTCCTGAGCATGTTGGGCGGCATGACCAGTCTCATGCGCGGCCACCCCTAATGCGGCCAGGGAGGTCCCATGGTAAACTTCGGGAGAAAGACGTAGTTTTTTCGTCTTCGGATCATAATGGTCGGTCAGATGTCCCGGAACAATCTCCACCGGAACATCGTATAGTTTGTTTTTATCCAATAAAGCCCGCGCCACCTGGGCGCCGGTCATCCCGGAACTCGCCCGAACCCGTAAATACCGTTGGAAAGTGGATTGGACTTTCGCCTGCGCATAAACCGCAAGAATAATCGCAGGTAAAAGTAGAATATAAGTTGGATCAAAGTAATAAGGGATAAACATCAGGCAAAACCTCCTTCATGTTGAATCACCTTTTCCGGATCAGGTAGGGCGCAACTCCAAAAAAAGACCGAACGTTGCTAGTTTCTCCGGAATACCCATTTCTAAATTGGGTAAACGCCTTTCCTAGTGAAAAGTTTCCCTTTTAACCTAAAGTTAGCCCGGAGGGCAAAGGATTACCAGCCAGAAACTGCTGAACATGAAGGCGTTTTTTTCCCGGGCTTTGCACTTCCTCGAGCAAGAGAACCCCATCTCCGGTCCGGACCGGGAGACCGCCGCCCTGCTCCTTCTTTAATTCACCGATCGTGCCTGGTTTGGCCTCTTTAAGACCGCACCAATCTTTGCTCGGTCGGGCCGCCCAGACTTTCAGGGTCTCCCCGTGTAAACAGGTACGGGCTCCCGGAAAGGGATCGAACGCCCGGATCCGGTTGTATAAGGCAAGGGTTGGTTCTTGCCAATTTAAACGGTAATCATCCTCGGTCAACTTGCGAACATAGGTGGCTTCTTGGTGCTTCTGAGGCTGCGGTTTAATCGTTCCGCGCGCCAAACCGTCCAGGGTTTCCAGTAAGACCTCCGCGCCAATGGTGGCCAAACGATCATGGAGCGTACCGAAATTATCCTCGTAAGCAATGGGCACCCGCCGGGTTAATAAAAGATCGCCGGTATCCCAGCCTTCATCCATCTGCATGGTGGTGATCCCGGTCTCCGTTTCCCCATTCAAAAGAACAGCTTGGATCGGAGCAGCCCCACGGTATTTAGGCAGCAAAGAGGCATGGACATTAATGCAGCCGTAGGGTGGGAAATTAAGTAGCACCGGTGGAATCTTTAATCCATAAGCCACCACAACAATCAAAGCCGGTGCGGTCTTTTCTAAAAAGGCCATGAAGTCCGGGTCCGGTAAACGTTCCGGTTGGAAAAGGGGAAGATGATTGGCGGTGGCTACCTCTTTCACCGGTGAAGGAGATAATTTCATGCCCCGTCCCCGGGGCCGGTCCGGTTGGGTGACGACCCCTAAAACCTGATGTTCTGATTCCAACAACCGTTGGAGTGAGACGGCGGCAAACGCTGGCGTCCCCATAAAAACCAATTTCATCCTTCTCTTCCTCCTGCCTTCCCCGGTCATTAAAAAGATTCCGGTACAATATAAAGTGTTTAACTTAAAGTGGGCTATCAATATATTGTACTGGAATTGTTAATTCAACCTAAAAAGCTCTATTAATTGACGTCGGGTGAACAATTAGAGCTATCTTCTAAATAGTCGATGAATAAAATCCCATCTAAATGGTCGATTTCATGTTGAAAAGCTCTGGCCAACAAGCCGTCACCCTCCAACACGACCTGACGGCCATCTAAGTCGAGGCCGGTAACTTTTACCTTCGCCGCCCTGGTCACATAAGCGTTCCGTCCGGGAATACTCAAACAACCTTCCACATCCCGTTCTTGCCCGGACTTGCCGAGAATTTGGGGATTAACCAAAACGAGCGGTCCTTTTCCCACATCAAGGACGATAATTCTTTTCGCGACCCCGACCTGGGGCCCGGCCAGTCCCACGCCATCGGCGGCATACATGGTCTCCAGCATGTTCTGGGCTAATTTTTTGATCCGTTTCGTTACTTTCTTCAGCGGTTGGGCTTTCTGACGTAGAACCGGATGAGGATGGGTCACTACTGGTAAAATCATAACAACAGCCCTCCCCTTCTCTACAAAAATACGTGACTACAAGCCTTATTATAACACGGAATAAGGATTTTCGTCGATGATCATCCGCACGTCCTTAGGGCGATTGCGATAATAAGCCCTGTTCAGTCCCAGTAGTAAACGTTGGGCGAGCAATAGTTCCTTTGTTTTGATTAAGGTATGCCACCGGTACTGGTTCTTAATCTTTTCAACCACCGCCGGCTGGGGTCCGAGTACTTCGATGGTGGTCGCGGGTAAAGCTAATTTAACTATTGTTTTTTGTAAAAGCGCGGTCAACTTTTGGGCGGTCGAGATCACCCCTTCTTGCTGAGGACCAGAAAAAACCAAGCGGATCAGATAGGCATAAGGGGGATAAACAGCTGCTTCCCGGTAGAGCAGTTCTTGTTGGTAAAAGCCGTTCTCATCCTGCTCGGCCACAGCTTTAATACTGTAATGCCCCGGATTATAGGTTTGGATCACCACCAGGCCAGCCTTTTCCCCCCGTCCCGCGCGACCTGCTGCTTGTGTCAGGATCTGATAGGTCCGTTCCGCCGCCCGGAAATCCGGAAGATTCAAACCGGAATCGGCCGCGATGATCCCCACCAGAGTCACATTCGGAAGGTCCAATCCCTTCGCCACCATTTGCGTTCCTAAGAGGATATCAATCTCCTGCCGGACCAGTTTCCGGTAGATCCGTTCATGGCTTCCTTTCCGACCGGTAGTATCCAGGTCCATCCGGGCGATCCGCGCTTGGGGGTAGGAAGTAATTAATTCTTCTTCCAAGCGCTGGGTCCCATGGCCAAAATACCGCAAATATGAGCTTTTGCAGTGGGGACAATGAGCCGGCGGAACCGTTTGGTAATTACAATAATGACAACGGAGGACCGCCGGGCGCCGGTGATAGGTCAAGGTAACATCACAGGAAGGACACTGTAAAACCTGTCCGCATTCCCGGCAAATGATAAAGGTGGCAAATCCTCTCCGGTTTAAAAGGATAATCGCCTGTTCCCGCCGGTCTAGACAGGCAGCGATCTCTTCTTTTAAGACCGGCGTCAGGACGTTAAAGCGGCGGGCTTTAAACTCTTGGCGCAAATCCACCAGACAAATCTCGGGCATTGCCTGGCCATGAATTCGTTGGCTGAGGGTTAACTTGACGAGTTCCCCTTGTTGGACGGCGTGCACACTCTCCAAAGACGGAGTCGCGCTCCCCAGCACTAACACCCCGTTCACCCGGCGGCAGATCTCCTTCGCCACCTCCTTCGCATGATAACGGGGAACCTCTTCTTGTTTATATGTGAATTCGTGTTCTTCATCGAGAATAATCAAACCCAAGTTGGGTAAAGGCGCAAAAACGGCGGAACGGGCGCCGACGACCACCTTAACCTCACCGTTCTTAATCTTCCACCATTGATCAAAGCGTTCACCATCGGACAAGCTACTATGCAAAACCGCCACCGCTTCTCCAAATCTTGACCTGACCCGTTCCACCGTTTGCGGGGTCAGCGCAATTTCCGGCACCAGAAGGATCGCCTCCTTTCCGCAGCGCAGCGCGGCGGAGATGGCCTGTAAATATACTTCGGTCTTACCGCTTCCGGTAACCCCATGGAGAAGAAAATAACCAGCCTTGTTTTGCTGGAGGGCTTCCCGGATTGGAGCCAAAGCCTCCTCCTGTTCGGGGTTTAACACCGGAGCTGGCTGCGGAACCACCGGTTGCAAAAAAGGGTTTCTCTCTAACACCAAGGCCGATTTGGTGATGAGCCCCTTCCGGCTTAACGCCTCCAGAACGCTGGTGGTCACCCCGGTGGCGGCTAGAATCTCTGTGGTGGCCACCGGAGTCGATTGGTCGGTCAAAAAAGTCCAAACTCTCTCTTGTTTTGGCGATAAACCGCTGACCTTTTCCCCTTGGGTCTCCGGGTTGATTGTATAGGCCTGGACGGTTTTGAATTTGATTGCCGGTTTTTGCGGACGCCAGCTTACTTTAATAAACCCGGCTTTCATAAGTTCCAATAAATAGGGTTTCAGTTCCGCTTCCACTTTTGGCAATGGCGCATACGCAGTCGGCGCTTCCTTCAGTTGAGACTGTAATTTACAGCGCAACAGCTCGGAGAGGGGAAGCCGGTTGATGAAAGCCTCCACTTCCTGCCGGTCACCCGTCAGCCGCCAGCATTTCACTGTTTTTGCCTTGAGGCCGGGCGGAAAAAACAAACGAAAAAGGTCCTGTCGTCGACAGAAAAACCGCCGGGCCAACCAATGGATCAAATCCATTTGCGCCGGGGTTAACAGGGGCGTATCATCAAGAACCATTAACACCTCTTTGATCTTCTCCTGATAGGTCGGCGGCTGGTGGCCCCAAACGATGGCTTCCGCCCGGCGTCCGGCAAAAGGCACCAACACCCGACTACCCAGAGGCGGGACGAAGGACCAAGCTTCCGGAATACGATAATCAAACAAACGGTCCTCGGGTAATTCAGGCAAATTCACAATGGCTTGGATGTAACGGCCGGTTTTCATTTGTCTCCTCCGCGTTCGCTTAATAAAAAGGGGCAAAAAACAAAATACCCGGCGCCTGACACGCCGGGGTTAAAAGATACCCTTTACTAATTACTATAGGGTTGCTGTACGGGAAAGGTCTTTCCTTGCAAAATCTCCTCTAAAGCGGTCGAAACAGCACCAATCGCCCCGTCTTCACTGGGATCGCTTTCAATAATAATCTGGCGGGCACGTTTAGCAGCAGTTACCACCAAGGAATACCTGCTATCAACCTTTGCCAACAAATCTTCCAAAGAAGGTGTATTCATTCCGGAAATAAACCTCCCTCATCAACAGTGCTATTATATAGATAAACACTTTTCTCCCCGCTTGTCAAGGGTCAAGGAACCGCTTCCAATACCCGCGCCTTACTCTGATCTCTTCGGCGTCGATAATTGATTCCACCCGCCGACAGGCTTCGTCCAACCGATCATTAACCACAACATAATCATAGAGGGAAACAGCAGCTAGTTCTTTATCGATATAGGCTAACCTTTTATTGATCGATTCCTGATCGTCAGTATTCCTCTCCAGTAATCTCCGTTTCAGCTCCTCAATTGAAGGTGGATAAAGAAAAATCAAGATCGCGTTGGGATAATTACTTTTAATCTGTGCAGCACCCTGGATATCCACATCCAGGATCACATGTTCCCCTTTATGCAGCCGATCGAGGACCATCTGTTTGGGGGTGCCGTAGTAATGACCGTAGATTTCCGCCCATTCCAAAAAGCCGTCATTTTCGAGCTCGGCTAAAAATTGTTGTTTCGATAAAAAATAATAATTGACCCCGTCTACTTCTTGTCCCCGGGGTGGACGGGTGGTAGCGGAAATAGAATAGGTTAAATTTTTTCTTTTGGCCAGTACTTCGGTTAAAATCGTATTTTTTCCCACTCCGGACGGACCTGAAAGCACATAAAGCAAACCATCCATTAAGTATTACTCCTCCGGATCATTATTTACTGCATTTACTGCTTCTTTTGTATTTAACCGGTGCGCGACTGTTTCCGGTTGTACTGCGGAAAGAATTACATGAAGACTATCAACAATGATGACGGCTCGGGTCCTTCTTCCATATGTAGCGTCAATAAGGGTTCCGCGGTCACGGCTTTCCTGAATGATCCGTTTTATGGGAGCAGATTCAGGACTAACGATTGCCACGATTCGGTTAGCCGCAACCATATTCCCAAAGCCAATATTAACTAGTTTAATATCCATGCGGAGTGGAAGCCCCCTTTTTACTGGTTGCCAAAACGTTCGATTAAAGCCTGTTTTTGCCGGGAACCTAACCCTTGTACTCTTCTGGTTTCATCGATCCCGATTTCATTCATGATCTTCCGGGTACGAACCTTACCAATCCGCGGCAATGATTCCAACAGATAGGCAACCCGCATCTTCGCGACCACATCATTATCGACCTGTTCCAGAACCTCACGAATACCGGTCCGTCCGGCTTTTAAATCTTGACGAATTTTAGCCCGTTGACTTCTTACCTGTTGCGCCTTTTTTAAGGCTTGTTTTTTCTCCTCTAAGGTCAATTTTGGCAGCGGCATTTTTTCACCTCCTATTCAATATTCTGAACTTGTTCCCTAATGTTCTCGATTTCACTCTTAACCTCCACTATATAATGGGAGATGGAATATTCACTGGATTTTGCGGCAATGGTGTTAATCTCCCGCAGTAATTCCTGGGAAATAAAGTCTAATTTTTTTCCGATGGGCCCGGACGCCTTAAGGGTTGATAAAAACTGCTCCAGATGGCTTTTGAAGCGGGTAATCTCTTCGGCAATCGACGAACGTTCAATATAAAAAAGGACCTCCATCGTCAACCGATGTTCATCAATCTCCACCTCGGCCAATAATTCATTAACCGCCTTAGTTAATTTTTCCCGGTAAAGGTTTGGTAGTTCCCCGGCCAAAGCTTCAATTTCTCCGATGGTTTGCTTTAAGCGGTAAATACGCGCCTCTAAATCGGCGGCGATTGTTTCCCCTTCCCGCTTTCTCATTGATAACAGTTGCTGAACGGCGCCTTCAACAGCCTGTCCCATTGCCTGCTCTAAAGCTTCTTCATTAACTTCCGCTTTTTTGACGAAAAGGTCGGGGATTAATAGAAGCTGTTCCATCCGAAGCTTTCCGGGAATCCCAAATCTCTTCCGGAGCAAGGCGGACTCCCGCAAGTAATCCGCCAGTAGCCTTTGGTCAATTTCCAACCGACAACTATGGTTTTCCGGACGTTCCTCAATATTCATGTAAAGATCGATCTTTCCCCGCTTGATAAGGGGCCGGATGCGTTTAGTAATACTCTCTTCCAACCACGAGTAGTTCTTCGGCAACCGCACGGAAAGATCAAAATAACGGTGGTTAACGCTACGGATTTCAACGGTAATCAGATAGTTGGGATCATCCTCCAACTTGAAACGACCATAACCAGTCATACTGAAAGGCATTAATCAAAACTCCTTAAGATCAACATCAGCTTTGCTTTCTTTTCCACTAGCCACCTACCCTAGGTCACGATTCAAAACCGCCCGCTTTAAATTTGGAAGGAGGATGAAAAGCTAAGGAAATTGCCAGTCGACAATTGGTAAAGTTGAACACCTACCAATGGCCCAATCTTCTTCAAATTAATTAGTAGAAAAGCATAATTCCTTCAATTCCTTGAACTTATAATTCACCTATTAATTCCACCCGGATAAGGAAACTCCTCCTTTTTAACCTGAAATTTCTGTAATTTCCCCAGGGAACTTTTACAGAAAGGCATCGTTTTTACCCATTAGAACTATACTAACCTAAAATTACTGATCTTCATTGAATCTTTCGATAAGGAGGAGTTATCGATGGCCAATTTCAAACACCGTTACCAAAAATTATTAACCTTATTATTTATCGTAATTGCTACTTCTATTATTACTTCCGCCGTCTTTCTGGCTTTTTCCGGCCCAAAGAAACAATTGCCACCGACCCCCGCCCAAGAACAAAAACCCTCGGTTCAACAAGCCGCTTTCAGTTTTGGTTCGGATTCTTCTTGGGAAAATGCGATCATTAACGTAAATAAAAAAGTAGCGCCGGCGGTAGTTTACATCGATACCGAGCGTACTGTCAAAGCAAATCCGATGATCCCCGAATTCTTCCGGGATTTCTTCGGCCCCGGCTTCTTCGATGATTATGGCAGCCGGGAATACAAACAACAAGGAACTGGTTCCGGGTTTATCATTCGTCCTGATGGCTATATTGTCACCAATTATCATGTGATTGAAAACGCGGACAAAATAACCGTCAACTTGCGGGGCGGAAAAAAATACGATGCCAAGGTCATTGGTTCAGATAAAAAATATGATCTGGCGATCTTGAAGATCAACGCGAAGAATCTCCCCTTCTTAGAGCTAGGTGACTCCGATGCCTTACAAATCGGGCAATGGGTGGTCGCCTTCGGTAATCCTTACGGTTTACACGAAACGGTCACCACCGGGATCATCAGTGCCTTAAACCGTTCTCTCTCCAATACCGCTGAAGAAGGCTACCTGATCCAAACGGACGCAGCCATCAATCCGGGGAACAGCGGAGGTCCTTTGGTCGATCTCAACGGGCGAGTAATCGGAATTAATGAGGCGATTCTTTCCAATGCACAAAACATCGGCTTTGCCATTCCCATTAACTTACTAGAAGACAATCTTGAGGCCTTGATCACCGAGGGGAAGATTACCCATAAAGAATCCACCAGGCCCTGGCTGGGGATTTACATGCAAGATGTGAACGAAGACATGACCCTATATTTTAATTTACCGTTCAAAACCGGAGTCTATGTTGGCCGTGTCGTCCAGGACTCGCCAGCGGATAAAGCAGGCATTCTCCCGCAAGATATTATCACCCAAATCAACCGGGAAGAGATCAAATCCGGCGATGAATTAGCCGCCAAGATCCAAGAGATGAAGATTGGTGACAAAATATCCCTTCTGATCTGGCGGGAGAATGCTTTTAAAAAGATCGATGTCATTCTGGAGGCAAGGCCGGAAGAATAGGACCAAGCGAAAAGCTCGTATAGGGAAAACCTGCTTTTGACATAATCCAAGATCAACGGTAAAATAATGGCAAGAGCTTATCTGAGAAAGGGTTTGGATACTATGTTGCACACAGAAATTTTATCTCTAGTCAGACCGGCGCCGGATACTTTGGAGGAATTTGAGAAACTAGTCAAAACCTACGAAAAGTCCTTTTATCATTTTGCCTATCGCTTAACCGGGAACCACGATGATGCCCAGGATCTGACCCAAGAAGGATTATTAAAGGCCTACCGGGCATTTCACCGCTTTAAAACGGGAACCGCTTTTGACCGTTGGGTTTACCAGATTATCTACCGGCTCTTCATCGATCAATACCGGAAAAAACGGCGGCGTCCTTTTGTCGCTTCCTTAGACGAGTCACCGCCCCATCTCGACCAGGAAAAAACAAAAGAAGTGCCGGATTTCAGTAAACTACCCGAGGATTTTGCTCTGCGCCAGGAGTTGGGCGAAACCATTCAAAAAGCGCTCTTGCGTCTCCCGGAAGAATTTCGAGCCGCAGTTATCCTCTGTGATGTGCAAGGTTTTTCCTACGAGGAAATCAGTAATATCCTCCAATGTTCGCTAGGAACGGTTCGCTCCCGGATCCACCGGGGAAGACGACAACTCCGTGAATATTTACAGCCGTATCTTAGCGTGGAAAGGAGAAAAAATTAAATGAATTGCCATCGTGTCCAAAGCCTACTCTCAGCCTATCTTGACCAGGAGCTTTCCCCCGAGGAATGGCGCCTGATCCGAACCCATATTTATCACTGTCCGGCTTGTGCCAAGAATTATGAGGACCTTTCCTCGATAAAGAATCATCTGGGAAATTTGGAGCCACCCACCCCCCAGGTGGATTTGGTTGGGCAATTTCTTTTCCATCATTTCCACGGGGATTCTTCCTTCCCGACCAACTCTTTGGTCTGGGGGAAAAGGTTAGCCTTTAGCGCCGCTTGTGTCTTTCTTTTCCTGTTGACCGCCTTTTATTTATTCCCAGTTGAGCAGGGCTATCCGATGGTGGCCTCTCAAGAGGCCTCGCCCTTTTCCATTAACCCATCCACCTCTTATCAACTGGTCAGTGAGCACACCGGGAATGCTAATTTATTTTTAGAAGAAGACGAGGATAAAGAAGGAAAAATGGAAGAATGGGAATATTACTTTTTACCCGATGCGGAGCGTCCGTTATCCGGATTTCCAGTTTCCCGCTAACGCGTGAAAAGGCCTTTGGCACCTCTAAACTTTCAGCGGCATACAATGGGTAATAACTTCTGAGCGTTTGGAGGTTGGCGCCAAATGAGCAAACTCTACCCTTATCCGGCCGTTCAATATATCCCCTTGTCCTTTAGCCTAATCTTTCGTCAGCATATACCGCCGCTCCATCCCTTTATCCTAAGCGGGGCGGACATTACCGCCCAGCAAGATATAATTGCAGGGAAATTTGGAGTACAACTACCGAAATTTAAAGAAACCGCCGACCAACTTTTCCTCTTGGTCGGCGGTTTTGAACCTTTAGAAATAAAATACCGGGGGTATTATGTAACAATCAAAGCCCTCCCCCACCCGAGCCTTAGTTTATTATCCCTACCCAAACGTTATTTTTATAAAAACACCCTTGTCTTTCAGGCTAAAAAGGAAAATGGGGACCTCCTGGTCGCAAAGGCTTATCACTACCGCAGCCTTAAAGTTTCTCCATCATAAGAGAGCTTTTTCCCCAACACCCGCGAATTTTTAGAGGGAACTTCCCCGCCAATCGAGAAAAGATGGGTAAAATAATGATCGGAGGAAGGAACATGCGCAAAGAGATCAACTACAACGACTATGCCGAGGAACTAATAACCCAACTGACCAAGGGCGGGGTCTTTTTGACCGTAAAGGATCAGGAAAAAGCCAATATTATGACCATTGGTTGGGGAACATTCGGATGGATCTGGAATAAACCCATCCTCATGGTCATGGTCCGTTATTCCCGGCATACCTACGGTTTATTGGAAAATGCCGGCGAGTTTACGGTCAGTGTTCCTTTAAAGCAAAACCGGACCAAAGAACTACTGATCTGTGGACAGCAGTCCGGACGGGAGATCGACAAATTTCAGACCTGCGGCTTCACTCCGGAAAAGGGGCAAGCCGTCACCACACCGGTGATCAAAGAATGCCCTTTACATTTCGAATGCCGGGTTGTCTACCAACAAGCCATGGAACCCGGGCAGCTCAGTAAGGAGTTTCGCGCTAAATGGTATAAAACCCCGGATTACCATGTCCTCTACTATGGTGAAATCGTAGCGGCTTATCTTACAGAGTAACTGCCGTTAACTCTTTTTTTAGTTCGATGACCCTTTTGGGTCGCCACTGACCGGCCACCTTTTTTAACCCATAGACCGTTCCTAGCTTATGCTCTAAACCGGCATGTAGCTTAAGGGCGGTCTTTTTTAGATCGAAAACCGGAGCATCGGTCTGTGGGAACCGCGGATCGTGCAATCCGACCCCGCTCGCCAAGAGGGTTTCCAGGGCAATTTTAGCTGCCAGAAACCGATCGTACTTATCAATCCCAAAGATATAAAAGTCCTCCAACATGCCGATGATTTCCCATGTAATCTGCTCGGCCTGGGAATAACGGCCGGCATCCTTATCCTGATCGGAAAAACGGACCGGCAGGTTACGACTGATCTCTTCCAAGTGGGAAACCAGGTATTCCAGGTCAAAAAGGCCGGTGGCACAGTTGAAAAGGATCCGCTCGCCCCTCTGCTCCGCAGCCAACACTTCCTCCTGAGAAATCGCCACCCCCAGATCAGCACAGTTCAACCGGCCTTGCTGGTCAAGGACGAGCACTCCTCCCTTGGTGTCTACTACCGTCCGGAAGGCAAACTCAAAACCGCCGGTTTTTCCTTGGAGGGCAAGTAAGGCTACAGCCACCGGGTTCACCGTAAAGCCCAAGTTATCGACGTTGCCTAAATAAACCATCCTTATTCCGTTGGCTAAAAGCTGCCGGTAACACCGGCTTAAAACCTGAAAGTTTTGCCCATGTCCGCCGGGCATCGGGAGGGGATTATTTTCTTGACCATAGGCGGTACTGAACACCCTCTTCGGCCGACCTAAACTGCTATGGGTGTAGGCGGCCAGCATGGGTTGGACTCCGGTTAACACCTCTTGGTAAATCTCCACCCCCGTCTCGTTCATGAGATCCAGCAGGTAAGGACTTTGCGAAAAACGTTCATAAGCGGACGCCAATTCTTGATAATTATAGATACTGGCCATCTGAAAGAGGGGTAAGACCTGTTTATGTTTGGTTCCGGTCAAAAGCTGATAACGGAGTATTTCCAACAAAAGGGCACGCATCTTTAATTCAATAAAACTGGCGCCCGGTGTTCCATCCGCGTTCAGGTAGGCGGGAACCAAAGCTTTCGCTCCATTCCGTCCCAATTCGGCTAATATGTTGAACTGCTCCTCGCAAATCTCAAATAATTGGGGGCTAAGCGCCATATTTTTTTTGTAATCAAAATAACTGCTGGCCGACCCGCCGTTTAAAATACCATAACCTACAAACGGATAAAGGAGAATCCCGATCCGTTCCAGCCCTTCCCGGTCAAAAAGTCCGGTTTTTCCCTCCACCCGACAGTAGGCAGCAAGATCCAGCTCCAAACCCCACCGGCGTAAACGGTGCTCCGCCGCCGGCAGATCAACCGCGACTTCAAGTTTTCCGGTGAGATCGATAATTGTTTTTCCGTCAATCCGCGGGATCCCCGCCGCCCGTACCGGCTGAAAACGGTCAAACTCCCCGGCGTTATATCGGGTCAAAATATTTTTGGTTAATGCTAGATCAATCCCTTTTCTGCGCATTGCCGCCGCTAAAGCGGGCGGAAAACCGTAATTATCTTGTTTGTGGTCGCTACTATTCATTCCGGCCTTTCCTTTCAATCCCGATATTTCCCGCTTAAACAGGGTTTCTAAAATAATTCTTGACCCTTAACCTTTTTCCTCTATGCAAAGTGAAATATTCCGCGCAAACCAAGGCATCCCCTTGTCCTTTGGAAAATTTGGTAGTATAATTGCTCTAATAAATATTCATTGGAAGCGAGGTCTTATAAGATGAAAGAACGAGTTTATAACTTCTACCCTGGCCCGGCAACTCTTCCGCTCCCGGTTTTAGAAGCTGCGCGGGCCGAGTTTCTTAATTTTCAAGCCAGCGGGATGTCGGTTATGGAGATCAGCCACCGCTCAAAGCAGTATGAAGGAGTGCAAAACGAAGCGGCTGCCCGTCTGAAACGCCTGCTCAAACTTGGCGACGACTTTAAAGTTCTCTTTTTGCAAGGCGGCGCCAGCTTGCAGTTTGCGATGGCCCCCATGAATTTTCTGTCGCCAGAGCAAACCGCCGACTACTTGGTAACCGGTAGTTTTGCCAAAAAAGCGGCGCAGGAAGGAAAGTACTTCGGACAGGTACACGTAGCGGTTGACACCGGTGAAGAAGGATTTCGGCGCATTCCCGATCCGGAGGAGCTTAAATTCTCCCCCAACCCGGTCTACGTCCACCTGACCAGTAATAACACGATCTACGGCACCCAGTGGCAAACCTTCCCCGACTGCGGTAAAGCTCCTCTGATTGCCGATATGTCCAGTGATATCCTTTCCCGTCCCTTTAACCCTGAACCCTTTGGCCTCATCTACGCCGGCGCCCAGAAAAACCTTGGTCCGGCCGGGGTAACCATTGTCATTATTCGTGAGGATCTGTTAGAAAAAGCCAATCCCAACCTTCCCGCGATGTACCGGTATGAAACTTTCGCCAAAAACAATTCGCTCTATAACACTCCGCCCTCCTTCTCCATTTACATGGTCTCGCTAGTCTTAAAATGGTTGGAGGACGCAGGTGGCGTCGAAGCAATCTACCAACGCAACCAAGAAAAAGCCGCTTTAATCTACGATGAAATCGACCGGAGCAACGGTTTCTACCGCGGCCATGCCGAAAAGAACAGCCGTTCCCTGATGAACGTCACCTTCCGCCTCCCCAGCGAAGAACTGGAGCAAAAGTTCGTCAGCGAAGCCACCAGCCAAGGTTTGGTCGGCCTCAAAGGCCACCGTTCCGTCGGCGGCCTCCGCGCTTCTATTTATAATGCCATGCCTTACGAAGGGTGTAAAGCCCTGGCCGAATTCATGAAGGATTTCATGGCGAAGAATGGGTAAAACGGAAAAATTACTTTAAACCGGAATCGGTAAAGAAAAAACCCGGTTCCTCTTGCGAGGAGCCGGGTTTTGGTTTAGACAATTGAGACGCTAAACCAATTATAATTATTCGGATATGTTTTTCTTCAGTAGATTAATGAGACATCATCGAAATAGACGGTTCCTTCTGTCTTTGGTAAGTAAAGGAAATATACGGTTATAGCCTCAATATCCGAACGAACTCTTTCGGTCAATTCAACAGTGTAGGTAGTCCAATCTTGTGTTCCTTTTATCAAAATCTCACCTTGTGTTGTCGTAAATTGATCTGCCGCTACTACCACGTCGTCATCACAACGAATAGCGATCGCAGCGCCTTCTCCGGTAAGATTCTCTGTTTTTACCTTAGCCGTTAGCTTTAATTGTTTCCCGGTGGGTATATTACCTTTGTAGGTTTGAGTAACAAAAATAAAATTGTCTGCTTCGGTGGTTGTATCGATTTTTATATAGCTGTTTCCTGCTTCTTTATCTACTATATATTTTATTTGTGCAAGTTGTTCATTGCTAGCTCTTATAGATTTTTTATTTTCGTCTAATCCTGCTTGTCCCCCTTTAGACCAATTCTTCGCAAAATATGTTTTAGGATCAGGATCTACTTCCTCTAAATCCCCATTCTCCAACAGTTCTACTCCCTTATAAACGTAGGGTTCTTTTTTCCCGCAGCCACTCAACAGTGAAATTACCAGTATGAAAAGAGTAAGGCCAAATAATATTTTTTCATCCTCTTCTCACTCCTTAGCATTTATATTTTATCATTATTATAGTACCTTCTTCCCAACTTTACAAATTGTCTTTCTTATCCTCTATCAACAGCGCAAATAAAAGAAACCCGGCTCCAAAAGCCGGGCTGAAAAGGCAAGCTTTAACATGATATAATTATCATGTTAACTTAATTTTGGATTTAAGTAGTAGCTCCTGTAGGCTATTATTACAACCATTGAACGGAGGAGATTAATGAGCATTCGTCTCAATTACCAACATACTTTGTTCGCAAGCTTCACTGGTTTTGTCACCCAGGCCATTATTAATAACTTTGCACCCCTTTTGTTTTTAACCTTTCAAAAAGACTACCACATTCCGTTGGAAAAAATTACACTGCTTGTCACCGCCAATTTTGGGATTCAACTTATAGTCGATTTTCTTTCGGCTTTATTTGTGGATAAGATTGGCTACCGGATTGCGATGGTTGCCGCTCATATCCTATGCGCAGTAGGCTTAATCGGTCTCAGCGTTTTCCCCGCATGGTTTGCCCATCCCTATGCCGGTTTGTTAGCGGCGGTCGCCTGTTATGCCATTGGCGGGGGATTGATTGAGGTTTTAGCCAATCCAATCGTGGAAGCATGTCCCACCAAAAAGAAGGCGGCCACTATGAGCCTCCTGCACTCCTTCTACTGTTGGGGCTCGGTTTTTGTCGTCCTTGCTTCTACCTTATTCTTCTTTTTGGCTGGGATCGAAAACTGGAAGGTTCTGGCCTTCCTTTGGGCATTTATCCCTCTTTTTAATGCCCTTTATTTTACCCGGGTTCCCATCCCGCGTCTGGTTGAAGAGGGCAAGAGCATGTCCCTCGTCAACCTTTTCAGTTTCAAACTGTTTTGGCTCTTTACCTTACTGATGATTTGCGCCGGCGCTTCGGAACAAGCAATGAGCCAGTGGGCCTCGGCCTTTGCTGAAAGCGGGCTCAGGATCTCTAAAACCATAGGGGACCTGGCCGGGCCCTGCTTCTTTGCAGTGTTAATGGGGATCGCCCGGGTCTTTTACGCGAAATACAGCGAAAAAATGACCCTGATCAATTTCATGGTGGGCAGTGGACTCTTATGCGTAACCAGTTATCTCCTGGCTGCTTTTTCGCGTTCCCCCCTGCTTGGCCTTGTTGGTTGCGGCTTGTGCGGACTATCGGTAGGCATTTTCTGGCCTGGAACCATAAGCCTTG
>DUQR01000012.1 GCA_012837715.1 Bacillota bacterium | reverse complement strand
CAAAACAGGCAAAATATTTGATCCAAACAATACTTTATCATAGCAAAAAGTTAGTTGTTGATCAACTAATCGTCGCCTCCAAAAAAAAAATAAATTTTTTGTCATAAAGTGTTGCATTTTGATCATATCTATGTTATTATATCAATACATTCTTCAGTATTAGGGACTTTCAGTACTGAAGGATGGAGAGCGTCTCAGACGTAAGGGCCCTACGGCTGAAGGAGCTCGCCTCCCTCTTGACCACGCCGGCAGTCAGAGGAAGTGTTCCCATTAGTTCCTTAATAATTAACATACACTTTGCTTTCGCCACCGACTAGGGTGGCTCTTTTCTTATCCTTTTTTAAGCTTCTCCTCCAAGCTCACATCTAGCTTCCCCCCGACAACTCCCTCCCACTCATACTTTCCTTTCAAATGTAAATAATAGCCTATAATAAAAGAAAGAACTTCACAGCAGTACAGGAGTAGGATTATGAGCCCATTTCGGATCGATCTCCACGTTCATACCCGAGAAACAAGCTTTTGCGGGCGAACCGAAGGCCGTTTGGTCGCCGAGTTATATAAAAAAGCCGGTTATGACGGAATTGTCATCACCGACCACTATAACAAAGGATTTTTCCGGAGATTACCCACGGGTTTAACCTGGGCCGAAAAGATCGACCATTTTCTCCGGGGTTATCGCAACGCTCGGGAAGAAGGAGAAAAGATCGGCCTCACCGTATTGTTAGGAATTGAACTAAAGTTTAACGACTCACCACAGGAGTTCTTAATCTATGGTCTGGACGAGGCTTTCTTAATTAAATATCCCGAATTATACAAAATGGGGATTAAAAAATTCCGCAATTTCAGTAAAGAGCTCCCCCCGCCCACAGAAATCCTGATTTACCAAGCCCATCCCTTTCGGCCGGGCTTAACTCCGGCGCCTTCGGAATTGATTGACGGGATCGAAGTTTATAACGGCAACCCCCGACAAAATTCCAATAATCAGCTGGCTTTTGCGTATGCCCGCCAGCATAAGCTCAGGATGATCTCCGGTTCGGACTTTCATCGTCTTCCTGACTTAGCCCGTGGCGGGGTAATTCTCCCCACCGCCATCCAGAGTAATCAGGACCTGATCCGGCTCTTAAAACGCAACGAAGGGATTCAGTTGATTACCAACTCCTATACCCCTTTCTCCTTTCTCCGACTGGCCACGGCCTTTGTCAATCTGCTTAAAAAGCTCATCGGCATCAGAAGCCAACGCTGTGACCGCTTACGTTAAACTGTCTCGGTCCCTCAGTACTCTGTTAGGCTCGCTTCCCCATTCCCTACTCTCCAATTCTCACTCCTCAGCTTCTCACGCGTACTCCCTCATTCCCTACCCCACCGCTCCAAACCGGTTGGGCCAAAAATCTTTGTGCGGTGTTTACTTTGGTTTAGAGGAAAGAAGCTGCTTGATCCGGCGCTAACATACAGCTAAAGGTAGCTTCACAGGTCTTTTGCTCGCCAATATAGCAACATCCTTTAAACTTACCGGCGCGCGCCCGTAAACGGATCAGTTCTACTTCGATCCGTAGTTGATCACCGGCTAAAGCCGGGGTACGAAACCGGACATGTTCAATATTGGAGAAATAGGCCAATTGTCCTTTGTTCTCCTCAGCGTTAAGAATCAAAAAAGCAGCCGTTTGGGCCATCGCTTCGACCTGAAGCACTCCTTGCATCGGGTAGAGGCCGCCGTAGTATTCTTGGGAAAAAACTTCGTTTACCGTAATATTTTTAATCGCAACCACCTTTTTACCCTCTTCGATTTCAAGGACCCGGTCAATGAGTAAAAACGGAAAACGATGGGGTAAGACTTTCTTAATTTCCGTAATATCTAGCAAATGTTTCTCCCCTTTCGCGAATAGTAGGACAATATTCTTGTTAAAAGTTTTATTACTAGTTCTTGATACCTGGTACTAATTCCTCTATTTTTCTCATAAAGTTTTGATGAAAACTTCGGGTCAAACCAAAAAATGCTTACGTTATTCTTCCCAAAACTACGTGGAGTAACCAATGAATAGGTTAACAGCTATAAAGAATGTTCGTAAAAAACCGATATGTGTTGTAAGGTGTCGATTTCTACCTGTTTGACGGATCTATTATTTTTAATATTTTATATATTCTTGGTAATAAACCTCAATCGAATATGGATACCATCATCGCTGAAACCACACCAACCAGTCTCCTCGGTCATTTACCCACGGTTTGTTCGGAAGGCAGCCCGGCCGCGGTAGGGGCTGTAACAGGAGATTCAACCATGTACTAGGACTCGCAGAAACGTTTTTTTATAAGGGGTTGATTAAGATGACGGATCAAGATAAAAACTTTATTGATGAAGACCTCTTGTCCACTTTTATCATCGAAACCTTTGAGCAAATCGAAAGGTTAGTGATGATTCTGTTACAGATTGAGCAGAATAACCACCGTCAAACAGAGTTTATCGACGAAATGTTTCGCCTGGCCCATAATATAAAAGGCTCCTCCGGAGTTGCCGGACTGAGCGCAGTGGCAGAGGTCATGCATGAAATTGAGAACCTTTTCTCCGCTGTCCGTAATGGGCAGTATACTCTAGATAATCAGGCAATTGACCTATTAATCGATTTTTGCGATGAATTCAGCTCTTATCTAAAAAAAGAGATCATGGTGATCTCTTTCGATAGTGAAAAATGGCTCAACAAACTAAAAAGCCTGAAAAAGCATGAACCTGCCCAGTCTGCAAAGGAAAACGCCGTTTCTCCGCTGACTTTAACCGCAGAAGATAAATTAAAGCTTCACACCTGGCAAAACGAAGGTAAAAAGGTTTATGAAATTGACCTTAGCTTTGCACCAGAAGCTAAAATGCGTAGTGCCTCTGTGTTAATTTTTCTCCGGTTTATCCGAAATTACGGAAGGGTTTTTACAACAGCTCCGGCAGAGGAAGCAATTCCAAATGAAAACTACTCCACCTTTAAAATAATTCTGGTCACGGAAAATCACTTATCAGAAGAAGATCAAAACACGATCGTTAGCTATCCCATTGGTGAAGAGGGTAATCAGATTAACCTCCGGGATTGGGCGGATAAGAAGAAGCCCAACCAAAGGGATGCGCACCCGGATAAGGTCCAAAGTAGTGATCATTCATTTAATCGCACAATCCGCGTGGATACTGATCGCATTGATAAGGTCATCAATCAATTAGGAGAATTAATAACTTTAAAAACCAGCCTCTTCCATCTGTATAAGAATGGATACAAAGGAAAAACAACTTGGGAACATTTTTCACGCGTCCTCCAAGAACTAGAACAAATCGTTTCCAGTCTGCAAATGAGCACGATGGACCTACGCATGGTACCCGTTCACCAGCTCTTTACCCGTTTCCCCAAGATCGTTCGGGACATCGCTAAAGAACGGGGCAAAAAAGTGGAACTGCATTTTGTAGGAGCAGATACAGAGATTGATAAACATATCGCGGAGGAATTGATTGATGCTTTAACTCACCTGCTCCGCAACTCGGTCGACCATGGACTCGAAGATTTGAAAGAGCGTGAGGCCCTAGGTAAGGATCCTACGGGGCATATCACGCTTAGTGCGCGCCAAGAAGGAAGTCATATCGTGATCAGTGTTACTGACGACGGGCGGGGACTTAACTTGGAACGGATACGGGAGAAAGCGCTTTCTACCGGATTAATTTCAGAAAACAGCCGTCTTAGCGACGAAGAATTGATCCGCCTCATCTTTTCCCCCGGTTTTTCCACCGCCGAGAATGTCAGTGAACTCTCCGGACGTGGTGTCGGGATGGATGTTGTAAAGACTAATCTCAAGAAACTCCAGGGCTATATCGATGTTCAAACCCAACCGGGTCAAGGCACTTCTTTCATGCTAAAAGTCCCTTTGACTTTAGCCATCATCCAGTCATTCATGGTTAAAGTCGGCGGCCAAACCTTCGGGATCCCGGTGACCGATGTGATTCAAAGTATTGTCATCAAAGAAAAGGAGATTCATCAAATTGGCGCCCAACGGATCTATTATCGTTACCCGGAAACCATTCCCCTCGTACATTTAGGTGAATATTTCGGTTTTCCTTTTCCCCAAGACCTAAACCGTATTCCCGTCGTGATTATTAATTACGGCCGGGGACATGTCGGTTTCATCGTCGAAGAACTAATCGGCATCGAAGATATCATGATCAAACCAATTAATAAAGCAATGGGTGAACAAAACCAGATTGCCGGGGCAGCTCTCCTCGGCAATGGCAATATTGGACTGATCCTAAACCATCAGCAAATAGCCCAACAAGCGCTGAAAATCAACTAATCCATTTTGTGCATGGAGGAGTTTTATGTTCAAACCTAAAGTTCCCCACCCTACGGACCAAGAAATACAGGAAATTTGCCAGATTATCAATGAAACCCTGGGCTTTAATTATACTTCCCGAAAAAAATATCTGATTCAGAACCGTCTCAACAGGCATCTCCTCCGGCTCGGTCTTGATAATTACCATACTTACCTTGCCCTTCTCCGCAAGGAGCCTCAAGAACGGAATACCCTGTGCGAATTATTAACAACCAATGTAACTTATTTTTTCCGTGAACCGCTGCAGTTTGAGTATTTAGCCCAAACTCTCCTCCCCAGCCTTTCCAAGGAAAAAAAGGGAACGCGTAAGATCCGGTGCTGGTCAGCAGGGAGTTCTTCCGGAGAAGAAGCCTATAGTATTGCCATTACCTGCCGTGAAACCCTTGGTTCCGGTTGGGATCTTAAGGTTTTGGCCACCGACATCAGTTCAACCCACCTCACCCTTGGGAGTGAGGGAGTTTACCCAAGGGAAAAATTAGAATC
Organism: Bacillota bacterium; assembly: GCA_012837715.1. Lineage (GTDB taxonomy): Bacteria > Bacillota > UBA4882 > UBA10575 > UBA10575 > Capillibacterium. Next base: position 16,589 of record DUQR01000012.1, on the reverse strand, counting down.
CGTACCGGAAAAATTGCGTCGCAAGTATTTCCGTCCCCATGAAGCGATGAAAGAGCATTATTATATCATTCCCGAACTCAGAAAAGACATTATTTTTCGCTTAGCCAACCTACTGGAAGAGGATTCTCTCCCCAGGAGAGTCCGGGTTGATCTAATATTCTGTCGTAATGTCTTTATCTATTTATCCAAGGAAGCACGAACGCAGATCCTAAACCATTTTTATTCCCGTCTGAATACCGGTGGTTATCTTTTTCTTGGTCATTCCGAATCGATCGTTTCCGCGGCCGAGCCCCGCTGGATACTACTGGGCAAATCAGTATACAAAAAGAGGTAGGTATATATAAGAATGAAAAAGAAGCCCCCATACCGAGTTTTAGTGATCGATGATTCTGCTTTTATCCGTCAGTTTCTTAAGGAAATCATCAATCAGACCGATGAGTTAGAAGTGATCGCTACCGCTTCCGACCCGCTCATCGCCATCGAAATCTTGAAAAAAACACCAGTGGATGTTATTACACTGGACGTCGAGATGCCCAACATGGACGGGCTGGATTTTTTACGTTATCTAATGAAATTCCGTCCTTTACCGGTGGTGATGATCAGCTCTTGGACCCAAGATAATAGCGATATAGCCGTGCAAGCCCTCTCCTTGGGCGCCGTTGACATTGTTGCCAAGCCCACTTTAGGGATCCGCAGTGGGATGGAAGAACGGAAAGAGGAGATCATTAAAAAAATCAGTATGGCAGCACAAGCTAAAGTTAATCGCTTCCCGTTGCCGGTGGAACCGGTGGGAGCCTCCCTCCTTCCTCCTGTCCATCAAGGACCAACCATTACCACCGATAAAATCATTGTCATTGGCGCGTCAACTGGGGGTACAGTGGCCCTCACCGAAATTTGCCGGGAATTGCATCCGAATGTGCCCGGGATCCTTATTGTCCAACACTTGCCCGCCATGTTTACTCCTTCTTTTTCGACTTCCCTCAATCAAATTGCGCGAATTCAGGTAAAAGAAGCCGCCGATGGTGATAGAATCACCCCGGGTTTAGCTTTGGTTGTTCCGGGCGGTAATAACCTGACGGTCCGGAAAAACGGCGCCAAATACATTGTTAAAACCGGTCCTAGACTGCCCCACTCCATCTACAACCCCTCCATCAATCACACCCTTCACTCTGTTGCAAAGGTCGCGGGAGTTAATGCCATGGGCATAATTCTCACTGGAATGGGCGATGATGGCGCGGCCGGGTTAAAGGAGATGCGGGAAAAAGGCGCCTACACGATCGCCCAGGATGAAAAGAGTTCCGTCATCTATGGAATGCCCAAAAAGGCATGGGAAAATGAAGCCGCAAGCAAACAAGTGCCGTTATCAAAAATAGCCCAGGAGATTCACCGTTGGGCTGGAATAAAGAATTAAAACCACCCCAAACCGGGAGTTTAGGTTTAACCCGAAAAGAGCAAGAACCGCCAGGCAGCTTTGAATACCTGGCGGTTCTGTTAATTATTGGTATGCCCAATCTTTTACTTAATTAATTCTTCTCTCCAAAGCTCAAAATGAGGTTCAGGAGAATACCGAAGATCGCCGCCCCGGCAATACAAGGCACCTCAAGGCCAAAGAAAGGAATGTTCCCCCCGAAAGCATATTGGCCACCCACCCCAATCACCATGATCGTGGCGATCACGGCAATATTTTTGGCGCTAAACATATCCACTTTTTTCTCCATCATAATGGCAATTCCCTGGGCGGCAATCGCCCCGAACAAGTAGATCTCCAACCCACCAATCACGGTGGTGGGGATGGCGTAGATGGCATTAATCAAGGGCGTAAAACAGGAAATAAACATCGCAATCAAGGCCGCGCCTATGAGCACCGGAATGGAAAAGACCTTGGTAATGGCCATGGCGCTAATATTTTCACCGTAGTTGGTTCCGGCCGGGCCACCGATGAAACCGGCGACAATATCACCAATTCCGTCCCCAATCAAATTAATCCCCAGTTTACTGGCAATATCGTATTGTTTTTTGCTTCCTTTTTTCCGGGCTAGGTCATTGACGTAGATATCCAACTGGAAAACATGGGCTGTTGATTCGGGAATAGTCGCAATGGCAATTGGCATAATAGCGGCCACCGCCATCCACGTAGGCTTGGGCAAAGTAAATATGGGCAACGCAAACAGACCGCTGTTGGCCGTTGCAGGTAACACCTTGAAAAAGTCAAGGCCGGTCGCTCCTTTAACGATAAAAGCCGCCAGACAACCGACGATCGGTCCCAACAAGAGAGGGAGCTGGCGCCAGAATCCTTTCAGATAGACGGAGAACAAAATGGTCGAAAGGAGGGTCACTAAGGAGATTATCCAAGCCCAATTGGCTGCAGCCTGGGCTGCCCCAGCCGGTAGGTTGGCCGGCACAGCGGCGGCATCGCCAATGGCATTGGCCGCTAAAGTCAGACCGATGGCCATGGCAATCGGTCCGGTGACAGTCGCGGGCAGCACTTTATCAATGGCTTCTTTACCAAATCGCTTCACAATCAAACCGGCCGCAATCGAAACAAATCCGGACATTACGATCCCAAATTGGGCTATGGCAATTTTTTCATTCAAGCTATGGCCGGCCAGAGCTTCAGAAGCCATTAGTCCGGCAATCGCTGGCAGATAGGAAAAACTTGACCCGTAATAAAGGGGTAATTGTTTTCCGGTCACAAACACAAAACAAATGGTGGCTAGTCCACTAGCAAAAATCGTCGTTGAAACATGAAAACCGGTAAGGAGGGCAACCGCAACCGTGGCGGGAAACATGACGATAACTTGTTGAATCGCATACAGGAACAAACGCCAAAAGGGCGGTCGTTCATCCGGTAGATAACCTAAGGCTTGTGTTTGTAAGGGCATTTAACATCCTCCTCTGTTTTTTATCTGGACGCTGGTAAAGCGTTTTCCCCATGCCTAAAAACCCACAAAAAACCCTTGATTGAACAGCTCAACCAAGGGTGAAGAAGCTCTTACCTCTCCCCCTTGTTGACCTCACCGGATCAATTTAAAGGAGGTTTAAGCTTCAGGTCCTGTTTCAAAGATCAGGACTTTTTCTTCACCATCCACTTCCTTTAGCATTACTTGGATTAATTCCCGTTTGGAAGTGGGGACATTTTTCCCGATATAATCGGCCCGAATCGGTAATTCCCGGTGTCCGCGGTCGATTAAAACCGCTAGTTGAATCATGCTGGGGCGACCGAGATCCATCAAAGCATCCAGGGCTGCTCTGACCGTCCTTCCGGTATACAAGACATCATCGACCAAAACTACCTTTTTTTCGTTGATATCGAAAGGGACATCGCTCCGGTGAACCACCGGCTGGGAGGAGATTAAGGTTAAGTCATCCCGGTAGAAAGTAATATCGAGGGTGCCAACGGGAATCTCGGTTTTTTCGTGTTCTTGAATGAGTTTCGCCAAACGCTGGGCTAGTGGCACGCCCCGTGTCCGGATCCCAATTAACATTACGTCCTTTACTCCCTTATTCTGCTCGGTAATCTCATGGGACAAACGGTATAAAGCACGCCGCATATTCTCCCCGTCCATTACCTGCGCTTTCATACGCACGACATCCACCTCCCATAAAAAAAACTTCCGCCGTCAGGCAGGAAGGTCTGCATTTCTTAACTTTTTTGGTAAGAAAGTATAAGAAAATTATCCCTTACCGGCCTCACGGGACCAGTTTAAAGGTATCTGGTTCTGAATAAGAATAACAAAAGTAAGGCGTCATGTCAATAGCTTTTTCCCTTCGCCGGAGATACAAAAAGCTTTCGTAACATATTCTTCTTATTCCAACTGGTCAGCCCGGTGTTATCCTGTTTTTACCGGGCTAAAACCGTTACCGGCACTGATAACATGGGATTAACTTGGTAGTGGTAGGTTTTACCTGCGATCTCCCGCTTGAAGGCTTCTTTGACCTCCACCAAGGCGGCTTGCCCCAATTCCTCAATATACGGGGTCAACTCCACCCCCTGTATAAAAAGGAGCACCGCCTTCTCCGTCAACTTCTGGAATTGGTCTTTGGTTACTTCACTTATTTCCCGGGGGAGACTAACCCCTCCCTCTTCATAAGCGATAAAACGCCACTCCGGATCCAGAAAAGCCTGTTCGATAGCGACCGGCAATTCCACCTTTATTTTTTCCAATAAAAGGCTTAGTACAGAAAAGGCTTCCGTTTTGATTTGATTACGTACCATAAAGGCCGGTCGGTCCGGATCGAGCGTAATCCGAAAACCCTGGGTGCTTAAAGTAAGATAGACAAAAGCCGTTGCCAATACTAAAGTGGTAAAAACGCCAAGATAAAGGCCTTGCCAAAAACCGTTCCTCCGCTTTTCTGGTCTTTCATCGTTCTTTTTTTTCATGAACAAACCCCCTTCGCTTCAGGTATATTATTCCTGAAAAGAAAGGAGTTTATGTGTCCAGTAAGCCGCTGGGTCCTTTAGCCTTCGGTTAAAGCCCAGCCTCGCCGTAAGGCGGAAATATTCAACGGAATCAGGTGATGACGCCGTTCAGGAAGGACTTTTTCGAGCGCCGCTTCGACACTGGCTAAACCAACCACTTTGGAGAGTCCCAAGAAGGCCCCCAACGCGACCATATTTCCGACTTTATCATTGCCTATCTCTTGCGCAAGTTCATTGGTGGCAACGGCAAACAGACGGACACCTGCCGGTTGTTCCGGAAGCTCCTCAATCAAGGAAGCATTATACACAATAACGCCCCCAGGTTTGACGACCCCTTTAAACCGCATCAACGAAGGGCCATTCATCGCAATCAATCCATCCGGCTCGGCCACAATCGGTGAACCAACCGGTTGGTCGGAGATCACTACAGAGCAGTTTGCTGTTCCGCCCCGCATCTCGGGACCGTAGGAAGGGAACCAGGTTACTTCTTTCCCTTCAAGCATCCCACCGTAGGCCAGTAACTGGCCGATCAACATTACACCTTGTCCCCCGAAACCGGCACAAACCATCTCATGCGTCATCGCCCGCCACCTCCTCCGTCATCCGGAAAACGCCCAAGGGATAATAGGGGATTAGCTTCTCCTTCACTTGGGTCAAGGCTTGAGTAGGAGTCATTCCCCAGTTGGTAGGGCAGGAAGACAAGACTTCCACCAAAGAAAAACCTTTCCCGGCCACCTGCATGGCAAAGGCTTGACGAATGGCCTGCCCCGCTTTTTTAATATGGGCCGGATCATGGACACTGACCCGCGCGAGATATGAAGGGCCATCCAAAGTCGATAAAAGTTCGCAGACACGAATCGGATAGCCCACGGTTGCCGTGTCCCGACCATAAGGCGAGGTCGTCGTCTTCTGCCCCGGAAGGGTAGTCGGGGCCATTTGTCCGCCAGTCATCCCGTAAACGGTATTGTTGACAAAAATCACCGTAATCTTCTCACCCCTGGTCGCCGCATGGATAATCTCCGCCATCCCAATGGAAGCCAAATCACCATCACCTTGATAGGAAAAAACGATTGACTCCGGGTGGACCCGTTTGATCCCGGTAGCCACGGCCGGAGCCCGGCCATGGGCCGCTTCCTGAAAATCGACATCAAAGTATTCGTAGGCTAAAACCGCACAACCGACCGGAGCAATCCCAATTGTCCGTTCTTGAATCCCCAGATCATCGATGGCTTCCGCCACCAAACGATGGATAATCCCATGGGTGCAACCGGGACAATAATGAGTTCGCTTTTTGGTCAGGGCGCGGGGATAAGCAAAGACCTTCTTCATCCTTCTCCTCCTTCCGGTAATGATGATAAGATGCGGTCATATACTTCACGTACGGTCGGTACCGTTCCGTTTAATTTTCCAAAGAAGCTTACTTTCGCCCGATCATTGACCGCCAGGATAACATCCTCCACCAACTGGCCAGCGCTCATTTCCACCACTAAGAACCGTTTTCCTTCCGCCGCCAAGGAAGCCAAGGCTTCTTTCGGGAAAGGCCACAGCGTAATCGGGCGGAAAAGACCGACTTTTTTACCTTCCTGGCGTAACCGGTTAATAGCCGAACGAACCACGCGGGAACTGGTCCCGTAAGCAACCACGATTAAATCGGCCTCCCCGGTCCCGTCGGTTTCGTAACGAACCTCAGCCGCCGCCAGCCGGGCATATTTGGCCTGGAGTTCAATGTTGATCCGTTCCAGGTCCTCACCGACCAGGCCCAAACTATTGATGATATTTGGTTTGCTCCGTCCCTGTTTTCCTGTAGTCGCCCATGGTTTTTCCGTTGTCTCCGTGCGCATGGCGGGGAGAGCCACCGGCTCCATCATCTGACCCATAATGGCATCGGACAGAATCATGACCGGATTCCGATACTCTTCAGCCTTATCAAAAGCTAAACCAATCAGATCCACCATCTCCTGGGCGTTCCCTGGCGCATAAACTAGTAGGCGATAGTCACCATGGCCACCGCCTTTCGTCGCCTGAAAATAATCGGATTGGGACGGATTTAAACCGCCAAGCCCCGGGCCCCCCCGGGCAACATTCACAATCACACAAGGAACCTGCGCCCCGGCGATATAAGAGATTCCTTCCTGTTTCAAACTGATCCCCGGGCTGGAAGAGGAAGTTAAAACCCGGCCGCCGGCGCCACCGGCGCCGTACACCATATTAATGGCGCTCACTTCACTCTCGGCTTGGAGAAAAACTCCTCCGACCTCCGGTAACCGTCGAGCCATGTATTCGGGAATTTCATTCTGGGGTGTAATCGGATAACCAAAAAAGTAACGGCAACCGGCGCGGATCGCACCTTCGGCCAACGCCTCATTGCCCTTCATCATTACACGTTCCATGACCCTACCTCCTTTTCTGGTCAAAAATGATAAAGTATAGCACTTGCTATTTATATACTTCGATCACCACATCGGGACAGATCAAGGCACAAAAAGCACAACCGATACAACCAGTGCCTTTTGTTTCCACAAAATGATAGCCTTGGTTGTTGATCTCCTCCGCTAACCCCAAAATCTTTTTGGGACAGACGGTAATACACAACTCACAACCTTTGCAACGTTCCTGATCGATTGTGATTCTAGCCAAAAAACCATCTCCTTCCTTCTCACTTGCCGTTTTAATCCTTTTCCCACGGTGGAAGCATAAAAAGCTTTAGTAAAAACACCTTCTTTTTCCCTTCTTTCTCCTCCTCCGTAAGAAAAGCCGGATTGGTACAGGTTCGAAAAACAATTGGCGCCTGTAGACGGTCGGCCGCAGCTTGCACAAGCAGAGCCCCTTCCGCCCGGATCCGCCGGTCGGTTAATTTTCCCAAATTACTATTATCAACAATGCCACTAATGCGCAGACGGGAAGCGGCTTCCACTTCCCGGGCCAGTTGCGCGATGCGTTCCGGATCCTCATAACCCGGCCGGTAAGGGTTGATTACCAGCCAAAGCCGGTATGGATTGGCCTGAAAATAAGGCTGGAAACGGCCTAAGATCCGGGCGCCAACCGGATCCCCGCCCACATCGAAGATTACCTGAAAGTCGGGGTTTTGCAAGAGGCTAAAAATCCGGGGAGAAAGGGCCGGCAAATCGGCCATTTCTAAACCGGGATGGGTCGAAACTAGGTCAATCCCTTCTTCATGTAAATGTTTGGTTAGTTCCCGGGAACGGAAATAGGGATTGACAATATCCAAATCTACCAGTCCCACCGGCTTGGAAGACCGATTGACTTCCAACGCGTAATTAACAGCCACCTCCGTTTTTCCGCTGCCAAAAGGGCCGGTGATCACGGTAATCCGCTTAGCTCCCACCTGAATTCCTCCCCGACTGATCTGTAAAAAGTTCCAAAACAAACGGGCGTAAATAGCCAATCAAATATAAAGAACCGGTAACCACTAATAATTCACCCGCCTCCAGGTCAGAAAGGGCGGTCTTGAGCGCAAGCAATGGCTTGTCAAATGCTACGGTATTTACGCCCAGCGCCTGAAAACTACGGGCTGTTCGGAGACTAGGAGCAGATTTCCCATCGGGGACCACCGTGGCATAGACTTGGCGCAGATTCTCGCCTAGAACCGAAGTAAGGAGCATCGCCATCATCTCCACCGGGCGGTTATCCAGAACCCCCATCACCAAACGAAACTTAGCTTCGGGGAACAACTGGACCAGCCCATGAGCCAAAGCGATGATCGCATCCGGATTATGAGCGCCGTCCAGCAGAAGGGCAGGCGGCCCCGGGAAATACTCCATCCGCCCCGGCCAAGCCACCTTCGCGAACCCCTGTTGGAGGTCGTGGCGGTTCCAAGAAAAGCCCCGTTCTTTGATGACCTGGAGAAGGCCAAAGGCCAGGGCGGCATTGGCCACCTGGTGCGTGCCATAAAGGTTAACCCGAAGCCGACACGGGGGCTCCGCTTTCCACTTCAGCATCAAGTGAATCCCAGCTAAATCCATCCGCTCCAGCAGAAATTGAATCTCTTCGCCCACCGTATAATAGGGCACCTGCCTTTCCTGGGCCGTTGTTTTCAGCACGGTGTTTGCTTCCGCGGCCTGGAGCCCAATTACCACCGGGATTCCCGGTTTGATGACCCCAGCTTTCTCCTTGGCGATTGAGACCAAATCTTTTCCCAGATATTCCTGGTGGTCCAAGGCAATATGGCTAATACCGGCAACCAAAGGGGACAAAACATTAGTGGCGTCCAACCGTCCACCCATCCCCACTTCAAAGAGGCCGAAATCAACTTCTTCTTCGGCAAAATACTGGAAAGCAAGGAGTGTCCCAAATTCAAATTCGGTTGGATGGCCAATCGTCGGGTCCAAGGCGGCTTTCTCCACCACCGGTTGGACCTGCCTGACCAAAACGGCTAATCTTTCCGGCGTAATTGGTCTGCCGTTAATCGATAGCCGTTCACAATAAGAACTAAGGTGAGGCGAAGTAAACTTCCCCACCTTGTAGCCAGCTTCTTTCAAGACGGCACCAACCAGCGCGGTCGTGGAGCCTTTGCCGTTCGTTCCAGCCACATGAATGGCTTGATATTTTAAATGCGGCGCGCCAAAAAGCTCCAATAGCGCCCGCATCCGGTCCAGTCCTAACTTAATCCCCAAGCGATTCCGACTGTGGATATACGCCAAAGCTTGTTCATAAGTCAAAGCTAGCACCTCTCGGGTTTTAATTCCGTAGTCTCTGGATAACCATAATTCTTTTCTTTAATTATTACATTCTACCACAGATAGATGGTTTGGTAAATAAATTCAAGGAAAAGCTTTTTCGGTCGCGACCAGGTAAAAAGAAATCCGATACAATATATTGGTAGCCTGATTTAAGCCAAACACTATATATTGTATCGGAAGTTTAAAAGCAAAGAACAACACTGAAAGCCCGGAAGACCGTTGTCAAAGGAGGAGAAGAGCGCTAAAATTGAAGAAAAGACCAGAAAAGGAGTAGTAACACATGAACGTCGTTTTATTCCAACCCGAGATCCCGCAAAACACCGGTAACATCGCCCGTTTGTGTGCCGCAGCCGGTTGTGCTCTCCATCTGATCGAACCTTTCGGCTTTATCTGGGATGATCGGCATTTACGCCGCGCTGGCCTAGATTATTGGTCGCTAGTTAAAGTCCGGCGCTACCTGGATTTTGATGCCTTCGTCCAGGCCAACCCCGACGGGAACTATTATTACCTAACCACTAAAGGACAACATTATTACAGTGAAATCAACTTCCAACCCCATGACTACCTAATCTTTGGCCCGGAAACCCGAGGGCTACCTCCTGAGCTCCTGGCGCGCAATCCCCGACATAATCTGCGCATTCCAATGCGGACCGAAGCTAGATCCATGAATCTAGCCAACGCGGTCAGCATCGTGCTTTACGAAGCCCTCCGTCAACAGGAATTTCCCGGTTTAGGGTTAGGAGACTAGGAATTCTAATTATCGGTTACAACGCAAAAAGCTCACATTAAGCCTCCTGCGCGCGGGGCACCTCTCCTTCCGTAAAAGACAGGCGAGCGACCGACTCAATTTTGGCGCCTTTCACCATGAGGGCCTGGGGGAACAAGGTATAGCGGAGAACCTGAGCGGTTAGGATTTCGCCATCAAGTTGGTAATAAAAGGGTTGTTTGCTTTCTAAGATAATATTCCGTCCTTTTAGCATTCGGACCTTTTTTAAATTCCGGTGCCAACCGGGGAATAATAAGGGTAAGCAGACCAAGATCCGGGGTATGCTCATGTGCTGAACAGCGCAAATAGCAAAAAAACCATCATTGAGCCGAGCCTCCGGATTGATCTTTAATCCCCCACCGTAAGTCGGCGAATTGGTAATCGCCACTAACAAACTGTTAAATTCCATCACTAAACCGTCAACAGTCAATTTAATCTGACGGGGTTGGTAGGAAAAGAGGTTTTGAAACACACTGCATAGGTAAGCAACTTTCCCCCGCACCCAGCGAAAACCCTCATTAACGCGAAAGGCCACTTCCCCGTCAAAGCCAATGCCCGTGGAAGAGACAAAATACCGCTGATTTACACGGCAAAGATCAACAAGGCCGTTTTCGCCCTTCATAATTTGGTGGACCGCCGCTACCGGGTTCTTCGGCATCCCCAAGGCGGCAGCAAAATCGTTTCCAGTGCCGCACCCGATCACGCCGATCGGCACCCGTTCCTCCCCCATACCATTGATCACCTGATTGATCGTGCCATCACCACCGGCTACGATAATCAGCTCGAAGCCTGCTTGCACCGCTTGGCGGGCAAGCTCGCTGGCGTGCTGATGGCCTTTGGTCTCCTCCAGATGAAGCTCAACATCATACTCGAGTAAGGCCTTTATGATCTGGGGTTTCGCCTTTAAGGCCCGTCCACGGCCAGCAACCGGATTCATAATGACTTTAACCTTCATCGTATCACCCCGTAACCATCGTCAACATTGATTGCCAAATTTTATTGCAAAAAAGACGCGTCCGCTTCACTATTCCATCGCTTCGTCTTTATTCATGGTAAAAAAAAGACCAAAAGGCGGGGAATTGCAATTAAACGAATTAACTAATTTGCTCGTAATCCAATGAAAGCCTCAATATTATTATCATAATCTTCTTTAAGGAAAAAGACAAGCGGAAATTAGACTTGAGCTTTTGCGTTGTAACCAAGAAAAAGTATTCCGCGACAATATACAGTATTTATCCTGAATCAAGCATCAATATACCGATCGGAATTGTTGAAATGAACCGGACGGTCCCAATGGAACCGCCCGGTTCACTTTTCATCCGTAGCGCTATCTAACTGCTCCCTCCCGGGCAAAGACAGATCCTTTCTTAACTGGCGCAGGCCACCGGTAATTTCTTTCCGGCATAGGCCTCTTCATAAAGGGCTTCAATCTCAGCAACCAACGGCATGCGCGGGTTGGCTCCGGTGCATTGGTCATTGAAAGCAATATCCGCCATCTCCGCCACGGCCTTTCGGAATTCGGTCCGGTTAATTCCGGCTTCTTGCAAGGAGGTCGGAATCTTAAACGCAGTTAATAAGTTACGGATGGCTTGAATTAAGCTGGCTACCCCTTCCTCGGTGGTTGCGGCCGGGAGCCCTAAAAACCGGGCGATTTCGGCATATTTTTCCGGAGCCTTATAAGAATCATACTGGGGAAAAGCCGTAAACTTACTAGGTTTTTCCGCGTTATATTTAATCACATAAGGCAAAAGAATGGCATTAGCCCGACCATGGGGAAGATGGAACTTCCCGCCTAAAATATGGGCCATACTATGGTTCAGCCCTAAAAAGGCATTGGTAAAAGCCATTCCTGCCAAGCAGGAAGCATTATGCATCTTCTCCCGGGCTTCTTTATCCCCACCGTCTTTGTACGCGCGGGGCAGATAGGCAAAGACTAACTTGATTGCCTTTTCCGCCAGGGCATCAGTGTAATCGGAAGCCATCACCGAAACGTAAGCTTCGATGGCATGGGTGAGCACGTCCATTCCTGTATCGGCGGTCACGGCCGGCGGAACCGTCATCACCAGTTCCGGATCGAGAATGGCAATATCCGGGGTTAATTCATAAGCGGTCAGCGGGTACTTAATCTGTTCCTTCTTGTCGGTGATAACGGAAAAGGCGGTTACTTCGGAACCAGTTCCCGAAGTAGTGGGAATGGCGACAAAGGTTGCTTTCTTTCCGAGTTTGGGAAAACGGAAAGTCCGTTTTCTTATATCGGCAAACTTCAACCGCAAATTCCTAAACTCCGTTTCCGGGCTCTCATAAAAGAGCCACATTCCTTTGGCCGCATCAATGGGTGAACCGCCACCCAGCGCAATAATCACATCCGGTTGAAACTCCCGCATTAGGCGGCAACCGTTCTCTACCGTTTCTACGGAAGGATCCGGTTCCACTTCGGAAAAGATTCGGTATTCCATGCCCGTCTTTTGCAAATGGTAAAGAACCTTATCCACATATCCCAACTCTAACATCAATGGATCGGTAACGATAACCGCCCGCTTCCCCTGCAGATTCGCCAGGTATTGTAAAGAGCCATACTCGAAGTATACTTTTGGCGGTACCTTAAACCATTTCATCCGTGGTTGCCGCAAGGCTACCCGTTTGATATTAACCAGATTGCCAACACTTACGTTATCGGTGGTGGAATTTTTTCCGATTGAACCGCAACCTAGAGTCAAAGACGGCGTAAGCGTGTTGTACAGATCCCCGATTCCACCGTGGGTCGACGGTGAGTTCACTAACAAACGGCCGGTCCTTACCCGCCGGGCAAACTCGTCAATAACCTGACGGTCGTTAGAATGAATCACGGCGGAGTGCCCCAGACCACCGAATTCGGTCATCTCAACGCAACGTTTGATCCCTTCATGGTAGTCGTTGACCATATAGCAAGCCAGAATCGGACTAAGCTTCTCGCGGGAAAGGGGGTGTTCGGGACCGATCCCATCTAATTCGGCAACTAAGATCTTGGTCTCTGCCGGAACCCTAATTCCAGCCAGTTCCGCAATTTTAACCGCCGGTTGACCGACTACCACCGGGCTCATCCCCTGTCTCCGTTCGTCAATGGCCACCTTGGAAAGGGCGGCAATCTCGGCCGGTTTCAAGAAATAACAACCGTTTTCTCTCAGCAATGCTTTGACTTCTGTCTCCACTGCCCGATCGATAATCACCGCCTGCTCAGAGGCACAGATCATTCCATGGTCGAAAGTCTTACTCAAAATCAGATCCGTGACCGCCTGCCGCAAATCAGCAGTTTTTTCAATATAACAAGGGACGTTACCCGGGCCAACCCCTAACGCCGGTTTACCACTGGAGTAGGCGGCTTGTACCATTCCCGCTCCACCGGTGGCCAGAATCAAACTGACCCCTTGGTGTTTCATTAAATAATTGGTGGCTTCGACAGAAGGGTTGCTGACCCATCCGATACAGCCGGCGGGAGCCCCGGCGGCCACCGCCGCTTCACGCATCGCTTTGGCTGCGGCAATACTGGACTTGAGGGCTTGGGGGTGAAAACTAAAGATAATCGGGTTTCTGGTCTTCAAGGCGATCAGACTCTTAAACAAGGTGGTTGACGTTGGGTTGGTCACCGGAGTTAACGCGGCAATCACACCAATGGGCTCAGCCACCTTCATGTAGCCTTCTTCCTTATTTTCTTCGATGATGCCCACTGTTTTTTCGTCCTTGATCTTGTTATAAATGTACTCAGTGGCAAATATATTTTTGGTGATCTTGTCTTCATAAACGCCTTTCCCCGTCTCCTCCCAAGCTAATTTCGCCAGTTCCCTGTGTTTTTCTACCCCCGTCAAGGCCATCGCCTTGACAATAGCGTCAATTTGTTCCTGGTCATAATCGAGGAGTATTTTTTCGGCAGCAGTGGCCCTCGCCACCAATTCCTCAATCTCTCCGCAGTAATCCGGTGGTGTCGTCTCCTTGGTCTCCAGGACTGCCAGCTTCTGTTCGTGACGGGATTCCTTGAACCCCTTCTCTTTTGTCACCATGTTCAACCCAGTGTTAGCCATGAATAACGCCCCCATTCTTCAAAAAGTATTTCTATTGTTATTGTGATTGTCAATCTTAGTTATGATTTATAACTTAATGTGTTAAAAAATTAACAATCTTTGTAGGTTCATTATACATCTTCTTAGCCAAAAGTAAAATTAACAATAGGAAAACAGATCATGAAAATAAAAAAACCTGGTTTTCCTGTTGTCCGAAAAAAAAAGTAAAGGCTACTGAGCACTTTCAGTAGCCTTTAGTTATCCTTCTCAATTATAATTGGCTTTTTGCGTTATCCTTTGCCTAATAATCCCGTTCCAAGCGATTGGTCACCTGATCCAAATTGAGCAGGGTGTTTAGGCCTGTTCAACCGCTTTCACTTCGGGGATCTCTTCTTTTAAAAACCGTTCAATACCGTTCTTTAAAGTCATCATCGACATGGGACACCCAGCGCAACGACCTTGCAACCGGACCCGGACGATCCCGTCTTCCGTAACCTCGACCAGTTCCACGTCACCACCATCCGCCTGTAGGGAAGGGCGCACTTTATCCAGCGCTTCTTTTACGCGTTCTTTCAATCTTCTTCCTCCTCATTCATTCTTCGTCGGGTTCATTTGCTATTATAACCCAAAAACAGACCCCTGTCATGGTAAGTTTTATTCAAGCTTTTTCCGTTGTGACCAATAAAAAGGATTCCGATACAATATATAGTGTTTGTCTTAAATCAGACTATCAATATATTATACCGGAATTGTTAAACCCAAGAACAACGCAAAAACTCCTATTTAAAAAGGCGTAATCTTAAGATATCCGGCCGGACAAAGGAAAACTTTTTGATTTCGGCCAGCGCATTACACATGGCTTTTTCCGAAGCTTCATGGGTAAGCAGGACAATTGGGACATAATTTTCGGTCCCGTGGGTCTCCAACTGAACCACGGAAGAAATTGAGATCCCATATTTAGCAAGCACCCCGGCAATTTGGGCGAGAATCCCCGGTTGGTCCATGGTAAATAAACGGAGGTAAAAACGGTTGGTGACCTCCTCCAGAGAAAAGAGGGGGACTTCCTTCTCCGGATTAATGATGGGCGCCGCCGCGGTCTCCCGCTCCGTTCCGATGCCATGGGCCAAGTCCACCAGGTCACTGACGATGGCGCTGGCCGTCGGCGCTTGGCCTGCCCCCGGACCATAGAACATGGTGTCCCCGACATAATCACCGGTGACAAAGATGGCGTTGAGTTCATTGTTGACCGCCGCCAAAAGGTGATCCCCCGGCACCAAGGTGGGGTGCACCCGGAGATCAAGTTTTCCGTTGAACCGGCAGACGGCCAGTAATTTGATGACATAACCGAAGTTTTTGGCAAAGTTAATATCTAAGGTTGTCAATTCAGTAATCCCTTCCACCGGGATCGCCTGAAAATCGACAAAACCACCGGCGGCCAAAGATGCCAAAATGGTTAGTTTGTGGGCGGCATCCCCCCCGCCGACATCAAGGGTGGGATCGGCTTCGGCAAATCCTTTGGCTTGCGCTTCTTGGAGCGCCGTGGCAAAGTCCAATCCTTCCTGGTGCATCCGGGTGAGAATATAATTAGAAGTGCCGTTAATGATCCCATAGATATTTTTGATCCGGTTGGCCACCAAACCTTCGCGGAGACTTTTGATGATCGGAATGCCCCCACCGACACTGGCTTCAAAGCGCAAATCCACCCCATGTTCCTGAGCTTCCTTAAAAAGGGCCTGCCCCTTCAGGGCGATCAAGGCTTTATTGGCGGTAACGACATATTTTCCCTTTGCTAAGGCCTGGCGGACCATGGAGTAGGCCGGTTCAATTCCGCCGACCGTCTCCACGATGATCTCGATCTCCGGATCGGAAAGCAACGCATTAAAATCGGTGGTTGTCGCCACGCCGGAGAGGTCGATATCCCGGTCGCGCTCCCAATCAAGATCCACTACGGTTTTTAGCTGAAACTGCCTGCCCGTCCGTTCGGTCAGTAAAGAGCCCTGGTGGAGGAGGATTTTGGCCACGCCGGTCCCAACCACACCCATCCCCACAATTCCGACTTTAATGACTTTATCCATTCACCCCATCACCTCAAGCCCAATTTTTTAGAAAAAAACCTCCATCCTGTAAAGGACGGAGGTTCCGCGGTTCCACCTTCTTTCACCGGCAAATAACAACTGGATTAGATCCTGACTACCTTTTTCGCCAGTGCACTTTACGGAGATAACGGTTCCACCGGACTGCTCCTCACAGCCGCTCCGGGGTGGTCTTCCCCACGGTCCCTTCCAGGCGGCTTCCAGCTTATAACCACCTGTCTCTTGAGAAGGGCTTCCGGGGTACTCGTCCCTTCCTCACGTTAAGTTTGTACATTTAAATTAGTATACCATTGGCCATGGGGAAAGTCAAATCCGGAAAAACGAAAGGTAGTGTCAACTTTTTGTAGGATATTTTAGTCTAATCATCCTTTTGGATTAACAACTAGAGAGTATTACTCCCGTTTTGAAGCCCTCTTAACCAATTAAACCCAGGAACCACTTTGCCTTGAATTAATATCGTCACATTATTAAATTGCTCTCTGCTGACCTCCCTAAAATTTTGACTTACTTTCTTAATTACCCGTTTCCCTAACTTATAGACTGAATCAGTACCTTTAAGGTGATTTGGCTTGATTT
>DUQR01000011.1 GCA_012837715.1 Bacillota bacterium | reverse complement strand
CGTTGGAATGAGTCAATCAAATTCAGTTTTATCGAGAGCAGAAAATACTGCTCTTTTTTTATGAGATAACTTCGTGTTAAGCGTGGGGTTTGGAAATTTCAGCAATGAGAATGGGATAAAAACTTAAAAAGAAAAATATTTATCGTTTGGATATGAAAAATGTAAAAAAACAGATCGGAGCAACCTTTGAGAAGCATTGGTTGAGTTTTTCCGGCAGTATTAGGAATAAATATGTAGAAATTGTACTACTGTATAAAATTGGGTATAATTAAAACATGACTACGAGTAAAAACATTCAGCACATGATGTTATCTGGGATGAACCAGAAAGATTCAAAGCTGAGGTCAATAAAGCTTGGGAGAAGTATGCTGGATTTTAGAAACATCGAAACGGGTTAAGGCTAGAGGTGACCGTGATGCTTATAAGCCAAAAAAACATAAATGTAACGAGAAATCTTATGTTTTTAATTAATTTTTTGACAGTCTCTTTTTTATCGGCTTTAATCTATAAGGCTGTCGAATTGATTTGTTGGAAAGACATGGCACGCATCTTTTTGGAGCGGATTAAGTGTGTGCCGACCATACCATGGCAAGTTCCGGTTTATTCCATTTTTTTATTATTCCTTTTATATAGTAGTGTCCTGATTAGAAACCGGATCCCCCGGGAGTATAAAGCAGTCTTTTATATATTTAGCATTTTGGATCTGGTCATTTGTATCGCGATTATGTTCATTCTGAATATGAGTTACAAAGGAATTTTGATGGTGGCGATCGCCAATATTATTATTTATATTGATGGGATAAAGCGTAAATATCTATTTATCATTGCTGCCATCACCGTTTATGTCTTTGTTGATTATGATATTTTGTCAATTAAAGTCAATTTATTCTCCTTAAATGAATATATTCAGTATTATACTGCCAACCAAAGGTTATATATTCATGGTTTCCGGAATATATTATCTTCCTTGAACGAAATGATTTTTATCGTCTTCATGATCTTTGTGATTCAGGGACAGATTGATGAAAAAAAGCGGATCAAAGAACTCTATGATCAATTGTATCAAACCGCCGGGGAATTGAAGATCGCCAACATTCAACTGCATAACTACGCTAAAAAATCGGAAGAAATGGCCAAAACCCGCGAAAGGAACCGGTTGGCCAGGGAGATTCACGATACGCTCGGCCATGCCTTAACCGGGATTGCTACTGGACTGGAAGCTTGTCTTCAACTGATTGACCGTGATCAAGCGAAGACCAAAATGCAACTGATCAAGATCATCGCTTTGGCGAAGAAGGGTTTATTGGATGTCCGGCGGTCGGTCAGTGAATTACGACCGGACTCATTGAAGCGTTTTCTGTTAATCCCCGCCATTCAAAGACTGACGGAAGATATCAACGAGTGTACCAATACCAAAGTAAAGCTGTTTATGAACAAGGAAACGGTATGTTTGCAACCGGATGAGGAGGAGACCATTTACCGGATTATTCAGGAAGGGATCACCAATGCGGTCCGGCATGGTAAGGCCAGAGAGATTAAAGTAGAGCTTTGTTTTGAAGCCAATATTGTTCGGATCGAAATCAAGGATGACGGTAGCGGGTGTTCCCATCCGGTTGAAGGATTTGGCTTAATGCATATTCGGGAAAGGGTCGAAATGCTGGCCGGCTGGGTTAAGTTTGAACCGCTCATGCCAAACGGCTTCAAAGTCAGCGCCATGATCCCGGTACGAGGAGGTTTGAATAATGATACGGCTCTTGATCGCAGAAGACCAGGAATTAATTAGACAAAGCCTTGAGATTATGTTAACAAATAAGCCGGGTCTAAAAATTGTCGGAACGGCGGCGAACGGGAGAGAGGCGATCGAATTAGCTCAGACCTTGAATCCCGATGTGATATTGATGGATATTCGCATGCCGGAAGTTGACGGAGTGCAATGCATTGAAATAATTAAAGAAAAGCGTCCGGAGATAAAGATCATTGTTTTAACAACCTTTGATGATGACGAATACGTCTTTAATGCGTTAAAACACGGCGCCAGTGGTTATTTATTAAAAGGGATCTCGCTGGAAAAACTGATCGGGGCGATCAAAACAGTGGTTAAAGGAGGCGCTTTGCTCAATCCGAATATCGCCAGTAAGGTCTGTAAATTTTTTTCCCAAATGGCCCATGCTGATTTCAGGATTAAAGTTGACGAGAGTTTACTGGATGAATTAGGCCACCTCGAGTTGAAAATTGTTAAGCTGATCGGAATGGGTTTATCCAATAAGGAAATTACCTATAAATTAAAGTTAAAAGAAGGAACGGTGCGGAATTACATCAGTACCATCCTTAGTAAACTCGGGCTCCGGGATCGGACCCAGATTGCGATATTTGCCGTTCAGACCGGGTTGACCTTTAAAAAATTCGATGATTAGGTGATAGTCTTGAAACGAAATCGGATTTTCATGCTAGGTTTTGGTTGCCTTGTCACAATATTACTAACAGTCTACATCTATAACTCCTCATCCGGCCAGATTGTTCTGGAGTTTGGAGATTTTGCGGGAAGTAATTGGGATATTCCCAACTGGAGCAGTTCAAAAATAAGCGACGAGGCGATTGCCAAGTTTGAAGCCATTCATCCCCGGATTAAGATCAAATATCTAACCGGCATCCCGAAAAGCGATTATTCAGAATGGCTGGCCCAAAAGATAATTAAGGGAAAAGAACCTGACGTATTTTGTGTTTTGGAGAGTGATTTTAATACCCTGGCCTCAATTGGGATTTTAAAAAAGTTGGATGGTTTGATTCAAAACGATTTGAAGTTCGAGATGGCTAAATTTTATAATAATGCGGTCAAATCCGGACAGTTTTCCGGCCCGCAATACGCCTTGGCCCGTGAAGTTGTTCCCATCCTGATGTTTGTCAACAAGACCCTGCTCACAAAGGAAGGAATAGCAATTCCCCGGGACGATTGGACCTGGGATGATTTTTACCGGATTTGCCAAAAGGTGACAAAAGATACGGATGGGGATGGTAAAATAGACCAATTTGGAACCGTTGGTTTTGACTGGCACCATGCGGTTTATACCAATGGCCAACAACTTTTCGATCCTTACGGTGCCAAGGCCATGTTTGACCAGCCCGGCGTGGTTGAGGCGATCCAATTTATTCAAAAGCTGAACCGTTTAAATGCGAATATTCGCGTGACGCCGGATGATTATGACAACGGGAAAGTCGCTTTCCGGCCCTTTCCATTTTCAGCGTACCGGGCATATAAATCATATCCGTACCGGTTGATCCGCTATGCGCAATTTGAATGGGAATGCGTTAAACTGCCCCGGGGCCCGCGCGGGAAAAACGCTTCCGAATTGCATAGTTTTTTAATCGGAATTAGCGCCCGCACTAAACATCAGCGGGAAGCTTGGGAGTTTTTAAAGTTTTTAACTTATGATTGGGAAATGCAGATGAATATTCTTAAATATTCTTACGGAATCCCGGTTCTCCGTGAAGCCACCGAATCAATCGAGGCCGACATGGCGCTGTCTAAGTATACTCCGGATCAAGAAATTTCCGTTGATAAAAGATTATTGAGTCAAGTCATTGAGCAATCAACAGTGACTCCCCGGTTTCATAAATATGATGCGGCGATGAACATTGCCGATAATGAGATTTTCCGGATCATCAATGACGATATGGATGCGGAAACGGCCTTACGGAGTTTTAACCGTTATTTGGGTGAATATTTAATCCAGTGATTGTTTAAGGTGACAAATGTCACCCCAGAAAGTGATTAAAATCATCTTTTCCCTGACATAATACTGGCCTTAATATTACAAAAGACTTAATTTTTTATGACAACCGTGATGATATTTTACCTATAAAATTTGTATAATTGAATCGCAGCAAGTTTTAACCGGCCGGTTGAAACGCATGAGTTAAATAAGGTCTATATTAAGGAGGGTAATAATGACAAGCAAACAGCTTTTTATAATTTCGTTGGTTGTTGTTTTGTTGGGAACGTCGTTTTCCGTGTATGGCGCCCCCAAACAAAAGGTCTTCGGCGCTACGATGCACAACCTTAATAACCCGTTCTTTGTTGCTTTGAATGAAGGTATTAAGCAAGTGGTTGAAAGTAGAGGGGATAAATTAATCTCTTTCGATCCGCAACAGGATCTGACCCGTCAAATCTCCGGGATTGAAGATTTTGTTTCCCGGAAGGTTGACGCAATTTTTGTGGCTGCCCTTGACTGGAAAGGCATTAAACCGGCTTTGGAGACAGCGAAAAGGGCGAAAATACCGGTCATTGTCGTTGACGCTCCCGTTTACGACGTCGATTTGGTCGCGACGACCGTGGCTTCCGACAACTGGCAAGCCGGAGTGCTCTGCGCCGAAGATATGATTAAAAGGACAGGCGGTAATGCCAATATCGTGATCCTACACCATCCGACCGCGAAGTCGGCTATTGACCGGACGGAGGGTTTTAAATCGGTCATTAAAAAATATCCCGGCTGTAAAATTATCGCCGAACAAGCCGCCAATGGCCAGCTTGATCAAGCGATGCTCGTGATGGAAGACATCATTCAGGCGCATTCAAAGATTGATGTGGTGATGGGTCTTAATGATCCGACCGCGATGGGCGCCATTGCCGCGTTGGAAAGCGCCAACCGTTTAAAGGGCGTTCTGGTCTATGGTGTTGACGGTTCTCCGGATGCCAAGAAGATGATTAAAGAAGGCAATAAGTTGACCGCCACCGCTTCCCAGTTCCCCTCCCAGATTGGGTTAATGGGCGCCGAAGCCGCTTATAAAATCTTGGCCGGCGAGGAAGTGTCCAAAGATATCAAAGTTCCGGTGAAATTGATTGATAAGTCCAATATTGACCAGCATGTGATCGATCAATTTGAATAATTTTATCTAATTTTTCTAGAGGAATAGGAGGATGGTTTTGCCCGGGAAAAGCGCTTGCGCGAAACCGGGCAAAACATTTATTAGGGAATGTTGTGAAGGCAGGTGAACGGAGAACGAACATGGACCAAGTTATTCTATCTATGAAAAATATCCATAAAAAATTTCCCGGAGTCTATGCTTTAAGCGGGGTTGATTTTGAGTTGAAACAAGGCGAAGTTCACGCGCTGCTTGGCGAGAACGGTGCGGGGAAATCAACCTTAATTAAAATCTTGGCCGGGATTTATACCGCTGATGAAGGCGAGATTTATCTGAAAGGTGAAAGGATCAGAATCAATGGTGTTCAGCAATCCCAAGCCCTGGGGATAAGCGTCATCCATCAGGAATTATGTTTGGCGCCAAATATGACGGTGGCCGATAATATTTTTCTTGGGAAGGAAATAGTAAATAAGGCCGGATTTGTCAATTTTCATAAACAAAACAAGGCCGCCCAGGAATTGCTAAAATCATTAGGCTTAGCGATTGACGCGACCGCCATCGTTTCCCAATTAAGTGTCGCCCAACAACAATTGGTCGAAATTGCCAAAGCACTATCCTTTGCCGCCCGGATAATCGTCATGGATGAGCCGACTGCTTCGCTGACTTTAAGAGAAGTGGAATTGTTATTTGCAACGATTAACAATTTAAAACGAAAGAACATTGCGGTTATTTATATTTCCCACCGGATGGAAGAACTCTTCCGCGTGGCGGACCGGGTTAGCGTCTTACGGGACGGAAAATACATCGGGACCCGAGTCACCACTGCTACTACGCGCGAGGAACTAATCGCCATGATGGTCGGCCGGGAGTTAAAGGACTTGTATAAACGGACCTTTCATCCCCTGGGGAAAACGGTTTTGGAAGTCAGGAACCTCAGCCGGCGAAAGATGCTCAACGGGATCAGTTTTACATTAAAGAAAGGTGAGATACTGGGGATCTCAGGTTTGGTTGGATCCGGCCGCACTGAATTGGCCCGGGCTATTTTCGGAATTGATCGATATGATTCCGGCGAGATTCTGGTGGCCGGAAAAAAAGTTGAGATTACCAGCCCTGTTCACGCGTTGGATCAGGGGATAATATTGATCCCGGAGGACCGGAAAAGACAAGGCCTGGTCCTGGTCAACAGTGTATCCTATAATCTCACCCTTGCCGTGTTAAAGCAGTTTATCAGGATGATCGGGGTTAATAAACGCTTGGAAAAGCATCTGGTCGATACTTATATTGATCAACTTTCCATCAAAACACCCTCCCACGAGCAATTGATTAATAACTTGAGCGGCGGTAACCAACAAAAAGTAGTGATCGCCAAATGGCTGGCCACTTCGCCAAGGGTACTGATCTTGGATGAACCGACCCGGGGAGTGGATGTTGGGGCCAAGGCCGAACTGTACGCAATCATTAATATGCTGGCTGAACAGGGAGTCGGTATCATCATGATCTCCTCTGAATTACCGGAGATCATCGGGATGAGCGACCGGGTATTGGTGATGCATAATGGCCGGATTGCCGGAAGCTTGATCCGTGGTGAACTGAATCAAGAAAAAATTATGCATTTGGCGACAGGAGGTGTTAAGGATGCAAGCTAAAGTTGATAATAATAGTTTTTTGATCAATAAGTCAGTACTTGCCGTACCGGTCAAATATCTCAAGCGCAATGCCGGAATTTTAATCGGATTGTCCGCGATGTGTGTGATGTTGACCTTTTTGTCCCCGTCGTTTCTGACCAGTGGTAATATCCTCAATGTCTTACGGCAGGTATCCACCAACGCCAATATTGCTCTTGGCATGACGCTGGTCATTTTAACCGGAGGAATAGATCTTTCCGTCGGTTCGACGATGGCGCTGGCGGGAACGATGTCGGCCGGATTTATCGCTTTAAGTGGGTTACCGGTATGGTTGGCGATCAGTTTGGGGCTTTTTGTCGGTATTATGGTTGGTTTGTTTAACGGCTTTGTCATCACGAAAACCGGTATGCCGCCCTTTATCGTGACCATGGCGATGACCAGCATGGCTAGGGGATTGGTTTATGTTTATACGAACGGACTACCGGTGAGGACGCTCGATCCAATATATAATAAGGTCGGAAATGGTTACTTGGGACCGATCCCATTACCGGTCATTTATACCACGGTTTTATATATCAGCGTCATGATCTTGCTGTACCAGACCAAATTGGGACGGCATATTTACGCCGTGGGCGGCAACCGGGAAGCGGCCCGGTTTTCCGGGATTAATATCGCCCGGGTGGAAATGGTCGTTTATACCCTGATCGGCTTTTTAAGCGCGGTTTCTGGAATTGTCTTATGTGCTCGGATGTACTCGGGCCAGCCGACCATTGGTCAAGGCTATGAATTGGATGCGATCGCCGCGGTAATTTTGGGCGGCACCAGTTTTACGGGTGGCGTCGGCACTATTGGCGGGACTATAATCGGGGTATTGGTCATCGGTTTTTTAAATAACGGCCTTAACATCCTGGGCGTCTCCTCTTTCTGGCAATTGATCATCAAGGGCGTTATTATTTTACTGGCCGTATATATTGACATATTAAAGAAGAAGAGTCGAAAGGATTAATTATTATCCGCGGAGGTTTCTTAATTTAAAGAAACCCCGCGGATATGTTGTTTATGGTAATACAAAATTAGCGAACATTCCATCGTTGCAGTTGCCGCGATTTTCCGACGAACCCCGGCTGAGAGCCAGGGGGTTACTGTCGCCCCGGAAGAACAATCGACCAGTTTGGAAGAGTTTTAGCATAAGGGGTAAACTTTGACAGAGCTGTCCAAAGAGTTGCGCGAATTGGCAAATTGGTTTACAATAGCGCGATCTTTTGCAGCTCGGTATTGATTACGAATATAAAAAACCGAAAGAGGCGAGAAGATGCGCTTTATCGGAATCGATCTTGGCACAACCTCAATTTCCGGAGTTGCTCTTGATCTCGAAGAGGGCGCGAGTGCCGCGGTTAGCAGGCAAAATAATTATAATTTAGGATCGAAAAAAGCCTGGGAGTCCCTTCAGGACCCAGAGCTTATCGCCGGTATTGCCCTGGAGATAGTCGACCAATTTATGAGTGATGGTCATGAGATAGCCGGAATCGGTATTACCGGTCAGATGCATGGTATTCTTTATGTCGATAAGGATGGAAATCCCCTGAGCCCGCTATTCAGTTGGCAGGATAGCCGCGGAAATCTGCTTTATAAGAACAATCGAAGTTACGCTGAATTTTTAACCCAAAAAACCGGGTATCCGGTCGCGTCCGGGTATGGTTTGGTCACTCATTTTTATAATGCATGTAACAATCTGATCCCGGCTAATGCTGCTAAACTCTGTACGATCATGGACTTTGTGGTGATGAAATTGACCGGCCGGAAAACTCCATTGATCGATCCTTCAAATGCCGCCGCTTTAGGTTTTTTTGACTTAAACAAATTCCGGTTTGATGAAGGCATTTTAAAAAAGATCGCTATTGATAGGCGGATCTTACCCGAGGTTCGGCCTTCCGGTGAATTGGCGGGCTATTATAAAGAAACAATCCCGGTTTATGTAGGGATTGGCGATAATCAAGCCAGTTTTTTAGGAGCAGTCCGCGACCTTCGGAACTCAATTCTCGTTAACATTGGCACCAGCGCCCAGCTCGCGCTCTACAGCACCGGGTATGTGCGAATAAACACCTTCGAGACCAGGCCTTTCCCCGGAGGGGGATATTTGCTGACCGGAGCGGCTTTGTGTGGCGGCAAATCATTATCGATCTTAAAAACTTTCTTTGAGGATACGGTTAAACTTTTTGGCCATTCACCCGACAAAGTGGTGGATTTTTACCAAATCATTTCCATGATGGAAGACACTGCTTTGACCAAGGATCTACCCAAGGTAGCGCCTTTTTTTAACGGAAGAAGAACGGATCCCCGGGCCCGGGGAGTAATCTCCAATCTTTCACTGACGAACTTTACACCCGAAAATTTAATCGTAGGTTTCATTAAGGGAATCGTCGATGAAATTTTTGAATTCTATCAAAAAATCCCGGTAAAATTGAAAAGGAAACAATTCCTGATTGGGGCCGGGAATACGATTAGATTTAGCAAATTACTCTGCCGAAACTTGGAAGATCGGTTCCAACGCCGGTTGTATATTCCTAAGCACAGGGAAGAGGCCGCTTTTGGCGCTTGTTTATTAGCGGTCGCCGCCGGGAAACATATTGATCATTTATTTCGTGCCGGGGAATTGATTGAAATTGATCCCGGCGCTTCATGTCTCTTTTGATCCCAATTATCCTCCTTCCCTTGGCGAAACGGAAAACACCTATCATTATTATCGATGAAGGGCATCTGTCCGGTGGATGATCATATGGTCCGTAGCTATTCCTTACTGAACCTGGTCTGAGTTAAAAAGGCGGTCCAGCATTTGGTTAACAGCCGGGGTTTGCTTTTCGATTTCTGCCGGGCCAATCCAGGTAATATAATGTTTCAGTAAATGGTCAATATATGCTTGTTGGGCTTCTAGGTCGTCAAAGTTCACATTGAAATATTCTTTAAAGATCGTCCCCGGTAAACTAAGGCCGATCACAGCGGAAAACATCTGCATTAAAGAGATCCTGAAATTTTTAGCGCTTTCGATCGACTCTTCTTTTTCTACTCTTTCGATTAGTTTATTAAAATATGAATCAAATACTCTGGTCGTTTCTTTATTAAAAGTTGTTGTATCAGTATAACTATAAAACAGGGCTTTAATTAAATTTGGATAATTTGATATTCCCCTAAGGATAAAAGTGAAAAAGACTTTTAACTGGGAATAAACGTTCAGGTCTTTATTGGCAAACAACTCTTCCAAATCGCTAAACAAATGGTCTTTTATGTGACTGAACATTTGATCAATAAGATTTTCTTTTGTTCCGAAGTAATAATTGATTGAGGCGTTGTTCACCCCTGCTTCTTTCGCCACATTTCTGGTGGTCAAGCCTTGAATGCCGTCTCTTTCAATACAGGAGATAGCGGCAATAATTATTTTGTTCTTCGTCAACTCGCGATCTTGAACCATTATACCCTCCAATTAAACAGTTGATTTAAGCAAACATTCTCTTTTCATTAATGTATTATACCCCTTTCCTGTTGTCAAGTTTTGAAGGGAGGTTGAAGGTTCTACCCTCCCAGTCCATAATCGATCGACTTAATCCCGCACATTCGTTCGGAAAGTTCCCATAACCGCTTGGCATGTGCTTCCGATAACGAGTACCGGCTGGACTTTTTAGGTTGACATTTTTTCCAATAAATATCCTGTGTATCACCGAGATCCTCTGTCGCTAAAAAAACACTGGTGGCCGCTCCTTCTTCAACGCTAACCCCTTTATGCCTCCTTTTTTTCCATATCCAAGTGGCGAGCCCCACCGTTGCCTTTAACCCCATCTCAGTATTTACTAATCCGGGGTCGACAGCGTAAGCCCGTATTCGCTCTTCTTCTTTTAATCTCCTGTTGAGTTCGGCAGTAAACAGGACATTAGCTAATTTTGATCTTTTATAGGCCCACAAGCAATTATAATGCCTTCTCAGCTGGAGATCACGCCAATTTATCCAGGTCCCATAATGTGACCCTGAACTTACTGTAATGATTCGGGCTGCCGGAGCTTTCCGCAATAATGGTAACAGTTCGTGGGTGAGTAAAAACGGCGCCAAATGATTTACTGCCAATTGCATTTCATGCCCTTCTGCCGACGTAGCATACCAACTGCAAAAAGTACCGGCATTATTGATCAGAACATCCAGGCTACCATCTCTGGAAGCCGTTACCCTTTTAACTTCTGCCGCAAGTCTTTTAACTTGTTTTAGAGATGACAAATCCGCCACCAGATAAAGTAGATCCGCCTTGGGATAATTACTTTTGATAAAATTTTCCGCCTCTTGACAGCGGGCTTGCGAACGTCCCACTCCGATCACAAATCCCCCTCTGCGCGCCAAAGCACCGGCGGTTGCCAAACCAATTCCTGAAGTTGCCCCGGTGACAACGATCGTTTTCCCGGCGATGATCTTATCGTTATGCATCTAATCATCCTCCACAATTAAGGTTTCAAGCCCATAATACCATCCAAGCAACCGCTTTGTCAACATGATTAAAACAAACATTTAAAGCAAATGATTGACTTCCTTCTTTTTAATTTGTATAATTAAAGCAGATGATTAAAACGGGTATTTAAAAAAGGTGGCGATCAGATGAAATCTTTGGTTTGTATTACAGGGGCAACCGGTGGATTAGGAAGGGCCTTCGCGGCGGAGTGCGCTGCCCGCGGTTGGGATTTATTCTTGACGGATCTAGGAGAAGAGCAATTATCCGCTCTTACTCGTGGTTTATCCTCTACCTATGGGATAAAGGTTTTGTACGGCGTTTGCGACTTAACAAGCGCCCAATCCAGGCTTAAGCTATTTCGACGGATAAAAGAAGAAAACTTACGGTTTTGGAGCCTGATCAATATAGCAGGCGTCGATTTCGAAGGGTATTTTTCCAAAAAAACCCGTGAGCAAATCAGAATGATTTTACGGGTCAATATTGAAGCAAATTTAGAGATGACCCATGCTATTTTGGAAGCCCGTGACGAAAACAGAGTATTTCGCCTTATTAATACTGCCAGCCTGGCCTCATTTTATCCAATGCCGGTAAAAGCAACCTACGCCGCTTCGAAGAGATTCTTACTCAATTTTTCCCTGGCCCTTCGCGAGGAACTGCGCAGCATCGGTGGAACCGTTACCGTTCTTTGTCCGGCGGGATTACCGACTACAGAAGAAGTGCTCCGCAGAATAGCGGCCCAAGGTCTTATGGGGAGAATCACCACTAAAAATGTGGGCTATGTTGCCGCCAAGACAATCGACCACGCACTTAAAGGGCATAGCGTTTATATTCCCGGTGCGATTAACCGCTTCCTTAAGTTTCTGGGCAGCATAGTGCCGCCAACATTTGTTTCCCGCCTGATCGGCATGCGTTGGGGTGCGTTGTCGCCAGAAGGAAAAGGGAGGACTGCAAGAAGTCTCTGTTAATAATCCTTCGCGTTGATTTGGCTTTTTTTTTGCCATTTATTAAGACCCAACAGAGATTGTTGATCTAGATAATTGAGATAAAATCAAATAAGTGCAATAAGTGCACCAAAAAAAGTTATATTCGGTTTATACCTCCCTTCTACGGACGGAAAGGAATGTACTGTCAGCTATCGTACTATGCTTGCGATCTTTGATGAATTAGCGCAGTAAGTAAAGGAAGAAGAAGTTCCTACGTCCGTACCAAAACCTCTGCGCTGGAATTGAGCAGAGGTAAAATTGACATAAAAAACAGGGAAATAAAGGTTAATGTCGAAATACAAATGTTAATAAGCATTTTCAAGATTTACTTTATTACGATAAACCGATACTATAATTGTCTGGAACGCTTACGTTAATATACGTACTCGACCCATTTTCACTACCACTTGACCCATTTTTACCACAACCTACTAAAGTTAATGATAATAAAAACACAAATAATAATAAAAGTAGCTTCTTTTTCATAATAAATCCCCTCTTTCTGGTTTGGAATTTTACTAACCCGTCCTAAATTTGGTCAGTTAAAATAGGACCTGGATTTTTTGTAAGAAAGAACTCTGATTATGGTAATACCAAAATGTATGTATTAGATGATAAAAAAAATAGATATGATCATTTTGATGGAGACGGAGCAGCATATGATTACGTTGATTTATACGATGAAGACTTTGCAGCAGGTTCTTTTTATTTCCCACCAGTAGCAAGTGATTCAAAATTTATAACATTTTATGATGATGATCAAGGAAAAACCTTTGGGCCGATAGAGATAAGGCGGTAATAGATATTGAAAGAGGAGCCATTCACGACAACCTTAATAACAGAGCGCCGGACAGTCAATAACACAGCATTGCTGTTTTGGGCCGCGGAAAGTTAATTCATGGTGTTGGACAAGTAAGTTGATCAGGAAGTATACGTGACCACATCAATTCGTCAAACGCGATTGCGCTGAGGCTCATTGACGTCGGTGATGCCACACATTTATACGACATCCACCATGCATTGGGTCCTTGAGGATAAATAAGAAAAAAAGAGGAATATTATCTGGAACTGCGAAAAAAAAAATTATAACTTGTGGCCGGATAAAACCGAACAAAGCCGCCTTTTAGGGGTGGCTTTTAAGATCTAGTAACAAATTTTATTTACCGATGAGCTAGTTTTGTATTATAATAGAGCTTAATATAGAAAGGAGGAGCGACTATGGGGGAAGAGATTAAACAGATTGCGGCGCGGATCCGTGAGATTCGGGAGATTGCTGGCCTGACGCCGGAAGAGTTGGCCCGGGAACTCGGAGTGGCCTTGGATTTATACCGAAGCTATGAAGAAGGGACAGAAGATATTCCGGTCGGGTTCTTATACAAGTTTGCGCAAAAATTCCAACTGGAACTTAGCTCCTTGCTTACCGGGGAGGAGCCTCGCCTGCGTAGTTATGCTTTGACGAGAAAAGGACGGGGCGTTTCTGTCGAAAGACGGAAAGCTTATAAATACCAAAACCTAGCCTATAATTTTATGATGAAAAAAGCGGAGCCTTTTTTGGTGACCGTCGAACCGGACCCGGAAGACCGTCCGGTGGAGTTGAATAGCCATCCCGGTCAAGAGTTTAATTATCTGCTCTCGGGGACGATGAAGATCTTGATCGACGGGTATGAGATTATCCTTAATCCGGGTGATGCCATTTATTTTGATTCCGGAATCGAGCATGGGATGAAGGCCTTAAACGGGCAGCAGGCTCAGTTTTTGGCGGTAATTATTTAATAACAAAGCCCGCGGGCGGGAAAATGGCGTTGATCGCCGTCTAGGGAAGAGAGGTTTGGTGCTTAATGTTAAAAAAGTTGATCGAGGGCGATTTCCATTCCTATGAAGAGTTTATCCGTAATTTTAAGATTAATATACCTCCCCAATTTAACTATGCTTATGATGTAGTCGACCAAATAGCGAGGGCCACTCCGGACCGGGTGGCGCTGGTCTGGTGTGATGAAACGGGGGATCACCGGATTATCACTTTTTCCGAGATGAAGGAGTATAGTGACCGGGTGGCCAGCTTTTTAACGGGCGTCGGGATCAAAAAGGGCGATGCGGTGATGTTGATCCTGAAGCGCCGCTATGAATTCTGGTTTGCCCTTTTGGGCCTCCATAAAATAGGCGCAGTAGCTGTACCGGCGACCCATCTTTTAACGGCGTCTGATCTTGTTTATCGTAATAATGCCGCGTCGGTGAAGATGGTGATTACCGTCGCCGATGAGGAGGTCATCCGGCATGTGGAAGCGGCCGAGCAGGATTCACCAACGCTGCAATTGAAAGTGCTGGTCAACGGGGAACGGGACGGTTGGTTGTCTTGGGGGCAAGAGCTGGAAAAGGCGAACCCCTCTTTTGACCGGGCCTGTTGCGCGCCGGTGGAGAATGATGATATTTCCCTCTTATATTTTACTTCGGGGACGACCGGGCACCCCAAGATGGTGGCCCATGATTTTGTCTATCCCTTGGGGCACATCGTAACCGCCAAATACTGGCAATGTGTACAGGAAGGTGGGCTGCACCTGACAGTAGCCGAGACGGGCTGGGCCAAAGCGGTTTGGGGGAAGATCTATGGGCAGTGGCTGGCCGGGAGTGCGGTTTTTGTTTATGACTTTGACCGTTTTAATGCCCCGGAGCTTTTAAAGATGATTGCCCAGTATAAAGTGACGACTTTCTGTGCGCCGCCAACCATTTACCGGTATTTGATCAAAGAAGACTTAACCAAGTATAACTTGGAAAACTTACAATATTGTGTGGTAGCCGGAGAACCCCTTAATCCCGAGGTTTATTACCAGTTTCTGAAGATGACCGGAATTAAACTGCGGGAGGGTTATGGTCAGACTGAATTAACCGTCGCGATCGGGACCTTCCCTTGGATGGAACCAAAACCGGGTTCGATGGGAAAACCGTCACCCGGCTATGAGATTGAGATCATTGATGAGCATGGTGTGCGTTGTGAGGTTGGTGAAGTTGGTGAGATCGTGATCCGGACCGAACGGCAAAAACCGGTGGGGCTCTTTAAAGGTTATTACCGCGATCCGGAAAAGACCGCCGAGGTCTACCGGGATGGCCTCTACCATACCGGGGATACGGCTTGGCGGGACGAAGATGGTTACTACTGGTTTGTTGGGCGCGTTGATGATGTGATTAAGAGTTCCGGTTACCGGATTGGCCCCTTTGAGGTGGAGAGTGCTTTACTTGAACATCCGGCGGTACTCGAATGCGCGGTGACCGGAGTGCCGGATCCGGACCGCGGACAAGTAGTGAAGGCGACAGTGGTTTTAACCGCGGGGTATACCCCCAGTCCGGAGCTAGCCAAGGAACTGCAGGACCATGTCAAGAAGACTACCGCTCCCTATAAATATCCGCGGGTGGTGGAGTTTGTAGCGGAGCTTCCCAAGACGATTAGCGGTAAGATCCGGCGGGTGGAGATTAGAGAGAAAAACCAGGCGGGACCGGGTCAATAATTCATAACATCTGATTGGTGACAATTGCCATGACTTGTTGATGTAGTTTTGGTTAGGATATGAGCTTCTTTATTTTTGGGAGCTCATATTTTTTTGTTATAATACCGAAAATATGCTATAATTGTCCAAATCATAGTAACAGCTCGATCTTTTCGAGGTTTCGAAGGGAATTCCTGCAATCCTGAACTAACATTAACCTTTATGTGTACGTCTATAAAAAAGGAGAAGCTTGATAAGAGAGTTTATTGCGGTGCTTTTTTTATATAGCTCTTGGCTCTCCAGGATTGCCTTTCATCAAAAAGGATGATCAGAATTTGATTAGATCAAAACGGAGTGATGAGGCTGTGGTATCGATTGTGAAAGCTTCGCAAAAGTATGCGGAAAGTTTTGCCCGGGCTGTAGATATTGTTGCAAGAGAACGTAAATATTTAGCATCAGTAACCGGATTCTCGCTTGAAAGTACCAAGGATTTTATTCAGATGGGTGAGGCGAACGATTTTGCGCAGTATTTTGCCTTGGATGGCGAGAAAGTGATCGGTTGGTGTGATCTTATCCCCAAAGACATCGAAGGTTTTACCCATGTGGGTAAACTGGGGATCGGGCTTTTATCTGAATATCGCCATCAGGGGATCGGCAGTATGTTGTTACAAAAAACAATTGAACATGCGAGAGAAAAAAATAAGATTGAAAAAATAGAGCTTGAGGTCTTTGGAAGTAATGTACAGGCAATTAAGTTTTATGAAAAATTCGGTTTCCAACACGAGGGTAGACGGATTAATTCCCGCAAGCTGGATGGGAAGTATGATCATGTAGTGCTGATGGGAAAGTGGTTACTAGGTGGTAATAATTCATAAGCCGGCCAACGATTTTTTGGCTCCGGAAGGATAATTCTCCGGGATAGGCAGAGAAAATCCACGGTTTTCGGACGAAACAGGCAAAAAACAAAGCTCAACATCCCGATACATGGTAATGAGTCAAACAAACCGAAAATAGGCTTTGCAAAATAAGGACGAATTCAAAAAATAAATTAGGCACGGAACGATCTGTTCCGTGCCTTTAACATTGGAGATCAGTTAGGATTATGCTCAATTCCCGCCTCGGCCCAGAGGCCTTGTTTACTGTAGGAATCATCCGCCTAATGGAGGTCAAGAGTAAAAGAAAAGATTATTTCAACTAAGTATGTGGATAACGCCAACAGCTCGAGCGGGTAACGAATTCAGGTCTTTATGCCGATCCTGCCGGTAGATCAATGTTTGATCGCTTTTCTTTACTGAGCACATTTACAGCTTCCGCTATCATCCATAGTTCAAGGAGAATGATGATCCCATTGATCACGGTCAAGAGCATGTTTCCTGAGGCCAGGTAACTACGGAAGTTGGCCACCATACCCCAGGTTGTCATGACGATCATGAAGATCATCGGAATCATGGTGTAGACAATGGGTTTATTTTTCTTCACCAGATATACGGTCACGGCGAGCAACGCCAGGCCGGCCAGCATCTGGTTGGTGGCGCCAAAGAGCGGCCAGATTAAATTGGCGCTTCCACGGAAAGCCATCAAGTAAGCGCTGATGACCGCGATCCCGGCGGCAATGTATTTGTTGGAAAGCCAATTCAACTTAACACTTTCACCAAACTCAGCGATAACGTAGCGCTGCAGTCGGGTGCCAGTGTCAATTGTAGTACTGGCGAAGCTGACCATAAAGACTGCCAGAATGTTTAAGGCCAGCGCTTTGGGGATACCGAGCGCGCCAACGATCCTGGCGCCTCCCTCCGCAAAAGTGGGAAGGGTTGGAACCTGCGCGTAGTGGGCATATGTAGTCAACCACTCAGCCTTGGAAACCCCTGTGGTGACCGCCAAGATTACCAGAGTGGCCAAGGCGGCCTCAAGGAGCATAGAGCCGTACCCAACCGCCAGCGCCGACGGTTCCTTGTCAAGCTGTTTGGAGCTGGTACCGCTCGATACCAAGCTGTGGAAGCCGGATATTGCGCCACAGGCAATCGTGATAAACAAGAACGGGAACATCGGAGGCGCGCCGGCCGGAGATGGAATCACCGCCGGGGCGACGATGGGAAGGGGCCGGACGATGATGCCCACAATCAAGAGCACCATTGCCACACCCAGTTCCAGAGCGTTAATGTAATCGCGCGGTTGTAAGAGACGCTGTACCGGCATGGTGGAAGCAAAGAAAACGTAAACCATGATAATGACGAGCCAGGTTTGATGGCTAAGGTTAACCGGAAGATAGAGACCAAGCCAGATGGTGAAGTACATTAGGATGATCGCCACTATGGAGCCCAAAAGGAGACTGCCTTTTTTTTGATAAAGATACCAAGACAACCCCATAGCGATTAAAATCTCTGTCCAGATCGGGAAGACACATTGGGGATACTGGACAAAAAGGTTTGCCATGAGGATGGCGAAGATCGCGATCACAATCAAAAGACAGAAAAAGATGATCAGGACGAAGAGCGACCTGGTGCGCGGATTGACCAATGTACCGGTGATATCACCGATGGAACGGCCCTCATGCCGCATGGAGAGGACTAAAGCTCCAAAGTCGTGGACGGCGCCGGCAAAAATCGATCCGACGATCACCCAGAGAAGAGCAGGTACCCACCCCCAAATGACGCCAAGCACCGGACCGACGATGGGGCCTGTTCCGGCGATTGAGGTAAAGTGGTGGCCGGTGAGGATGAATCTGTTGGTCGGAACATAATCCACACCGTCATTGAGTTTTTCCGCCGGTGTAATGTTTTTGGTTGCCAGTCCGAATAACTTGGAGCCCAGCCTTTTTCCGTAGAGGTTGTACGCCAAGATATACAAGACGAAGGTGACAACCATTACCAATAGAGAATTCAAAAGAATCAAC
Organism: Bacillota bacterium; assembly: GCA_012837715.1. Taxonomy (GTDB): domain Bacteria; phylum Bacillota; class UBA4882; order UBA10575; family UBA10575; genus Capillibacterium. The sequence goes on along the minus strand of DUQR01000011.1, from coordinate 21,097 downwards.
CTCCGTATTATTTTTTGGAAAAGTGAATGCTTCCTTCACTTTTCCAAATATATGCATTCGATATATATTGGATAATTCCTCCCAATTAAGAACATTAGGACTAATATGGATGGGAATGTTTTTGCCTTGAACCTGATGGATAATAAAGGAAGACCGGGTTTTTTATAGAATTAAAAACAAATGAATGGCGATTTATAAAAAACCATTGCAAAAAAGAAGAATTGCCGGGCAAGAAAAACAGCGGAATATTAAAATATTGGGCTCTAAAGGTGGATGATGATTCGTGAAAAAAGTAGATCAGTTTTATAAAAATTTTGAAGAAGCGTTTAAAAAGTGGGCAGAAAAAACAGAGGATGTAAGAGCCGCTTTTGTGGTTGGTTCAAGGGCGCGGATCGATCATCCGGCGGACCAATGGGCTGATTTGGACATTATGATGTATGCCCGTAATCACGAAACCTATTTATCAAACATTGACTGGCTCAAAAAATTCGGTAATATTTGGCTTACCTTGACTTATCAAACTTCAAGCGGCGAACCTGAACGGCTCACTTTGTTCGAGGGCGGTTTCCAGGTTGACATTGTTATTCTCCCTAGTAATAACTTACTTCAGATGGTTAAAGACAAAATTACGCCGGATAGCTTTTATCGGGGAGTAAAAATTTTAATCGACAAAGATCGGGTCGGCCATCACCTGGTTCCATCAACCCATAAAACAAAAAGGCCAGCAGAGATCAGGGAGAGCGACTTTACTCAAGTTATCAATATGTTTTTGTTCGGTGCGTTATACGTGGCAAAACAAATAATGCGGGGCGAGTTATGGTTGGTCAAAGCAAGGGAACAGGATCTAAAAAATTTATTACTACAAATGCTCGAATGGCATGCCAAAACAAAACACGGTATTGACTATGATGTTTGGCATGCCGGACGCTTCCTCGAGGAATGGGTTGATCCGGAAACACTAGTAGAATTACCGAATACTTTTAGTCTTTACGAAAAGGCAGATAGCTTTCGAGCCTTAAGGGCAACGCTGAATCTCTTTTGTAGATTGGCAATGGAGATCGCTCAAAAATTGCAGTTCGAATATCCAACCGAAGTGGTTGAAAGGATTACGAACTGGATTGAAGAGCACGTAAGCATATAGTACAGCGCTTCACAACCCATGGCCGCTTTACCGGATAAGCCCAACCCATCAGGTTGGAACCCCAAACAGTACTACAGTGGTGAGAAAATAGTAGTCACAGCCAACAGATAAGAAAGGAAACCAAAGATTTTTGTGGAAGATTAAATGATAGGTCTATTTTGTTTTGCCTTTAGAGGTAGGACGACTAACAACCAGCATGAATTTGCCCGCTCTAATTTCAAAGGAAGGGGATATTTTACTAACCAATATCGCCATTGTTTAGTTAAAGGGAAAGGATGGATGAGCCGATGCAGGTTGAAAAAAAGCTACAAGAGAAAGCCAAGGAACTGCGGCGGGAGATCATAAGGATGATCGGCGCCAATCACGTGGGGCATTTCGGGGGGTCATTGTCGGTGGTTGAGATTATGACGGTCTTATATTTTCATCAGATGAAATATGATCCGTTAAATCCCAACCAAAAGGGGAGAGACCGGCTCGTTTTGAGCAAGGGGCACTCGGCGCCGGCCCAATACGCGGCGATGGCTTTGGCGGGTTATTTTCCCCGAGAAGAACTGCTGAGCTTAAAGCAATTAGGCAGTCGTCTTCAGGGCCATCCGAACTTAGCCTGTTTACCCGGGATCGAAGCCAATACCGGGTCCTTGGGTCAGGGCCTCTCCATGGTGATCGGAATGGCCTTAGCCGAACGGTTGCAGAAGGAGAGAGGCCGTTTTTACGTGATTTTGGGTGATGGCGAATTACAGGAAGGCCAGGTTTGGGAGGCGGCGATGGCGGCGGCTAACTTTGGTCTGCATACGATTACCGCCATTGTCGATCATAACAAATTACAGGCCACAGGCCCGATTTGTCAACGGATGAACGTAGGGGAGCTTCGCCCGAAATGGGAAGCTTTTGGGTGGCAGGTCATTGAAGTAAACGGTCACTCGATCCCCGAATTAATCCAGGCTTTCCAAGCTGCGGAACGAAACGTAAAGGGCCCCACCGTCATTATTGCCCATACCGTTAAAGGCAAGGGCGTATCCTTTATGGAAGGTGTGGCCAAATACCACAATGGATTGGTGAATGAAAACGAATTCCAACAAGCGCTGGCGGAATTAGAGTAATCAAAATTGCGAAGGAGGGATCCAAATGGAGTCTTGCCGTGTTTGGTACGGAAGAGAGCTTTTGGCTTTAGCTAAAGAAGATCCGACGATCGTAGCTCTTGATGCTGATCTCAGCCGCTCGACGATGAGTACTTTTATTGAGCAAGAGCTGCCCCAGCAGTTTTTTGAGATTGGGATCGCGGAGCAAAATATGGTGGGGATTGCCGCCGGATTGGCGTTAAACGGGATGAAACCTTTTGTTCATTCCTTTGCGGTGTTTTTAACCGGCCGGGCCTATGACCAAATTAGGCAAGTAATTGCCTATCCGGCGCTCAATGTAAAGTTGGTCGGTTCCAGCGCCGGACTGTCCGATTTTGGCGATGGGGCTACCCATCAAAGTTTGGAAGATATTTCACTGATGCGTACGCTCCCCAATATGATTGTAATCTCTCCGGCCGATCATGTCCAAACAAAGGCAATCACCAACTATTTAACCGGTTACCGAGGCCCGGCCTATCTGCGGCTTTCCCGGGCGGAAACCGAGCAAATTTTTCCGGAAGATTACCGGTTTGCCCTTGGTAAAGTTGATTTGCTGCTTCAAGGGGATGATCTGGCGATCATCAGCACCGGCACCCTAACGGGAACCGCATTAAGGGCGGCTCGCCGGATGGAAGCCCAGGGGATTAAAGCGACCGTGATTAATGTCAGCACCATTAAACCGCTGGACCGGAAGGATTTATTAAAGGCCATCGGCGGAATCCGGCGCGTGCTCACCATCGAAGAACATAGTATTTACGGAGGTTTGGGAAGCACGGTCGCAGAAATCTTGATCCAGGAAAAATGCGGTTATCATTTAAAAAGCATGGGGGTCCGGGATCTGTTTGGCCAATCGGGGGAAAACCATCAGGAACTGTTGAAACATTATCAGTTAACCGAAGATGACTTGATCGCTGCGGCAGCCGCTCTTACTTCAGATTGATCCTGTTGGGAGCGGAGGAGTTCAAAGCGGGGCGAAGAAGGGCTAACCAATGATAAAGCGAAAAGGGGTTTGTGCGGGATGAGATTTTCGAACAAAGTCGTGATGATTACCGGTGCGGCGCAGGGCATCGGGGCGGAAATCGCCGCCAGGTTTGCGGCGGAAGGCGCGCTCACTTATGTCTGTGATTTGAAAGAAACTGAAGGTAGAGCGCTGGTTGAAAAGATCAAAGCCGGCGGCGGGGAAGGGGTCTATCTCCGGCTGGATGTTACGGACGAAACCAATTGGCGGGAAGCCATGGGTTTAATCAAAGAACAATCCGGGAGATTGGATGTCTTAGTGAACAATGCCGGAATCAGTGTTCGGATGCCCTTTGAAGAATACCCCGTCGAGGTGCTTGATCAAATGATCAATGTGAATATCAAAGGAGTTTTTCTGGGAATGAAACATGCCGTTCTTTTAATGAAGGAACAGAAGGCGGGCTGTATCCTTAATATGTCGTCCATTGCCGGGCTCATTGGTCATAAGTATTCATCCATCGCCTATATCGCCACGAAAGGTGCGGTTACTATGATGACCAAAGGTGTAGCCACCCAATATGCCCCCTACAATATCCGGGCTAATTCAATCCATCCGAGTACCGTGGAAACACCTTTGGCCGCCGAATTGTTCAGCGACCCGGAAAAGAAAAGGCAAAGATTGGAGGAAGTCCCTCTGGGCCGGTTTGCGACAACCAATGATGTGGCAGCTGTCGCCCTCTTTTTAGCTTCGGATGAGGCGGCGTTCATAACCGGGGTTTCCCTACCGGTAGACGGAGGCTTGACCGCTTCATAAAGAAGGTAGAGTTAAACACGGCTTATTGTCTTTGGAAGCCTTTTTGGTGAAAACAGCAAAACCTTGTATAAGATCAGACTAAAGAAAGGTGGAGTGTTTAAAATGAAAAAAATTGGTTTTATTGGTTTAGGGATCATGGGTAAACCGATGGCCAAAAATCTTTTAAAGGCTGGATATCAACTGGTGGTTTATGATCTTAATTCAGCAGTGGTTGAGGAAGTAGTGGCCGCCGGGGCAGCTCCCGGTAAGTCACCGCTGGATGTAGCGGCTCAGGTGGAGACGGTCATCACCATGCTGCCGAATTCACCCCATGTTAAGGAAGTGGTTTTAGGTGAAAACGGGGTGTTGGCTGGCGCCAAACCGGGACTGATCATTATTGATATGAGCTCCATCGCGCCGCTTGCTTCTAAGGAGATTGCGGCCAAAGCGGCCGAGCAGAAAGTGGAGATGCTTGATGCCCCGGTCAGCGGGGGAGAACCAAAAGCCATTGACGGTACACTCTCGATCATGGTCGGCGGTAAAAAAGAGATCTTCGACCGCTGTAAGCCGATTTTATCAAAAATGGGCAAATCGGTGGTGCATTGCGGAGAGATCGGCGCCGGTAATACCACGAAATTGGCGAATCAGGTGATTGTGGCTTTGAATATCGCCGCTCTTTCCGAGGCTTTAGTGCTCGGGACGAAGGCTGGAGTGGAACCGGAAGTGATTTTTGAGGCGATCCGCGGCGGTTTGGCCGGGAGTACGGTGATGGAGGCTAAGGCGCCAATGATTTTTGCGGGGGATTTTAAACCCGGCTTTAAGATCGACCTTCACATCAAAGACTTGGCCAATGCCCTCGAAACTGGCCATGAAGTCGGCGTCCCCCTACCGTTGACCAGTCAAGTCATGGAAATTATGCAGGCTTTAAAGGTCGATGGCAAAGGTCAGAATGATCACGGCGGGATTGTTCAATTCTACGAAAAACTGGCCAGCATCGAGGTACGGAGCTAGAAGCTGCCACAGCGGCCAGGAGCTTTTACCTTCTAAGGTAAACCGGAAAGAAGGTCATTGTTCGGACAATGGCCTTTTTTTTATGGTGTAAGTAACATGGGATTACTAATTGAGCCAAGGGATGTTTGATCCTTGTAGTATAATTAGTGACGACAATTGGAAGCGGCAAATTGCAACATAAAATTTGCATTGAAAGGAAGAAAAATAGGCAGCAATGGAGAATGGATAAAAAATGAAGGCTTTTAATGAAACGGTAAAGAAGTAACGTTTAAATTGGAAAAAAATTAATAAAAAAGGATTGATGGCATGGAGTTTTTTGGCTTATTTGCGTTCGTTCTTACAATCGGTCTTATCGGATTGCCTGATGAAGTTAAAAAGCTCAAACGGGAGATCTCCAACATAAAAAGGAGAGAAGGTTATCTTAAGAAAGAGGTGTTAGCAATGGCTAAGATGTTAGTAGATTTGAAGGGCCGGGATTGTATGATTAAGTTTGAGGAACTACCAATGGGTATTGCCTCGAATAGGGTAAAATGCAACATTATCGATGTGGATGAAGAGTGGATTAAATTCACAGTAACGAATAAGAAAGGCGAAAAGGTAACTAAAATCACTCGTCTTGAGAAAATATCCGAAGTTGAAATCGATGGATAAAATTGATGAAGGTCTCTGTTTGTCAGCCTTAAGTATATTCATCCAAAGCTGGACTTGAGAAAAAAAATAATTAAAGGGACAGGTAGAACCAATGTTTTTTCAGTATAATCCTAACATATGGCTCTATTTCTGTAGTATTGGATTATTATTTTTCTTAATGATCTATATGGTCCGTAAAAAGGTGGCCGATGGGTTAAGCCTTGCCACCCTGGCCATGGTGGCTTTATGGTCTCTGGGGTTTGCTTTACAGATCTCCGTTACTGATTTAGGGACGGCCTTCTTGAGTTATGTTATTGCCAACGATTTTATCGGCTTGAAAGTGCCGATGGTTTGGTTGTTATGGGCGGTGCGCGTTGCGGGCAAAAAAAGATGGTTAACACGGCCGCGGATCGCGCTTCTTTTTACGCTTCCGGTGGTGACGGATCTTTTGAATATGACTAATTCCTGGCATGGCTTGGTCTATCATCAGCTACGTATGGAAGCTTTAGGTCCTTACCAGGTCTTGAAACTCATTCCCGGCCCTTGGTATTGGGTGATCTTAGTTTATTGTCTTATTGTCTTATTGGCCGTAATGGCGGTCCAAACCAAGGCGGCGCTAAACCGGGAGATTCTCCACCCGAAACAGGCTTTGGGGGTTGCTTTGGCCACTGGTAGTGTCTTAATCCAAATCATCTTGATTGTCAGTAGGCCGAGTTGGTTTTCGGTGGATATTACGCCGGTTGCGATTAGTGTCGCGGTAGCCTATACCAGTTTGGGTTTTCGTTTTCGCCGGCAAGAGGTGGTGCCGGTTCCCAGAAAAGCGGTTTTGGAGAAGATGTCCAATGCGGTGATTGTATTGGATAACCGCAATCGGGTCATGGATATGAATCCAGCGGCAGAAGTGTTCTTTGGGGTCAGAATCGGTGCGGTGGCGGGGCGGCCCTTGACGGAAGTATTACGTGAATGGCCCGAACTATGGGCGGATACAACAACGATGATTCGGGAGTTTTCCTACGCAGGCCATACCTACGAGGCGTATTATTCTAGTTTACTCGAAGGATATAAAAACGTTGGACGCTTGCTTGTCATCCGCAATGTCACCTCATATAAAGAGGCGGAGGCCAAATTAGCCCAACAGAAACAAGCTTTGTTGGTTTTAGAGGAAAGAGAACGGTTGGCCCGGGAACTGCATGATAGTGTCGGGCAAGTCTTAAGTTATACTAATTTACAGATCGGGAATATCCGGGAAGGAATTAGGAATGGGCGTTTGGGCGAAGCAGATGAGCTTCTGAATAAGATGGCGCAGGTTGTTGGGGAAGCAAGTCAGGAAATTAGAGAGTTTATCTATGAGGCACGAACTTCGTTACTCTTTAAAAAGGGATTTTTCAGCGCTTTACAACAATTTCTATCCCGTTACGAACGGAATTTCCAAATTAAAGTGGCGATGGAAAACCCGGACCTGATTAAAGAAGAGGAAATTAGTTTATCAGCCGGAGTTCAACTCTATCGGATTATCCAAGAAGCCTTAACCAATGTTCGTAAGCACGCCAACACCGACCAAGCATGGATCAACTTTCAGAAAAGAGCAGGCCGGATTCAAGTGCAAATCATCGATCATGGGGTTGGCATTAGACCTGAAAAGCTGAATGCCCAAGAATGTTCATTTGGTTTGGCGGTAATGCGGGAACGGGCGGAGCAAATCGGCGGTCGGGTTCAAATTGATTCCCCGTCGGGAAAAGGCACGACGGTCACCATTACCCTCCCGGTCTACCAAGGGCAAAATCCAGAAGAGAAGGGAACCGGAGGGGAGAAGAAAAAAGCGCCACAGGGGAATGAAATCAAGCTCCGCATCCTTCTTGTCGACGACCACGCTCTTTTTATGGAAGGTTTACAAAAATTACTTACGGCGAAAGGCTTTACCGTAGTAGGGCAGGCCAAAGACGGTTTGGAGGCGTTGGAAAAAGCCCGTCTTTATCATCCGGATCTGATCCTGATGGATTTGCAGATGCCCCGGTGTAATGGGCTCACGGCGACCCGTTTAATCAAAGCGGAAATGCCGGAGATCAAAATTGTCATTCTAACCATCTCCGACCATGAAGTCGATTTATTCCGGGCAATTAAAAACGGAGCCTCCGGCTATCTTCTAAAAAACCTCCGGGGCGAAGAATTGGTAGAACAGTTAATCGGTTTAGCTTCCGGTACTGCGGTGTTAGCGCCCGATCTTGCCCATCAGGTTTTGGCCGAATTTAATCAGGGGGAAAATCAGATTGCGGCCACCGTTGGAGAAGATCTGCTCAAACCCGAAGCGGTTTTATCACCGCGACAGACTGAAATCTTAACCTTGGTGGCAGCGGGGAAGACCTACAAGGAGATCAGCGCGCAACTTTTTATCTCGGAACGGACCGTTAAATATGAAATGGCGGCCATTATTAAAAAACTCCATTTTCAAACCCGCCAGCAAGCGATTGCTTATGCACGAAAAACCATGGCGATTAATTCTGATCAATAAAAAGCAGCTAGACGAGGGGATATCGAAAAAGGGCAATAAGAATTGCCCTTTTCTTGCCCCCTGCGCTCAGATATTTTATCTATAATGATATTAAGAGGGATGACGAAGAGGTTAACAGGAAGAAAGCAAAATAGAAGTAAAAGATCTTGGATGTGAGTCGGCTTTGATCTTCTGGAAAATCTACTAAAATTGGGGGTATTTTCAAGGACTACCGGAATAGGATAAAAAGATTATCCCTATGTACTCTTCTCCTCTTCGTAGTGGTCCTTAGTAGTAGCCTTCCTGTAGTTTCCAAAAATATTGCTGATTGGTCCATCTTTTTATATCTATGCGGAACGGATTTGGAAACGGAAGCCGGTTTGGCAACGGATAATCTTCTTGAGTTACTCGACGTGGAACTCACGGACAGTGTGAACTTTGTTATCCAGACCGGTGGGACCGAAGAATGGTGGAACGAAGTAATTGATCCGGATTACGTGCAACGTTGGGAGCTTGAAGATAACGATTTATATCTTGTCGATGAGCAGCGTTTAACCAGTATGGGGGATCCGAAAACGCTTAGTGACTTTTTACGTTGGGGGGCGGAGAATTATCCAGCCGAAAAATATATGCTTGTTTTTTGGAACCATGGTGGCGGTTCTGTAGCGGGGGTAGAATTTGACGAGCTGTTCAAGATGGATAGTCTTACCCTGGATGAATTGGCGGAAGCTTTTGCATCGGCCGGGGTCCACTTTGAACTGGTTGGTTTTGATACTTGCTTGATGGCAACTTTAGAAACGGCGGCGACCTTGGCACCTTATGCCCGGTATATGGTTGCTTCCGAGGAACTGGAACCGGGCGGTGGTTGGGATTATTGTTCATGGCTGCAGTACATAGCGGATGATCCGGAAGCAAGCGGGTTGGAAGTGGGAAAAGTCATCTGTGACAGCTATTACAAAAAATGCGAACTGGAAGATGAAGAAGGGATGGCCACCCTTTCCGTCATTGATTTGGCAGCGATCCCCGAGTTGGTGGCGGCCTTTGACGCGATGGCTCAGGAGATGATTGGGGTCACCAGGGAGATGTCTTCCTTACGCGGCTTTGTCCAAGGGGTGACCCGTGCCGAAAACTATGGTGGCAACAATGACGATGAAGGGTATGCCAACATGGTCGATTTAGGAGACTTAATCCGCAATACCGAGCGGGTGTTACCGGAGACGGCCGATCAAGTATTAAATGCCCTCAACACGGCAGTAAAATATAATATTAAAGGCCAAAGCCGTGCCAAGGCCAGTGGTCTATCTGTGTATTTCCCTTTAGGGATCAACCATGATGAGCTGAAAGCTTATGCTTACCAAACGGCGATCAGTAAGAATTATTTACGCTTTCTGGAAGTGGTAACCGATTGGGAAGCTCCGGAAGACCTGGTTGAGGATATTCCCCAGGTGGAACAGGCGGTTCAAAAGGATGATTATGAGATCGAGTTAGAATCCTATATTGATGAAGACGGATACTTTGTCTTGGAGATTACCAATGGGTTGGAAGCAGTGCACTCCGTACAGTTCAGCCTCTATTATATGGATTATGAATATGATGAATATATGCTTCTTGGCTATGATAATGATATTGAGGCTGATTGGGAGAACGGGGTGTTCTGGGATAATTTCCGGGGGGTTTGGCCCACCTTGAACGGGTTATATTGTGCGCCGACCTTATTAGCAGAAGCGGGTGATTATAACCTTTATTCAATTCCGATTTTGCTTAACGGGAAAGAGACTAACTTACGGGCCACCTATATCTGGGAATCGGATGACGATGGCTATTTCAAAGTTTATGGCGCTTGGGATGGAATTGATCCGGCTACAGGGATGAGTTCCCGGGAGGTTATAAAGCTTAAAGACGGTGACGAAGTGACGCCGCTCTTCGAAGCAATTAACTGGGAAACCGGGGAGGAAAACATTTATGAACTTGGTAGTTTTTCTGTTGATGGCCCAGTGGTGATGGAAGAGAGTGAACTCATTGACGGTGATTACCTTTATCAGTACAAAGTAGTGGACGTTTTCGGCCGCGAGTTTTATTCAGACGAAGTGATCATGGAATGTGCAGATGGCGAGATCTATGTTTATGAAACAGAGGATGAAGACTAATTTCTTGAAAGCCGGGCCAAACCTTTAATTGACAACTCGTTTCTTTACTCTCCAATGCCCGTTTTCGCTACGGCGAAAACGGGCTATAGATTTTTATGGGGACTAGCCAGCGTGGACGAATATTGCGATTCGAAGCAGGGCGTTGCATAGGCATGAAAATTCAAGTCATGCGGAGAAGACCATTCGGACTGGACATAGTGGTATTTTGTGGTATATTAATTATATTCCCTTCAAATATGAAGATATGGAGGAATTTAGTAAAATGAGACATAAGATTACACGGTTAGTATTTAGTTACTCAATCATCCTCATACTGCTCTTCAGCGTTGGTGGTTTCGCTGTAGGTAGTGAGATTCAAATTCCCGAATTTGCGTATGAGAATTTCCGCCTGGATAATGGGTTAGAAGTTTTTGTTTTTGAAGATGATCGTATTCCGCTGGTCGAATTATCTATTTTCTATAAAATCGGGGCGATCGATGAAGAAGAGGGTTTGAGCGGTATAGCCCATTTCCTGGAGCATGTCATGTTTTTAGGGACGGAAGCTTTGCCCAAAGGCCAGTTGGATGAGGTTATTAAATCCGTGGGCGGTCAGAATAATGCGATGACCAGTTACGATTTTACCTATTATTATAGTCAGGTTCCTTCTTCTAAGCTAGAGTTGGTAATGGCGCTTGAGGCGGACCGGATGGTCAATTTAAAGTTTGATCCGGAAGAGATCGAACGGGAAAGGGAAGTAATCCGGCAAGAAAGACGGAGCGGGATCGAGAATAATGTGGTTTCGGTCGGCTTGGAAATGCTGCTGGCTCAGGCCTTCCCTGGTTCCAGCTTGAATCATTTAGTAGTAGGCTGGATGGAGGATATAAATAGGATTACGGTGGAGGACCTAAAGCGGTATTATGATACTTATTATGTCCCAAATAATGCGGTACTGGTTGTTGCGGGTGATGTGGACGTTGAAGAAGTGAAAGGCTTAACGGAAAAATACTTTGGCCATTTGGAAAGAGGGGAAATCAAGCGGCCCGAGTTCGTGGTTGCGCCCCAAGAAGCTGAGATTGAAGAGATATATGAATTATATACGAATGTACCGATTACACTAATGCTCTATAAAATTCCCCCGGGCAATCACCCGGATTCCTTGGCCATCGAAATCCTATTAGATATTCTGATTAACAACGAAAGTTCCAGAGTCACACAAGAGCTCCAGAATAAAGAGAGCCTGATTCTGGAGACCGGCGCGGTGATCAACAGCATCCGTGTGCCTGGTTTTGCCCTTGTTTATTATGTTCCGACTAGTGAGGAAATATTAGCAGAGACCCGGGAAGCCTTTGATCGGGAAGTCGCGCGAATAATCAATGACGGTATTGAGCAGGAAGAATTCCAAGCTGTAAAAAAGGCGGTGGAAAAAGGCTTAATCTTGATGCAAAGAGATATCGAAAATATGGCCTTTACTATTGGTCTGAGCCAACTGAGTTATAATGATCCTGATTTATACCGGACCCAATTGGTTGATTTAAACCGGTTAACAGAAGCAGAGATTATTGCCATTGCCGGTAAATATTTTACGCCAGAAAATAGGGCCGTCGGTCATATCGTCCCGGTCGAAGAATAACAAAGAAAGGGTGATTTAAGGTGAGAAAAAAGCTTCTCTTAATTATATTAGTACTCCAACTCCTGCTAGTCTCCCCGGTATGGGCAGAAGTAGAATTCAGTGCGGATTTGTTTGTAGAATTGGCCGGTGGTGTCAATGAGGCCCCCTATATTGAAACCCCTGACTATAAACGGATTGAGTTGGAGAATGGAATGGTGGTCTATCTGGCGGAAGACAAGGAACTACCAATCGTAGAGGTAGTTGGGTACATAAAAGGTGGATTCAGTCAGGAAAGTCCGGAATTGGCTGGGATTTCGACGATTATGACTAGGATGATGAATACAGGAACGGGAAATTACAGTGAAGCTGAATTATCCAGGTATAAAGAGATTAATGGTTTAAGCTTTAATCTATCTTCCTCTCCCGATTATTATAATTTTTCCGCTGATGCGCTCAGTATTGATCAGGAAAAACTGATCGGCTTGATTGCCGAAATTCTTAGAAACCCGGAATTTGATGCTCCTTATTACAACCGCATTATTCAGGAATATTTCCAAGTATTGCTCCAACAGTATTATTACGACCATTCCCTACTGAATATGTTTTTCTTGACTACCCTTTATGGAGACCATCCTTATGCCTATGGTAACGACATCGGCCTGATCGTAGCGGCGCTGCAAAATATGACACCCGCTGATTTTGAGCAATTTTATCAACGAACGGTTGACCCGGCCAATATGGTGATGGCCATCTCCGGCGATTTTGATCTACAGGCCATGGAAGAAATGATCATTGCAGAATTTGGCGATTGGGAAAGTAAAGGCGGAGCACTAAAGGAAAGCAAGGTCATGATCGATGAAGCAAACTACAACCGTATTATTCTTGTCCACAAAGAAGATGCGACCCATGCCAAAATGATGCTAGGTTACAATTTTTATAGTTCCGGTTTCGAAGATGAGGTTCCCTTCCTAATGGCCAATCTGATTTTTGGCAGCGGCGATTTTTCCAGTCGCTTAATGGATAATCTGCGCAGCCGAATGGGTTATGTCTACGGGATCGCTTCCGGCGTGAGCTATAATCAACAGGGTGGTCTTTACTACATCACGACGGATGTGGCTCCGGCTAAGGCCTATGAGACAATTGAAGCAATCAAAGCCGAGATGTTGGCGATAAAAGAAGGTAAGCAGAAGATTACTGAAGAGGAGTTGTTCAAGAAGATTAATCTCTATAACGCTTTTTTCCCAAAGAGATACAACACTCAGATCAGCGTGTTAGCTGAATTAATGTATAATCAAGAGCTGATGGGGAAAGAAAAAGATTCGATTAATTGCTTTATTAGGGAATATAATGAATTAACTGCTTCCCGGGTGCAGGAAGTGTTTACCGCCCACACCTATCCGGAGCGGTTTTTAACGGTGATTGTGGGCAAGAAAGATGATCTGCTGCCGGTCTTTGCGGAGCAGGGATTGGCCGTCGAGCTTGTGGAATTATTTTAAGCTGGAAAACAGTGGTAAAGTGGGCGGTCTGATTTAATGGTTCCCCCTTCGTTTAAACGGAGGGGGATTTTTATTGGGGATTATTTTGTTAGTTAAATTTGGAGAAGGCAATCGTAATTCTTTTGTCACTTCTCCGGGGTCTGGGGAATATGTTTAAGTTAAAAACCGAGAACGGGGAGGAGTGAAGCACTTTGTCAACGGAAAAACCAGGTTTGGCTTGGCAAGCTGTTCTAACAGGGTTTCCGATGCCCGGCCGGTGTGGCAAACCCCGCCAGACCGGCTGTACTATGTTGCTCGATAAAAGGCTGGGCTTGAGCGAAACACGGGATCTATTAGAGCTGGCCGGCGATTACATCGACATCATTAAACTTACTTTTGGCACATCTGCCCTTTACCCGGAAGCGGTGCTCCGCGAAAAGATCAAACTGATTCGTTCCTACGAAGTGGACGTTTACCCCGGGGGCACCCTGTTTGAGATTGCGTTCTGGCAAAACAAGATGGAGTCCTACTTAGAGTACGCTGCGGACATAGGCTTTACCGGGATTGAGGTCTCGGACGGCACGATTACGCTTAGCGCCAAAGAACGGCGCCAGGCGATTCAAACGGCGAAGGCCTATGGTTTTAAGGTAGTGACCGAAGTCGGGAAGAAAAACGGCGCCCCGCTTTCGATCTTGCGGATGCAGCAAATAATCGCCGATGATCTGGAACACGGAGCCCACAAGGTGATTATTGAAGGGCGGGAATCCGGAAAAGCGGTTGGGATTTTTGACCAAAACGGGAAAGTGAAAGAAGCAGAGATGGAGGCCTTAGTCCATGTTCTTCCCAATCCGGAATCGGTACTGATTTGGGAAGCCCCGCTCAAATGCCAACAGGTTACATTAATTAAGCGTTTTGGGCCCAACGTTAATCTGGGCAATATTGCGCCCGAAGAAGTATTAGCCGTTGAAGCTTTACGCCGTGGTTTGCGTGGTGATACCTTGGAATTCTGTCTGGAACGGATGACCGCCGAGCATTGGCTGGTCAGTGGCAGGGGAGGTGAGTAGTGGTGACAATTTGGAAGCGTCTTTCGATTGACTGGTGGGCGGTGATTCTCGCTACCATTCTTATGTTGGGCGTCAAGGCCGGGCTCATCACTACGGTGCCATGGTAAATAAACTCCTTAAGTATCTCCCCGGTATCGGCCTGATGTTGGTTGTGGGTTATGCCGGTAAAATTGTGGCGGGCTTTGTCCCCCACAGCGAATATGTTCTGTTTGCCATTGCCATCGGGATGCTCTTGCGCAATCTCTTCCCTCTACCCAAAATCTTTGCCCCCGGGATTGCCAGCTATGAACTATGGATGAAAACAGGAGTAGCCCTCCTTGGCGCCAGATTGGCCTTGCAGGAGGTATTTGTAATCGGGGGGAAAGGGATTGTCATGGTATTCGTCACGATTACCGTAGCTATCCTTGTCGCTGCTTACTTAGGGCGGTTATGCGGGTTAAAAGAGAAGCTTGCCAGTTTGTTGGGGATTGGCATTGGGGTTTGTGGCGTCTCGGCGATAATTAGCTCAACCAGTGCCATTGAAGCGGAAGAGGATGATGCGGCCTATGCGATCGCCACTATTTTGCTCTTCGGCGCCATCATGCTCTTTCTTTATCCGGCGCTGGGCTCCTTGTTAGGGATGACGGATACAGCTTTTGGCTATTGGACGGGTTTGTCGATTGATAATACAGCCGAGGCGGTAGCGACCGGGTTTGCCTATTCCGAAGCGGCGGGGAATGTGGCGACAGTGGTTAAACTATCCCGTAATGCGTTAATGGGTGTTGTCGTTCTCATCATGGCGTTGTACTACGCCCGTAAAGGTATTACCGGGCAGGTCCAAAACAAAACGGCTTTTCTCTGGAAGCGCTTTCCCAAATTCCTCCTTGCCTTTATGGCTTTTTCGTTATTGGCAACGGTTGGTTTTCTCACTCCGGCCCATGCCAAGGTGCTAAACAACGCCAGTAAATGGCTATTTATGCTGACTTTTGCCGGCGTAGGCCTTTCCACTGAATTTAAGCAGATGAAATCAGGCTTTAAACCTTTTCTGGTTGGTTTTGGGGTGGAAGCAATCGTTTCGATTGTCACTTATCTTCTCGTCTATTATCTAATTTGAGAGCTTGGTCCATCATTGCGCCGTTTGAGTCTGGGAGAAAAAGGTTGGATTTTCTTGCCAGAATCTTTAAAAAGAAAGCAGGTTCTTTGGCTTTAATGTAGAATTAACAAATTAAGGATTACCTTGTAATGGAGGTAACAAAGTGTTTGGTTTATTGCAACACCTCAAAAAGCCGGAGAATTTAAATGAAATCACCAGTATTCTTGTGTATTTTGACAATAACCGGCAAACAATGACCGAAGCGGAAATGGAATACAAGCAGAAAATGTTGGAGAAAGTAAAGCAATTAGGTGAAGACCAGATCTATAATCTATTAATGAAAGAACTCAACAATATCCCCTGACCTGATCTTATCTTCGGGTAAAAGGGACAAAACGGACAAAACCATTGTTTTCGCGGATAAAGGTATCTTTATGTTTAGTAAAACGCCACAAGATTTGGGTTCCTCCGGGCGATCCAAGCGGCGCCACCAAGCGACCTCCGTCCGCCAGTTGGCTTTTGAGGGGTGAAGGGACTTCTTCGGCGGCAGCGGTAATGATGATGGCATCGAAGGGACTTTCTTCTTCCCATCCGTAGTAACCATCGGCCTGGCGGAGGCTTATATTTTTGTACCCTAAGCGCGCTAAGACTTCTTGCGCGCTTTTTATTAATGGTTCGATGGTTTCAATGGAATAGACGTGGGCGGCCAGTTCCGCCAGGATGGCTGTTTGGTAGCCAGAACCGGTCCCAATCTCCAGGACTTTGTCGGTGGGTTTTAAGGTTAATAATTCGGTCATGAGACCGACAATATATGGTTGGGAGATGGTTTGGCCGTAGCCAATGGGGAGAGGGATATTCTCATAAGCAAGGGTCTGATATTCCACCGGGACAAATTGGTCGCGGGGAACTTGGAGTAAAGCCTTTTTCACACGCGGGTCATTGAACTTCAAATCCAAAAAAGGCATGGGGATCACCTGCCTGTTTATGTTTATCTATATTATTATCATAAAAATACGGGAATTGCATTAGGATTGAAACTTTTGTTCGGACCAAGTTATCGTTTGTGCAAGAATGTAGAGCAATGAAGAGGAGGTGGGGGCTGGTGTCATACCTGATTGGGATCGATGTTGGGGGAACGAATACCAACGGTGTCTTATTGAAGGAAGGTAAAATCTTGGCGACGGTGAAGGCTCCTACCGACCACCAGAATCTACATACGGGGACAAGGAGTGCCATCACCCAACTCCTATCGGATTTACCCGGCAAGGAACCGGACAAGGTTGAACTGCACTTAAGCACTACCCTTGCCACCAATGCCGTGGTGGAAGGGAAAGGGGCGCCAACGGCGGTTCTGATCATTCCCGGTCCAGGACTTCGTTGGGAGGAGTTTAAGCTTCCCTTCAAACTGTATCCCTTAACCGGATATATCGACCACCGGGGACGGGAAGTGAAGCCTTTGGACCGGGCTGAGCTCCGACAACAATTAACGGCAATTAAGGAAGCCGGGTACCAAGCCCTGGCTGTCGTGGGGAAGTTTTCACCCCGTAATTTTCAGCATGAGCTAGCGATTGAAAGCATGATCGCGAAAGATGATCCGCAGCTATTACCGGTAACGCTGGGTCACCGCTTATCCGGTAAGTTGAATTTTGCCCGCCGGATTACAACGGCGGCTTTAAATGCCAGTATTGCTAAGCTCCAAGCCGAATTTGTTCACATGGTGCAAGCATTAAAAGCTCAATATAGGCTAGGCAGGATCTATCTCTTGAAGGCCGATGGAGGGACTTTGGCTTTACAGGAATCAATCAATCGCTCCATTGAGACGATCCTTTCCGGCCCGGCGGCTAGTTTAATGGGGACGATGGCTTTAGCGGACGGGATCCAAGATGCGGTAGCGCTGGATATCGGCGGAACGACCACCGAGATCTCGGTTTTTGCCGGGGGAGAACCCCTGGCGGAACGGGAAGGAGCGGTGATCGCCGGGTTTCCCACTTTAGTGCCGGCCTTTTTTTCCCGTTCGATTGGACTGGGGGGCGATAGTGTCGTTACCTACGATGGAAACCGGGTGACCATTGGTCCCCAACGGGAAGGACCGCCGGTTGCTTTAGGGGGACCCCGGGTTACGCCCACCGATGCGGTGCTTGTTCTCGGAGGAGCGGCCTTGGGAAACCCACAACGCTCCTTTCGCGCCATCCAGGCGCTGGGTGCTCCTTTCGGCTGTGCACCCCTGAGGTTGGCGGAGCAAATTGTCACCGCTTTTGCCGAAAAAGCCGCCCAGGTTATTAAAGAGATCTATCAGGAATTGAATAACAGGCCGGTCTATACTGTCTCGCAAGTGCTGACCGGCGCCAACTTTCAACCACAGAAGCTGATCGGCATGGGCGGGCCGGCTGTTTACTTTATTCCTAAGATCGGCCAACAGTTGGGCCTCCCCTACCAGGTTCTTCCCTACCACGAGGCCGCCAACGCCATTGGCGCCGCTGCCAGCCGGCCCACCTTCGCCATTACCTTACGCTCCGATACGGCTTTGGGCCAATTGGTGGTGCCGGAGTTAGACTACGCGGAGACGATTAGACGCCCATTCTCCTTTAACCTGGAAGTAGCTCGTGAAGAGGCGATCCGGCACGTGCTGGATTATGCTGCTGAATTCGGAGTTCGTTACGAACCAGCGGAGATCGAACTTACCGAAGAGGAAGTCTTTAATCTGGTCCGAGGTTTTCATACGATCGGTAAATATTATTCCTTAAGGGCACAAGTGAAACCGAAAACCCGGAGCATCCAATTGTGCTGACGAAGATCGGCTTTTTGCGTCGTGAACAACAAAAAGTTCCCGATACAATATATAGTGTCTGAACTAAAAGGCAGAAGCCCAAGATGGAGTGAGCTGATTAAAAATGGATGGTAAACCCAAAGTAGGGTTGGTTTTCTTTCCAGCCTTTGACTGGGCAATCGCGCCCGATCATCCCGAACGGGAAGAACGCTTGCTTTACACCAGAGACCAGATTCGGGAAGAAGGCCTCTTGGATCTTCCGGAGATTGAAGAGTTCCGGCCGCAGCTGGCTGCGGTCGAAGATATTGAACGGGTCCATATTTGCGTGCCCTCAGTCGCAAAAGTGTGTACCGAATCCCACCTGATTGCGGCCGGGGGAACGGTGCGCGCCGGCCAGTTGGTCACCGCAGGAAAAACGGAACGGGCTTTTGCCTTATTACGTCCGCCGGGCCACCATGCGCTGCGGATTGTCCATGGTTCCCGCGGGTTTTGTACGATTAACAGTGAAGCGGTGCTTGTTGAATACTTACGGAAAAGCTGGGGCGGGCGTTTGCGGGTAGCCATCGTTGATACCGATGCCCACCATGCCGATGGCACCCAAGACGTCTACTATAACGATCCGGATATTCTGCACATCAGTATTCATCAGGACGGTCGGACTTTGTATCCGGGAACGGGCGCCATTAATGAACTGGGTGGTCCAGGGGCTTATGGGTTGACCCTTAATCTTCCCCTCCCGCCGGGAAGCGGAGATCCGGAGTTATTGTACGCCGTTGAACATCTGGTCTTACCGGTTCTTAAGGACTTCCAACCGGATCTGGTGATTAATGCGGCCGGTCAAGACAATCATTTCACCGACCCGCTCACCAATATGAATGTTACCGCCCAGGGTTACGCCCGACTCACTGAATTATTAGCCCCTGATCTGGTGGTGCTGGAAGGAGGCTATTCGATCGAAGGCTCCTTACCCTATGTGAATGTGGGAATCATCTTGGCCTTAGCCGGGTTGGATTATACCGGAGTGCTCGAACCCGAATTACCCCCGGAGTTGAGGCAGGAAAGGCCGGTCCGGGAAGAAGTGGTCCATAATGTAGCATTTCTGCAAGAAACTTGGGCAAGTCGGAAGGAGGCCGATTTGGAGCGGGTCTTTGGCGCAGATGAATTCTTCCGACGAAAACGGCGCCTTTACTATGATACCGATGATATCCATGAAATGCAGCTTGAAGAGATCAAAAGATGTGGGCAATGCAGTGGTTACCGGAAGATCCTATCCTTTGCCGAACGTTACGGGCGGAAACCGGTGCAGATCGCCGCGGTCTTACTGCCATGGCATGCTTGTGCAACCTGCCGTCACCAAGCCCAAGAAGTCTATGCCATACTGGTGTCCAGCACAGAGTGGGATTACGTTTACCTCCAAAATCCTGAAGATCAGGAACGGCCGTTGGTTACCGTAAGTAACGGCGCATAAAAAATTCATAAAGCAGGTTACAAGATTAGCGCGCTCAAATAAAATAAGTATGGGTTCCTCCTGAAAAGGGGTGATAGCATGAGCGTAGTGTATAGTTCTGTTTCATCCGCATCCCAACTTTATGTCCAAAAAGAGAAGATTAATGCTTTGGTCCATCAAGGAAAGGCCAACGGTCAACTGGTGCTTTCTTCGGAAACCTGTATTAATGCGATTAAAATAGACCGGATTAAGCCGAGACTGCTGGAGAAAACGGTCCATCTTTTTAATAATAAAGTTATAATCAGGGGTATAATCCGCAAAGAAGTTTTTTATGTTGATCCCAATAATCAGCTCCGTTTTTTGCAGGAAGATCTACCCTTTAGTTTAGTGGTGGACTTTCCCGGCCTCAAGTCCAACAGGAGGCTGGAGGTCCAAACGCATCTTCTTGAGGCGTGGGTAGATTACAACTTACATCCAGCCCGGTATTGTTTGCCTGGTTTGTTAAGACAAATCGTCGTAGCCCATTTTTTAGTGGTGGTGGCGGAAAAACGGCAGATCGAAATTGTGACAAAAGTTGACCTTTATCCCCGCTGTTTATCGGCGGCGCCGGTTTACCGGAGGATAAGTTGATCAATCTTATGTAATAAAATGCTTAATGCAGATCGTTGGTCGAAGACCGACGATCTTTTTTGTGACCTTTTTTCGGTTTTGTTATGGTTTGTCCTGTTTTATAATAACAATTTTGGTGTTGTTCATCTAAAGTGTCTTGCGCCGGGTCCTTTTTGGCAATGATCTTCGTATGATGATTATCATCATTAAGGAGGTGGATGGCTTTGAGTTGGGATAATAATTCAGCTTTTGATCTGAAGGAGCTGCTCCAGGAACTAAGGAATCTGATCCTCAAGGCGGACTTACCAAAGGATTTAAGGGAAGTACTCTTAAACGATTTGGATCTGGCGCTAAAATGTCTGAAAAAAGATGATATCCTTTGTGTCCTTAATGTGCTTGGCGTCATCTTCGATAAATTAGTAGCCTTTTTGTTAAGCCGTCCCGATTTATGCGCGAAGATCATACCTCTTCTGAAGTTCATTAATAAAATTCAACAGATTCTGTTGCGGCTGCCCATCCGGGTGGTCGGCGCCACCGGCGCGACGGGTCCTACGGGTCCAACTGGTCCAGTGGGTGCCACCGGTGCAACGGGCGCGACAGGCCCAACCGGTGCAACAGGCGCAACCGGTCCGGCGGGCGCAACGGGTGCGACGGGTCCAGCTGGTGCAACAGGCGCAACGGGCGCAACCGGTCCGGCGGGCGCAGTGGGCGCAACGGGCGCGACGGGTCCAGCTGGTGCAACAGGCGCAACCGGTCCGGCGGGCGCAGTGGGCGCAACGGGCGCGACCGG
>DUQR01000010.1 GCA_012837715.1 Bacillota bacterium | reverse complement strand
TAAGCATGATCCAGAGTGCTCGAAAATTAGACTTCGTCTTTCATAATCCTCCTTTTAATAAGTATAACAACGACACCCGCCTCAATTTAATTTTAACCGTAAGTCACCTCCTCTTGTTTTTTCTCGTAATAACCCTTATGTAATCAGGGAAACCCCAAGTTTCAGAGAAAACCCTTTTGCAATCAAGACCACCCAGCGTGGGGGAGTACCTAACAACTTCACTGAAATGGGTTGAACTCATGGTAACCTTCCACATTAACCGTCTCTGTTTTCTGTGCCCATTCAACCCCTAAATCTGAAAACAACTTCCGTTCTTGAAAAGCCCGTCCAATAATCTCCTCAATATCTTGTAGTTCTGTTTTGAACTCATTATCTGCAGTCGTAAATTCTTTGACATATCTTTCGGGAATCGGCCGCACCTTCTTTGCCGAGTCATAAGCCCCGTTAACGGCAATCACAAAATTCCGTGAGTTTTCCAGAGTTGAATAGGGTTTAGCAATGATTCCTTGATGCACCTTAGCTGCCACCCGGATCACCTCTTCCCAGGGATCAACCCCCTCGTTGTCAAATTCCATTTTTTCGCCATCATTAAATTCGACAACGGTTTTTTCATTATAGTGCCAATAGGCTTTCCCCTTTGTGCCTGTAATTTCTATATAGGGATCCTGGTTTTGCTTAGGGGCCAGCGTTACGTAGAAGTAAATTTTGGTGCCATTTAGAGTCTCCGCTTCTAAACACGTGGTATCTTCTGCTTTTATGTAAGTATGGGCCCGGTATAATTCCGCCCTGATCGTTTTCAGTTCGGCGCTTTCATCACTGTTTGGTGAAGCTAAAAACAGCATATTATTGAGGAAATGGGCAAGCGCATTCTGTAAAGAACCGTCCAGGATAATCCGGCCGTTCCACACCGAGCGTCCAGCCCACGCAGTGCGATCGTAATAGGATTTATACCGAATCCAACATCCTTTACAAGCCGTCTCCTTAATCTCACCTAGTTTTCCGGCGACAATAAGCTCTTTTAACTTTCTAATCGAACGGGAATGAATAAATTGAAAGCCGACGGCGCACATTTTACCCGTTTCCTTTTGTACTTTGATTAAATAGTCCAGTTCATCAATGGTTGCCGTTGGCGGTTTTTCCAGTAAAATATCATAGCCGTGTCTCATCCCTTTAATTGCCATTTCGGCATGGCTATGGATGGGGGTCGGGAGCGAGATTACATCGATCAGGTCTTTACCTTCCTCAAGTAATTCTTCATAAGATTGGAAGATCTTAACTCCATCCCTTTTTAACTCTGCTACCTTGTCCGCATTTTCGACCTGATCCCGAACCACTACTGCTGCTAATTTTGCCAAACCTTCCTTCTCGACATTCTTGATGTTGGTGATATGGGCCTCGGCAAAATTCCTTACCCCAACTACCGCATACCGGGTTTTGCGCATAACAACTACCCCTTTCGAATATGTGCTTTATGTTAAACTCTCCACTCTTTATGGAAAAGGTTTTCCATGAGTTCAAAAAAAGACCGCCATTTATCGATTTAAATCCCTTACGGACTCCCTTTCAATCAAACTTACTTGGACTTCAATTTCATCATCAACAACTTTTGTGCTGTACAACGAATTTTTGATGTATTCACCGATCTGCACTCCCAATTGGTAGCTGGGCAAAGCTACAGTTGTCAAAGGTGGGTAAGAATACTTAGCGGCAGGATTATTACCGATCCCAACCACTGAAACATCTTCCGGGACCTTGATTCCCTGATTTTTAAACTCCCAAATTAACCCCAAAGCCAGTTCATCGTTGGAAGCAATAACCGCAGTAAATTCACCTAAATGATCTAACAATTCTAATGCCGCCTTTCTCCCTCCCATAAAGGTAAAATCACTCTTAATGATCAGGTTTTTATTGATAACTGCTTTTCGTTCCAATAAAGCCTGTTTGTACCCGCTGAAACGATTCTGGGTTGTACTTAAAAGCTCTGGGCCATTTATATAAGCAATCTTCTGATGACCTTTACTTGCTAAATAATTATAAATTGTTTTAACAATATATTCATTGCCAATTTTAATATTCTTGATTGCAAAAGGATGGGATGTCACCCCAATAACGATGCTTCCGTAGCTTTTTAACTCCTCAATATATTGTTGCATCTTTTCTTTATAATAACTGTCCAGTAGCGTTCCGCCCGTAAGAACAACCGCATCAGCCCGATTTGCGATTAACATATTTACGGCACGTAACTCTTTGTCCACATTTCGATAGGTATTATAAATATTTACGATGTAATCGTAATCAAAAAGCACTTCCTGGACACCTTTGACAATTTCGGCAAAATAAGCATCGGAAATGTCATGAATAATAATGCCAATAATCCCTGATCTATTGGTAATCAAACCTTGAGCCATCCTATTCGGCTGAAAGTTAAGTTCTTTGATGGCTTTTTCAACCGCTGCTTTTGTCTCCGGACTAACCGGATGGTCACTATTGTTAATTACCCGTGAAACTGTCGTTGGCGAAACATTAGCCAGTTTTGCCACATCTTTAATGGATATTTTTTTAATCATTTGCACTTTACCTCATTAATACTTGAAAACTTGGGAGCGAGCCGGAAATCGGTTTCCGGAAATCGTTTTCCATCGATGTTGATACCATATTAACATACTTTAGAATAAAATGCAATGATTTCATAAAAAGATTGCCGTCATTCTGTAATAATGTCAGGTTGAACCCGGTTATTCTTTGATTAGCCCACCACAACAAGCTATTGCTGTTGTATATATGATGCCCCCCGGCTGGTAAGAAGCATCAAGATCAAGCCGCTTATCGGTCAGGAGGCATCTTTTAAGCTTTACAGACAAAATAGGTAGACTACTTGTTCTTTTTACTAGAGCGTTCTTCCTCTACAAGCGGCAACGCATAACCAATCTCTGCTGAGATTTGTCTGGCCGTCAAAATGGCGGCGCCTTTTAACTCTTCATCAATCCGCTTAAGACTTACCCGGTTCATCGGACCCGAGATGCTTAAAGCCGCAACACATTTCCCTTCCCGGTTAAAGATGGGCGCAGCCACACATTGAAGGCCAACCTCGTTTTCCTGGCGATCAACAGCGTACCCTTCCTCTTTAACCGTCGCCAGTTGTTCCCAAAGAAGCTCCGCGGAGGTGACGGTATACTTGGTTTTCGGGAGAAGTTTTTCCGTCGACAGATAAGACCGAAGCTCTTCCTGTGGTAAAAAGGCGAGCAAAACTTTCCCGGCCGCCGTGGAGTAAGCGCTCACCCGCCGACCGATAAACGAACTACAGCGTAAGGTCCCTTCTTGGACATGATTCTCAACTTTGTCGATATACACGACTTCTGCCTGGTCAAGGACCAAAAGGTGTACAATCTCTTTGACCTTCAGGGAAAGTTGTTCTAAATGCGGCCGGGCGACCTTCCTTAAATCAAGTTGTTCAAGGTATGCTTGGCCAATCTCGACCAGATGGAAGCCGATATTATAGGTCCGACTCAGTGGGTCTTGGGACAAAAACCCGGTTTCGACCAACGTGGCAATAATATGGTGTAAGGTGGATTTTGGCATTCCTAATTCGCTAGCAAGTTCGGCGATCCCCATCCCCCGCCGGGCTTTATGGATCGTATCGATAATCTTTACCGCCTTGGCCACCGAACCAATCCTTGTCTTGGCGGTAACCGGAGTTTTTGACATTTTAGATCACCATTTCCGTAGTTTATTCCAATCAATCTGTTCTAAAGGAACTTTTGTTAACAGCTAATCAATTAACTTAATTCATTACTTTTTCGCGCCGCTTTGACCACCTCGATAAACTTAGCCGCTAAAGCGCTCATTCCTGCCCAGTCCTTTTCAGCAAGGAGTTTCTTGCTAACCAAGGCACTGCCAACCCCAACAAAACTAGCGCCCGCTTTGATAAACTCCCCGGCCGTTTCCAGATTAACGCCGCCGGTCGGGGTGAGCCGAACCTGGGGTAAGGGGCCGAGAATATCTTTAAAGAAGGAAGGACCTAATTTAGTCGCCGGGAAGACCTTTACCACATCAGCCCCGGCTTCCCAAGCGGTCATGATTTCCGTGGGGGTAAAGGCGCCGGGGATACATGGAATACTGTATCTTTGACACAACCGGATAACCTCCCGGTTAAGGACGGGGCCCACCACAAACTTTGCTCCGGCCAGGATCGCCATCCTTGCCGTCTCCGGATCCAGCACACTGCCTACGCCAATAATTGCTTCATCACCCAGTTTCTGTGAAGCTTCATTGATGGCGTCCAAGGCACCGGGCGAGGTCATCGTAATCTCCAAGGCCTTGACACCGCCTTTATTCAAGGCAATGGTCGTATCAAGCAATTCCGAAGCGTTGTTCACTCTAATGACCGCGACCACTCCGGTCTCAATCAAGGTTTGAATACACTTTTCTTTCATATTCATCCGCGATCAACTCCTTTTTGTTTACCGCTGCACCCGACCGGAACCATCCCCACCGGCCAAGGTCTCTACTTCCGCCGCCGAAACTAAGTTGAAATCGCCAAAAATTGAGTGTTTTAAGGCCGAAGCCGCCACCGCAAACTCCAGCGCGTCTTGAGGTGCTTTCCCGCTGAGCAGCGAATAGATGAGCCCGCCGCCAAAGGAGTCTCCGCCGCCCACCCGGTCGACAATATGTATCTTGTAGGTGCGAGAACGGTAAAATTCACGGCCGTCATAGAGCAGAGCGGACCAATTATTATCCGAGGCCGAAATACTTTCCCTAAGGGTGATGGCCACTTTTTCAAAACCAAAGCGCTCTACTAATTGTCTGGCTACTTGCTGGTATCCCTCTTGATCAATCTGCCCGCTGGTTACGTCGGTGTGACCCGCTTTAATGCCAAACACCTTCTCCGCGTCTTCTTCATTGGCAATTACCACATCCACGTACTCCATTAATTTACTCATCACTTGGTTTGCTTTCTCCGGTGTCCATAGTTTTTTGCGGTAATTAAGGTCAGCGCTGACTTTCACCCCTTTCCCCTTCGCCGCTTTAAGCGCTTCTAAAGTCGCCTCCGCTACCCCATCGCCCAGAGCAGGAGTGATCCCGGTAAAGTGAAACCAATCTGCGCCGTCAAATATCCGTTCCCAATCAAACTCTCCGGCTCTAACCTGAGCGATCGCCGAACCAGCCCGGTCGTAGACGACTTTCGACGGCCGTTGGGAGGCGCCCACCTCGAGAAAATAGATCCCAAGCCGGTCTCCGTCGCGAACTATATAGTCGGTATGTACCCCGTATCTCCGAAGATGATCCACCGCACACTGGCCAATTTCGTGTTTTGGCACTTTACTGACAAAATAAGAATCTAAACCATAGTTGGCCAAAGAAACGGCGACGTTTGCTTCTCCACCCCCGTAAACCACATCAAAACTATTCGCTTGAACAAAACGTTGATACCCGGGTGGGGACAGTCGAAGCATGATCTCCCCAAAGGTAACCACTTTTTTTGCCACTACTGTTAGCTCCTTTCTTCGGTTTAGTTAGTTGTGGAACCGTCCAGGATAATATTTCATAATATGAAACCTTATTTCATATTGTCGTATTGATATTATATAGCTTTATGAATTAGCCGTCAATAACCTCCCCTTAAAAAAGCTGAAGCAGGTTGTTCGTGTATAAGGTATACAAGATTTTTACCGAATGTTCATGTCGAAAGGATTTTTTTTCATGATCAATTGTGCTAAAGTGTTATTAATTAGGTATTATGGGGAGAATTCGATTTTTTGGATCGAGCCATTAAAGACTAAGCAGCGGAATTATCTTCCGAATTCTCCTGATTTTCTTTGTTCTGCTGACTGGTTGCCGAGACAAATAATATAGTATAAGGAGGATTATTTCATGGACAACATAAGCCGCGCCAAACTCGAGGCCCTGAACAACCCAAAGGTCATGACGTACATAGAAGAAGCGATTAAACTTTGCCGTCCGGCAAAAATCACTGTGATCACCGATTCCGAAGAAGATAACAACTATGTCCGGGAATTGGCCCTCAAAAACAAAGAGGAAACGCTATTAAATTTGGAAGGACATACCGTTCACTTCGACAGTCCCCTGGACCAAGCCCGCGACAAAGCCAACACCAAATACTTATTGTCTAAAGAAGTCGATTGGGGTTTGAACATTAACTATATCCTCAAAGACGAAGGTTTACCGGAGATCCGTTCCTTCCTTGACGGAATCATGGAAGGCAAGGAGATGTTGATCAGTTTCTTCTCCCTGGGACCGACCAACTCCCCCTTTTCCTTGCGGGCAATGCAGATCACCGATTCCGCCTATGTCACCCACAGTGAAAAGATCCTGTACCGTAGCGGTTACGAAGAGTTTAAGCGTTTAGACGGCTCCGATGATTTCTTCTACTTCTTACACTCCGCCGGTCGCTTGGTCAACAACGTCACTGCTGATATTGATAAGCGCCGCATCTACATTGACTTGGAAGAAAACCGGGTTTACACGGTGAATAACCAATACGCCGGCAACAGCGTTGGCCTGAAGAAACTGGCTTTCCGCCTGGCAATCCAAAAAGCGCAACGCGAAGGTTGGCTAGCCGAGCATATGTTCCTGATGGGCGTACGGGGCAAACCCGGCCGCACCACCTATTTCACCGGCGCCTTCCCCAGCGCCTGCGGGAAAACCAGTACAGCCATGCTCCCGGGGCAAAGCATTGTCGGTGATGATATTGCCTATTTACGGAAGATCGACGGTCAAATCCGTGCGGTCAACGTGGAAAAAGGCATTTTCGGCATCATCCAAGACGTTAACCCTGAAGATGACCCGTTAATCTATGAAGCGCTAACCACCCCGCGGGAAGTGATCTTCTCCAATGTTTTGGTCAACGATGGTACCCCCTACTGGCTAGGGATGGGACAAGATCCACCAGCGGAAGGGTTCAACTACAGTGGAGAATGGCACCAGGGGAAAAAAGACGAGAACGGGAAAGAGATTCCCTTCGCGTCCAAAAATGCCCGTTATACCATTGCCATTAACGAACTGGATAATGCCGATCCCAATCTAAATGAACCGCTGGGCGTACCGGTGAAAGCCATTGTTTACGGTGGCCGTGATTCCTATACCACCGTCCCGATTGCCGAATCCCTCACTTGGGAACATGGTGTTTTCCTCGGCGCCACCGTCGAGTCGGAGACAACCGCCGCCACCATCGGTAAAGAAGGCGTGCGCACCCATGACCCCATGGCGAATAAAGACTTCATCTCCGTGCCCCTCGCCACTTACCTGGAGAACCATATTAAATTCACCCAAGGACTGGATGAGGCG
This sequence comes from Bacillota bacterium, assembly GCA_012837715.1. Taxonomy (GTDB): domain Bacteria; phylum Bacillota; class UBA4882; order UBA10575; family UBA10575; genus Capillibacterium. The sequence continues at coordinate 8,038 of DUQR01000010.1, read as the reverse complement.
CCGACCATTTTCGCCACTAACTACTTCTTAAAGAATGCGGAAGGCAAATACCTCAATGGTAAACTTGATAAGAAAGTCTGGATCCTCTGGGCGGAAGGCCGGGTGAACGGTGATTATGAAGCCATCGAGACCCCGATCGGACGGATTCCAAAATACGAGGATCTAAAGGCTCTGTTTAAAGCCCACTTGGACAGTGATTACAGTGAAGAAGAATACAATGAACAGTTTTCGATCCGGATCAGTAAATATTTGGAGAAGATGGACCGGATGACGCAAGCCTTTAGTCATATCCAAATGCCCCCGGCTTTCGCTGCCGAACTGGAGAACCAAATTAAGCGGTTGCAAGCGGCGAAGGCTGTCTACGGAGAGGTGGCAACACCGGATCAATTCCAGAAATAGCAGTCAAGGCGAGACATCATCGTCGAACCGTGATAAATTTAAACTACATAAAACGAGCCTGCCCTGGGCAGGCTCGTTTGCGTATAAAACCAGGTAAAGAATTTAACTCAATAATGATTCGTACTCTATAAAAAAGAGGAATTATCCTTTGCCCGGCGAAAACCGGTACACGGAAACAGTAAGATCGACGCGCGCGAAAGGAAGGTTAGACCATGTTTGAGAGCAAATTTTTCCGGATCGCCCTTTCCATCCTACTCGTTCTTTTAATCCTTTTTCTTTGGACCAAAGTTAATTATCTTTATGACCCCTTAAATTCGGTGGTTGCCCTCCTCTTAACCCCCCTTTTGCTCAGTCTCTTCCTGTATTACCTTTTGCGTCCGTTGGTTCATTTTCTTACGAAATATTTACGCTATAAAAGCCTGGCCATCTTAATCACATATATAGTGATTATCGCGCTGATCATTACGATTAGCTTTTTTGGGGGCAACATCATCCAGAAGCAATTAAAAGACCTGACGCATTTATTCTCCAACTATTATGTTTCCGTCCGCAACGCCCTGCGCAACGCCGACAATGAAATTCTCTTACACTATATTGAAAAGTATAAAATCGAGGAGAAACTGGCCTCTTTCGTCGGCAGTTTAATCACTAGCATCAGGGATAACTTCTTCGGCTTTTTTTCCACGGTGACCAATATCGGGACGATTATTATCATGATCCCCTTTATTCTCTATTATTTCCTCAAAGACGACCAAAAAATTTATCAGGCTTTTCTTACCATTCTTCCTTTAAAAATAAGAAAGCTGGGCAAAAGGGTGTTAACCGAAGCGGACCATACCCTTGCCCAGTACATTACGGGCCAACTGATGGTAGCTTTAATTGAGGGGCTCCTCTCTTTTGTCGGTTATCTAATCATCGGTCTGCCTAATGCTTTAATATTAGGCCTTATTATCACAGTCGTTTCTTTTATCCCCTTCATCGGCGCCATTCTCGGGGCTTTGCCCGCGGTTTTAATCGGAATTACATCCAGTTTCTCCTTAGCGCTTAAAATCGTCATTGTCCTGATTGTTGTTAATCAATTAGAAAGTCACCTGATCTCCCCCCGGCTCCATGGAAGCCGGTTACAAATCCACCCGTTAATCGTCATTTTAGTGGTGATGACCTTTGTCACGGTCTTTGGTTTCCTGGGCGCGCTTTTTGCGGTTCCCTTTTATGTGGTCGCACGGGTGCTCTACCGGGAGATCCGGAACTACAAGGATAACCAGGAAACGCTGGATTAGCCCATGTTTTTAATCGCCGCCCTCGCCAGTTGGTCACAACGGTTATTCTCCTCATTATCGGCGTGGCCTTTCACCTTAATCCATTGGAGTTCGTGCTTGCGACTGAGCGCCAGCAGTTGTTGCCAGAGGTCTTTATTTTCCACCGGGGTTTTCTTCGCGGTTAACCAGCCGTTTCGTTCCCAATTCCCGAACCAGTTTTGGGTAAAGGCATTAATCAGATAAGCACTATCCGAGTATAATTTCACCCGGCAGGGATACTTCAGGCTCGATAAAGCCTCAATCGCCGCCTTGAGTTCCATCCGTTGGTTAGTAGTCTCCCTTTCGCCGCCGGAGATTTCTTTCCGTCGTCCCTGGTAAAGGAGGACGGCACCCCACCCGCCGGGGCCCGGATTCCCGCTGCACGCCCCATCGGTGTAGATCTCAACTTCCTTCATTTTTACCTCCTCTAAGCTGCATCGATCTGCACTCCGGCCGGTCCGGTCAGCCTTCGGTGAACTTAATCTCCTGTAGAACCTGTTTGATCACATTAGCTGAATTTTCCAGTTTCGCTTCTTCCTCCGGCGAGAGATGAAGAAGAATCCGTTTCTTGATCCCAGCCCGGGCGACAACCGAGGGCACACTCAAACAGACATCGTTGAGGCCATATTCACCCTCCAGCAGCGAGGAGACGGTAAGCACGGAATACTCGTTCCGGAGAATACTCTCGGTAATCCGGACGAGTCCCAGTCCGATCGCGTAATAGGTCGCCCCTTTCCCTTTAATAATCTTATAGGCGGCGTTTTTCACTTCTTCAAAGATTTTCTCCTTTGCCAGCGGTTCGCAATTTCTCCCGCAAACCGGACAGTATTCGGTAAAACGGAGACCGGCAATGTTGGCCAAACTCCAAATGGGGACTTCACTGTCGCCGTGTTCACCTAAGATATAAGCATGGACATTCGCCGGGCTGATTTTACAGTGCTCACTCAGAAGGTAACGAAAACGGGCGGTGTCTAAAACGGTTCCCGAACCAATCACCTTATTTTTGGGTAAACCGGAGAGTTTCAGGGTCACATAGGTCATCACATCCACCGGATTGGTAGCCACCAACAGCACCGCACGGGTTCCGCTAGCCACCACCTTCGGGACGATATCCTGAAAGATGGCGACGTTCCGGTGGACCAGATCCAAACGGGTTTCCCCCACCTTTTGGGCGGCGCCGGCCGTAATTACCACCAGATCGGCTTCCCGGCAATCTTCGTAACTACCGGCACGGACGATCACCGGACGGACAAAAGAGACCCCATGGTTAAGATCCATCACTTCGCCCAATAAACGTTCTTCGTTTAGATCAATAATCACAATCTCCGAAACCAAACCACTGATCAGCAAAGCATAGGCGTAAGTGGCGCCGACCATCCCGGCCCCGATAATTACCACCCGGTTATAACGGTTTCGATTCCAATGGCTCAGCTCCTCATGAAAGTGCATTCGTTACCCTCCTCTATTCATCAAGACTTTTCTTCCAATAAACGGTTTAACCTTTCCAGTTCCTTGGTGAAAACCGCCAACTCATTGGTGCCAAGCTCTCCTGCCTGTTGGCGGAGGCGTCCCCGGAAATCCAAGTATTTTTCGTCCAAAGTCAAGAGCAGGTGACGGAAGTAATCAGTGGCATCGGGAACCGCTGCCACGCGCACTTCTTCCGTTGCTTTCTCCGCCAATTCAAAGCTTTGCCCTAGTTCCGGGACAATGGTAGGGTAGTTGAGCACTTCCCGGATTTTTTCTTCAAACTCGGGGAAGACATCGGCATCACCATGAACCAGAAAAACCGTCCGGGGTTTCTGCACAAATCCCCCTAACCATTCCAACATCCCGGTTTGGTCAGCATGGGCCGAAAAACCTTCGATCTGTAAAATCTGGGCTTTAACAATGATCTCCTCACCGAAGATTTTTACCGCTTTCGCCCCATCCAGGAGTCTCCTCCCTAGTGTGCCCTCCGCTTGATAGCCTACAAACAAAACATGGGTTTCCGGCCGCCAGAGATTATGGCGGAGATGGTGCAAAATCCGTCCCGCTTCACACATCCCACTCGCCGAAATGATAATCTGTTGCCCGTCGGTTTGGTTTAAACGCTTCGATTCTTCAGTGGTCCGGACAAAATTGAGACCCGGAAATTCAAAGGGATTCTCCCCTTTCCGCAGCAGTTGATAGGTTTCCTCGTCAAAATACTGGGAATTCCGGCGGAAGGTTTCGGTGGCGGAGACCGCCATCGGACTATCGATATAAACCGGAATATTCCGGGGAATCTGGCCCGCCAACCGTAGCTGCTTCAAATGGTAGAGAATATCCTGGGTCCGGCCGACCGCAAAGGAAGGGATGATCAGTTTCCCTCCGGCTTGCACCGCCCGGTTCACGGCCTCAGCCAGCCGTTCAGTCCGGTCTGCATGGTTGATGTGATACCGGTTCCCGTAGGTTGATTCGAGGATAATATAGTCGGCCGCCTCGATTAAAGCCGGATCACGCACAATTGGCTGGTTATACTGGCCAATATCTCCGGTAAAGACCAATTTTACGCGTTTGTCGCCTTCCTGGATCCAGATTTCCAAGATCGCCGAGCCCAGGATATGACCGGCATCGCGAAAACGCACCGTTACGCCCGGACCCGCTTCAATCGCTTCCCCGTAATGGACCGGGTAGAAATATTTCAACGCAGCCTGTGCATCATGGACCGTATATAAAGGTTCAATCGGCGGCGCTCCTTGTCGAACCCGCTTCCGGTTGTGCCATTCCGCTTCCATCTCCTGAATATGCCCTGAATCAGGCAGCATAACCTGGCAAAGATCGGCCGTGGCTTGCGTCGTAATGATCCGTCCCTGAAAACCGAGTTGACAAAGTTTGGGGAGGTAACCGGAATGGTCAATATGGGCATGGGTAAGTAAGACAAAATCTAAATCCCCTGGATGAAAAGGAAAGCTGCGGTTGTTCAGGTCCCTCTCTTCGCTGGAGCCTTGGAACAATCCGCAATCAACCAGAAATTTGGCTTGTTCACATTCTAAATAATAGCAAGAACCGGTAACCATCCGGGCCGCACCCAGAAAGGTAATATGCACAATGATCACCATCTTCGTCTGTATTTTCCAAAAGGGGCGCCGGTAATTTGGAATAATAATCACTTTTTTCTTGATTAACCGGTAAATTCCTTCTCTGCCTTCATCCTTTATTCAATTTTCTTGGGCTAATGCAGCCAGTTTCTTCAGCATCCACCCGCCCTGATCGCGGCTGACCACTGACCCGGCCCCCCCCGTTCCGGACGATGGCCTAAAAATCCTAACTTCTTCCCTCTAAAGCTCCATCTCGTCTTTTCAATTCGGCGAACCTCAAAAGAAGCCAGACCAAAAGTAAACAGCCAAAAGCCGTAAACACGGCTACCACCTGGTTCCCAGTCGTCGCCGAGCTCAAAAGGGCGATCCGATCAAGGCCGCACCCAACAGCTACGAAAAATTCGGTAAATTTGTTCCCGGCTAAATCACTAATTCCCTTTGACAATTCCCTAAAGCTCTGGTATACTAAACTATGACCTGCCGGGGCGTGGCTCAGCTTGGTAGAGCGTTCGGTTCGGGACCGAAAGGTCGCAAGTTCAAATCTTGTCGCCCCGACCATTTAGAATTTGAAGTCCCAGGTTTCTCAAGAGAAACCTGGGACTTTTTTGTCGGCTTCATTACTTACTTCCTTATTCCTCCCTTTCTCTCCTTCTATCTTGAACCCCCATCCTCAATCAGCCCCCCCGCCAATAAACAGATAAGGTAGTTAATAATCATAATAATTATTATTGACCCATTTTTCTGTTTGCTGTATGATTAGGTTGAATTCCACATATTATGCCGTCAATTAATTTCCAAAATAAAGGAGGTTGAACAGCTGTGTTTTTGCATAGGGAACAATGCCTAAATTCTTCGTCTTTATTTACTTAATTACAGTACTTACCTTAGCGGGGTGCGGTAAGAATCCAGGATCAAAAACAGGCTCTATTACCACAGGTTCTATTACAGGAGTAGTCCAGGATTGGGCCGGGAATAAATTATCCCAGGTCAAAATCACAGTAAGCGGCAAAAACGTTGTTACCGATGAAGATGGAACCTTCTTGATAACAGGAGTTAGAACAGGGAAACATACTTTAATCGCTGAAAAGGATGGTTACAAAAGGGTAGAAAAAGAAATCACTGTTGCTGAAGGAAGTAGGATCAGATTCAGAAGAAGGAAAAGTATATGTATTTGCTGTAGCATACGAAAATGAAGGATTTCGTGCGGCAATCCTACCTCAGAACGAAGAAAGCAATAAACTAAAAGAAAAGATAGAGGAGAATTATGATTACTTCGGAGGCATTGAAGAAGTAATTTTACAGGTTGAAAATAACGGCGATTATGGAGATCAGTTTGTCGTCTATGGTACCTTAGAAGAACTAAACGAGCCTCCCCAAAGAAAAGAAGAAATAACCTTTGCCTATGGAGAAATAAACCGCTCCAAAAGAGATTCTTCCGCATCGGGAACATGGGAGCTTAAACAAAGCGGTAGTAATTATAAACCGTATATAAAGATTTTAGAGAATCTGAATCAAGTAGATATCATTAGGGAATTTACCCCCGGTAATGGAGGATTCACAGGAGTTACTGACGATCGTTTCTATTTTATTTTTCACGCGGTGGTCACGGAGGGGGAATAAAAAATATTTAAGTTATCTTCAATATATATCCCCCTTTGACTTTTGACTTGGTTAATAAAATCAAAATCAAGTAGCCGCCCTTCATGACAAAGCTCGGGACCTTTCGTTAAACAAAAGCCCCCGGTTAAAAATTTAAACCGGGGGCAAAGACTCCCTAAGGCAATCCCAGTTCCCATCAGTGCTTATAAAATCGGCGGGAAAGAGATGGTCTCATGCTCTCTTACCCCGGAGCACCTTAATCTTCCTCCCACCAAACTAAAATGACCCAAATTTCAAGGTCAGGCTCGCATACATCCCGTTAAGGTCTTTTTCGGTAATTCCTTCCAATTGAATACCGTCAATATAGCGATAGCCGACACCCAAACCCACCCGAAAATGGGAAGAAACATTTAGTTCCGCATTAATACCCGGTTCAATAATGAAAAAGGTATCTTCATTCGAAAAGCGTTCCCGATTGCTTCGATATCCTAACCCACCTGCTCCGATCAAGGTGTTGATGGTGAAATGGACCAATTTATAAGAATTATTGACATACTCTAGAACCAAACCGCCATAACCCATTTCATAATAGCGGGGTTCTCCATCACCGGTTACCGGCGCTTTTATATCATTGGCCAAACCATATCCGCCGCCACCGATCAAAAAGCAGTGGTTAATAAACCAACCGCCATATCCACCCACAAAAATCCCAGTTTCGTTTTTAATCGGAGCGACTTTAATGACGGGACCACCATAACCACCGTGACTGATCGACCCGCTGATTAGTACTTCGTCCCGGGCCGCCGCCGGACCGGCAACCAAACAGACTAAAACTAGAACCAACACTAATCCGGTTAAACGTTTCATTTTATCCCTCCAAATATGAAAATAATTTAACCCAACTCTTGGAATAATTAAGCTTATGGTATTTCATTATAGATCGGTTGTCAACTAATTTCCAGCAATTTCTTTTCGATTTCCGCACCTTCCTGACCACCTGAATAAACCTGGCCGCTAAAGCCCGCTATTAATGCCCATTTTTTGCCTTTGTCGTATTTACCTAGCCGGGGCCGAATGCTGTTCTCCGTATGGTTTGGACTTACGAAACCATTTCCAACTCAGCCCTTATATGCCAAACTTCCCTTCTTGAACTGTCCATTAAAGATGATCCAAATTTAGCATTTATGGCAGAAAAACGCCTGGGGGAAAAATAGAAAAACCGGGCCCTTGAACAGAACTACTGAAAAAACCACAATGGCGTAACAGCAAACCTGAACTTTAAATTTAGATTATTTTAGTTTTACGTTGAACATACTTAAATTACGACCACGAAGACAATCCCCGAAACTGAAGAGTTTCGGGGATTGTCTTCGTGGGATAAGCAATGGATACTAAGTTTGGAGTGGTTCCCCAAACATCTCCTTTGCATGATAAGAACTTCTAACTAGAGGCCCAGATGCTACCCCGGAAAAACCAAGTGAATAGGCCAATTCCCGGTATTCGTCAAAAACCTCTGGTTTAATATATTCTACTACTGGTAAATGTTGTTTGGATGGGGGGGTGCGGACATTTTTTGGGACTTGGTTTATGCTACTAGACCAAGACTTCGTCTATAAACCAAGGGGCTCATACCCCCCAGACGCATCTTAATTCGTTTCTCATTGTACCATCGTATATAACAAT
>DUQR01000009.1 GCA_012837715.1 Bacillota bacterium | reverse complement strand
CCAACCGGTTCCCCGGTTGAAAAGCTGCTTACCTGTCTGTGCTGTTCAGTTTTCAGGGTTCAGTTATTTTTTGTCTCTCTAGGACACCCGTTTATTATATCATGTTTAGTATCGCTTGTCTAGTCCTATGTTTTTGGATTGTTTTTCTAACTCTTTTCTTCATTTAACGGGGTCGCAAATCGTACTTTAGTAATATAACATGATACTACTCTTTTCGTCAAGGATTTTTCAACGGGCTTTCTGCGCTGTTCTTTGCTTTAACAATTCTAATACAATATATTGATCGCCTAATTTCCGTCAAACACTATTTATTGTACTGGAATTTTTATTATTGGTTACAACGCAAAAAGCTTCAACACCCGCGATTACGTTCTTTTTCATACTAATTGTCGCTTTTCGTGTCAGGGTTTTAGCTAATATTAATGGTTCTGCAAAGTGGAAAAGTCACGCAACCCCCGCTGGATGGCGGGTTGTTATTTGAAAGGACTTTAACGCTCCTGAAGAGAATCATATAACACAGAACACTGATCCGCATCTGAACCATGTGAATGCGATTGAATTCAGGGGCAAACACCATTCGTCTTGGCTAATGGAGAAAAGTAAATCAAGGTTGGTGATCGAATGCTTGATATCTTTTTTACTAATGAACAGTTTACCACCGATCTTAATCTTTACCATTGTGGGATCGAACCTTGTAAACCTGGACATTCTTACGGCCCGGCAGTGCGCGATCATTATCTCTTTCATTATATTTTGTCCGGCAAGGGTTCCTTTTTTGTCAATAACCAACATTACGCTCTCCAACAAGGGCAGGGGTTTCTTATCTATCCGGAGCTTATTACTTACTATGAAGCGGACCAGGTCGATCCTTGGCATTATGTTTGGGTTGGCTTTAACGGTCTTAAAGTAGAGACCTATCTGGAGGCTGCCGGCTTTTCCCGGGAAAATCCGATTCTGACGCAACGGACTGGAATCAATATTGATCGTCACCTGTTAACTCTGGTGCATACTGCCGAGGAGTATAATAATACAAGGTACAACTATGGTAAAACCCTGCATTTGCAGGGTTTATTATACATTACCATCTCCGAAATGATTGAAAACGCCGGACCCCACCGGACTGCGCTTGCGAACGGCGATCTACAGGACGTTTATATCCGTAAAGCCTTGGAATTTATAAAAACTAACTATTCCCGCCCCATCAATATCAAGATGATCGCAGCCAGCCTTGGTTTAAGCCGTAGTTATCTTACCGTTCTCTTTAAAAATAGACTCCAGATTGGGCCTCAAGATTATCTAATCCAATTTCGCATGGAAAGGGCATGTGATTTTCTACGGAACCCTTTACTCTCCATCGGCGATGTGGCTCGCTCGGTCGGGTATAGTGACCCCCTTGCTTTCTCCAAAATTTTTAAAAAAGTAAAAGGGTTATCTCCCAGTCAATATCGGCAAAACCATCAACAAGCCCAAAAGGGGAAGGAATAAAATTATCTATTGACCCCGGAAAACTGAATGCCTTTGACAAAGAATTTTTGGGCAAAAAAGAGGATAATCAACATGGGTAAAATCGCGATCATTACCGCCGCCATTAATGAATTCCATTGTATATTGCGGAAGAGACGGAAATCGGAGAGCCCGACCGCCAGAACCTTAAGGGAGGGGCTTTGCGTAATTACTAAAGGCCACAGTAGACTGTTCCAATGCTGAACTAGCGTCATCACACCCAAAGTTGCCACCGCCGGTTTGCTGAGGGGAAACATAACCTTCAACCAGATTTGGAAAGAACCAGCCCCATCGATGGTCGCTGCTTCATATAGATCCTTCGGGAGTGTCATATAAAACTGACGCAGAAGAAAGGTACCGAAAGCACTACCGAAGAAGAATGGTAGAACCAACCCGGCAAAGGAGTTAGCCATATTCAACCTTAAAATAATATAGTAGGATGGAATCAAGGTCACTGCCCCGGGCACCATCATGGTTCCTAAGTAAAGGAAGAATAGGAAGTCCCGCCCCGGAAATTTTAATTGCCCAAAAGCATATCCCGCCATTGAACAGCAGATTATTGTCCCCACCATGATTAAGCCTGACACAAAAATTGTATTGACCAGATATTTTTTAACATTAAATTGGGACCAGGCAATCTTATAGTTACTCCAAGTAACTTTTTTCGGAATTAGGTTATAACCCGAAAAGACTTCGTCGCTTTCTTTGAGCGAGGTGGAAAGCTGCCAGAGGAGGGGGAAAAGATACAGAAAAAGAATACCAATAATCATGAGATACAAGAGAAGTCTTTTGTATGTAACTTTATTTTCCATCACGCGATCTCTCCTTAATAAAGATCTGAAATCCCCGGGTTATTACATTTCATAATTGACTCTACTCCCAAGAAACTTAAAGACAAAGAAAGTAGCGACCATAATTAAGCCAAAAAGAATTACCCCCATTGAACAAGCTTCTCCCATTTGGAGAAAGGAAAACCCTTTTTGGTATAAATACAAGTTAAAGACGCGGGTTGCATTGCCCGGTCCCCCGTTGGTCATGGCAAAGGGAAGATCAAAGATCTGTAGGGTCATGATCATGTTCACAACTAAATCATAGAAGAAAATCGGGCTAATCATCGGGATTGTGATCTTCCAAAATTTCATCCAGTTATTCGCCCCATCAACCGTGGCGGCCTCGTATAACTCCTGTGGCACAATTTGCAAACCCGCCAGAAGAAGGATGATATGCCAGCCTAAATACTGCCAGACGTTTACGAAAATAACCGCATACAAAGCTAACTTGTCTGAGGTCAACCAACCTATCCTTTCCATCCCCAGGGATGTCAACACATGGTTTATATACCCGAATTGGGTATTAAAAAGCCATGTCCAGGTTAGCCCTACTGCTACCGACATGCAAATCCAGGGGATAATAAACAGAGTACGAAACAAGTTTAAGGCCTTTAATTTTCTATTTAGTAAAACCGCAATTAAAAGGGCGAGAAAACTCTGAATCGGTACATTGAGCAGGGTGAACCAGATGGTTTTCCTAAATGAAAGCCAGAAGATGCGGTCACCAAACAAGTTTTTATAGTTGGCAAGACCAATCCACTGTGGGTTATTGACCAGATCCCATTCGGTAAAACCCAATCCTACAGTCGCGATAATTGGCGCCAACATAAAGATGAAAAAACCTAAAAAGTTAGGGAGAATCATTAAATAACCCGTTAACCATTGCCGCCGCTTTTTTGGCGAACTTTTCGGTTTATACGTAGAAGCCATTGGCACTATTGTTTTTTCCATCGTCTTCTCCTCACCTTTCTAAAAGGACGGGAAGCCTTTTGAAATTTCCGGCTCCCCGTCCCGCTTCTCTTATTTTAATTAGCGGAGAAATGACCCTACTTGGTCTTTGATTAATTCTACGGCTTCTTTCGCGGAATACTCACCGGCAATCGCCAGTTCATATTCGCGCTGGATGATGTCAAAGATCTGCGCCCAATTCACATGCATCGGCCATTGTCCAGTCTGGGCTGTGGCATCAATAAAGTATTCAATGTTGTCTGGACCCTTTTCCTTGGTTGCTTCCAGATAAACATCGATTAGCGAGGAGATCGCCGGGAAGACCACGCCATACTCGGAGATGATCTTTTGGGATTCATAGCCATCCATCCACTTAGCCAGTTTCCAGGCTTCTTCCGGATGTTTTGTTCTGGCGTAGATATTATGGGCTAATCCGTTGAAACAACTATAACGTCCCGCCGGCCCTTTCGGGAGGGGAATTACATCCCAATTGAAAGTAAGATTATCTCTTGCTGCGGAAAGCTGCCATGAGCCCACAGGTATGGTCGCTACCCGTCCGGCAACGAATAATTCCCACCCCGAGGCGCTAGTGCCTTGCAACTCCGGTGTGGGCGCCACCCCATATTTACTCACCAGGTCGGCGTAGAACTGCATCCCTTCAACCGATTTTGGATCATCGAGGACAAATTTATTACCATAGGGCTGATCAAGAACCCCATGACCACCGTTCATCCAGACAAAGTTCAGCCAACCGGTTTGCATTTCGCTAGCCGCTAAACCGCCAATTCCATACTGAACAATTTTGTTTTTGTCAAAACCTTTTTCTGTACAATTCTTCCCGTTCTGATCAATCGTCAATTTCTGTAAAACTTGGACGAACTCCCCGCCGTTCCTCGGGTTCCAACTCCAATCGGCGCTGGGATAAGGAATTCCTGCTTGATCAAAAGCATCTTTGTTATACATAATGCAAATCGTATCCCAGTCTTTGGGGATTCCATATTGTTTGCCTTGGTATTTCCAGTTTTCCAATAAGGATTGATAATAGATACTTAAATCCAACTTATCCTTTTGGATATAGGGGGTTAAGTCCAGCAAAGCCCCTTTCGAGACCAGACCGGAGAAATAGGCCAAATGACCCCAGAAAACATCAGGCAATGTACGGGCAGCCACTCCCGTGGTCATTTTCGTCCAGTAATCATTCCATTCGGTTAATTCAATTGTCACTTCAATGTTGGGATTTTGCTTCATAAACTCCTTGATGGAGGCTTCCATTGCGGGCAGTTGGTTAGTGTCCCACAAGGCATAGCGCAGATTGACCTTCGGCGCCGCCCATACCGTCGAGAATAACACCAGCGTAATAAGGATTACAGTAAAGATAGACGTAACTTTTTTCACCGAAATATTCCTCCTTTTATTGTTGTTGAGGTTGAGTTTCTGTCCGGTGTCCGCTTCCTACTCCCTCCTTTCCACCAACAAACAGCTCACAATTAATGTAACAAATATATGAATAGGAGGGGAGAACTAAAATTCCGAAATTTTTCTTTGTCATTCTGAAATGATCAAGCAACAATAAAATTTCTAACCGCGACTCCCAAGGGAGGTGCCGAATATTCCGGCTGAAGTCGACAATCTTCCTGTTAGCCTAAATTATCCCATCAATTTCCCTGATTCCTTCTGGCTACTAACAGGGCGAGCTGTTTATTGGCTGCTTCCAGTGTGGTCTTGGTATCCGCCCCCATCAGAATATCATTTAATACTGAACCAATGATGGGGATATACTGATTCGCTTCTAGGTGGGACGGCCAGGCTTTAGCTTTCTCCAGTGCCTTGACGGCAATAGACAATGGTTTTTCCAAATTGTCCGGCGCATACTCGCGGTTAATCTTTGGTAGTGGCGTCGGCCCCATTCCCTTTTCCGCTATGGTGCTCAGGGTTTCATTGGAAACAAGGGTTGCCGCAAATTTTTTAGCCGCAATGATATGCTTGGCACTCCTGGGAATAACCATTCCCCAACTGGCCAGAGGAGAGATGGCGTTAGCAGTCGGGCCAAGGGGCAAAGGCGCACACCCAACTTCCCCGCAGCCCTTTTTTTCACTGTTATTTAAGACCGGTATCGCACTAGACCACAGAATCATCGCGGCGAGGTTCCCGCCGAGGAAATAATCGACTGCCTCCTCCGTTTTCCAAGTAGCCACAGCCGGGGGCGCACAGTTCGCCAGGATTAATGAGTAAATTCGGGTCGCCGCCACACTTTGCGCAGAATCGATAATCGGCTGCCCATCATCAGTAAAATAATCCCCCCCGTATGACCAGAGAAAATAACTCCAGATCGAAGTCACCGGATCATCGGGATTAGCAGGAAAGGCTAAACCATAGATCGGATCGGTCGTCAGGAGTCGAGCTGTTTGGTACATCTGGGTAATATTTTGGGGAGGAGTGATTCCTTTCCGGTCAAACAAATCTTGCCGGTAAATATAAACCAAAACATCAGCTAGATAGGGGAGGGAATACCATTTGTCTTGGAAGATTATACTGTCCAGGATCGGCGGGTAGAGATCATCAGGGCAAAGGCCAGCCTGTTCGGCCAGATCGTTAAGGGCAATCAGCTTTCCGCTACGCATAAACCTAGACAGGACCGAATTCGGGCCTATAATCACATCATACTCTCCGGTTTCGTTCAGGATGGCTTGACGGGCTTTAGCCATGTAGGTATCCCAATAAAAAAAGTTTTTTTCAACCTTAATCCCGTCCGCAGCCAATTTTTCTTCGATTAACTCCACAATCATTTCATGGACCCCCACCGTACCTAATAGATGGATGGTCTCAAATTTGTTGGTGTGGAGCTCATGGTCTTGAGAACCAAAACAACCGGTCACAAATAAAATCCCGCAGAGGACAATGGTAAGTTTAGGCCTTCTCATCTGGGCGCCCACCTTTTTGGCATAATTTCCGATATATTGCTGGCGAATAGCCGAGCTGTCTTTGGAATACCTTCGTAAAATACTTGGGATCTATATACCCGACCAGCTCCGCAATCTCGGCAATCAATAGCTCCGAATGGAGCAACAACTCTCGGGCTTGTTCGCACCTGGTTTTATGCAAAAAATCCACAAAGTTGTTTCCAGTCTCCTCCTTAAATCGCGTGCAAAAATGGTTTTTGCTTAATCCGACCTGGTTGGCGACTAAAGAAAGGCTCAAGTTTTTATTATGATAATTTTCCTTTATGTAGATTAACGCTTCGCGAATAGGCGTCGAATAATGCATTAAACCAGCGCGCTTGATTGTCGTCATTAATTGGTCAAGCTTCTCGGCGAACCAGTCTCTAATCGCCGGAATAGATTGGAAGTTCTCAAGATGAGACGGGTATTGCTCATCTTCCCCGAGAATCTCCGACAAACTGATCCCGCCTTCCCGACACTGTCGCGCCATTTCGCCATATAGCTCCTGACAGAACTGGCGCAAAAGAAAAGGGGATTTTTTTTCGGTTACATTATTGAAAAGACCCTCCAGCGCCTTCCTGACTTGTTTCTGATCGCCCATCCGGATCAGCGCGGATAAGTTCTGGTCGTTACTTTCCAGTAGACAATAATCCTTGGTCTCACCGGGAAGATCTTCGGGAAAGAGCATCTGCTTTTCCGGCCAGAAGAAGCGATACATCATAGACTCCCGTGCCTTTGTATATTCTGCCGGCAACTGCCGATAACAGGTGAGCACCGAACCGAAAACAGCGGTGGTTTTGATCTGCAGATACTGCTTAAGACAGGTTTGAATCTGCCGAATGTTAAAGGGAATGATCTTTTTCCGATAATAACTGGCTTCTTTTTCCGGAAAACTGTAGATCAGGATCCACTCCTCCGCGCTTGAGCCTTCGGCAACTAAAGCGCCAACTTTATCTGTAATCTCTTCAATCAGGTTTAAAGGACGAAGGTCGGAGCGGGCCGTAGTTTCCTCCTGATTATCCCCTTTCATAAAGATCAGCTGCCAATTATTTTCCTGCAAATCTAACCCTAAGTCCTGCAAAAAGTCGTGATAGACTTGCTCATCCAATTCACCACTGATTAGCCTCTCCACAAAATGTTTTTTTAATAGAGAAAATCCCAGTAAGGCCTGCTTTTGTAACTTTTCTAATCTTTGGTCCTCTACCGACTCCTGTTGCACTTTACTCCATAATCTCTCCAAAATGGGCAATAAGGTTTGGTTGTCCAAAGTTGACTTGAGCAGATATTCATCCGCTCCTAATTTCAGCGCCTCTTGAGTGTAAGCAAAATCATCGTAATTGGTAAGAATGACCGTTTTCAACTTTGGTTTCCTTTTTTTCAGGATCTTGATCAACTCAATACCGTCCATTCCGGGCATACGGATATCTGTAATCAGGATATCCGGATCGGTAGCGGTAAATTTTTGAATCGCCTCTTGGCCGTTGGCCGCGTCGGCGACGATCGTAAAACCATATTTCTGCCAGGAGATGGTGGAACGCAAACCGATCCGGACTAACAACTCGTCGTCAACGATCATTACTTTACCCACTTGGCGATGCTCCTTTCCTTAAATTTTCTAATCCGGGGAATCCTGATTATAACCTGGGTTCCCTGGGGCGCCCGATTCTTTATTGTGAACTCGTAATCCTGATCAAAATAAAGCCTGATTCGCTCCTCGACATTCATTAAACCAAAACCGCTGAAACGGTCCTTGTTTTTACCTTCTCTAATTGCTTTTAACTTTTCCGGCGCAATGCCGGGACCATTATCCAACACTGTAAAGATTATTCCGGCGCTGTCCGAATGAACGCCGATCTCGATCTCCCCGCCAACGATGCTTCCAACTCCATGATAAATTGCATTCTCGACCAGCGGCTGTAAGATCAAACGCGGCGTCAAGTAGCTAGTTACAGATGGATCAATGCTAAAAGTGGTCGAAAAATTATTTCCATAACGAAAGGACTGGATAGCCAGGTAATTACGGACGTTTTCAATCTCCTCACCAATGGGAATCAGATCGTTGGTCTTGGTAATACTAGCCCGCAACAAATTCTCAAGGGCGGAAATGATCTTTCCAATCTCTTCAATATTGTGGATCTTAGCTAGCCAACGCAAAGAATCAAGGGTATTATAGAGAAAATGAGGATTAATCTGAGCCTGAAGCGCATTTAACTCGGCTTGCCGCTTTTTTTGCTGCACTTCATAAATGTTATCCATTAAATTACGAATCTGTTCTACCATTCGGTTGAAACTGGCCGCTAATCGATTAAACTCTTTCATGCTCCTGATCCGAATGGCGACTTCGAGGTTGCCTTCCTCCACCTTTTTCATGGAGTTACAAAGGAGCTGAACCGGGTCGGACACCTTTTTCGCAAAATGCACGGCCAGATAAATAGCTCCGCCCAACAGGAAAATGGCCATCACGAGAATTAAATTCCGGATCGTAATGTTTTCTTTCTGCAAAAGGTCATCGTCAATAGAGAAAATGATCTTCCAACCGCAGAAAGATACCGCTTGATATACAACCAGCTCCTTCTTCCCCTGTATATTCTGTATTTGGCTGCCCCAATCCCGTAGGTATAATTGACGAAAGTTACTCTCCTGATACTTAACTGCCGCCGCTTGATCCCCAAAAATCAGTTTTCCTTTTGAATCCAAGACCGTAATTTGGCCTTGCTCCCACAACTCCAACTTTTCTAGCATCTTAGTGACAAAACTGTAGTTAAGATCGATCAAAACCCACCCTAGCTTTCGTCCGTCCAGATCCGTGATGCGCTGCGCATAGGTAACCACTTTTGTGGTATTGAAATAAAGAGCATCCGCATAATCATCTTCATGGATGTCGGTAATGAAAAAATGATCATTGGAATTAACCATCTCTTGGTACCAGTCATATCTTTGTAAATGACTGATCAGAATAGGGGGCCCGCTCGAATAAATCCTTCTTTCGTCTTCCGCTATGACGTAAATACCTCTGACTTCTGCCCGCGTGCTGGTGAGACTGGCGAGAAAGTGTTTTAACTTGTTTTCGTAATTGATCTCCTTCCATTTATCTAAAAATGTTTCTTCCCGTAAAGCAGTAAGCAAGTCGTTATTTACTGAGATCATATAGGCCAGACTCTGCAAATCCCGGAAGTAGTATTCAATATTCTCCTTCACCTTAATAATCATCTGTTCAACATAGATTTGGACTTTGTTGTTGATGATTCGCGAGGTGGCCGAGTATGTTATTAAACCCAACAGAAAAGTCGGGATAACCGCGATAATGATAAAATACAAAATCAAGGTCCCTTGTACACTCTGGAAAAAACTCTGGAGCAAACCGGGGAGGTGTCTTTTTTTAGCCAAAGGCTTCATATTCCTTTCCGCATGTTTAATATTATATTACTTCTAAAAAAAACCGAGGTTCCTCCAATAATAAAGAACCCCAGTTAAAAAAAGTTATTACTCCGTAGATGGTAACAAGAGCATCAGCGGCTCTCCAAAAGCAGCGTATATAATGTTTATCCAGCTAAAAGGCTTTTTATCTTTCGTCAATCTTAAATAAAATGCTTAAACTGAGGTAACCATTTTTGATTGACCTCAAACATCTCATCGACCATTGTTTTGATTTCGGCTAAACTTAAGACGGCTGAGGTTAATGGATCATAACAGATGGCATGAAATATTTTCCGCGGATCCCCGGTTAAGGCGCCTTCAACCGCCAATTCCTCACAGCGGGCGCTGATATTGTTTAAGATCGCCAATTGTTCGGGAAGGGGACCGACATGAATTGGATCAAGGCCGCGACGCGAGGCAAGCACTGGCACCTCCACGCAACAACCTTCCGGAAGGTTATCAATCAGACCGAAATTGCGTAGATTGCCGTTAAACTCAAAGACTGTGCCGTCACCAAAGACCGCATTGAAGATACTGGCAGCATATTCTTGACCGCGGTCGAGATTGATCTCATCCTTCGCCAACCACGCCTTAATCTCATCTTTCCATGTATGTTCCATTCGGCGATACTCATTCAAAATGTAGGCATAATGTCCTGGATTCCATCCAGTGCCATGGGTACAGTATTTCTCGATTAAATCAGGGCGTTTGCGAAACCAGGCATTATACTCCGAATTATGGCCGCTGGATTCGGTCACGTAATAATCCAGATGCAGAAACATTTCGTTGCGCACCTGTTCCTCGTTGAAAATTTCCGGTCTTTTTATCGCTTCCCTAATTAAGGGGTAAGCATCTTTACCATTCCACTTATACTGAAGGTACCAGGCCTGATGGTTTATACCGGCGCACAAATAGGTAATCTCCTCCATAGGCGCGCCGATCCATTCTGCCAGCATTTGGGCTGTTCCCTGCACACTGTGGCAAAGGCCGGTTACCTTAACCCTGCTCTTTTCTTGCATTGCCCGGCAGAGCATGGCCATGGGATTCGTGTAATTTAGAAAGATCGCCTCCGGGCAATATCTTTCAATATCGCGGCAAATGTCGAGCATCACCGGGATTGTTCGCAAGGCGCGGAAAATACCGGCCGGTCCCCGGGTATCCCCCACATTAATATCTACTCCATATTTTTTCGGGATTTCGATGTCATGGCGCCAGACATCAACGCTCCCCGCCAAAATGGTACAGACTACCCCGTCCGCATCTTTAAGGGCTTCCACCCGATCGGTGGTGGCAATTACCTTGGCCGGATAATTCCCTGCCGCGACAATTCTATCCACCGCTTCTTTGATAAAAGAAAGCCGCTCCTGATCAATATCCATGAGGGCAATCGTACTGTCGGCCAAGGCAGGAAAGGAAAGAATGTCCCGGACAAGGCCTCTGGTAAATCCAAAGCTACCAGCCCCGATGAAGGCAATCTTTTTCAAAACACCACCCCACTACTAATTTTTTATTAACAAGTTTATTTTAATAACATCCGCGCTGATCTGTAAATGGCGTATTGAATAATGAATATGGAATTTTGTCAAAAAAAAAGCACCCTGCCGAGCGTTGTATAGTAACAAACACATTTACGATTTGCATTCTGCACTTTTGATTGCCACCTCCAAATCCAAAGGCAAAATAGAATTCAACCGCGGTCCACCGGAAATTGCCAATGGTCAGAACAAAAAACAAGCGCCTCCGTTCAACGGAGGCGCTTGTCGTTTTTTGGTTCAGCTCTTATAAGCTGGCTTCCACTTTAGCAGTGTAAGCCAATTTGGCGTCTTCATCGTCTTTGTCGTCTTTGGTCATTGTTACCTCAAAGGAGGTGTCAACGCCGTCGGCCAAATTGTAGCTGGCTTTTCCGCCAAATTGGGACGCATCCCAAGCTTTGTACCAGCCTTCAAAGGTCAACGCATCGTAGGTGTACTTGGCGCCCACTTTGAAGCTGAGTTTCTCGATTGCGTCGTCCGGAAGATCTTCATCGTCGTCATCTTTAGCGCCGAGGAGATAGTCGAAGTTACCGTTGACTTCAAAGTTGTCCATGATCTGGTAGGAAGCGTCGACAAAGAGCACATTAACTTTATATACAGGCACGAATCTGAAAGCTTCGTTGATGCGGTAATCCTGGTCGGCATCATCATCATTTAAGGATTTGAAACCAATATCGTTCATTAAGAAACCGGCTTTTGCAGTCAAAGCATCCAGTTTGTACTCGGCACTGGCCAGCAAAGAGGTGATTGCGTCGGCCTCATTGTCCTCAGTATCTAAGTTTCTGCTACCGAACTCGGCGTTAACAGTTAGATCGTCAATGGGGTTAGCGCTGCCGTATACACCAAAGGCAGATGTTTTATTTTCGCCATCGCTCTGGAAGCCGCCACCAACGGTAAAGATGTCTTGCGCGAACTCGCCTTTTAGCACGAAGTTGAAGTCGCTCTTTTCGGGGTCAGCCTGCCGTTTATTATTAACAATGGTGTTAATGGTCAGCCCGTCGATTAACTTCAGTTCCAGGCCAAGACCAGGGTTATTGGCAATATTGAATTCGCCGAAGTCTTTTCCGACTCCGCCATCGATCCCGGTGGAAGCTTCAGCAGTAAAGAGATCTTTCTCGACCTTGACATAACCTTCGCCGTCGAACTCAAATTTCTTCTCATCGCCATGAGCTTCAGTTACGGTTTTTACACCAGCGGTCACGCCGTCACCAAAATCTTTGGCAAAATCAATAATAACTTTAGCTTCTTTGTTGCCGCCAAATTCCCCTGCTTCTTTCGCTTCGCCTTCAGAACTGCCACCAAAAGTAACCTCTACTTTACCCTCGTATGTAACTTCGGCCGCAAAAGCCGCAGTGGCTAAGGAAAGTACCATTAAAACGGTAAGCGCTAATACTAACGCCTTTTTCAATATAAACCCCTCCTAAGTTATTTGTTAAAATAATTTACCTTTTTTGAAGTATAGGTAATCATCCCATGTTTTTTAGTCATTAACCACCTCCTGAGTTCCGGAAAACAAGTTTATTGGTTTCCTTGTTGATTGTTTTATACATCCTGAAGTAAAAAACTCTATTGATCCTCCTGGATGTAATTCCTTTTATTCTCCATATTACCTGTTATTCCTTCCGGGTTTGTTAAATTTAGATGCGAAAATCGAATAAAACCTTCAGGATCAATCTATTTATTCTATTTACTACCAATAAATCCTTCTTACTTGCTAAAAAAGTTTAATGTTTATATTTTTTTAACATTCTGTTTATTCCTTCGGCCGCATCAAGGGGAATAGAATGACGTCCCGGATGGAAGGCGAATCAGTCAAAAGCATCACCAAACGGTCGATACCAATCCCCATGCCGCCAGCGGGTGGCATCCCATGCTCCAATGCAACCAGAAAATCTTCATCCCAAACCATCGCTTCTTCGTTTCCTTTCGCCTTCTCGCGGGCTTGGGCCACAAAGCGTTCCCTTTGGTCCAATGGATCATTCAGTTCCGTAAAGGCGTTGGCCATCTCCCGGCCGTAAATGAATAGTTCAAAGCGGTCGGTTAATTCGGGCTGATCCGGTTTGCGTTTGGCCAATGGGGAAACCTCGATCGGGTAGTCGACAATAAAAGTCGGTTGAATCAGTTTCGGTTCGACAAAGACGTCGAAGATTTCATCCAAGACTTGCCCTTTGGTCTTTAGCTCCTTCGTCTTGATCCCCAACCGTTCGGCAAGGGCCAAAGCCGCTTCGTCGCTGGTGGCCTCCTGAATCCAGTCGATACCGGTCTCTTGTTTGATCGCATCGGTCATGGAGAGCCGGGTCCAAGGCGGCGTCAGGTCAATCGCCGTTCCTTGATAGGTCAGTTGCTCCGAGCCAAGCACTTCCCGGGCAACTTGGGCGAAAAGAGTTTCAACCAGTTCCATCATGTCGGTCAAATCTCCATAGGCCTGGTAGAGTTCGATCATGGTAAACTCGGGGTTATGTTTGGTTGAGATTCCTTCGTTCCGAAAGCACTTTCCGATCTCGTAGACCCGCTCCAACCCACCAACGATTAACCGTTTATGATAAAGTTCTAAAGCAATCCGTAACGTGAGGTCAAGGTCGAGGGCGTTATGGTGGGTGTTAAAAGGGCGGGCATGTCCGCCACCGGCAATCACACTGAGCACCGGTGTTTCCACTTCAAGAAAACCCCGCGCATCCAGAAAGCGGCGGATAGATGAGATGATCCGAGTCCGTTTGATAAAAGTCTCCCGCACATCCTGGTTGGAAATGAGATCGAGATAACGTTGGCGGTAACGGATATCCACATCTTTCAGCCCGTGCCATTTTTCCGGAAGGGGGCGGAGGGCTTTGGTCAGCAACTCCCAGCGGTGAACCTGAACGGTAATCTGTCCCCGGTGGGTACGGAAGACGGTACCGGTCACACCGATTAGATCGCCCAGATCCAGTTCGGTAAATTGCCGGTAGGCTTCTTCACCCAGGACGTCAATCTTGGCGTAAATCTGCATCTGGCCGCTCCGGTCGGATAAATTAGCAAAGCAGGCTTTACCATGACCACGGATGGTCATGAGCCGACCGGCAATCGTTACTTCCTGGTTCTCCAAGGTTTCAAAGTTCTCCATAATCTGCCGATGCTCGTGGGTCCGGAGAAACCGACGGCCAAAGGGATCACGCCCCTCCGCTTTGATCTTTTCCATTTTGGCTAGACGGTTCTCCATCTCTTCCGTGCGGGCGACCGTCCCAAAAGAATTCTGTTCGTCCATACTCTTACCTCCTGTTTCTATACATCTTCTATCAGTCCGTGGTGAGGGCTTTTACGTTCTCCTTCACTTTATGCGCAATTTTTTCGGCTCAATTCGGGGAAAGATAAGTGGAGTGATGAATATATTATACACCAAAGGGAGGGGCAAACCCCTCCCTTATCTGCAAAACACCGAACTTTCGGTTTATTTGTTGATTGCGGTTACCCGGTAATGAAGGGTCCCAACGGGCACGTTTACGGCTACCTCTTCCCCGGCTTTCCGACCAAGGAGCGCCTTTCCCACCGGCGATTCGTTAGAGATTTTAAACTGGGAAGGATCGGCTTCCGTCGACCCGACAATCGTATAATCCAACTCTTCACCGGTGTCCAAATCCAGCAGAGAAACTTTAGATCCTAAGCCGACTTCCTCAAGGTTGACCCCCTGTTCGTCGATGACCCGGGCGTTCCGGAGAATTTTCTCCAAGGCTAAGATCCGTCCCTCAATAAAGCCCTGCTCATTCTTGGCATCATCATACTCTGAATTTTCGGTGATATCCCCAAACTCAAGCGCTTGTTTGATCCGTTCGGCAACTTCCCGCCGACGCACAGTCTTTAAGTATTCCAGTTCCTTTTCGAGTTTATTTAATCCTTCCAGTGTTAAAAGCACTTCTTTCTCCGCCATTGACTTATCCCCTTTATTTATTCAAGATCGAATATTTTTTCTCCTGTTTTTTCTCCTACTTCTCAGCCGGATTGGGCTTTTTGCGTTATCCTTTGACTTAAGAATCCCAATACAATATATTGATCGTTCAATTTAAGTCAAAACTATATATTGTATTGGGATCTTTTTTTATGGCACACGGAAAGGCTTTGCTAAATTTCCGTAAAAAAAGGCTTCCTTAAAAAGAAAATCTTTTAAGGAAAGACCGTTCTGTTGGGAATATGAACACAAAACAGGCGTTTTTTTGTATCAACATTATAACTGAGCATGATCCCGGTGTCAAGAAGAAGAAAGACTATTTTAATAATTCCTCCTCGTAAGCATCGATCAAAGCCAAGAGCTGTTCCCGGTCAATGGCTTCGTTGATTTGCCGCCGGGCGCGGGCCGCCCCGGGAAAGCCCTTCAGGTACCAGGTAAGATGTTTACGCATCTCTTTAATGCCCCGTTCCTCACCACGGAATTGGATCTGCGCCGCCAGATGCCGACGGATCAAAGCAAACCGCATTTTTACCGTGGGCGGCGGCGGGAGGGGGGCTCCCGTCAGGAGCGCCACGGTCTCCCGGACCAGCCAGGGATTGCCAAGCACACCCCGGCCTAGCATAACTCCGTCACAGCCCGTCTCTTCCCGCATCCGGAGGGCAGCGGCGGCGCTGAAAAGATCACCGTTCCCGATGACCGGGATGGAGACCGCCGCTTTCACCCTTTTGATGACCGTCCAATCGGCCGCTCCGCTATAGAATTGCTCCCGAAAGCGCCCATGGACCGCAACGGCAGCCGCCCCGGCTTCGGCACAGCGGGCCGCCAACTCGGGAGCGTTTTCCTCCCCTTCTCTCCACCCCCGCCGCATTTTTACAGTTACCGGGAGCGAAACAGCGGCGGTCACCGCCTGAACAATCCGGGCGGCCCGCTCCGGATCCCGCATGAGGGCGGCCCCTTCGCCGTTTTTGACCACCTTCGGCACTGGACACCCCATATTTAGATCGATGATCTTAACCGGGTAGGCGGTTAAGATCTCCGCCGCCCGGGCCATGGTCTCCGGATCGGAGCCAAAAAGCTGCATACTGACCGGCTGTTCCCGGTCAGCGGTGGCCAACATCTTCAGGGTATTCCGGTTGCCATAGACCAACGCCTGGGCACTGACCATCTCGCCACAGACCAGCCCGCAACCTTGCTCTTTGATGAGGAGACGGAAGGGAAGGTCGGTGACACCGGCCATAGGGGCTAAAACCACCGGGTTTTCCAGATTAAAATCGCCAATCCGCAAAGAAAATCCGTCCTTTTGATTGATTTGGATCAATTTTTCCTCTTCCTTTCTCCGTACCGGTGGTTAATACCTGCCTTTTAATCGGGGTAGAATAATTATCGTATGTCAAAAGCTTGGCCTGGAGGGATGCCCATGGGCTCGATCCTCACCACCCCGGGGGAATTCGCCCCGCAACTTGAATTTTTCACCAAACCGGAGGAGATTATTAAAGGCATTCACCGCCAGGAATGGGATTCCTGGGCCGCCTTCCGGTTACGGCTGCGCGCAGCGGAAATCTCTCTTTTTACCGGCTTCGACGATGAGCTCCTCATCTACCCCCATTTACGCGAACGCTGGCGCCAATGCGGACTCATCCCCTATCCGCATCAAGAAGCCACGGTAAAACGGGTGATCGGGGAACTGCGCGGCCGGGCCCTCCTCGCCGATGAGGTCGGTTTGGGGAAAACGATCGAAGCGGGGATGATCATCAAGGAGTATTGCCTCCGTGGGTTCGCCAAAAAGATTCTGATCTTAACCCCGGCTTCCCTTTGCCGACAGTGGGCGGCGGAGCTTTCCCAGAAGTTCGCGCTCTACCCGGTGCTGGCCAAAGCCGATTTTGACTGGGGCCGGTATGATCTGGTCATCTCTTCCCTTGATCTGGCCAAACAGGAGAAACACCGGAAAGTGATCGAAGGTCTCTATTATGACCTTTTGGTCGTGGATGAAGCTCATAAACTGAAAAACCCGTCCACCAAAAACTGGCAGTTAGTGAGTAGAATCCGGAAGAAGTTTTTTCTTCTCTTAACCGCCACCCCCCTTCAAAACGACCTGAAAGAACTCTTCAATCTCATCTCCCTACTCCGTCCGGGGCAGTTGGGGAGCTACCGTTCCTTCCGCCAACATTTCATGGTTGATAAACGGACGGCGAAAAATCAGGAGGAGCTCCGTTCTTTATTAGGCCGGGTCATGATCAGAAATAAACGGGGACCCCAGATTAAACTGCCCCGGCGGCGGGTGGCAACCATGCCGCTGTCCCTTTCCGGGGAAGAAACCGAGTTCTACCGGCAGGTGACCGGTTTTGTCAAGGAAGAGTACCGGAAGGGGGAACGGGCCGCCGTCAATCGGCTGACCCTCATCACCCTCCAGCGGGAAATCTGTTCCAGTTCCTTCGCCGCCGCCACGACCCTCTTTCAGCTCTCCCAGAAAGCCAGTGTAGCGGAAGCCGAAAAGATTGTCACCTTGATGGAGCTGGCCGGAGAGGTGAAGGAGAATACCAAGATGAACCTGGTAGAGGAGATTCTGCGTCAAACCGGGGAAGAAAAAGTGATCATCTTCACCGAGTTTTTAGCCACCCAACGCTATATTCACGCCCGGCTGAAACGGAAAGGGATCTTATCCTTAACCTTCGACGGCTCCATGTCCGCCAGTAAAAAGGATTTTACCCTCGGCCGTTTCCGGCGGGATCCGGCCCACCGGGTCCTGATCTGTACCGAGTCGGGCGGAGAAGGTGTTAACCTGCAATTTTGCCGGACGATGATCAATTACGATCTCCCCTGGAACCCGATGCGACTCGAGCAACGGATTGGCCGGATTCACCGGCTTGGCCAAACCCGCGAGGTTTATGTTTATAACTTGATCTCCCGAGGAACCATTGAGGAACATCTGCTGAACCTGCTCTTGGAGAAGGTTCGCCTTTTTGAGATGGTGATCGGGGATCTGCAGAGAATCGTCAACTATTTTGCCCGGGAAAAATCCTTTGAAGCGCGGGTCATGGGGGCGTTGGTCGCCGCCGAAAACGAAAGGGAACTCAGCCGGAACCTGGAGCGTCTAGGGGATGAACTGCTGTCCCGGTTGGCGCGGAAAGAAGAATGGGGTGTGGATGACTTAATCATGGCGCCAGATGACTCCGACCGGAGGCCACAAGGAGGAGGTCCGGAGGACCAAGCGGAAGACATGGGCCGCGCTCCGGCGGCCACGGCGGACCAAATCCGGTAAAATCAAAAGCCCGCAAGAGGGAGGTGATCCAATGGCCCGCCTCACCCCGGAAGAGGTAAAAGCCTTTCTGATCGATACTTTACAAGTCTCCGGCGCCGCCTACCGGGAAGTGGATAATACTTTATTACTGGCCGAGGTCACGGTGGAGATCCCGCCGCTCTTTTTTGACCCGCCCCGTTTGGAAAAACAGACTTTAAACCTGGTCTTTACCCCGGAAGCCAGCGCAAATTATCCTGGGGCTGAACTGGTGATCCCCGGTAGCTACCGCTTAAACTGGTTTATCGATGGTTTGCAAGAGCGGGGTAATTATACGCTCCAGCATTTTAAGTTCACCGGCGCCGCTGCCAAAAGCGAAAAGGCCCTCGCCGCTCTCCGGCCGGAGTTGAAAAAGGCTCTGCCCCTTTCTTCTCCCGCCGAAGAAGCCCGCCCTTTTTTACTGGTTAATTATACCCTCTCCTTCCAAACCGATGAGCTCCAGGAAGAGCTGGTCAGTCTGGGGTTGGATATGGTCAGTGGGACCATCACCCCGGATTTCTTCCGCTGTTTAGGGGAAGCCGAAGCCCTACCCGGCGCTCCCGAAACCGGCGTGGCAACCCCCAGTTATACCCTGGAGGCCGCCTTTGCCCTCCTCCACCAATATCTGGAGGAACTGGTCCAGGCCCGGGATCCCCGTTGGGTTAATGAAGCCCGCGTCCGTTACGAGGAGGAGCTGACCTGCCTTTACCAGTACTACCAGGAAGACCAGAGGGACTTTGGGGATTTTCACAGCCGCGCCCTTGACCTTTACGATAAATTCCGCCCCCGGGTGCTGGTCCGCCCCGTCAATGTCGGTCTGCTCTATCTGCCGGTCTTGGTCTACCAGTTACCGAAGGAAGGAAGAAAAGAAAAAACGGTCCTCCGCTACCTTCCGTTCTTGGATAAGCTGGAAACCTCCGGTGAGTTCGAGTCGCCCACCATCGCTAAGGCTCGGGCAAGGAAACAATGAAAATCAAAGCTGTTACAACCGCCGCCGGGGTCAAATGGTAGTTTCCTTCTTCCGATGAACTACTTGGCGTAATCTAAAGTTCAGCTCCGCTTGCAAGCGGGCGCCCGCTTTACGGCTCAAAACCGCCGTAATGATAGAGGATAAGGGCGGCGGTGAGCGGCCCGGCCGTCTCGGCCCGCAGGATGCGGGGGCCGAGAGAAACCGGAGCCGCCCCCCAAGCGGTCAGCATGGTTATTTCCTCCGGGGCAAATCCCCCTTCCGGTCCGATCACCAGCCGGATTTCAGCCGGAGCGGTCGGAAACCTTGTGGTGAGCACTTGCCGGAGGGAATGGTTTTCTTCCCCTTCCCAGGCCACGAGGGTATAACCAGCGGTTAACACCCCTGCCAACCCCCCCCATGAGGTGATTGGGTGGACAACGGGGATCACCCCCCGGCCGCTTTGTTTAGCGGCGGCGGTAACGATCTTGGCCCAACGTTCCCTTTTCTTGGCAAACTGGGGCGGCGCCGGCCGGGCGATGGTCCGGGTCGAAAGAAAGGGGATAAAAGCAGTGATGCCAAGCTCCGTCCCCTTCTGGAGCACCCAGTCCATCTTTTCTCCTTTGAGGATACTTTGGCACAAGGTTATTTTCAGCGCCGGTTCCGCCTGATCGGGGAGGACTTTTAAGACCTCACCCCGGACGCTCTCCGGAGTCACCTCGGTCAAAATAACCTCATAGCAGCGGCCCTGCCCGTCGCTGGCCGTAATCTGGGCGCCCGGTTTCGCCCGCAGGACCCGGGCCAGATGATAGGCATCTTCGCCTTCGATGATAATGGGAGTTTTGTTCTTCCCTTCTCCGTTGGTTGGAGGATTAATAAAAAACTTCGGCATTTGCTTTCCCATCCCAGACCGCCAAATAGGCCAGCCAGTCTTCTTTCTGCAAAGTTTGGCTAATTCTAAAGCCGGCGGTGGTGAGGGCTGTCCGCACCTTTTCTGCTTTCCGGTCGATAATCCCGGAAGCAAGCAAGGCGCCACCCGGCTTCAAGATCCGCACCGCCTGGGGGATCAGGTCAATAATCACTTCGGCCAGGATATTGGCGATGATTAAATCCGCCGGTAAGGTCAGGTTGTTAAGTAAGTCGCCGGTTTGCACCGGGATCGCCACCCGATTCCGGGCACAGTTTTCCGTCGCCACCGCCACGGCCACCGGATCCCGGTCCACGGCGATCACCTGGGCCCCCAGTTTCGCGGCGGCAATGGCCAGGATCCCCGAACCGGTCCCAATGTCATAGACCACAGCGCCCGCCCGTGCCACCTGGGGTAAGAGGGCCAAACAAAGCTGGGTCGTGGGATGAGTACCGGCGCCAAAGGCCATCCCCGGATCAAGACGAAGCTCAATGGCTCCAACGGGAAGAGCCGGGGACAACCAGGAAGGCGTGATGAAAAAAGGCCCCACCTGCACCGGCCGGTAGTAAGCTTTCCAAGCGGCGGCCCAGTTTTCTTCCGGGATTTGCCGGACCGTTACTTGTCCACTCCCCACAGGAAGATAAGGGCGGAGCTCTTCAATGCCGGTTTGTAACCGCTGGACCCTCTCTTCCCAACCCGGTTCCAAAGGCAGATAGCCCACCACCTGATAACTCCCGCCTTCCAGCCGGGAAGCGGGTAATAATTCGGCCGGTTCGGCTTCTAGTTGGTCATAAAGGTGGGGATCATGGTAAACCACTCCCCCACACCCGCCTTCGACCAGTAGTTCTCCCACCATCTCTCCGGCGGCCGGGGTGGTGGTCACGGTGAGCTCGACCCACCCTTTTTTATTCTCCGCCATCTTCTTTTTTGTCGGACGCCAATTCTTCCGGGATCTCCACACCGACGGCGGAAGCGATAATCCGTTCAATCTCCATAATTAATTGGTTCAAAGCCAATTCGGCGAGGAGAAACTCCCGGACATAGGGGTTAAACTGAATAATCTCCGCTAACTTTTTAAACTGTTCTTCTTGTTCCGGCTTGACCGCCTCCCCGCCCAAGCGGGCCTTTTCCAGTTCCCATTGTTTCTTCCGGAAGTCTTCCAACATTATTTTGGCGGCTTCATGCTTTTCCAACTCTTCCTTGGCCTTTTGCCAAGCCAGGTATTCCTGGCTTTCCCGGATGGAATTGGCCAATTCCTTGGCTAAAACTTGGGGTTTCATCTCCCGACCTCCTTATGTACTCCTCTTGCCGCTAGGACTATTGACAGAGCCCTGCGCTTAAATCAGCCCGCGACAATATAATAGATTGATCACCTGGTTGATCTTAAATACTATATACCGTCTTGAAAAGCCTTTCACGCTTGCCACACAAAGAGCTTAAACAAGGGCGATCACATTCTCCTTGATCCGAATTAGATCCAAACCCGGGCGGGCCGGGGAAAGGGGTATTTTTTCGTACTGTTGTCTTTTTAATGATTATATCAAAACCCTTGGGAAATGGTAGCCAGCAAGTCCATAATCCGCCGGGCTTCCTCCCCGGTGGCGATTTGCGGCTGTTCATCCTCAATCCACACGGGAGCGCAGCGGAGCTGACGGACACCCCAACGGTCACAGGCGGCCTCCAGGATCAGCCCTTGCCGGGTTGCCTCCGGAAGCTGGTCAAAGATAAAATTACCCAAACTATAGGCAATAATGGCCTTTCCCTCAAAAGCCAAGCCTTGTAAGGCATGGGGATGGTGGCCCAAAACCAGATCGGCCCCGGCCGCCACGGCAGTTTTTGCCAGGATTTGTTGTTGGGCGGTGGGGTAGTGCGCGTACTCCTTGCCCCAGTGGAAGGAGACGACGACCAAATCGGCCCTTTGTTTGAGATGGGCGATATCTTCCTTTACATAGTCAATGGTTGCGGGAACCACGCCCGGCAACTCCGCGGTAGCCGCCCAGTGTTGGGGCTCCCGCGTGTAGGTAAAGCCGGGTCCTACCTCGGTATAGGCGAGAAACCCAACTTGGACCCCACCTAGGTTTAAAAGGCGTCCCTGCCGTGCTGTGGCCAGATCGGGTCCTGCTCCCACATAGTCAAGACCATGGGCGGTCAACCGCTCCATCGTATCGAGAAAAGCCACGGTTCCGTAATCCATAATATGATTATTGGCCAAGGAAACCAGATCGATCCCGGCGTAAAGCAGGCCCTCAATAAATTCGGGCGCCCCACGGAACATATTCAACTGCCGACCTTGGTCGCTTAAGGGTCCCTCCAGGTTGGCAAGGGTAATAGTCGCCCGCCGGAGGAGCGGCGCCACCTTGAAAAAGGGGTAACGGTAATCGCCCTGGCGCAGGCTGGTCGCGGCCACTTTCCGGCTGAACATCATATCCCCGGCGGCGGCCAGCGTAAAAGCGGTCCTTCCCCCCAGGTATTTCCGGGGCGAAAAGTGATCCCGGAGTTCCCGGGAAAAACGCCACTCTTGCCAGCACCGTCCAGGTAACCAGATTGGCGCCGGGACCGTCTCGGGCGGCTTAAGCACTAATTGGTTCCAATAGGGATAGTTAGTCAGTTCTAGTGGTTCTTGCGTCCAAACCGGATTCACCCCGTCAATCGTGAGGACTTTAACCCGGGGTGTGACCAGAGGCCAGGTAATCACCCCCAAGGCGTTGGGAGTGGCCTGAACCGCCGCCACCATTGTTTCCTGCGACCGGACGCGGCGCCTCCCGGCCCGGTGCGCCCCTGGGAGCTGGGGCAGGTCCCCACTGGTGTAAGTCAGCACTTCAATAGGGCAGTCTTGCCCACCCAGGGCTTGCCAATTGGTAATTTCGCCCCTGAGCACTGCCTCCAAGTCGGCCTGGCCCACCGCGGTCACGGGATTCCAAAAATTGACGATGCAAAGGAGGGGAACCCGCCCCAGGACTATTTCGCCGGGAGCTGAAGCCCTTCGGTAAGATAGTTGATAAGTGCCTTTAACGCCTTCCGCGGGAGCGACCCACTGATAAACCAATCCCGGCCGGTTTGGGCAGTAATAATTAAAGATGGCCCGGGCGGCCGGGTCTCCACAGATGGGCAGGGTGGCCTGGAACCCACTGCGTAAACCAAGGATGAAACAGGCTAGAACAACAAGGCGGTAACGTCTGGTCAAGGGTTACCCTCCCCTATTTTCGTTAAAAATAATAATATTCCTGTTTCTGGGGAAAAATGATTTAAGTGCAGGAAATAACAGTAAACAGAAGAATATTCAACCTGTAACTTTCCCTCACCTTAAGGCCGGAAGAGTCGCCCAAGCCGGCTACCGCCGGCGTCCGGCCTTTAAGCGGATGGGGGATAGGGAGGGTTTATGGATGGAATTATTTACCGTGTTGACCGCTGATGTGATCTCCTCGCGACAGCAAGAAGAGCTTATCGCCGCGAAAAAGGCCAAGCTTCGGGAGATCACCGATGCGAATTTAGTTACCCCCTTCACCTTTTACCGGGGTGATGAAATTCAAACGGTCCTTAGTGGCGCGTTAAGCTCCCCCGCCCTCCTCCGCAAACTGCGTTACTACTGCTTACCCTTGCAACTGCGGATTGGCATTGGCATCGGGCGGATCACTTCCGGCTTTGGGGCATCCAATCCCTGGGAGATGAACGGGCCTGCTTTTCACCGGGCCCGACAGGCTCTGGACGAGTTAAAACAGGATCGGCATTGGCGAACCCGTCTGGTCAGTGGCGACCCGGGACTGGACCAGATCATCAACACCATGTTCACCCTCTATGATGTGATCCAAAGCCGCTGGACCCTTCCCCAGTGGGAAGGGATAATGCATTACGAAGCGGCCGGCACCTATCAGGAAGCCGCCCAACGCTTAGGGGTGGCCTTTCAGAATGTGGAGAAGCGCTGCCGCGCCGCCCGCTGGTGGGCCTTACGCGAAACGGAAATGGCCTTTCCGGTCATTCTGACTCAGTACGCCGATCTTAACCTTATTCTGGGTGATAATTAATCATTCACCCAATATCCTATGATTCGGAGGGAAAGTGATGAGCCTTTTTCTTTTAGCCCTCTGCGCCCATTTGGTTGGGGATTTTCTTTTCCAAACCGAGTCCACGGTCGCCGCCAAAAATGCCGGCCGCCTCTGGGCCCATCTCGTCCATGGGCTGCTTATCACCGTCTTAACCTGGCTGGCGACCCATTGTTTTGGTCTGGGGGCCGCTTTCTGCTATGCTCTCCTCGTCGGGTTGGCCCACCTGCTGATTGATAGTGCCAAATCCTTCCTGGAGAAGGGCCGCTCAGCCGGGACCAAGTTATTTCTTTTCTTGATTGACCAAGGGTTCCATTGGCTGTCGCTGCTGGTTTTCTTACCCCTATTTCCCGCCCCCCATCCGGACCCGGGCGTCCTCGCTTTTTACCGAAGTTTGTGGCCAACGGTACCCGTTTTTTCTTTTTTCCGTCCAGTCTCTGTATCCCCTCTCTCCCTGGAGAAGGGTTTATGGATCATTGCCCTTTATCTAGCAGCGGTCTTTGGGGGAGCGGTCTTCACGAACCGGATTTTAGCCTGGCTGACCGATAACCACCAAGGTGAAAAGTACCGGCGTTTAAGCAGTGCCATTGGTATCATGGAACGGTTGATCCTGATCACTTTGGTGGTGGCGGATGCCATCTCCGCCATCGGTTTTGTCCTCGCTGCCAAGTCTCTGGCCCGGTATCAGGAATTGAACAACCGGGAATTTGCCGAATACTATCTGGTCGGCACCTTAACTAGCTTCACCCTGGCCCTCTTTGCCGGCCTCTGGCTCCGGACCCTCCTTTAAACGGCAAAAACCCTAAATAAATCTATGATCCGCTTTCTGAAGATAAAAAAAAGGCCGGTGGCCTCAACTTTCCCCCGGTCTTTCCCCAAAGATCCATTCCGCCATGGTGTATAGCACCTGCGGTAAATGTTCCTGGTAAAAGCTGGCGTCCCCTTGTTGGAACCAACCGGCCTTTTGCAACCAGGCCGCCATATGGTTGGTTAAGACCGACAACAGTTCCTGACGGCGCTCCCCTTTGGCAAACTGCAAGCCTAAAGTAAGAAAGAAAGTGAAAAAGAGATCATCGTTGACCGCCGGTGGCGCCGGCATCGTCCCGGTGTTATTCTTCTCCAGCGCGGCGCTTAGATTAAGATAGCCGGCCCCCTGGACTAATTTATTATAGCCCCGATCTTCTGCGGTGGACACCAGAATTTGCCGAATTTGGTCCGGGGTTAGCTCCGGGTTCTTCTCCCAGAGGATCGCCGCCGCGCCGACCACCATCGGGGTGGCCATCGAAGTCCCCGACTGGGCCACATATCCCCCACCTGTTTTCAGAGAAGTAATATCCGACCCGGGCGCAACTAAGTCCGGTTTCGGCAAACGGTCGATGGTCGGACCCCGGCTGGAAAATTCGTTGATTACATCATCTCCCCGGGGGACAGTCCCTTGATCACTGATGCTCCCCACGGTTATGATCACCGGTGATATTCCTGGGGTCGTAATGGTTCTTTGGCGCGGTCCCGCGTTTCCGGCAGCCGCGCAAACCAGAAGCCCGGCCCGCCAAGCGGCGTTCACCGCTTTACTGGCCGGATCGGTCCGGTAGCCTTCTTCCGGTGGCGCGCCCAGGGAAAGATTCAGGGCCTTAATCCGGTATTGCTCTTTATGATCAACCACCCATTGGATCCCGGCAATCACCCGGGAGATGGGTCCGCTTCCTTTCCCGTCCAAAGCTTTAACCCCAACCAAAAGCGCCTCCGGCGCCATCCCAGTATATTTCCCCCCCGACCCATAGCCATTACCGGCAATAATCCCGGCCACGTGGGTCCCATGGCCTTCGTCATCATAGGGTTCGGTTTTGCCATTGACCAGATCGTGCCAACCGACAATCCGGGGTTCCGGTTTCATCAAATCATCATGGGGAGCAATCCCCGTATCAACTACGGCAATGACCACACCCTTCCCGGTGAGACCGGCCCGGTGGGCCTGGGTGGCGCCGGTGGCGGGAACCGCCACATCAAGGCAGGGCTGGGCTTTCACATCGGGCCAGACCATTTTAACCTTGCCTTCCGGAATCACCTTCAGGAGGGCTTCGGAGGGCAACTCCACCGCTAAGCTATTGATCAATGGTAATTCATAGACGATCCTCCCTCCTTCTTTCTGGATCAGTTCCCGTAAGCGTTGGGAGCGGCAGGAACGAAGGGAGGAAAATTCCATGATCACTTGGACCATCCCGTTATTAGAGGTAGCGAGGACCTCTTGGGCTAGTCGCGGGGATAAGCGGCGGGCAATAAGCCTTCTCCTTCTTTGTTGGGAGATCATAATCACACCTCCGACAATAAACTTCTCCCTATCAATTTATTGTCAAAGGTGTGGAAAGGGAACGACGGTCATTCATCTTCTTCATAAAGCCCGCCCGGTTTACCCTTCCGGCCGGCTTTCTCCACCTGATCCTTACTAAAGCTCCTTTTTTCTACCTCAGGACTTTTCCCCGGTAAACCTCAAGCATTTCCCGGCTGTAAGCCCCATCGGGGTCATGGATAACAAAGGGAGTCAGCACTTTTAAGCCCGGTCGGGCTAATTTCTCCCCTTCCAGAAGTACCCGGTGGGGAGGCGTTCCCGCTTTCGCTTGGACCAGACAGAGTCTTTTCGGTTCGAGCTTATACCGACGCATGGTGGTAAATAAGTCGGTCAGACGTTCGGGAAGATGAATCAGGGCCACACGACCGCCGTTTCGGCAAAGGTTGGCCGCCGCCCGGATCACCTCTTCCAGATTACAGGTGAGTTCAAACTTGGCCTGTGCCAAGGAAGGGGATTCCGGCAGGGGGTGGGTGCCCGCCGACCAGTAGGGCGGGTTACTTAACACCCAGTCAAAACCGGCGGATGTTAATTCCGGGGGTGGATTCCGGAGATCCCCGGTGATGATCCGGATCCGCTCCTCCAGACCGTTAAGACGGACGTTTTCACGGGCTAAGGCCGCCACTTCCGACTGGATCTCCAGGCCGGTCACCCGGTGGATCCCCCGGTAACCGGTTAGCCAGAGGGGGATGATCCCGCCTCCCGTCCCTAGATCCAGGACGGAGGCGGTGGACCGGATCCGGGCGAAAGCAGCCAAAAGAATCGGATCCACGGTAAATTTTAAGATGGCCGGGTGTTGCTTAATCTGTAGCGCACCCAGGCCTAAACGGTTGGTCTCCACTTTTCCCCATCTCTCCAATTCTTCAACCATGCTCCTCACCTCCAGGCTGAGGAATGCTCGGCTGCGGCCGTCCCGCTTCCATCCCAAGGACAGGCGGAAGCCGGTACCACTGAGGGTGGCCCTGGGACGGCAGGTAGATCAGGATCGGACTAAGACCTTCCGCTCCGCTTTCCGGGTCAAGAGGAAGATCCAGGACGAACATCCGGCGGCGTACCTCCCGGGAGGAAAGGTGGCCCGGAAGGCCCAGGCGCCCCCAGGCTTCTTCTTTCAGTAGTTGCTTAACCTTTTCCCGCCGGTCCCGGGCTTGCGGGAGCAGCCATCCGGGGGCGGCCCCACCGGTTCCGCTCAAGTAATAATCAAGGGTCAATAAAGCTCTCAGGTGTTCCCGGGGCCAGAAGGGCGTTCCGGAACTGTTCCCCGCTTCCCGTTGGAATAAAGGAGCCGGCTGTCCCTGATCAGCAGGGCGTTGGGCGGTGAGAAACCGCCAAAGCCGGTCATAGAGGGCTCCCGGTTTATGGGCTTGTCCGCTATAGCCTTTTTCCTGCCAAAAGCGGGCCAACGTCGAAAAGAACGCCCACGGAGACAGGCTCTCATCCTGAAAAAGGTAGTTTAAGGTGTAACGAAAACGATGGGAGTTAAAATACTTCTCCACCATCTCCTCCACCCCTTTCAGATGGAGCAGATCGGCGTAGGAAAGCCACTTATTCGCTAGAATCTCATATGGTGGCGCCGTCGTAAAACGGTAATCATAGGTGTGGGCTTCTTCCCGCAGGGGTGAACCTTTCAGGAGTTTAAGAAAGCCCAGTTGCAACTCGTCCGGATGTAAACGGAAAGTCCAATCGAAGGAACGACCAAAAGTGGCCAGGTCTTCATAGGGTAAGCCGGCTATCAGATCCAAATGCACGGTTGGACGGGCGCCGAGAGCAGCCCGGCCGGTAGTTAAGGCCAGACAATTTGCTTTTAAACGGTTTAGATCATATTTGCGGCGGACCGCCTGTAACGCTGCCGGACAAGTCGACTGGACCCCGATCTCGACCCGAAAACGCCCGGCTGGGGCTGCTTTCAGTAAAGTGATCAATTCTTCATCCAATAACTCGCCGACCAATTCGAAATGAAATTCGGTCTCTCCGCCCTGTTCCAGCAGAAAACGGAGCAAGGCCGCCGCCCGCGCCCGGTCCAGATTAAAGGTGCGGTCGATCAGCTTGACGGTACGAACCCCGGCGTTAATAAACCGGAGCAGATCGGTTTTGACCCGATCGAACGGCAGAACACGAAGGGGTGTCTTTTCCCATCCGGACAGACAATAGGCGCATTGGAAGGGACAACCCCGTGAAGCTTCGTAATAAAGAATCCGGTCCCGAAAAGGAGCTAAATCCGGGTAGGGAAAGGGGAGCGTCGCCAGGTCTAGTGGGGCCCGGTCGGCAGTACGCCGGATGCTGCTTCCCTCCCGGAAAGCCAGTCCGGGCAGGGTTGAAAGAAGCTCAACCTCTCTGCGCTGGAGTTTGGCCAAGAGTTCCCGGAGGGTTACTTCTCCTTCCCCGAGAATGATATAGTCGGGGGCTCCCGGGCGGAGGAGAATCCCGCCATAATCGGCGGCAGCTTCCGGCCCGCCTAAAAGTACTACCGTCTGGGGCAATATTTTCTTGATCCGGTCCACCAACTCTAAAGTGGGCGTTATATTCCAGATGTTGGTGGAAAAACCCAAGACGGACGGATGTTGCCGGTAAATAGCCCCCAGGATGTAATTAAGATCCTGATTAATATTGAATTCGGCCACCCGGATCTCCGGAAAATCCGGGCGGCAGTAGGCCTGTAAAGTATAGAGGGCCAAGGCGGTATGGATATATTGGGAATTAAGCGTGGTCAGGAGAATTTTCAAGACTACCCCTCCCGCGGGCTTTTTACCTTGTCCTTTGCTTTAATCCTTCTAATACAATATATTGAGCGCCTAATTTAGGTTAAACACTATACATTGTATTGAAATCCTTTTTGTTGGTTCCAACGGAAAAGGCTTTCCCGCCGAAAAATATAACCGTGGAGACCACGGTTTTTAACCCAACTTTTCATTTGTTAAGGGCTTGCCAAAGGCCTTCCCTGCTTTTATCTTTTCCTCCCCCTTTAGTTATAATCCATAGTCAGAAAGAGGATTAATAAAAGCAAGAGGAGGAATACCAACCAGTCATTGCGTTCATATCTTTCAACCTCCACCGGACCAACCCCCTTTTTTTGTTCCTTGTATATCATATGGTGGCCGGGGTGAGGTTGTGCTTTACGAAGGTTCATCTCCGGTGGCCTTGGTCAATCCAACGGTCTTTATTCTTCATCATCGTAATGAACCAGGGAGACAATGGGCACATCACCCAGTTTGGTCCGGCCTTGCAACGAATCCAGTTCCGCCAAGAAAGCATAACCGACAATCTCCCCGCCCAGCCGCCGTACCAGTTCGGCCGTGGCCGAAACGGTGCCACCGGTGGCTAAGATATCATCAACAATGAGTACTTTTTGTCCGGGACGAATGGCATCGGTATGGATCTCCAGCGAGTTCTCCCCATATTCCAGGGAATATTCGATCCGTTCTGTCGCCGCCGGGAGTTTACCCGGTTTCCGGACCAAAATAAAACCAGCCTGTAGTTCATAGGCTACCGGGGCGCCTAAAATATAACCCCGCGATTCGATACCAACCACTACTTCCGGCTGGACTGCCCGGTAATGACCGGCGATCTCTTGGATAATATGGTGGAAAGCTTTCGCGTTCCCAATCACGGTGGAAATATCTTTAAAACTCACTCCTGGTTGGGGAAAGTCGGGAATCTCCCGGATCAGTGCTTTTAAATTCAAACCTGTCACTCCGTTTCTCTCGCAACTCGATCTTCACTTTTTTAATTTCGGCGTCGCTGTTGAGAATTCCTGCGTAATTTAAGCTTACCCATTTTTTCTCCGCTTCTACAGAAAAATAGCAGCCAGAATTAGCGTCTACCCGTCCCGATAAAAACCTCCCGCCCCCAAAGGGGCAGGAGGATTACTTATCCACCTGGGTTAATGTTGAGCTCCACCCAATGGTTTTCGCTTATAATTGGACCTGAACCGGCTGCGCCAACCCTTTGATCCCGGAAAGCTGTTTGAGCACC
Organism: Bacillota bacterium; assembly: GCA_012837715.1. GTDB lineage: Bacteria > Bacillota > UBA4882 > UBA10575 > UBA10575 > Capillibacterium. Next base: position 11,922 of record DUQR01000009.1, on the reverse strand, counting down.
GCCGTCGGTACCTCGTGGTCAACGGTCAGAACCATAATTGCCGTTCCCCCGATTTCTTTTCTGCCCACCTGCATGTAGGCGATGTTGATCCCGGCGGCGCCTAAGATCGTTCCTACTTGGCCAATGATTCCCGGCTGATCTTTATGGGGCGCAATCAAAAGATGCCCTTCGGGGACCACTTCAAAGTGATACCCATCGATCTCCACCAACCGCAAATCGTTCTGGCGGAAGAAGGTTCCGGCCACCACATGTTCACCCCGGTCGGTAACGGCCTTTAACCGGATTTTATTGTTATAATCCGGGTCGGTCGCCTCTTTTCGTTCGGCAATCTTCAACCCCCGCTGTTTGGCGATGACACGGGCGTTGACCTTATTGACTTCTCCGTTAAGGATCGGTTTGAGGAGACCTTCCACCACTAAGGTGGTGAGCGGAGCCAGCTCATAATTGGCAATCTCTCCGCTGTATTCCACCTCCAGCCGTTGCAGACGCCCCTCGCTCAGTTGCCCGATGAGGATCCCCAGTTTTTCCGCCAAGGGAAAATAGGGGGTCAAAACTTTCATGACTTCCGGACGGACCGTCGGCATATTCACTGCATTTTTGAATGGTTCTTCTTTCAGGACCTTCGCCATCTCCACGGCCACATCGATAGCGACGTTCAGCTGAGCTTCGGCTGTGGAGGCGCCTAAATGCGGGGTAACGATCACTTGGGGCAGCTCAAGCAAACGCTGGTTGGTTGGGGGTTCTGCGGTAAAAACATCCAGCGCGGCCCCAGCCACTTGTCCGGCTTCGATGGCATCGGCCAAAGCATCTTCCTCGATAATTCCCCCGCGGGCACAGTTGATAATACGTACACCTTTCTTGGTCCGTGCTAAAGTCTCCGCATTCAGTATCCCTTTGGTCTCCTTGGTCAAGGGGGTATGGACCGTAATAAAATCGGCGGCCGCCAATAATTCGTCAAGGGTAACCAAACTCACTCCCATTTTGGTGGCTTTCTCCTCCGTCAGGAAGGGATCAAAGGCTACGAGGGTCATCCCCATGGCCATCATCCGTTTGGCCACTTCCGTACCGATCCGGCCCATACCAATAATCCCCAAGGTCTTTCCGTTGACCTCCACGCCGGTAAAACTCTTCCGTTCCCAGCGTCCAGCCTTTAAAGAGCTGCAGGCCTGGGGAATACTCCGGGCCAGGGCCATAATCATCCCGATGGTATGTTCCGCCGTGGAGATCGTATTCCCGTCAGGAGCGTTTAAGACGATCACCCCTTTGTTCGTAGCGGCTTCCAGATCCACGTTGTCCACCCCGACACCCGCCCGGCCGATCACCTTCAAGTTATCCGCCGCAGCAATTACCCGCGCGTTAACCTTAGTTTGACTACGAACAATCATCCCGTCATAGGCCGGAATCTTTGCGATCAATTCCTCTTCGGGAAGGGTCGGGGAGACCTCTGCCTCAATCCCCTCTTGGCGGAGAACCGCTACCGCTTGTTCGGACACATTGTCCAGCACCAAAACTTTCATCCGCAAAACACCTCCAAATCTTAATCCCCTCAATTCAATTGAGGAATTGGCGAAATGATTAATATAAAAAGAGCCCCTCATCCCATAGGGACGAGAGGCTCGTGGTGCCACCCTATTTCTCTCTATTAAAAATAGAGACTTACGACCCGGAAAGATCTTTTCCGGATTCAATGGTAACGGTTTTTCTCCGGTCGGGACTACTGCCCGCCCCGCGCCAGAAGCGCCTGCGGATTCATCCCAACAGCTCCGGACCGGGAATGTTTTAACGTCGGCGCAAGCTTCCACCAACCGCTTGCTCGCTTTTCGTCCGCACGGTAAAACAGAGTCCTTCTTCGCCTTATCTGACTAATGCTGTATAATTATACCGCATGGATGTTACTAGTATTTTGAGGTTACCTTTTCTGTAAACATCCCAATACGATATATTGATACCCGATGCAGGTTGAACACTATATATTGTAATGGAAACCCTTTTTATGGTTACTTCGAAAAGCTTTATTTGTTATTATAGGCGCTTTGGTAAGTAAAGTCAATATCAATTAAGTAAAGTTTGTATTCTTATTCAACAAAAACTTGATATTCGTTTTCCACCGTCTCATCCTGGTCAACCCAACTCAGGTTAAGCTGATAAGAACCTTTGGTCATCAGCATGACGGAGACTTCTCCTAAAAGCCGGGTTTCTTCGTCGGAACGGGGGGTAACGGTCCATTGTTCTTTCCAAACCAATTGCCCCCGGGGATCGGTCAAGCGGGCTTTCACTAAAACCCGGGGTTGTTCTGCCCCGATCCGGTCATTACTAAAGCAGATGGGGGCCTGGAAAAGACTGCCTTGCCGGTAATACCCGGAGGATAAAAGGGCAAAGACATACACCGGCCGGTAACAAAGGGAGACCATAGCAAAACTATCCTTGGGGACGCCCTCGCCATCGACCACCGACCAAAAGAGACCGGGGTGTAAAGCGCGGAAGCAGAAGAAGAGCATTCCCCCGGTGGGTTTGTATTTGTGGTAGCGGAGGCGATCGATGTAAAAACGTAGCGTTTCCCCTTGCTGCCGTTGGCCTAGCGCCCGGGCTCTCTCGTCAGGTTCACCCGGACCCGGAGCGGCCTGACCGAACCAAGAGACAAACCGGATTCCCCGTTGCCGAAGGGGAGTGCGGTACCGGTCAAACTTGTAAACCTCCACCGGATCCTGATAATTAAATCCGTTGTCCGCTTCCCCACGGGCACCTCCCCAGCCGGAAAGAGGGATCACCGGCCGGCTGGGATCCAGTTGACTTAAACGTTGGGCCACCTTCTTCACCTGCCGGTAGAAATTGGCCCCCGGCCGGGTTGAGCTGGATCCTTCGTACCCGCTGAGGTTAGCAATAGTCCAGAGGACCACCGCCGGATGGTTCCCGATGAAATTAAACATCTCTTCCACCTGTTGGAGGATACCGGTGAGGTCGGTCAGGGGATAACCGGCAGGTAAAGGGAAATCCTGCCAGACCAAAATTCCGGCCTCGTCCATTGCTTGGTAAAACTCGGCCTTCTCCAGATGTTGGTAACAACGGACCATATTCTGGTGGCTGTTTTGGAGGAGAGCGATCTCCCGCTCGTAATCTTCCTTCCCCACCTTACTGAGGTAAAGAGCGGGAGGCAGGTAGTTACTGCCTTTTGCCAGCAAAGGTTGGCCGTTCAGGTAGGGAATAAAATTATTAAGGGTAAAAGTACGGATGCCATAGAGGAGATCCTGACCGTCCCAAGGCACACCCGCCCCTTGAAGGAGCAAATGGGTTTGATACAGGTGGGGCTGGCCCCGGTCCCAAGTTTGCCAGGGTCGGACCCCTTGGAGTTTGAAGGTGGTCTGGTACCGGTTGTCTCCTTTTTCCAACTTTACCGTAAAAACCTGCCGGTAACTTTGGCCTATGAAATTATGGGGGGAAAGCTGCAATTCGACCGTAACCTCTGTCGCCCGTACCGCATAGATCTGGGCCGTCAAGGCGAGGGTTGCTTCATCTCCGTTCAATTCCACCGTTCGGAGATGCCAGTGGTCAATATATGCCGGGCCGGAGCTGAGAATCCGGACCGGGCGCCAGATTCCGCCTGGGTTATAGCCCTCGGGAAAAGCCGGATGACCGGCAAAAAGTCCGGTCAAGACGTCATCGCCTTGTCGACCAGGGGACTCCACTTCCAAGAGCAATTGGTTCTCTTCCTTTAAGTAGGGCGTGATATTGTAGGTGGCGGGGTAAAAATAACCCTCACGTCCCCCCAGCGCATAATTATTAAGATAGACCCGGTATTTATAAAAGACTCCACCTACCTCTAACCGGTAGAGCCGGTCCTTCTCCGGAGTAAAACTAAAGCAGCGTCGGTAAACCATTTTCCCGGAGTAACGCGAAAAGGGTTTCAATTCTTGCCATTGCCCGGGAATCTCCTGGGCGACCCAACCCTCCTCCGGCGCCGCCTCACTCCACCAGAGACTGCTGAACTCCGCCACCGGATGAAGTTCCCATGTCCCGTCCAAGTCAAGCTTTGACAACACGATGCTCCCCCCTTGCCAAGATCCCTGATTATCTATTTATTTGGCTTCTGCTTTCGCTTTTCCTCCATAAATTTCGATAAATTTTAACAAAGGCCTCTTTCTTCCATCTTTATGATCAAAGAGGCCTTTTTATGGTAATCAATTGGCAAGGTGGTGGGCCCCATCGGGAATAACCTTCGCGGCCTGTGGCCGGAAGGCCAACCCGACCCGCTCCCCTGGGAGCAAAGGGTTCTCTTTCCCCGTAAGTAGTTTAAGAATCAGCCCGCCGCCAACTTCCACTTCGGCAGAGAAACCATACCCTATATACTCTGCAGTCCTTATTTCGCCGGTAAAAACCGGAGCATCGGTGGTTAAGAAGAGATCTTCGGGGCGGAGCATAAGGAGATAGGAACCGCACACCCTTCCTGGTGCCGACGGTAGTAGCAAAGATTTACCCCCTTGGGGGTGAACCGTGAGCCCCTCCGGTCCGCTCTGGACTGTACAAGGGATTAAATTGGCATCCCCTAAAAAAGTGGCGACAAAGGGATGGACCGGATTGCTATAGACTTCGGCGGCGGTCCCCACCTGTAGGATCCGGCCGGCGGCCATCACTGCCAACCGGTCGGAGAGGGAAAGGGCTTCCTCCTGTTGGTGGGTGACGAAGATGGCGGTAAAACCCAGTTTGGTCTGGAGCTCCTTTAACTCCCGCCGAAGACGGCGGCGCAAACCGTAGTCCAGGGCGGCAAAGGGTTCATCCAATAAGAGGAGAAAAGGTTCGGGGGCCAAAGCCCGCGCCAAAGCCACCCGTTGCCGTTCCCCGCCGGAAAGCTCCTGTACCCGGCGGTCAACCAGTTCTTCAAGCTCAAAAAGGGCTAACATCTTCTTAATCCGTTCCTGTCTTTGACTTCCCGGGAGACGCTGGATTTTTAACCCGTATTCAATATTACCCCCGACCGTCAGGTGGGGGAAAAGGGCGTAATCCTGAAAGACAAAACCGATTTTCCGTTCCCACACTGTGAGAGCGGTCAAGTCCCGATCGTTGAGGATAATCCGCCCCTGATCGGGACGGGTTAAGCCGGAGATCAACCGTAGGAGGGTAGTTTTACCGCAGCCACTGGGACCGACTAAAGAAAAAAACTCGCCTTCGGCCACAGTGAGTTGGACCTCCAGTTGGAATTCGGGGTAACCCTTGGTCACGTCGATCTGTAAAAAATCTTCCTTCATCATCGGCTCCCTTCCCCCCGTTCCGCACTCCAGAAACGGCGGTTTCCCTGCTCCACCAAAGCAAAGAGCAAGACCGCCAGGAGAATAAAGAGGGTCCCCAAAGCCACCGCCTGGGGAAAATGGTAATGTCCAATTAAACGGTAAACCGCCACTGAAAGGGTGATCACTTTGCCCTGTCCTAAAACTAAAACTGCGGAAAGATCGCCTAAGGAGAGGGCGACCCCATAAGCAAAGGCGCTGGCCAAGGCTTTCCGCATCAAGGGAAATTCGACCGTCCAAAAGAGTTCCCATCCGGACGCGCCTAGAGTCTGGGCGGCGGCCAGGTAGTCTTCTCCCCCTTCCCGGCGGGCGGTCCGAAGCAGTGAATAGACCAGCGGAAAAGCCAGAAAGATTTGGGCCCAAATGATTAACAACACCGGTGGTAAGCTCCGCCCGGCCAGGCGTAACAGGCCGAAAGCAAAGGTCAGGAAAGAAACGCCCATCGGTAATTGAAACCAAAGATCCAGCTTTCCCCAAGGCAATAAGCGCCGCTGCCGGGCCAGTAAATAGGCAAGGATGGTGGTGACCAGACCAACCGTCAAGGCCAAGACTAGACTGGTCCCCACTACCGTCCATAGATCACTGCCCACCGCAAAACGGAAACCGGTCCCCAAAAGATCCTGGTAATTCGTTAAGGTCCAAAGCCCTTCCGGCTGTCCCCGTTCTTTGAAGGAACGGATCAGCACAAAAAGAAGGGGTAAAAAGAAAAAGAAGAAGCTACCGGTAAGATAGATCAGAAAGAAGAAGGCGCCAACCGGTTGCTTTTTCGGTTGCCAAGGAGGCAACGGGCTTACCGTACCGTTTTGCCGGTCGCTCAGCCGCTGGGTCCAACGCTGAAAGGTCAGAATGGCCGCCAGAATAATCATTTGGACCGCCGCCAACATCGAAGCCTGATTGAACCGGAGTTTATGGTTGTATTCAATATAGATCAGAACTTCAAAGGTCTGGTAGAGATAGCCTCCCAGCACCAGAACAACAGTGAAACTAAGAAAGGAATAGAGGAAGACTAAAGCACCAAGGTAACCGATGGTCGGCGCCAGGAGGGGCAAAATCACCCGCCACCAAGTAGTAAACCGCCCCGCCCCTAAAGTGGCGGAGGCTTCTTCCAATTGCGGGCTGATCCGCTCCCAGCGTTCACCAAGCATCCGCAGGCAAAAGGCAAAATTATAAAAGACGTGGGTTAATACAATCCCCCAAAACCCGTATAAACCGGTAAAGCTCCGGTTCTGTCCAGGAAAGAGCGCTGCCAACCAGGAATTGAAAACACCGTTTTGTCCGTAAAAAACCACCATCGCTAAGACGACCAGAATCCCCGGGAGCATAAAGGGGAGAACCAACACACTCCGGAGCAACCGTTTTCCCGGAAAACGGTAACGCCCAAAAAAGTAAGCGCCGGGGAGAGCTAAAGCCAGGCTGAAACAGGCGCTCCAAAAAGCTTCCCCCGTGCTAAAAACCAATACTTTCTGAAACTGACGGGAACGGAGAAAAGCCAGCAGTTCGGGCCAAGCCTGGTCCCGTAGGAAGGCTTGGCCTAATACAACCAGCACCGGAAGGAAGAAAAAGGCCAAGAGAAGCAGGGGGAACAGTCGGGCTTGCCCCGCCAGCCTTTTTCTCCTTTGGCCCAACCAAGTTGACCGGTTTCTTCTCTTCATTCGTTCATCACTTGTTCCCAAGCGGAAAGCCAGCGTTCAAGATTGGCGTCGACCTCCGCCGGCGAGAGGTTAAAAAGGCGTTCCGCCCGGGCGGCCACCCGGAAACTGGCGGGTAGCTCCAGATCGGCCCGCACCGGATACATAAACTGGGTCTCGGGGATGAGCGTTTGAAACTCGGGGGAAAGGATATAGTCCACTAACCGCCGGGCGTTCTCCGGTTGCGGTGTCCCCTTCACAATCCCGACTCCTTCAATCTGGGCATAGGCCCCCCCATCCAAGACCAACGCTTTATACCTTTCGGACTCTTCATAGATCAGGTGGTAAACCGGACTGGCGCCGTAGGAAAGGACTAAAGGCGCCTCACCGCTGGTAAAGATCCCATAGGCTTCGTCCCACCCTGAGGTGATCGTCAGCAGATTGGGTTTTAAAGCCCGCCAGTAATCGAGGTACCCCTCTTCCCCATACAGGGCAATGGTGGTTAAGAGAAAGACTTGCCCCGGGGAAGAGGTCAACGGATTTTCAATGATAATCTTCCCTTTATATTCCGGCCTGAGTAGATCCCGATGGGAAGTAGGCGTCTGGGCCAACCGTTCGCTGTCATAATTAAAGACAACAAAACCATAATCAAAGGGGGTAAGATAAAAATCGGGATCAAAGACTAAATCGGACCGGATCCCCCCTGCCGCTTGGGGTTTATAGGGCTCAAGCACCCCCAGGGCCAAGGCTTTGGGCAAGTAGTTATTATCCAAACCAATCACCACGTCGGCCTGAGGATCCTTTTTTTCTTGAGCCAGTTGGTTGAGGAGCGGTCCGGTATCGGAGAAAGACTTAAATTCCACCGTCACCTCGTATTCCTCCTGAAAATGCCGGACAATATCCTCCACCAAGGTCGGTGGGAAACTGGAATAGGTGTAAACGGTCAGCGGTCTTTCCGGTCGGCCGAAACAGCCGCTACCGAAAAAGACCAACAACAAGAACACCAGAAAACCCCACCTTTTACCATCCATCTGTAACTCCTCCTTACGGGATGACCCGAACGGAACCAAAGAAAAAATCCCCACAGGGGGGATCGTAGACTAATTCTCTCCCTACGCCGGCATTACCCGGATCAGGTTCCAAGGGTATAATCTCAGCCCTGTCGAGCACCCCTCTTAATTTAGACCTATAATACCATATTTTATACCTTTGGGCAAGTGGAGGAAGGGGCTTTTAGTAAAACTACCGCCTGGGCGGCAATTCCTTCCCGCCGTCCGGTAAACCCAAGCCCTTCGGTGGTGGTAGCTTTCACATTGACCGCCGTTGCCGGAAGGTCCAGGAGGGTAGCTAACCGGGTCCGGATCGCACTCCGGTAGGGCGCCAGTTTCGGTTCTTCAGCAATCACCGTCAGATCCACGTTCACCGGGCGCCAACCAGCCGCTCCCAGCCAGGCGAGGACTTTTTTCAGCAGGAGGGTGCTGTCAATATCTTTGTACGTCGGATCGGTGTCCGGAAACAATTCTCCCACGTCCCCGGCGCCGCTGGCGCCAAGAAGCCCATCAATGAGGGCATGGATTAAGACATCGGCATCCGAGTGGCCGACCAGACCCACCGCTGAGGGGATGTTTACCCCACCCAAAACCAACCGCCGACCGGGAGCCAAGCGGTGGACGTCAAAACCCTGCCCTACCCGAAGCTTGGGTTCATCCTCCCGCGCCACCTTTTCCGTCTTCAACCCCCAACTAGGTTTGATCGCATCCTCGCGGATCAGTCCCGAGGCCGCAACTTTTTGGTCAAGGGTCACGTCCTTGTCTCCTTCCCCCAACAAAGCTTCGGCCAGGGCCAAATCTTCAGGGGTTGTAATCTTCAGGTTCCGGTAAGCGCCCGGCACCATTCGGACCCGGTGGCCGGTCCGTTCCACCAAAGCGGCGTCATCGGTTGCGGTCACCCCTTCCGCGGCGGCATGGCTATAGGCCGCCCAAAGCACGGGCCAGGCAAAGACCTGTGGCGTTTGGGCCGCCCACAGGGCACGCCGATCCGGAGTGGCGGTAATCCACCCGTCCACCCCCACCACTTTGATGGTATCTTTGACCGGCACGCCCACACAAGCTGCACCGCTCTCCCGGGCGACCTGGAGGGCCCGGCGGATGATCTCCTGCGCCACCAAGGGCCGGGCGGCATCATGGATCACCACCAACCGCTGTGCTTCCGGCACCCGCCACCCCGGCCAAGTGGCCGCTGTTCTTAGCGCATTGGCGATCGAATCCTGCCTTTCCGGTCCTCCCGGGCAAAAAAAGACCTTTTGCCCAAAACAAACCGCCTTAAGCTCCCGGGCAAACTCCTCCCGGTCTTCCTGGGTTGCCGGGATGAAAAAGGCTTCGATCTCCGGCAGCGCTAACGCTTCCAAACAACGCCGGAAGATGCTTTTACCGCCGACCAGCAGGAACAGTTTTTGCCGGGCCGGTCCTTCTGGCGCCCGCATCCGATGGCCGGATCCGGCAGCCGGAATAATGGCCACCACTTGCCACTCTGTAAACGTGCTCATCCCTTCACCGCCAACTTTCAATTTCCCTGCTCACCGCCGTTTTCATCGGGGATATATTCCAGTAAATCGCCCGGTTGACAAGCTAACGCCCGACAAATAGCGCTCAAGGTAGAGAAGCGTATTGCTTTAGCTTTGCCGGTTTTCAGGTTGGATAGATTAACCACAGAAATTTGTACTCGTTCCGCCAACTCATTTAAAGCCATTTTTCTATCGGCCAGCACCCGATCTAATCTTGTGATAATCGCCACTTTCCATCACCGTTCCTTCTAGCGGGTGGGATCATCCTTTTTATGGAGCTTCCTGTAACTGCGGATAGTTTATACCATCCTTCTTGCCTATGTCAATAAATATTTAATGAATAGCATTAAATATTTAATTTTATCCATCGGAGCTTTTTGCTTTGTCCGCAAAGGCTTCATCAGAAGCAGGGCTCTTGAAAAGGAAAAAAGCGGGGAACCCCGCTTTTGATAAAAAGTAAAGGACGACATCTTTCCTTCACGACAGTATGTAACGAATAATGATTCCAGCTTACAAAAGGGAAGAAGCTTTTGGGACAAAACTCTCTTTCGGTTTGGCGAAGATCATCCGCCCGGCGGCCGTCTGCAAGACGCTAGTGACTGTCACCATAATCTCCTCGCCGATGAACTGCCGCCCACCGTCCACCACGATCATCGTCCCATCTTCCAAGTAAGCAATGCCTTGCCCCAACTCTTTACCGTCTTTGATGACCTGGATGGTTACTTCCTCTCCGGGGAGGACAATCGGTTTAATGGCATTGGCGAGTTCGTTAATGTTTAAGACCGGAACCCCGTATAACTCCGCAACCTTATTTAGGTTGTAATCATTGGTGATCACTTTTGCCCCCAGCACTTTGGCTAAACGGACAATCTTGGTGTCGACATCGCTCAGGTCTTCAAAATCCTGGTCATAAATGCGGATCGAAACACCCACATCTTTCTGCATTTTGTTTAGGATATCCAATCCCCGGCGCCCGCGGTTCCGCTTCAGGGAATCGGAAGAATCAGCGATTCTTTGTAGTTCAGCCACAACAAAACCGGGGACGATAAAGATCCCTTCAATAAAACCGGTTTGGGCTACATCCATAATCCGTCCATCAATAATACTGCTGGTATCTAATACTTTATACGAGACTTTCCCTGCCGGAAGGCGTCCTTTGGCCCCCTTTTCCCCACCTTTGGAAAGATTGCCGAAAAAATTGAGCAATTCCTCTTTTTTTCTGGAAACCAACTGGCTAGCGGTCCCGGTAATTGCGAAAATGATCAGTAAAGCCACCAAATTGCCCAAGAGACTAGGTAGTCCGTCCAGCGGCATAGCAATCACAAATATACCGGAGAGGAGCAACCCAAAAAACAAGCCCATACTATGGATGATCAACTCCGGAATGGTAATCCGCTGGAAACTCTCTTCCACCTTGGACCATAAAGCGGGGATGAGGTATCGGGCAAAGAGATAGCCCAGGACAAAACCTAGTAGCGCACAGACGGAAATAACCACCCAATGCAGCTGGGGGAAGAAGGAAAATACAAAATAGAAGCCGGCAAAGCCAGTAGATAAACCAAATAAAACCGTTAGGATCTTCGTAAACAAATCAGCACCTCCTTTCTCCTTAATTTATCCATAAGTTAAAATAATATCCCTCTCCATCATAATTCCCCTTTCCCCATCGGGCAGGTGATTATTCCGGGAACAACAGGCAAAAGAGAAGGGGAGAAAAAAAAAGCCAGTAAATCTGGCGCTAATTCAAACAGCCTTCAACCAATAACTCAACCTGTTCTTCGTCGATATTCTCGACCAATGCCAATTCGCTATAAAGAATGTGTTTGGCATTCTCCAGCATTTTTCTTTCCCCGGTCGAGAGGCCTTTCTCCCGATCGCGCAAAGACAAACTACTGACCACTTCCGCCACATCGTAAATACTACCGGACTTAATTTTTTCTAAATTGGCCCGGTAACGCCGGTTCCAATTGGACGACATCTCCATGTCTTTATTCCTGAGCACCTCGAGGACTTTATCCACTTCATCCTTACTGATAATCTCCCTCAATCCGACCAGGTCTTTGTTGCAAACAGGAATCATTACCCGCATTTCCCCACTGGTCAGTTTGATTATATAGTAGTCTTCGGGGATTCCAGATACATTCCTCTGCTCAATTCCCACAATCACTCCGGCTCCATGCATCGGATATACTATCCTGTCTCCAACATTAAACATTAAGTTACCTCCATTGATAAGTTTCGACATTAAATAGTATACCACGAAACCGGGTTTTATGTCAAATTATATAAAACAATAAATTTTAACAGATTGTCTGTTCAAAGTCAAGATATTTTTGCATTCCAGGAAGAAAAAGAAGAGTGATTTTTTACGTAGTAATTTTTAACAAATTATGTTAAATATGCCGGTCTAATAAGACCTGTTCCCGCAGACGGCGAAGGCCCTCTTTGATTG
>DUQR01000002.1 GCA_012837715.1 Bacillota bacterium | reverse complement strand
TTGGTCAGTTTAATGGTGATGGTATGCTCACCTTTGCTTAAATTGGCCGGAAGCAGGTAATAGATAGTGTTGCCTGACGGGATCAGGATTTCCTCCCCACCGTCGTCAACTTTAATTGTCACATTGGTAACTTCGCTTAGATCTTCTCCGCTGATGGTAGCAATTACCAAGGAGCCGCTGTTGATGTTCACCGGGTTATCTTCGTCATTGTCGTTAGTCGGCTTGAGGAAGGTGATCCGGTGCAGGCAGATCACTTTCAAGGTCACAATTTTGCTCTCTACCGTATTGCGATACCCGTCCTTAGTACTGATTACCGCACACTTGTACTGATAGCCATTATTTCCCAAGGGGACTTTCGTTATGGTAAGTTGACTTTCTGTAGCACCTTCAATCTCCTTCCAATCTTTACCATTATAATACGACCATTGGTAACTCAATTCACCGCAGCCGTCAGCTACTGTGGCGGTAACGGTAAAACGGGCGGTGTCGCCAACGGTGACTGTAGTATCCTGCGGGTGACTGGTAATCGACGGTCTGGCCACCACACTTAGCTTAGCCGACTTACTATATACCGGTTCTGAGCTGAAGCCATCTTTAAAATTGGTTACTTGACATCTGAAGTAAGTACCATTATTGACAGGATTAACCTTTGTTATAGTGAGGGTCGCGTTGGTAACGCTGATATTAGACCAATTGTTTTCGGCGCCATCCGGAGAGATCTGCCACTGATACTTTAGCTCTCCGCCATCGGTGGCCTTGGCCTCCACATTAAAGGTGACTTTGTCGCCCTCAAGGACTGTGGCATCCTCGGGGTTTTGGCTGATCACGGGATTAGTCGGCGGCGCTACCACTTGCGCTTGACTTGTCGACAGCTCCAAGCCTGGAAATTTTGTGCTGGTCATAATGCAATAAAGGGTTCGTCCTACAAAATCCGGACCGAAGGCAAAAACCCCATCTCTTAGGGGAGTTGGTGCCGGTGAAAGCAGTCCATCTTGATCATACCAGTCAAAGCCAGTGCGCATACCGTCAATCACCGCCTCCGCGGAGAGGTCGATTTCCATATTGGGAAGAATTTTCTCCCCGACGTCAAGCGGTATTGGGTTTTGTGGAGAATAAGTATATGTTCCTTCTGAGACAGGGAGCGAAACTGGCAAATTGGAAAAACTCAGTTGGTTGTAGAAACAGGAAAGGTTCTTCAGATTTCTGCAGTCGCTCACGTCCAGGCTGATCAGTTGGTTGCTAAAACAGGTAAGTGCTGTCAGGGCCGTACAACCGCTCAGGTCCAGGCTTTTCAATTGGTTATTTTGACAGCTAAGGGCCTGCAAGGACTTGTTGTTTTTTACATTCAAGCTGATCAGATTGTTGTCATTACACTGAAGGGTCATTAAAGACGAACAGTTACTCACATCCAGGCTGGTCAGATTATTGTGATTGCAGTAAAAAACCCACAAAGCGGAACACTCGCTCACATCCAAGCTGGTCAGATTGTTAAGAGCACAGTTAAGAACCTGCAAAGCCGTGCAGCCGCTCAGGTTCAGGCTGGTCAGATTATTGTTGCTACATTTAAGCTCCTCTAAAGATGAAAAATCGCTCACATCCAGTGCGCCTAATAAACCCTTGGGTTCCCAGATGATTTTGGTTACCTTTTTATTTTCCCCAACACTCCATTCAACCCCTGTCCAGGTCGCCGGGGCCGCCGGGCTATAACCGGTCGAGTTTATTTTCTCCCCATTTTTAAGCCCGCCCTCTGCGTACTCCAGAAAAGCCAGCAGCTTTTGATAATCATTAGGATCATATCCTTCAGGCGTTGGATAGCCATTGGCACAGGCTTTCTCCGGCGTTAAGCCCAATAATAACAAGAGAAATGACAGCAGTATAAAAAGGGCTTCCCCCCTCCGGCGCCAGAGCGATCCTTTTTTCACTTTTCGGTCCAACAAAATAATCCCTCCATTCTCTTTGGTTTTGCCCGTTGCTACTTGAGCAAATGGCCTAAATTCAATATGCTTTAACTTATTGTTCTTTTGGGATACGCCTTGCCATTATCTACCATGCTTTCTTTATTTTACAGCACCGCTTCTCAACAAAATCTAAACAAGTTGCACACAAGGCTAATCCTGGCGGTTTCAAAAAAGAAAGCCTCCCCCTGTTTATACAGCCCTATACATGGGGAGGCTGGGTATAATATAGAAGCCGGCCTAACCTATTCCACCGGTGTAAAGCGCCAAGTAATAGTCAGTTCGGTCTCCGTCGGCACATCAGCCCCAGGACCGTGCCATATAGGATATACGGAAATCTTCTCCTCTTTGCTTCCTGATAGCGTTGTTGCTTTCGATCATAATTCCCTTGTGCGGTAGCCTACGGAGTTGGCCCCAAAAGCAATAGCGGATAACGGTTAACGGGGAAAGCAGTAAGGCAAAGCGGTTTTTTCGCTGGCAATAAAAGAGGAGGTGCAAAAATCATGGTCGGACCAGAAAATAAACATCAATTATCTCCCCGTCAAAGGGAACGAGTGGAAAATTTTAATTCCTTGCGGGAGGGATTACTGGCCAAAGGCTTTGCGGAGAAAATTTTAACCGTCAGCATGCTAAAGGCAAACTTGATGGTTTTTGTGACAACTTTACCGGCTGTTCTTGTTTTATATGGGCTTTATATCATCGTCAACGGGGTTGAGCGGCGCAGTTACGGCGGGTCCGGTTTCTTGTTTATTCTGGCCTTACTGTTGGGAATTGTGCTTCATGAGTTGATCCACGGCGCCGTATGGGCGGTTTATTGCAAAAACAAATGGCAGTCGGTCCACTTTGGGGTCAACTGGGCAACCCTCACCCCTTACTGTCATTGTGCCGAAGCACTTTCCATACCTAAATATGCCATCGGCTGTGCCATGCCCACGATTCTCTTGGGCTTTCTACCTTACTTGTTCGGTTTGGCTTTTAATCATTTGCCCATAGCCCATTTTGGTCTTCTGTTCATTCTTGCTGGCGGTGGCGATGCCTATATCTTATGGTTGATCCGGAAAGAAAAGCATAGCCTGATCCTTGACCATCCTTATTTGGTAGGATGTATTGTCTTTTACCCAAACCGGCAGGCTTGCGTTGAACAGTAAAGTCAAACAATACCAAAACCGGGGAAATGCACATCAAAAATCCCCCCGGCGTTACCTTCCGGGGGGATTATCTTTATTTCACCCTATAAAGTTAGTCCTTGAAAAATGCATTAGAAACAAGTAAAGGCGCCATCAATGATAAAGTCTGCCCCGGTAGTAAAAGAACTAGTATCCCCGGCCAGATATACGGCAATAGACTGCAATTCATCAGGATTGCCCATCCGGTGCAGGGGCGCCATCTCATTCCATGTATCGATTAAAGGAGCAAGGTCAGGGGAATTGAGCGTCAATTCGGTACCTATGTATCCAGGACTAATGGTATTGACGCGAATATTATGATCTGCCCATTCAATTGCCAGTGATTTACACAACTGAATTATGGCCGCCTTGGAGGCATTGTAGGAGCACTGGGGCTGAGGAACATTAACGATATGCGCCGACATTGAAGCGGTGCATATAATGGAGCCGCCTTCCCCTTGTGCAATCATTGCCTTTCCCGCAGCCTGAGCCGTGAGAAATGTTCCGTTTAAGTTCGTATTAATGACCTTATACCATTCTTCAAAGGTCATTTCCTCCGCCGGGATTTCCATGCATATTCCGGCATTACAGAACGCAACGTCAACACGGCCAAATCTTTTGATCATTTCTGAAATCATATTATCGACATCTTCTTTAACGGTGATATCGACTTTCAGCGCAAACGTGTTTACCCCCGTATTCTTAGCGATCATTTCGGCCGTTTTTTCTGCTTCCGCAATATCGATGTCAACGATCGCGACATCAGCTCCGGCTTCCGCCAAAGCAATGGCAATGCTTTTCCCGATCCCGCGGGCGCCTCCTGTCACAAATGCCTTTTTTCCATCTAGTCTCATTTTTTCTAAAATACCCATTATGCTCCCCCTTTTATTTCATGATTTATTGCTAATGCTGTGATTTTACGCGTATTGCATCCAAGAGAACGGCAACGAAAATAATTAATCCGTTAATCATCTGCACATGATAACTGGAAACACCCAAGATCTGTAAGCCAACTTGGATTACGGTGAGTAATAAAATTCCACCCAAAACACCCTGTGCTGTCCCCTGGCCACCACTACAGGCGACACCACCAATAATCGCGGCCGCGATGTTATTCATATCATAGGAAATTCCAAAAGTTGAAGTAACCGCACCCATATATGCCGCAAGGAGGCAACCGGCGATACCGGCAAGAAGTCCAGAAGCGCCATATGCAAAGATGATAATCCGATCAACTTTAATTCCAGACACATGAGCGGCAAAACTATTTCCACCAACCGCAAACAAGCTCCTGCCGACGGGAGTCTTATTCCAAACAATATAAACAGCTATGAAGACAAAAATGAACACCAAGGGCAAAAAGGGTATTTTGCCGATACTTCCTTGGCCAAGCCATTTAAATGAATCAGGTAAATTCGTAATCGCCCGGCCCTTTGTTATAGCGAGAAAAGCGCCCAACAAGGTTAGTTTAACGGCTAAGGTTTCAATTAACGGAACAGCCTTCAGTTTCGCTATTAACACTCCATTGATCATCCCGATCGCTAAACCGACCAGCAAAATTGAAACAACAGCAAGAGGGACGGGTAAACCATTTTTTAAGAGAATAGCCCCTACTGTCGCCGAAAACGACATGGTACCAAGTAGTGAGAGGTCAATTGCGCCAAGGATAAGCGCAAAGGATTGAGCGAAGGCAAGAATCCCCAATACCGTGGCCTGAGTCAAAATGTTACTAAAAATGGATGCGGAAAAAAATCGCGGATCCAACATCCCAACCAGGAAAATAGTCATTACTAAAAGTGACCAAACAATATTATTCAGAAGAAAAGATTTAACATTACTTAATTTAGTGTCCATGAGTTTCTCCCCCCTTTTCATTTATCCCCCAAAACATGCTTCCATGCCTGCCATTGATGCTTCATCTTTTACCTCATCCCTAATTTTAATTACGTCTTCATGGCTTAAATTGTTATTATAAACATCCCGCATCAGCTTACCATTGTGGAAAAATACGATTCGATCCGTAATCCGCACTAATTCATCAAAATCGTTAGTCAAGTACAGGACACTTATATTTTTTTCTACTGTCAATTGGTCAATGATCTCAATGATCTCTTCACGACTTTTGATATCAATCCCAATCGTTGGTTCATCAAGGTTCAATATATCAGGAGAAGGTCCTAATGTTTTGGCCACACAGATTTTTTGCTGATTACCCCCAGACAAGCTACCTGCTTTGTCAAAAACCGAATTTGCTTTTACCTTCAGATAATCGAAATAATTTTGGGCGTTTTTATTAGCCTTCTTTTTATCAACCAGTCCCAACTTGGTCTTTAATATGGAAGTTAAGAGCGGAAGGCTAATGTTCTCCACTATGGACATCAGTTGGATAATTCCCTCTTTGTAACGATCGTTGGACAAATAACTGATGCCATTCTTCATGGCGACAGTGGGATTGGGGATGCTCAAATTCCCTTTTCCGGGAATAATAATGCTTCCTGCGGTCATTTTTTCCAAACCAAATAATGTTCGGCACAATTCTCTTGCTCCCGAACCGGGGAAACCGACAATACCCACGATCTCCCTTTCGTATAGCTTAATTGAGACATTCTTCAGTATACTTCCGCATAGATTCTTACATTCAAGCTTAACTTGTTTCTTGTTGTTGTGCGCATGTTGCGTTCTCCTGAAAATCTCAACATCTTCGCCAGCAATCAGCCGGGATAATTTTTCTTCTTTCAATTCCTCTCCATCTGAGCCCGGAAAAGAGAGACCATCACGAAGCACGGTAACTTCATCCGATAAATCGACAACCTCTTGTAAATAATGGCTGATAAAGATAAAGGCGGTTCCGTTGGCTTTAAGTTCGTTAACGAAAGTAAAAAGCTCATCGCGCTCTACCGAAGTCAAAGCCGTTGTCGGCTCATCAAGAATAATTAGCTTTGCGCCCCCGTACATCGCACGGATAATATTCACTTTTCGTTTGTCAACAGCGTTCAGGGTCTTGAATTTGTCCTTGGGTGCGGCATCCAAACCATATTTCTTCAGTTCAACCGCAGCTTCTGAAAATAATAATTTCCAATCAACGAAACCATTTTTCTTTTTGGGCCAAACACCCAAAAACATATTCTCGGCAACCGTTAATTCAGGCACAATACTTGCTTGTTGCGGAACAATACGGATTCCCATTTTTTGTCGCTCAAAAACAGAGTATGGGGTCAAATCCTTTCCTTCGAATAAAATCTTTCCTTTATCCTGTTTATATATACCAGCAATGATATTTACGATTGTGGATTTGCCGGCTCCGTTTCTGCCAACCAAAGAATGGATGGTTCCTGCCCTGATTGTAAAGCTGGCATCTTTAAGCGCTTGCGTAGCTCCAAATCGTTTACTTACACTTTCGACTGTTAATAAAGGGGCTTTCATGTTTTAAATCACCTACTTTGTTAGGAAATAGCTGCCACCAAACCCTGATCTTCTTTGGTGGCAGCTACTTTTAATTTATTGGTCAGCTGTCAACCAAACTGTAGGTTTAACCCTTATTTTTGGGTATTTCTTTTTCAACTGTATCCAAGGCTTTAAATAATAGCCCGGTTGTGAAAGAAGAGACACGGCAATTAGTACTGCAGAAGGCAAAGGAGCTTGACTACGCTCCTAATATGCTTGCCCGCGGTCTGCGTAGCAAGTCTTCGAAAACAATTGCCGCTATTTTTAATGATATTGAAAACCCTGTTCTTACCTATATCTACCGGAAAATATCAATCGATATGGCCAAATACGGATATACTACTTTGATCTGTGATGCACAGTTTGATCCGGACATTGAGCGTTCTAATATCCTATCGGTTGTCGCCCGGATGCCTGATTTTGTAATTATTGAACCGACCACATCCGATCCTGCCAATCTCAAGTTATTAGCTAATATGGCGAATCGAGTGATCGTTTTAGGGAAACGCTATCCCGGCATCAATCACAATTTTATCCAAATCGATTATGAGCTAGGCGGTTATTTAGCAGCAAAAGAATTATTGGCCAAAGGTCATCGCGATTGTCTTGTCATTGCCGAACCCATAGCATTTCCCATCAGTGGGCAATTTATCCATGGGATCCACCGTGCCTATCAAGACCATGGTCTAGAGCTTGAACCGGAAAGGATTATCTATACCCATGCCTCGATCGAAAATGGTTCGAAAGCCATCATGCAGCTTTGGGATTATAATGAAAAACGTTTTAAAATCAATTTTACCGGCGTGATGACTTTTAACGATGCGGTGGCCTATGGTGTATACAAAGCTGCCTCTCATCTTGCTTTACGTATTCCGCAAGATATTAGCGTTATCGGTTTTGACGATAATCCCCTCTCCGCCTTTTCTTTACCGCCATTGACCACTATTTATTTGCCCAGGGAAAAAATTGCCGGCAGTATTATCGAAATACTTCATAATGTTTTGCTCCACAACGACCAAGAGATATATAACTTTTTCCTCGAACCTTATCTGGTGTCGCGTGATTCCGTCAACGATCTCAATAATTAATAACATTAAGAGGAGGCAATTGACATGGCATTTATTTCTATTGACTTAGGTACAACCAATATCAAAGTCGCGATTTTTGATGACCAATTGCGATCTTTAGTCCTCTCCTCCCACGAAGTCAAATACGATCGTCGTGGCGATCTGGTTGAATTCGATGTGGAGAATTATGTTTCACAGATTGCCGCAATGATTCGTCAAATTTACGCAAACACCTTTCCCGACCGTCAAGAGCCTATTCACCAAATTGTCCTTACCGGCCAAGCCGAAAGCTTAGTCCTGGTAGATCAAACAGGAAAGCCCCTCCGTCCCGCCATATCTTGGCTTGATATGCGTTCGCGTAAGGAATGCCAAACAATTGCGAATACTTTTGACGCAGAAAAATGTTACCGGATTACAGGACAGCCCGAAATCATTCCAACTTGGCCGATAACAAAGCTCCTCTGGCTTCGTGAGCATGAAACAAGTATTTTCAAGCAAGCAGCCAAGTATCTTCTTCTTAAAGACTATGTTGTTCACTATCTAACGGGTATGTTTGTCGGAGAATACTCAATATATAGTTTTTCCCATTATTTTGATCTCAGAAACAAGAAGTATTGGGCTGAGCTCCTGGAGTTTGCCGATATTCCCGAATCAAAACTACCTGAACTTGTCCCCCCCTGTACGGTTGTGGGTAATATTATTCCCAAGCTCCAACAGTTTTTTGGCATCCCTGGAGAAACCAAAGTGAATATTGGCACACTTGATCATTTCGCCGGAATGATTGGCACCGGCAACATTAAAGAAGGATCCGTAAGTGAATCGGCGGGAACCGTGCTTTCAATTGCGGCCTTCATTGATCGTCCACTCGCCAGTGATGCCAAAATCCCAATCTATTGCGGTCCTTTTCCTAATACCTATGTTTTGCTGCCGGTTTGCGAAAGCGGTGGGATCAGCCTGGAATGGTTTAAAAACAATTTCATGCCCAACGAAGATTATAAAAGGATCGATGCTATTGCCCTGGAAAGAATTAAAGCTGACCGTGTTATGTTTTTACCCTACATAACCGGGGTCAATCCGCCCGAGTTCAATCCACATGCCCGCGGTGTATTTTTTGGAGCCAAAGCGGAACATGATCGGTACGATTTTTGCTTAGCAATCATGGAAGGAGTTTCTTTCTTACTTAGAAAAAATATCGATCATCTGAAAAAGGCTGGAGTACACATCAATACCATTATTAGCACGGGCGGAGGCGCCAAATCCGCTCTGTGGTCACAGTTAAAAGCCAATATTTCCAATCATACTGTACTCATCCCCGAAACAGAAGAAGCGCCCTCCCTTGGCTCTGCGATCATTGGCGCCGTCAGCGAAGGTATATTTAATTCTTATGAATCCGCAATTGGACATTGTGTCAAAATAAAAAAAGCATATCAACCCAACGAGCATCATGCCTTTTACGAACAAAGATTTCGCTTTTTTGAACAATTATATACTGCTTTAATTCCTCTGTATAAGCAGTACACCGAAACCAACATCCTTCTGTAAACTTCCTCACAAAGCAAATCAGTCTTATCCGCATCAATCAAAATAACCTAATAAAAACCCCCCGGTTGATCTTCCGGGGGGGATTTTCTTCTGCGCGCGTCCGCCTTTATATCTATTCTTCAACAACAAATAAGCTAAAATGGGGCGGTTCTCGATGTATGATCGCCTGTCTTCAATGCGAGTTTAAATCACAGATCATAAGATATTCCTCTTCTGATTCTTTAAATATCTTAAATCCAACCTTTTTATACATTCTAACGGCATAATTATCCTTCTGCACAGCCAAAGATGCCCTCTTATATCCCCGCTCTTTTAACAATTCCAGCATTCTGCGCATAAGAGCAGTACCGATACCCATCTTCCGATATTCTTTATATAATGAGATTGCAAATTCAGGAGTATCTTCATCAATATTACCATAGCCTTTCACCTCGCCAGATAATATCCTGGTCCACACGGCGCCGACAACCTTGCCATTTATGTCAGCTACCAGGCAACAATCATCCGGTTTGCCAAACCCCTCAATGAATACCCTCAGCTCTGGCTTGTTTATTATATCTTTAGGCAAAGGATTTTCTTCATCCCTTTGAAAAATTGCTTCATATAAAAAGTCTTTAAGAAGACATGTTTCAGAAGGCTTAATTTCCCTTATTTTATAATTCACCATTTCCCTCTCACCTTAATTTTTTACTAGCACATATTTCCACATGCGTTTTCTGCCTTTGGACGGCTGAAGTACAGCGCCTTATCATCCACGGCTCTCATCGTAGCAAGAATTCCGTTTAAATGGTCGTATTCATGTTGTAATAATTCGGACAAATCTCCTTCGAGTTCAAGTTGATTGTCATTAAAATCCATATCTTTATACTGAATTGTACACCTCTTATAGCGCATTACCTTTACCAATAATCCCGGAAACGACATACAATCGTCTAATACCTCCATAAGTTCATCATCTTCAAAATGTAATACTGGGTTGATAAAGACGACCGGTTCATCGATATGCATATAGATCAACCGTTTAAAGACCCCGATTTGGGGTGCGGCAATGGCCCGCCCTGCCCCATAACTCTTCCGGAAAGCCATCAGGGTATCATGCAAATCGTCAACTACTTCTTTTATCGTCCCGGTTTCTTCCTTTTCGACAACAGAGCTTATCTGGTATAATTTAGGATCCCCTAGTAAAAGGATTTCCTTTACCATTAAGAATTACTCCTTTCGCCAGCGTTTGAAGGGTAATACAGCCTTCACTTTTTCACCTTATAAAACAATCTTAAGAAATACTGCTGGATGCTCCACCGTTAATCTGTTCTATTCTGTGCCGTCAATTTCGCCAGCAACTCACGTCTATTCCGCACCTTGATTTTTTCATAGATGTTAGCAATATATGACTCGACCGTGCGCGGGCTAAGCAGGAGCCGGGAAGCGATCTCGGCAATGGTTAACCGTTAGCAAAGCAGCCCGGCTACCTCCGCTTCCCGCTTGCTCAGGGTTTTACAGCCCTCTTGAAGCTCGGCGAGATAAAATTCATCAATGCTTTGCTTGGAGATTAAATTAAGAGAGGAATAGTAGTTTTCCAAATGGGGTTGAATGGTTTCCAGGAGAGATGCAACACGCCGGTCTTTCCCGTAGTTATACTTGGAATCGGTTAGGCAAAGGGCCAGTGCAGTCTTGCCCCGAAGGTCATGCAATATTATCCCCGCGCCGTACCGGACCCCCAAAGGGTGCAGGAAATCCTGATAATATTCGGTATGCTGGAAGAGTTTATAATTGGAAAAAGTCGCTTTCTTGACATTCAAATCAGCATGGGCAGGAGCGGTTTTGTAATAATAATTGTTATGAGCGGTTACCCATTTCGCAGGAACCCCCAGGTTGTCGCATAATTTTACCGGGCGGGTTGGCCCCATCTCAAACCAGGCTACCGAGGTATCATAAGGGACCAAATCGCTAATTTGATTCAAGATTGATCTGCAAAAACCTTGAACCGTCCGTTCCGCGCCCACCCCCACCAAAAAATCATTGATCTTTATCCAAGGAAGGTTTCTTCCCATAAACACCAGAATACCCCCGAATTGATAAATTCATTTAAATTGTATCAATCATGTAAATCAATGTCAATTTACGGCCGAATGGCCGTTTATTTTTTTATTGACGTAAATTCGCGCCGGATAAGGGTTTGCCGCCACTTTTACGGTGATTTTTACGGATACCGGGATAAAGTATGTTCTTTTATAATTATCTTTACTGAATTGATGGTATTGAACTCCATTTCGCAAATCCAAAAGCGCCCCAGTTTACTACCATTTATCTTGAGAGTCCTTTTACCGGGTCATTGCCGGGGGGGATCACTTTTAGCGATGACCGGGAGAGTATTCAGCGAAAATTGGGAAATCCGGTGGATAGTTTTGGCGATAAAAACCCGGTGGAGCGTTTCCTGGTCGGGAACAAGTATGAGCTTTCGGTGGTTTATTATCCTCCGGACAATTCACCCGGTAAATTTTTCCCGGAGAGGATTTATATGAATCAAACGCTGGAAGAACGGGGGGAATAATAAAAAGTAGATCCGGTTTCCCACACTCAAGCACAAGGATTGTCCCCTGATCATCATCATATCCAACCATCAT
This sequence comes from Bacillota bacterium, assembly GCA_012837715.1. Classification (GTDB taxonomy): domain Bacteria; phylum Bacillota; class UBA4882; order UBA10575; family UBA10575; genus Capillibacterium. Next base: position 8,376 of record DUQR01000002.1, on the reverse strand, counting down.
ATCCGACGTCGATGAACCCTAGCGCAGCCGCGCTAGGGTTCATTAATCCCAAACTGCTTAATATTGCTTGAAATGGATCGGATCCTTTTATTACTATATTAACAGGTGTATGTATTATACCAAACATAATTCCGCATAGAACCGTCCTTTTATACTTTCCCAATAACACAACTAAACGAGGCCAAATAACCATTTTAAGAATGATTCCCAAAATACGACTATTACCAAATCGGACCGCAACAACATTGCCATAAGAGAAGATATTTGTATCCCGGAGAGCGGGTCGGCGAAGAGACCGAAGTTGGTAACGCTTTTACCTTGGGGAAAAGGCCACGGACCCACTATTATCCGGCAATCAGGATCAACCTCCAAGGGGCCGGAAAAACTGACTAAGGAGGGCTAGCAGATGTCCTTTCAAGGATGGGACAGCGTTCAAGTGAAAACCAAAGAAGGGGTCAAACCGGCCGTCGCGCCGGTGATCATCTCCGCAAGCCGGGCAACGGATATCCCGGCCTTTTATAGTGATTGGCTAATGCAAAGGCTCAAAGCCGGTTATGTCAAATGGATTAACCCCTTCAACCAGCAGGCCCAATATATTACCTTCGCGAAGACACGGGTGATTGTGTTTTGGACCAAAAACGCCCAACCGCTGATTAAACACCTCCCGGTCCTTGACCAAATGGGAATCAATTACTACTTTTACCTTCACCGTTAATGACTATGAGGCGGAAGGGTTGGAGCCGAATTTACCTAAACTTTCCGCAAGGATGCAAACTTTCCGGCAGTTGGCCAAGGAGATCGGAAAGAAGAAAGTAATCTGGCGGTTTGACCCTTTAATCCTAGGTAGAGGTTTGACCGTCGAGCAACTACTGGAAAAAGTACGAAAAGTAGGGGAAGAGCTTCATCCGTTTACGGAAAAATTGGTAATCAGTTTTGCCGACATCGCCCTTTACAAACGGGTTCAGCGTAATCTCATCAGTGGAGGTTTTACCGACTACCTCGAATTTGACCAGCCAAAAATGCGGGCGATCGCCGCTGGTCTGCAGGAACTAAACCGGAAGTGGGGCCTCCAAATTGCGACCTGTGGTGAAGAAGTCGATCTCATGGCTTACGGCATCACCCAAAATAAATGTATCGATGACCAATTGATGAGCGAACTTTTCCCGCATGACCAGGTCTTGATGAATTTCCTCGGGTATGAGACAGCGCAGCCCAGCTTATTTCCCAGCACAACAGAGACCGGCCGGCGGACAATTAATCTTAAGGACAAAGGTCAGCGCCAGGCGTGCGGCTGTATCGTCAGTAAAGATATCGGCCAGTACAACACCTGTATGCATCTTTGCAAATACTGCTACGCCAATTATTCGGAAAAGATGGTTCGAAGGAACTACCAACAGAAAAGGGACGTAAATGCGGAAAGCATTTTGCGGGACTGCTAGATTTATAGCTCCTACTATAACCTTCTCACTACATTTAATTGTTGAACCCCGGATGGAACACAACCGCCGGGGTTTTCTTTTTGCAGCCTGAAAGCATAAAAAAAGCCGCTGGTAGAGAGGGAGGACTTAAATGGTAGTCTATAGAATTTATGTAAAAAATGAGCAGGAAGTAGAATATCAAAAGTGAGGACCGACATGGATCACTACCGGAATCACAACTCGATCCGGGGTCCCGGGGACCCCCTTTATAAATATCTCCGCACCGCTATTGCGGAAGCGCTCTGCATCCGCTTTCTGGTGGCCTTCATCACCGAATCCGGCGCCCGACTCATCGCTAAACCGTTACGGGAAGTCGCCGACCGGGGTGTGCCGATTTCCATTCTCACCGGCACCTATCTTTGTAACACCGAGCCTTACGCCCTCGAATACCTGCTCGAACAGGTCGGCCCCGCCCTTGACCTCCGGGTGTACGCCGAAACCGGCCGTTCCTTCCATCCCAAAGCCTACTTCTTTGACCTCCCAAACGACAGTGAAGTCTTCATCAGCTCGGCCAACCTCTCGTGGACGGCACTGACCACCGGAGTGGAATGGAGTTACCGCCTGCAAAAAAGCCTCGCCCCCCACGATTATCAGCAATTTGACGAAGAGTATCAGCGCTTGCTGGCCAACTATTCCCGGCTGGTCACCCAAGAGTTCCTGCGCGAGTATTGGCAGGAGTGGAAAGCGAAAAATAGGAGTTGAGTCCGGATAATGGTGGATAATTGGTCATTTCAATCTTTCTACCCGATTCTTGATCTCTGCCAAGTGCTGTTCTTCACTGATATTAGGGTCTTTTAACTCAATAAACATTTTGCATGGTAATTCATGGCAGTCGCCGCATGTGTTAAAATTCGTAAACCCCGTTTGTTATATTTGGTGCCAAAGCTCCTCCACTCTTACCGCAAAGATACACCTTTCATCTCCATTCAATGTAAAGCTCTTGTGAATATCTGTAACCCTGTTTTGACCGGAAGTACTCTCCCAATTATGAGGAACAACCTTCTAGACCTATTTTCCGGTTCTTGTTCCTTTCCTTCTTTTTCCACCCACAAGTTATGCCCTTGAAACCATGCCCTGAAAAGGCCAAAGAGCCGACAGGGACGCCTGTCGAAAAGTACAGTCCCGGACTGTACGTATGTACATTGCAATAATGGATGAAAAAAAGTAAAGTAAAAATGGATACGTTTAGGCAAACGACGGCGTAAGTGTTTTTAGGACAAAAGGTTAGGAGAAGGAGTGAAAAAAATGCGGCGATATGTTTTTTTCTTGATCGTTTTGGTCCTGGTTTTGGCATGGACCGGGTGTCGTCCAGGGAATCATTCCACTGGGAGCGGGTCAAACCCGGGAGGATCAGAACCGGGAAGGGTGGACGGAAAGCCGGAAATACTCTCCTTTAAATTCGAGAAAAAGCACAATCCCAATTTAACCTATGATGAAGTGGGAGTGATCTCAGGTGACACCATTGAGGTAGATTTGCATAATATTTTTGATGTCACCAAGTTGGTTGCAACTTTCACCTACGCCGGCGAGTCCGTGACCGTGGAAGGGAGACCGCAGAAAAGCGGCGAGACGGTCAATGATTTCCAAAACGAGGTCATCTACAAAATCACCGGCGCCAACGGAGAGAGCCGGGAGTACAAGGTTTTAGTCTATCTTCTGGATACTGTAAGCGGTGGAGGCCAAAGAAACCGGCGGCCACCCATCCCCGCTCCGCATACTTATCTTGGAGAAGTCCCGCAAACATCCCGGAAAATCCTGGTTGAAAGAAAACCTATAGAAAAGATGAGCTTTAACCCCAAGATCAAAAGCGCTATGGCGCAGACGGTGGAAGTATTCGATGGAAAAACGTTTCCCCACGAATTGAGGGAGATCGATCTGCCTTATAAAGCAGGACGATTGCCTATGTATAGCTGTTTTGTTCCAGAAGAGATAGAACTTATAAAGGAAGGAAAGCCTAAGACTGAAGAAAAGTTGAGATTTCCATATATAGATATGGTGGGAATCTCTGATGACTGGGGATACGAACAACTATTTCCCCTTGAACGCACCCCTTATATTCAACTGGAGCGCTACTGGGAACGGTACGGTGCTGAAAGTGTAAAAACCATGGGTCCCAACCAATCCGAAACAGTTACCGTCCAGACGACGGTGGGGGTAACAGAAGAAACCACATAATCGTTCGGCGTTACTGTTGGTATAGAAGTGGAAGTGGGCGGAAAGATCAAGGTGGTTGATGTTTCCACCTCAATCAACACGGAATTCAGCTATGACTATACCCGTGCAGAACAAAACACATATGAAAAAAGCGTAACAAAAACAACGACGATCTCCACAGGAGATAACGAGCATGTAATACTGGCTTTATGGCGGTTGGTCAATGAGATCAGAATTGTGGATCAATACGGCAATGATTTTACCGATCCCAATTACACCTTTGACCCAGTTCTGTATAAGCCTTTGAAATATGTTAATCCTACCGACTACAGGGATATGACTTACAAGTTTACCGACCTATAACTTCAAAAGGGTAACGAATACAGTTTCTATGGTATGTATGGTTATTTGGTAAAGGATTTTGTAAAGTTATGAAGAATATCCCAATTATCAATAGTCAGTGGAGCGAAAAATGGAGTTCCAATACATACCATACCTGTGGCCCTTGGCGGTCTCATCATCGATCACTCTCTTTCTCGCCGTCTATGCGGTAGGGAGCAGCAGGGCAAAAGGCGCGGTCAGTTTTATGCTCAGCATGTTTCTCGCAACCCTGTGGTCTTTCGCCAATGCCCTGGAAATGGCGGGAGTGGATCTGCCCACCAAACTGTTTTGGGCAAACATACAGTATTTTGCCTACGCCTTTTTACCCGTCGCCTGGCTGGCGCTGGTCATGGAGTTCACCGGGTATGATCACTGGCTCCGGAAGAAGATTTACTGGTTTGCCGTGGTCCCGGTCCTGGTGGTTATTCTTGTCTGGACGGACAGCCGGTACGGCTTGATCCGGTATAATTTCAGCCTTGATTACAGCGGGCCCTTTCCTGTCATCGACAAGAAGTACGGGCCCGTCTTTTTTCTTCATTGCGCCCATGGATATATTCTGAATCTTTACTCTCTGGTACTTCTCTTTAAAGCGGTTTTTAGTAAGCATACCATATACAGAAAACAGGCGGCCGTCCTTTTATTGTCCCTCGGTCTTACGATGATTACGAACCTCCTCTATACTACAGGTTTGGGACCGATCCGGAGGTTTGATCTTACTCCCGCCCTTTTGGGGCCGGCCGGAACTATTGTCGCCTGGGGAATCTTCCGCTTCCGGCTCTTTGATCTCGTGCCCGCGGCCCGCCACTATGTTATCGAACACATGAGCACGGGTGTGATGGTTCTGGATCAGCAGAACAGGGTGGTTGATCTCAATCCCGCCTTTTCGAGAATAACCGGCGCCGTCGCCTCCCGGGTACTGGCTAAAATGGCGGCAGAAGTTTGCGCCGGGATTCCTCCTCTGGTAAAGGCCTGCCGGGATAAAGGCTTTACCGGCGGCGGGGAGTTTTCCATAAAAACCGTTGACGCCGAAAAGTTTTACGAGTTTTTTGTTTCTCCGCTGACGGACAGAAAAGGGGTTTTCGCCGGCCGGGTGGTGGTGGTTCATGACATCACCGAAAGAAAATACATTCAGCAGGAACTCTTAAAGCAGCAGTGGGAGCTGGCGGCAATGAAGGAAAGAGAACGCTTGGCCAGGGATCTCCACGACAATCTCGGGCAGGTGCTGGGCTTTATCAACCTGCAGGCGCAGGGGGTCGAACACGAACTGACCGAGGCCGGTATTGCGACGGCCCAACGGAGGCTGGGAAGACTGATTGACGTTACCCAGGCGGCCCACAGGGAGATGCGGGAATATATTCGCCGGGTACGCAGCACTACAGTTAGTGCAGAGAACCTTGCGTGCGCCTTGGAAAAAGAGGCGGCGCAGTTTGCAAAGGAGACTGGGATCAAAGTGAACCTGGAGATTCCCCCGGGTTTTTCCGGGGAAGAGCTGGCGGCCGGGGTCGGGAGCCAGCTCCTGAGCATTGTCAAGGAAGCGTTCAATAACATCAGAAAACATGCCGGCGCGCAAAACGTTGCCATCTTGCTCTTGACGGTCAAAGACGGGTTGAGAATAACTGTGGAGGATGACGGTAAAGGGTTTATGCTTTCCGGAGCCGGTGCAGACAAGAAATTTGGTCTCAAGATCATGGCGGAACGTGCCCGGGAAATCGGCGGCAACCTGCAAATTACGTCGGCGCCCGGCCAAGGGACCAGGATTACGGTCACGACGCCATTTTCAAAAAGAAGGGAGAAAGATGAAGACCAAAATCATGCTCGTTGATGACCACCCGCTTTTTTTGGAAGGACTCCAGTACCTTCTGGAGACATACGGCATTAAGGTTGTGGGTACGGCGGGAAACGGCAGGGAAGCCTTAGAAAAGGCCAGGGCTCTAAAGCCAGACGTTATTTTGATGGATGTGCTCATGCCCGGTGGCGACGGTCTGGAGGCCACCCGCCGGATTAAGGCCGAAAGGCCGGAGGTCAAGATCATTATGCTTACCGCCTCGGAAGAGGATGAAAATCTATTTGAAGCAATCAAGGCCGGCGCCTCGGGCTACCTGCTGAAAAGCCTTAAAGCCCGTGAGCTTGTGGATATGCTGAACAACCTGGAAGAAGGCGCTGCACCGCTTTCTTCGGGTTTGGCCGCCAGACTGCTGCAGGAATTCCGTAACAACAATACCTCCGCTGGCATGGTTGTGCGTGATAAACTAAAGGATACTAAAGAAGCGCAGCTGACCAAGAGACAGTTGGAAGTGCTGGAGTTGGTGACGAAAGGAAAGACCTACAAGGAAATAGGCAAGGTGCTGGGGCTTTCCGAACGGACCGTGAAGTATCATATGGAGAGGCTGCTGGTGATTTTGCACCTGGAAAACCGGGCGCAGGTTATTGCCTATGCCGCAAAAAAAGGGTTGACAGGAGAGGAGGAAACGAAGGAAATCTAAAATTCCACCTCTGTTTTCTCCTTTTATCCACCGAGAAATCCGTTCACCCAGGTTCCAGACGCACACCCGCCCGCGAGTAAACCCCATATGATCTGCAGCTTACAATTATCTATACTATACTTGTCTTCGCCCAAAAATCTATCCTGATACAATTTGCTTGATCGTCATAAGGATAAACAACCATGTTGTCAACTATATCTTGGCTTAAATCTATGAATTTGCTCATTAATTGCTTCCCTCTCTTTAACCTCGCGGTCTTCCCCAGCTGATCAACGCCAGCAGGGCAAAAATTTCACTTTCGCCAGGAGAGCTGGTTAAACTTTCTCAGACACCTTAAAGAGCGTGGTCTAAAAGGCATTCAATTATTCATTAGCGACAAATGCCTTGGTATAGTTGAAACTCTTGGTGAAATATTTCCGGAGGCCCGCTGGCAAAGATGTATCGTGCATTTTTATCGTAATATCTTAAGTGTGGTACCAACAGGAAAAGTCAAGCTGGTGGCCGCAATGCTAAAGGCGATTCATGCTCGGGAAGACCTGACAAGCGCTAGGGAAAAAGCCTCAGCAGTGGTTTGGAAACCACGAGAAATGAGACTACCCAAAACCGTAGAAAAGGTCGAAACGGGGATTGAAGAGACGTTACCATATATGCATTTCCCCCGAGAATATTGGATGATAATCCGCACAAACAATGGCCTTGAACGTATAATGAGAGAGATACGGCGCCGGACCAGTGTATTTGGCAAGTAGAAAATCTAGCATTCGGTGTTTGTCAAGATAGTTGTCGCCTAGGCTCCCAAACTTATTGAAATTATGAGATCCGTTTTTGTTCTATTGTTGTGTTACCTCTCTCTGGGTTAAGCCAGACTTCATCAGGTAAAGTCCAATTACGTATTCCTTTTGACCATCTTTCCGGATGAGCAGATTTGGCTTTTTCATAGAGTCCACGGCGTTTTTCCAAGATCATTTTGTCCATGCCTGTATGACGCTGATTAGGTGTTACAAAATTCAATCCGCTGTGTCGATGTTCAGCGTTATACCATTTAACGAATGCTAGAACCCACTTTCGAGCCTGTGTAATATCGGTAAATCCGGAAGCAGGATAGTTTGGTCGGTATTTACAGGTTCTAAAGATTGATTCGGCATAAGGATTGTCATTACTTACCCGCGGACGACTCCTAGACGGCGTAATACCAAGGGTATATAAGGTTTCCAATAAGGATACCCCTTTCATAGGACTTCCATTGTCTGAGTGGAGGACAAGCGGCTGCTTCGTAGAGACGGTGATTTTTTCTGCTAAAACACCTCGCCGTACAAGCATGCTTGCGTGTTCGGCCGATTCTTTGAGCCAAATATCCCAGGAAATGATTTTACGGCTATAAAGGTCAATAATTAGGTATAGATAAAAAGATATACCTCTCGCTGGTCCGGGCAACCAGGTGATATCCCACATCCAAACTTGGTTAGGACTTGTTGCATTATGGGTTGAGATTGGCCGGTTACACGGCGCTTTGCTTCTCCCTCGATGATGCTGCATATGATGGCTTTTTAAAACACGATAAAACGTGGACTCGGAAGCTATGTAAACACCTTTATCGGCTAATATTGGCACAATTTGACTTGGAGGAAGGCTTTGAAACTCGGGACGGTTAACTACCGTTAGAATCTCTTTAATCTCTTGTTCACTTAATTTATTCTTAGGGGCGGGGCGTTTTGCAAGTGACCGTTGGTCTTCCAATGGTGTAGATTCGCCCTTCCAGCGTTGTAAGGTACGTTCACTTATTCCTAACTCCCGGCAGACTTTCCGTTGCCGAGCGCCGTTCCTTTTGGCTTCTTCGATCAGCATTATTGCTTGTTTGCGATCTGAGGCGCTGATCAGGC
>DUQR01000008.1 GCA_012837715.1 Bacillota bacterium | reverse complement strand
TCAATTAAGTTTGGTTTGCCCTAAACAATGAGGGATGCTTAGATCGATCACCGCTTCAAGTACGTACCAGATATTGTATGGGGCTGACTAAAGTAAGGACAACGTCAAAACCTAAGCGCCAATAAGTTGACTTTTCCTGGTTGATCCGCTATAATAAAAACAAAAAACGAAACGTTTCGCGAACCGAAGGAGAAGAACCATGGCGGCGACGATCAAAGATATCGCTAAATACACAGGTCTTTCCATATCAACAATTTCCAAGTACTTAAATGGTGGTAATGTTTTAGAAGCGAACCGGAAGTTGATTGAAGAAGCAATTCAAACCTTTGATTTTAAGGTGAACGAGATGGCCCGGGGACTCAGAACCAATCGGACCATGACCGTGGGCGTCCTCATCCCCAGTCTCGAAAATATTTTTTTTACAAGCATTGTTTCTAATATCGAGAGTATATTGTTGAAAGAAGGATATAGCACAATTGTCTGTGATTACAAGGAAGATCCTCAATTAGAAGAGAAAAAGCTACAGTTTTTGTTCGACAAAATGGTTGATGGTATTGTCTTGATGCCTTTACCGGATAATGACAACCTTGTGAAGACGGTTATCGCCCGGAAAACCCCCTTGGTCTTAATTGACCGCTTGATTCATAATGTTGATTGTGACGTCGTGTTAGTCGATAATCTCAATGCCTCTTATAATGCTGTTGAACAACTGATCATCCGCGGTCATCGGCGAATTGGGATTATTGCAGGGCCGCAAAATATCTATACGGCCCAGGAACGGTTGAAAGGCTATATTCGCGTTTTTGAAGATTACGGGTTGAAAATTGATCCCGCTTTGATCAAACATGGCGACTACCAAATTGAAAGCGGTCATAAATTACTCCTGGAGCTAATGGAGAATGAAAAGCCGCCAACTGCGGTTTATGTGACCAATTATGAAATGACAATCGGTAGTATCATTGCGATCAATGAGAATAATATTAGAATCCCGGATGATCTATCCTTCATTGGCTTTGACAACCAGGATCTGGCCCGGATTGTCAAACCGGCGCTGTCCATCGTGGTCCAACCGGTACAGCAGATCGGGGAAACCGCGGCGCAGGTTCTTTTGAAAAGAATGAGCAAAGACCAAAGGGGCTTTCCTTTAGTAACCCGGCTAAAGACCGAATTGCTGATCAGGGATTCCCTCAAAAAGGTGGAAAGCTAACAGCAGCGGCCCTATAAATTTGGTGAAATTTAAGCCGAGAGACGGGACAGACCGTTTTTCTCGGCAAAAGAATTGTTATAAAACGAAACGTTTTGTTCATATATATATAGACATAAGGCATAATGTTTCGCGTCAAAATGGGGGAATTTAAATGTCAAAACGACTTTTGCTCGGCATTGACAGCGGTACTTCCGGTTGTAAACTCACGGTCTTCGACTTTGCGGGCCGGGTTGTGGCTGCGGCCGCCGGTAAGTATCATACCGATTATTCCGGAGCCGGTTATGCGGAACAAGATGCCATTGCTTGGTGGAAAACCATCTGCCAAGAGCTTCATTACTTAATTGAAGGGCAAAAGGTGGATCCCCGGGCGATTGCCGCGATTGGGATCGACGGAATTAGTTGGGTCTGCCTTCCGGTTGATCAAAAGGGCGTCCCCCTCAGAAAAGCCATGATTTGGCTGGATCGGCGCGCGGAAAAGCAAGCCGCCTGGTTGCGGCAGACCTTGGGTGAACAAGAGCTGATCCAATTAAGTGGTAACCCGGTTGATCCGGCTTATATTACCCCTAAAATATTATGGCTTCGTGAAAATGAGCCGGAAGTATATGCCCGGACTGCCAAGTTTCTGCAAAGTAACGCCTTTCTTGTTTATAAACTGACCGGTGTGTTATCCCAAGATTATTCCCAGGCTTATGGTTTTCATTTTTTTGAGATGGCCAAAGGGGTATGGAATGAAGAGATGGCTGAACAGATGGGGATCGCCTTGGACTTGATGGCGCCGCTCTTCCATTGCCATGAGATCGTGGGAACGGTAAGCTCAAAAGCGGCGGCCGAAACCGGGCTGGTCACCGGGATTCCGGTCGTGGCTGGCGGGCTGGATGCGGCCTGTTGCGCCCTCGGAGCAGGTGTGGTGAAACCGGGGCAAACCCAGGAGCAGGGGGGGCAAGCAGGGGGGATGAGTATTTTAGTGGACCAACCATTGATCCACCCCAAGTTAATCCTGGGCTACCATGTGCTTCCCGATCTCTGGTTGTTGCAAGGCGGGACGGTGGGCGGCGGTGGTACCTTAAATTGGTTCAATCAGCAGTTTGGCGCTTACGAACAGCGGATCGGAAAGGATCATAACAAAAACCCCTTTGCCCTCATGAGTGAAGAGGCCGCCCTGATCAAGCCGGGCGCAGATGGACTGATCTTCCTGCCGTATATGGCTGGTGAGCGTTCGCCAATATGGAATAGTAAGGCGCGGGGCGTCTTCTTCGGACTTTCTTATGATAAAACCAGAGCCCACCTCATTCGCGCCATGATGGAGGGTGTCGGGTTCTCCCTGCTACATAACCTAAAGACAGCCGAAGAAGTCAATGCTTATGTAATGGAATTAATTAGTGTGGGCGGGGCGGCGAACAGCCGGGTGTGGACCCAGATCAAAGCGGATATTACGGGGAAAACAATTCATGTACCGCTATCGGATCAAGCGACGACTTTGGGTGCTGCACTGCTGGCCGGGGTGGGCGTTGGTGTGTATCCGAATTTTACTGATGCAGTGGAAAAAACCGTTCAGATCCAAAGAACCCATCACCCTGTTCTTGAAAACCACGCCATTTATGATCGGTTTTACCAGCTTTATCTGGAGTTGTATCAAAAATTGCGGGATAGTTTCGCTACCCTGGCCCGGATTACCAAGCAATAAAGCTTTATGTGTTGTCGCCGCGACAAAGGATCCTGTCGTGGCTTTAACTTCAATTCGGCGCGTCATCTATCCCATCGGGATGATTAAAGCAGAGGACAACGCCAAAAGTCCTGATCAAAAGTGGTCAGAGGGGGGAGATCAATGAAAGCAGCAGTTTTATATGGCGCCCAAGATTTACGGTACACCGATTTCGAAACTCCCCGGATTAACCGGGATGAGATCTTGGTCCGGGTGAAAGCGACCGGGATTTGCGGTTCCGACCTTCCGCGCGTCTTGGGAGACGGGGCCCATTTTTACCCGATTATCCTGGGGCATGAATTCTCCGGTGAAGTGGTTGAGGTGGGTTCGACGGTAAACAACCTTAAAGTGGGGGACCGCATTGCCGGGGTGCCTTTGATTCCTTGTCTGAAGTGTTCCGATTGCCAACATGGCTGGTACTCCCAATGTAAAAACTATAGTTTCATTGGTTCCCGGGTTTCCGGCAGTTGGGCAGAGTATGTGAAAATGCCGGCCTGCAATGGAGTAAAATTACCGGATGGGGTTACTTATGAACAAGGCGCCCTCTTCGAACCGGCGACAGTAGCCTTACATGGCCTGATGGTGATGGGATTCCGGGGTGGGACCGACGTTGCGATCATCGGCTGCGGGACGATTGGCTTATTGGCGCTGCAATATGCAAAGCTCTTGGGAGCGAGGCGGATAATCGCTCTGGATCTTGATCCCCAAAAATTGGCTTTAGCGCGACAATATGGCGCTAGTGCGTGTGTCAATACGGGTGCAGCCGATTTTAAAGCGCAGCTGTGGGAGATAACCGCCGGCCGCGGGTTCGAAATGGTTGTGGAGAGCGCCGGGGTTGAGTTCACCGAGAAGTTAAGTTTAGAGCTAGCCGCGAATAAAGGAGAGGTCATGTTTATTGGCACTCCTTCTAAACCCATTACTTTGGCTCCCCGTGAGTTTGAAAATATTAATCGCAAAGAATTGACCGTACGAGGTTCATGGATGTCATATTCGCCGCCTTTCCCGGGTAAGGAATGGGAGTTGACCGGTTATTACTTGCAACAAGGTCGGCTCCAGGTTGATGAATTGATCGACCGCGTTATTCCCCTTGCCGAAGTGAAGGCGGCGTTTGCGGATTTGGCCGTGCCCGGTAGGGTAAAGGGAAAAATTCTCTTGCAAGGGTAGATGAGCCACAGGAAGCGGTTGGCCAACTTATAGAGCTGGCCCAAAGGAGGTGGGTATTGGAAAGCAGGAGACCAGTTGTCATAGCCGTCGGGGCCAGGTTTTGTTAGCGCCATCATCAAAGGTAAAGTCGATAAATGAAGAGAAACCGGTGGGGATTGATCTTGCAGACCAATTCAAAGGAGGGATATTCATGGAAAACATTGGTACATTTCTGGCAAGCGATGGAGTTGATCCGAATAAGGTCCCTAAACGGAGAGTTTATACCGGAGCCCAAATTCCTGCGGTCGGCTTAGGAACTTACGGTTCCGACCGCTTTAGTGCCGAGCAAATTGCCCAAGCCGTAAAGGGGGCGTTGGCGGTAGGTTACCGCCATATTGACTGCGCAGCAGTTTACGGCAATGAGCATTTAATCGGTCCAGTTCTACAGGAGGCGATCCAGTCCGGAATTAAACGGGAAGAGCTTTGGATTACCTCGAAATTATGGAATGATATGCATGGTGACGGCGATGTGCTGCTGGCCTGCGCCAAATCATTGAAGGATTTAAGACTGGATTATTTGGACTTATACTTAGTCCACTGGCCGTTTCCCAACTATCATGCCCCTGGCGCCAGCGGGGATTCCCGGGATCCCAATGCCCGTCCCTATATTCATGAGGAGTTTATGAAGGTGTGGCGGCAGATGGAACGTCTGGTCGAGATGGGACTCGTCAAACATATCGGGACCTCAAACATGACCATTCCCAAATTTAAATTGTTGTTACGGGATGCCAAAATCAAACCGGCTTGTAATGAAATGGAGTTACATCCCCATTTCCAACAACCCGATTTATTCCAGTTTGTGGTTGATAATGATCTTGTCCCGATTGGTTTTTGTCCGATTGGTTCGCCAAACCGTCCGGACCGGGACAAAACTGAAAACGATACGGTAGATATTGAAGACCCGGTCATTGTTGAAATTGCCCAGCGTCATAAGGTCCATCCGGCGGTGGTCTGTGTGAAGTGGGCCGTCCAACGGGGACAAGTGCCGATCCCCTTTTCGATCCGGCGCAATGAGTATCTAAGCAACCTGATGAGCGCCGTGACCGACCCGCTGACCGACGAAGAGATGGAAGCGATCGCCGCGATCGATAAGAATTGCCGCTTGATTAAAGGCCAGGTTTTCTTATGGGAAGGCGCTAAGGGTTGGGAAGATCTTTGGGACCTGGACGGTCAAATCGCCGGTTGGTAAGGAAAAGCCAATTTGACACCAGCCAATAATTCATCAAGGAGGATCTCGATGCTAAAAGGGATACCGAAAATCCTTTCCCCAGAATTGCTAAAGGTCTTAATGGAAATGGGACACGGGGATGAACTGGTGATTGGTGATGGTAATTTTCCGGCGGCGGCGATCGGCCGCCGGGTCATCAGAGCCGACGGGCATCAGGCGCCCGAATTACTCGATGCCATTCTGCAGTTTTTCCCCCTTGATCAGTATGTGCAATCCCCGGTGACCTTGATGGCAGTGGTCCCGGGGGATGAGGTTGCCACCCCGATCTGGGATGAATACCGGGCCATTGTGACAAAACACTATCCGGAGGCTCCCGAATTTAAACACCTGGAAAGGTTTGCCTTTTATGAACAGGCGAAACAGGCCTATGCCGTGGTGGCCACCGGGGAATCAGCGCTCTATGCCAATCTAATCCTCAAAAAAGGCGTGGTCTTGGCGTAGCGGTTCAATCCGGCGGGGCACTGTCCCGGCCTCCCCTTGTGGGGCCGGGGGATGAGGACAGGTCAGGAAAAAATTGATCCTATTGACTTCTTTTAACTCCTAGGTTAAAATAGGGTAAACGGAACGTTTCGCGCTTATTACTACAATATACATATAACGATTTTACTAAGAGACAGGAAAATATTTTCCAGTGCAAGCGGGAGGTGATGGCGGAGATCAATATGAATCCTTTTATAAGCTTAGTGTCAGGTTGAGGATGGTGAAAAGTTTTTAGGAGGGGATTGAAATGAGAAAACCTTTGTTTGGTTTGTTCTTGCTTGTTCTGGTTGCGGTTATCATTGGGAGCACCGTTAGCGCGGCAAACCAGATCACGTTGACGGTTTGGGATTTTAAATATGCTGATCCTAACATGAACCCAACCATGGTCAAGATTGACAACATGTTCATGGCGGAATATCCTCATGTCAAAATCAATCATGTCGCCCAACCGAATGACCAGTATTATCAATTGTTACGGGCTGCCGCCCAAGCCAATCGGGGCCCGGATGTAGTCATGCTGCATGGGGCGAGAGGCGATGTCTATGAACTTGATCCCATTCTACTGAAATTGGACGATTACATAAAACCGTGGCGGAGCGAAATTCCCGAAGATAGCTGGAAAGTCGCTGCCACGAACCGGGATTTCAAAAAGGGCATTAAACTAATCCCCATGACCTCTCAGGGTTTTGGTTTTTATTACAATAAAGCCCTCTTTAAAAAAGCCGGGCTTGACCCCAATCAACCGCCAAAAGATTGGGACTCCTTCTTAGCGGCGTGCGCCAAGCTAAAAGCGGCCGGAATTGTTCCGATTACCGGCGGACTCCGGGATTTTACCACCAACTTTATGTTCCGGGCTTTAGCGGCCAATATCTACGGTAAAGAGGTTTATGGGTTACAAACCGGCACCCAAGGTTTTGCCAACAATAAAGCTTTTAAGCGCGCGGCTGAAATGATGGTGCAGCTGAAAGATAAAGGATATTTCGATCCGAATGCCGCTTCCATCCCCTATTTTATGGATGCGATTGATATGTTCGCCGCCGGTAAAGGCGCCATTTTCTGCGGTTTGCTCTCCGATGTGGGTAACTGGAAACAATTCAGCGACGCCCTGGGCAAGGACAATGTGGGCTATTTCCCCACGATCAACTTTGCTGAAGCAAAGAATAAAGATATGCAAACTTTCCAACCGGTTGGCATCGGTTTCGGGGTTACGACTTGGTCTAAGAACAAAGATCTTGCTGTGAAATACGCCGAGTTTTACGCACGGGGCGAAGGAGCGATGGTCTTTGTGGAAGAAACCGGCGCCTTCTCTCCGAATACCCGTTTGGATACGAAAGTTCTCGGTTATCCAGTATTAGCCGAAATCAACAATTACCTCAAGGATGAAAATATTTCCGAAGACTATCAAACCATGTTTGTCAGCGCTTTTGAAGACGCCATGATCGCTGTCAGTCAGCAACTGTTGATTACAGAAGAGATTAACGTCGATAAATTCGTTGAACAAGTTGAGAAAATTGCCGCGGAACACAGATAAGATCAATGTGAGCCCTGGTTAATCCGATTAGGTGCCGCTTTCTTTCCCTCCGGGAAGGGTAAGCGGCGCCTAAAACTCACAACGATGTCTTTTCGTAAAGGAGTTTGATGGCTTTGAAAATTCCAAACTCGAAAACTCAAGAAAAAATGGATCTGAATGCACCCGTGATCCCAAACGGTTTGAAGCCGAGAAAAAGAAAGAGCCTCCAAGCGCAAGAAAGTCGGGATGCGTATCTGTTGATCACACCGCTCCTGCTTCTTACTTTTGTTTTTATCTTTTTCCCGATGGTTTCCAATTTTTTCTACAGCTTAACCGACTGGCGAGGTTTTGGCGGGTTGAATTGGATTGGTCTTGAAAACTTTCGTACGATGATCCAAGATGAGCGGTTTTGGCAGTCGATCAAAAATACGTTGATTTTGTTGTTATTCATCCCGTTGGGTGTTTTTATCCCGCTATGTTTAGCCGCTTTATTACGGGGTGGTCTTAAGGGTTGGAAATTTTTCAGAGCAGTTATTTACCTTCCGCAGGTCCTTGGTTATGTCATCTTAGGGATGATCTATAATCTCTTCTTAAGATCGAACGGTCCATTGAATAGTCTCTTTGAAATGGTCGGGTTACAGTCTTGGGCGTTAGATTGGTTGAATCGGCCTTTATTAGCCTTATTATCATTAGGAACAGTCTATGGTGTTTTCTTGCGGATCGGGTTTGGCACTATTTATTTTTTAGCGGCCATGGGTGGAGTTGATGAGCATTTATACGAAGCGGCCCGGGTTGACGGTGCCGGTTGGTGGACCAGATTCTGGCATATTACGCTGCCTTCCATCCGGTTTAATATTGAGTTCTTAGTAGTTATGTCCGTGATTGAAAACGTGGCGCGCGCCTTTTCGTTTATTTACACCTTTAGTCGGGGCGGACCCGGATATAGCACTCATACCTTGGAATATAGTTTATACACCCTTGGTTTTACGAATGGGAGAATCGGATACGCCAGCGCCTGGTCGGTAATCCTCTTCTTTGTCTGCGCGGTCATCGCGGTAATGCAAATCAGATTAATGAGGTGGAACGATGGATAAAAGTCTCAAGTTTTATACCTATCTGGTCTTAATACTATTTGCGCTGGCATCGATCTATCCGCTCTTCCACGTCTTTATCACCAGTTTTAAACAGATCGATGAATATATTGAGAACCGTGTTTTTCCCCCGTCCCGCTGGGTCTTAGACAATTTTAAAGTAGCCATTGAACAAGGGCATTTGCTCTATTATTTCCGGAATAATGTAATCCTGATCCCCACGGCCATGCTTTTATATCTCTTTGTTTGTGTTACAGCAGGTTTTGCTTTTGGGCGGTTGCGGTTTCGTCTGCGTTTGCCATTGTTCTTGACCACCCTTTTTTTGATGATCTTTCCCCAAATGCTCCTTTCCTTACAGATCTTTAATATATGTAATAAACTTTATCTGACCGATACTTATTTAGGTGTTATTCTGGTTTGGACCGCTTATTTCGCACCGTTTGGCACCTATATCATGGCTACTTTTTTTAGTTCCATTCCTTACGAAATCATCGAATCCGCCCGGGTGGACGGCGCAAGCACCTGGCGGATCTTAACACAGATTACCACGCCCATGGCCCTCCCAATGCTCGGCTTCCTTATCATCATTGGTTTTCAATCAATGTGGAATGAGTTGCCCTTTTCCTTGTTATTGCTTCAAAGCATGGAGAAACGGACCGTTACTTTAGGGGTTGCCATGGTTCAAGGTCAGTACGGGATCGCCGATCCCTTGCGGGCGGCCGTGATTGTGCTCGCCTCATCCATACCCATCCTTGTTTTTTTATTCTTCCAAAAGTACATTACCACCGGCACGTTCACCGGTTCGCTGAAAGGATGAACGAAGAGAGAAAGATGAAAACCTACGAGATCACATTCTTAGGACATATGTGTTTTGATGAGATCATCCCTTTCCAAGGCGAAACCAAGGTTGCGCCCGGCAGCGCGGTTCTGTGTGGGGCGATGGTCGCGGCGCGGGTGGGCAAGCAAGTGGCGGTTGTGACCAGGATGGCCCAGAAGGATGAAGAGATCCTTCGGCCCCTCCAAGCTCTGGGGGTTGACACCTATATAAGCCCGGCGGCGGAGACCACTTATTCGGTGGTGATCCATCCCACCGCCAATCCGGACGAACGACGGTTAATCTTAAGAAAAAGCGCCGGCTTATTCAAGCTGGACGAAATTCCGGAATTGTCGACCCAATATCTACATTTAGCTGGTATTTCCGACCAAGAGTTTGATTTGGAGTTGATCTCCGGTTTGAAAGGCCGGGGCTATAATCTCTCTGTCGATCTGCAAAGTTTTGTCCGGCAGGTGGATCCGGTCAGCCGTGAAATTGCCTTCAAGGATGTGCCGGAAAAAGCAGCGATCGTCAAAGAAATGAGCAAGGTGAAATTGGATATCGTGGAGGCAAAAGTGCTTACCGGCACAGATGATCTGGAAAAAGCCGCCCGGATCTTTGAAGCGTGGGGTTGCCCCGAAACCATCATTACCCATGCCAAGGGCGTGCTCGTCCGCGCCGGGGGCAGAACTTATTACGAAAAATTTTCCAACCGGAGCGTCCTGGGGCGCACTGGCCGCGGGGATACTACTTTTGCCGCTTATTTAGCCTGGCGGATGGAGCATGATGTGGCGGAAGCGCTGAAATTCGCCGCCGCTTTAGTCTCGATTAAAATGGAAACGCCGGGACCCTTTCAAGGAACACTGGAAGATGTCTATCACCGCATCAGGAAATACCATTTCTAAAGCTGGCAGCAGACGACTATAAACTTTTGGAGGAGAAAAAAATGCATCTATTTAAAACATCGGAGAAATACTTTAAAGTTGATCCGTGGCTGGTGGTTGAGGAAGGGTTTGACCCGGCCAAACAGCGGTTGTCCGAATCGATTTTCTCCTTAGCCAATGAATTTATGTGTGTCCGGGGCTATTTCGAGGAAGGTTATTCGGGCGATCATTTATTGGGCAGTTACTTTAGCCAGCTTTACGAGATCATGGAGATCAAATATCCGCAAAAGTTTAAAGGCTTTATTACGGAAGGCGCCACCATGATCAATGCGGTGGATTGGCTTTATACGCGGATCAGTGTTGATGGCGAAGTGTTGGATTTGGCGAAGGTGAAATTCTCCGCTTTCCGGAGAACCCTTGATCTCCGCAATGCTACGTTAAAACGGGAGTTTGTCTGGACAACATCGCAAAACAAACAACTGCGGATCACCTTCTTACGCTTTACCGATCTGGTGAAGACAGCCCGGGGATGCCAGCGGATTATCTTTGAACCGTTGAATTTCTCCGGTGAAGTAAAAATCTGTTCCGGACTGGATTTTGATACCATCTACGAGCTGGCTGCCGGCTGGGACCAAACGGAGGGGACCGGATCCAGCAAGGAAAAGAAGGAAAACCTTAATTTCTGGACCTGCCAACGGAAACAATTTACGGATGGTTTATACTGTATCCAAGCCCGCACCAAGCGGAGCAAGATCAATCTCTTCTCCGGTTTCCGGCTGGCCTCCGAGCAAACACTAAACCCCCACTTCATGGAAGGGGAGAAATTTGTGGGCGCCGAGTTTTCGCTGCAACTCCAGGAAAAACAGGCCACTGCTTTCGACAAGTTGGTGGTGAACTACTGGGAAGAAAAAGGTACGGTGGACCAGGTTTGGCAGAACGGTTTAAGCCTGGCGAAGACATATTCCCGGACAACCTACGAACAAGCCTTGGAAAAGCATCAGCAACACTGGGCTGATTTTTGGCGACGGATGGATATTGAGATCCAAGGCGACCCGGCACTGCAACAAGGGGTGCGCTACTCCATGTATACGGTGTATAGCAACTATCATGGCGAAAGTGACCGGCGGAACGTCATATGTAAGCTGGCCGGGGAAGTCTACAACGGAGTCAACTTCTGGGATACGGAGATTTATTGTCATCGGATGTATATGTTCCTCAACCCGGAGATTGCCCGTAAGTTATTGATGTACCGCTACCATTATCTCCCCAGAGCCTTGGAGAATGCCAAACGCCTTGATCTAGAGGGCGCCCGCTACCCCTTCTCCACCATCACCGGGGTTGAAGAGATGGGTACCTGGCAGCATGTGGAGCTGGAGATCCACCAGAACATGGCGATCTACTATGCCATCTGGCATTACGACAAAGTCTGCAAGGATAAAGCATTTTTATATAATGAAGGAATCGAGATGTTGTTGCAGATGTGCCGTTGCTTGGCCAGTTGGGGCGGATGGAGCCCGAAAAATGGTGACTTCGGCTTTTACGGAGTCATGGGTCCGGACGAGTTCCATATGATGGTCAATCATAACTGTTATACGAATTATATGGGGAAGAAGATGTTCAACTATACCCTGGAAGTGCTGGAGGAGATGAAAGCGCAGGCTCCCGATTTATACGCTTTGGCGGTTAAGAAAGTGCAATTGTCCCCGGAAGAACCCGCCAACTGGAAGCGGATGGCGGATAAGATGCGGATCCTGAAGGATGAAGCAACCGGAATTTATGAACAACATGACGGATATTTTGACCTCCCTCATCTTGAGGTGAAAAGTATTCCCATGTCCCAGATCCCCATTTATAAACATTGGGCCTATATCAAAATCTTTCGGTACAACATGATTAAACAGCCGGATTTTCTTAATCTTCCCTACTTCTTTAGTCAAGACTTTACCATGGAAGAGAAAAAAGCGAATTATGAATTTTATGAAGCCAGAACAAGCCATGAATCATCTTTATCCCCTTCATTACATGGAATTTTAGCGGCTGAATTGGGTAAATTGGAGGAAGCCTATAACTTTTTAGCCTATGCCGCCCGCTTGGATCTGGATAATTATAACCGCAATACGGAACAGGGAATCCACTCCACCTCGGCAGCCGGAGTTTGGGCCGGGATGGTGTTTGGCTTTGGCGGATTACGGACCGATGCTGATCTGTTAATCTTGAATCCGACCATACCGGAAGAGTGGCAGGCTTATCGGTTTCGAATCAGTTATGTCGGATCTTTATTGGAGGTGTCCGTTACGCGGGAAGAAGCCGTCTTTCAGGTAATTGAAGGGGAGCCCGTGCTGCTGAAGGTTTACGGCGAACCGGTTGAGGTTACGGCGGCGGGTGTGACCATTAAGCGCAAATAAAGTCGTTAATAAACATGAGGTGCGTCCATGATTATCACAGTTACATTAAATGCGGCAATTGATAAAACCTTAGTTTGCAAGGGTTTAAAATTAGGAGCGATCACCCGGGCTGACCAAGTATTGGCGGTGGCTGGAGGAAAAGGGCTCAACGTCGCCCGGACCATTCACCGCCTCAAGGGCGAAGTGATCGCCACCGGGATGGCTGGTGGCGCCACCGGCCTCATCATCCGGCAGCTGTTGGCGGCAGAAGGAATTCCCCACCGGTTTACGGAAATTGCCGCCCCTTCCCGGGTCTGTCTAGCCCTCATTGACGAGGAGCGGCAGATGGTAACCGAGGTCTATGAGCCGTCACCGGTGGTCGAAAAGGATGAGTGGGCAAGCTTCCGGAAGCTCCTTGGGGAGTTAGCGCCGCAAGCTTCGTTGATCACTTTTAACGGCAGCCTTCCCCGGGGCTTAGAGCCTAGCGCCTATTCTGAACTGATGCTTTGGTGCCGGAAGAATAACCCCGAATGTAAAATGGTCTTGGATACCAGTGGGGCCGCCCTGCGCGCCGGAATTAAGGCCCGGCCTTATATGATTAAACCCAATAAGCATGAACTTGAAGAACTCTTCGGTTGCCATCTAAAGCAGGTCGAAGACTATGCGGAAGCGGTGCGCAAATTATTGGCGGACGGAATTGAGCTGGTTCTGGTTTCCTTGGGGAGCGCCGGTCTGATCTTCGGTTATCAGGGGTCGGTCTTTCAAGTCGAACCACTGGGCGTGCCGGAGGTGAAGAGTACGGTGGGCTGCGGCGATGCGCTGGTCGGAGCAGTCGTTTACCAACTGGCGGCAGGGGCTGACGTTATGACCGCCGTAAAGTACGGCGTGGCCGCCGCCACTTCCAATTTAACCACCCAAAGTCCCGGGTGTATTGAGCACGACCAAGTTGAAGAGTTCTATCCGGAGGTTCGGATTCAGCCCATAGACTGAAGATTTGGCAATACAATTCCATTGGGAACTGGGATCCAAAGTGAAAATCGGGGTAAAATCCCCTTCATGAAAAGGAGAAATGAGGATGGCCCTTGTCACATTAAACCAGGTCTTTGCCACCGATTATGCGGGAGCGATCTGCGGGTTTGATTTTGTTAATTTAGAAACGGCTAAAGCGATTATCGCCGGGGCGGAGGAATTAGGGGTGCCGGTGATCTTAATGGTGACCGAGGGCGGGGTCAAATATGCGGGGCTGGATTATATTGCGGCCATTGGCAAAGTGGCGGCTGAAAACGGGAAAGTCCCCGTTGCGCTCCATCTTGACCACTGTACCAACTTTGACCTGCTGATCCAAGCGATCAAGGCCGGTTTTACCTCTGTCATGATTGACGCTTCCCATTTGCCCTTTGCGGAAAATCTGCAGCTGACCAAAGAGGTGGTCCGCGTAGCCCATGCGGTGGGGGTGTCGGTCGAAGCCGAACTGGGCCGGATCGGGGGGAAGGAAGATCACATCCAGGTAACGAAGGCGGAAGAGTTGATGACCGATCCCGATGAAGCTGTGGCCTTTGTTGCGACGACCAAAGTCGATTGTCTGGCGGTGGCGATCGGGACCAGTCACGGCATATATAAGGGTGAACCCGATTTGAACTTGGCATTACTGGAGAAACTCAGAGCGGTATTGGATATTCCCTTAGTCTTGCATGGCGGTTCCGGCCTGCCCCCCGCGCTGGTCAGAAAAGCGGTGGAAATGGGGATCCGTAAATTCAACATCTGGACGGAACTGGCCATCGCCCAGACCGATACAATCCGTACGGTGCTAAAGGAACGCCCCGAGCTTTATGATCCGCGTCCCCTCTTTAAACCGGCCATTGAGGCCATGAAGGAAGTGGTGAAGAGCAAGATTCTCCTGACCCAGACCGGCCGCTCCCCGGATTAACCCGATGGAGGCCCTCTTTTTTTTGGCTTGTTTAGATTTTGTTGAGAGGCGCTGTGTATTATTGAAGTGGGTAATATTTGATGGGGGGGTAATTCCTGATGAGGCGGATCGGCCTTCTATTGGCTTTATTCCTGAGTATGATGCCTGAGTATGATGCCAATGATCAGTTGTTCGCGCGGGGATGGAGGAAGTAAACAGGTTACTATCAGCATATCACCAAAGAATGAGATTATACTAATCGGTGATGAATTACAGTATACAGCGGTGGTAACCGGTCTTTCCGATCAGCGCGTGTCATGGTCGGCCACTGGCGGGGAGATTGACGAGAATGGTCTCTACCGGGCAACTGAGCTTGGAACCTTTGACGTCATCGCCACCAGTAAGGCGGATCCAACAAAAACGGCAAAAACCAAGGTTTATGTGGTGGCTGTAAAGGCTTTCGACGAGATTAAGGCTTGGCAGGGTTCTATTACTTGGAAATACAACGTGTCATGGAGCGACGCCGATGAGATTAGTGCCTATAATCATCTGTACCAGGAAGATATAACCCTGGAATACCGTTTAGACGAGCAAGAAATTTATGATAAGTGGTATCGCCATCCCGATTCCTCAATAGAGGTCTCGGGTTCCCTTCACTACCTGGATGAACAGGCTCCGGGTGGCAAATTTTACCTGGAAACGAAATGGAATGGCCAGTTCACGTTTGTTCCAGAGAGCCGAGCCAAAAGCGACTATTTAGAAATAAACGAAGAAACGGGGACCTATTCTTTTTACCTGCGCGATCAATCCATTAACCCTTCGCCCATAATAACCAGATACTATGATTCAGGCGAAGAGGTGGAAAACTGGAAAAATTGGGGGTATGGGGCTGTTTTGATCGAAAATCAGCCGCTTCCCCTTGTCGGGACAACTTTATCAGGAACCAAAGTGGAGAAGCTTATTTATTACCCAAGCTGGGGACCCCAGGATGGAAAGGAAACCGAGTTGACCATTACTTGGAAGTTCACACCAGTGGAATGAGTCAAAACATGCTTCTTCTCAGGCGGTAAAGAAGGAACATCCACCATAGACCAGGCTCACATCCTGCCAGGTATTGCTGATCAAGAGGTCATTAACAAGCCTTCCCGGCCGGGGATCACCGGTGGCCCGGGCGAATCCCTCAGGTTCTCTTATGTATTCCTTTCCGGAGCGGCGGTTTATGCTCTTTTAACATTTGTCGTACTGAAAAAAGCGATCAAAAGGTTTGAAGTAATCGATCTGTAGCCTGCCTGTAGCTTGCTGTGCTCAATCTTCGATAAGATGTTTTGCCATTAGTATACTAACAAAAAGCCACCGTTTATATACAACTGGTGGCTATTTTTCACCCCTCTCTATTCTAATGAAGACAGAGAGGGTTTTTTTGTTATTAATAGAATAGTTTATACATATGAAAAAATTCGTTTAACCCATCGGCATGTTAGTGTATAATTAAGTTCGCAATTTCATAAAGGAAAAGCCATCGGGACTCCGAAATGGTAAGTTGCTGAAAACAAACCCAAAAGGAGTGTTATCCGATGGCTTACCATAAGAATACCGTAAGTT
>DUQR01000007.1 GCA_012837715.1 Bacillota bacterium | reverse complement strand
CCAGCGTTCGTCCTGAGCCAGGATCAAACTCTCCGTAAAATCTTGAAGAGCTCGATTTTTAGCTCATCTTTAACTCTTGACGTTTCGGACTTATCACTTCCTAATAAAGCAACAAGCCCGCACTTGCTTCCCAACCGGTTCCCCGGTTGAAAAGCTGCTTACCTGTCTGTGCTGTTCAGTTTTCAGGGTTCAGTTATTTTTTGCTTCGCGTTCCAGGGATTGCTCCCTCCCGAACGCAAAATATATCTTACCACACTTTTTTATCCTTGTCTACCTCTTTTTTTCGAATCCAAGATTTGTCTTTTACTGTGTCATCAAATCTTTGACGCAGAGATAAGAAAAACAGCAAATTGCTGTTATAAATAAAATGGCGGAGAGAGAGGGATTCGAACCCTCGCTAGGATCACTCCTACTAACGGTTTAGCAAACCGTCCCCTTCAGCCAACTTGGGTATCTCTCCGTAAATATTATATCTCTGTATCCAACTGGCGGAGGAGGTAGGATTCGAACCCACGAGGCCTTTCGGCCTAACGGTTTTCAAGACCGCCTCCTTAAACCACTCGGACACTCCTCCATAGCAAAGACTATTTTAGCATGAGATAAGAAAATAGTCAATATCATCGGCAGAAAAGTTATCTGTAAACCGCTCTTCGCTTTTCAAAGCAGGATCAATCTTTCCGCCAAAAGAACCGGTAGTGATCATATGATCATAATAAGTCTTAGCAACGACCATCTCATGGTTAAGCTTTTCCTAGTGTACCCTAAAAAGATTTCCTCAATAATATATAGAATTATACTCGGATCCGGCTATCTATTTATTGGGTTGGCCCTTTTGAATCAAGGGGCAAGCAAAAAAGCACGTGGTTCCGCCGTTGACCACTACTCTTCCCTGATTTCTGTGGCTCCTCCCAGATAAGGAAGTAATACTTCCGGAATAGTCACCGATCCATCGGCTTGCTGGTAGTTTTCAATGATCGCCGCTACCGTCCGGCCAACGGCCAAACCGGACCCGTTCAAGGTGTGGACAAATTCTGGTTTCGCTTCCTGTTCCCGTCGGAAACGAAGGTTGGCCCGTCGCGCCTGAAAAGCTTCAAAATTGGAACAGGAAGATATTTCCCGGTAAACACCAAAGCTGGGAAGCCAAACTTCCAAATCATAGCATTTACTGGCGGAAAACCCCATATCCCCGCTGGAAAGCAATACTACCCGATAAGGAAGGTTCAATAACTGTAAGACTTCTTCGGCGTCCTGGACCAAAGACTCATGTTCCCGATAAGAGTCTTCTGGTGTAGTTAGTTTGACCAGTTCGACTTTGTTGAATTGGTGTTGACGGATTAAGCCTCTCGTGTCACGTCCGGCCGAACCGGCTTCTGCCCGAAAACAGGCGGTATAGGCCACATATTTTTTGGGTAAGGCTTCCGCTTCCAGGATCTCTTCCCGGTGGATATTGGTGACCGGCACTTCCGCGGTGGGGATGAGGTAATAATCTCCCGGCTCAACCTTAAACATGTCTTCTTCAAACTTAGGCAGTTGCCCCGTCCCCACCATACAATCACGATTGACCAAAAAGGGCGGGAAGATCTCGGTATAGCCATGTTTATTAATATGAAGATCAAGCATAAAATTGATTAGTGCCCTTTCCAGCCGCGCCCCCAACCCTTTAAGGACAGTGAAGCGGGCTCCGCTGATCTTCGCCCCCCGTTCAAAATCGAAGATCCCTAATTTTTCCCCCAGCTCCCAGTGGGGCTTAGGCTCAAACGGGAACGACCGGGGTTCTCCCCACCGTCGAATCTCCACATTCGCCTGGTCGTCAGCTCCAACCGGCACATCTTCTTGGGGAAGATTAGGCAGGGCGTAGAGGATTTTATTAATTTCTTCTTCAAGAGCATGGATAACTTCGTCAAAATGTTTAATTTCTTCATTAACCGTTTTCATCTCGTTAATCAGGTTTGTCGCGTCCACCTTTGCGGCTTTCAAGCGTCCTACCTCTTTCGAGACTACATTCCGCTTATTCTTAAGGGATTCAACCTTTGTTAAGTTTTCACGACGTTCCCGATCCAAGCGAATAATTTCATCAACCAGACCTGCGGCGCCCCGTTTCTCCAACCCCGTACGGACCTGTTCCGGATTAGTTCGAATTAGTTTCAGATCAAGCATCTACCTTTTCTCCCTTCCCCTGTTGCGATCTATATAATAATATATCCTTTTTTTCGATGGTAAACAATACCTTTCCCCAAACTCGTTCCCAGTTTCTATTTGGTCACCAATCGGCAGTGGCGCACGCTGTCTACCGCCTGCACACATAGGGTGATGAAAAATGATAGCCTGGAAAGGGACGAGCTCCAGCGGGGCTTAAATTGGGGGTTCACACCGATCGTATCCGCAGCGGCCAGTTCTTAACCAAAGTCGGCTGGACAACTAAAACCCCTTTCCAAACAGAAAACTCACCCGTGGGGGTGAGTTTTCTTTATTCGCATTAAGCTTTATTCTTGGGCAAGCCGTTTGTACGTTTCGTACCGGAGTTTGGCTTCTTTTTCGGCTTGCGCGTAAAGCTCCTCGGCTTGCTCGGGGAACAACTTCTTCAGTGAAGCATATCTTACTTCACCCATGAGGAAATCACGGAAGTCGCCGGTCGGTTCCTTGGAGTCAAGGACAAAGGGGTTCTTTCCGGCCAAAGCCAGTTCCGGGTTATACCGGTATAACGGCCAGTAGCCAGCTTCCACAGCTTTCTGCTCTTCCCTTTGGCTCTTACTCATATTAATTCCATGGTTAATACAAGGCGCATAGGCGATAACCAGGGAAGGTCCTTGGTACTTCTCGGCTTCCAAGATCGCTTTCAGGGTCTGGTTTTTATTCGCCCCCATCGCAATCGAAGCGACGTAAACATAGCCGTAGGACATGGCCATTAAGCCCAAATCTTTCTTCTTCACCCGTTTCCCGGAGGCGGCAAATTTCGCAATCGCCCCGGTCGGGGTAGCTTTCGAGGACTGGCCACCGGTATTGGAGTAAACTTCGGTGTCAAGCACCAGAACATTGACATCTTCACCAGAAGCCAAAACATGGTCCAGTCCGCCGTAACCGATATCATAGGCCCAACCGTCACCACCGAAGATCCAGACGGATTTCTTGGTATAGAGGTCTTTCATCCCCGCAATAGCGGTGAGGATCTCTTTCATTTCGCCACCGGCTTGGGCCGCTGCCGAATCAATTAAGGCTTTAATCTGGTCACCGGCTTTCCGGGAAGCTTCCGCTTCATCCTTTCCAGCTAACCACTGGGTAAAAGCAGTCTTTAATTCACCTTCAAGGCCGAGCGCTAGTGCTTGGTTAATGAGCGCCGCCAATTTTTCCCGGCGTTGAACAAGCGCTAAGCTCATCCCGTAACCAAACTCGGCGTTATCTTCAAACAGGGAATTCGCCCAGGCTGGACCATGACCTTTCTCGTTCACCGTATAAGGACAAGTCGGCGAACTACCACCGTAAATCGAAGAACAACCGGTGGCATTGGCAATCAGCATGCGGTCGCCAAAGAGCTGGGTGACCAGTTTGACATAGGGCGTTTCACCACAACCGGCACAAGCGCCAGAGAACTCAAAGAGGGGTTGACGGAATTGACTCCCCTTCACCGTCTCCGGATTAATTTCCACGTCTGGTTTGGGTAAAGCCTCGGCAAACTTATAGTTAACCGTCTCGGCTTCAACGACTTCTTCCAAGGGAACCATTTTGATCGGTGTACCCTTCGAGGGACAAATGTCCGCACAGTTAGCACAACCGGTGCAGTCTAAAGGTGAAACTTGGATCCGGTATTGATAACCAGCCAGTTCTTTACCGATTGCCGCTTTGGTCGTAAAGGTTTCCGGCGCCCCGGTCAGGCTATCTTCTTTCGCCAGATAGGGACGGATACAAGCATGCGGGCAAACAAAGGCGCACTGGTTACATTGGATACAATCGTCCGGGTTCCACTGGGGAATAGTAACGGCAATCCCCCGTTTCTCGTATTTGGTGGTACCGACCGGAACCGACCCATCGGGCGTAAAGGCGCTAACCGGAAGTTTATCCCCTTCTTGTCTTAGAATCGGGCGAATAACATTCTGAACATATTCGGGAACTTCTTCTTCAATAATCACCGCACCGGTAGTATCGGTCGCCCAGGAAGCCGGGTATTTGATCTCTTCTAAAGCTTCGATCGCCCGGTCAACCGCCTGAATATTCATATTGACAATCTTATCGCCTTTCCGGCCATAGGTGTTTTTGATCGCTTCCTTGATATAAACAACCGCATCCGCAAAGGGGATTACTTGGGCAATCTTAAAGAAGGCCGCTTGCATGATCATGTTGATCCGCCCGCCAAGGCCGACTTCTCTGGCAATTTTTACGGCGTCGATATTATAGAATTTCAGCTTCTTCTTAGCAATGGTCTGCTTCATCTCTGCCGGTAATTTTTCGTCCATTTCTTCCGCCGTCCAGGGCGAATTCAGCAAGAAACTACCGCCTTCCTTAATCCCTTCCAAAACGTCATACCGGGTCACATAGGAAGGATTGTGACAGGCGATAAAGTCTGCTTGGTCAATAAGATACGGTGCTTGAATCGGCGATTTTCCGAACCGTAGATGGGAAATGGTAATCCCGCCCGATTTCTTGGAGTCGTAAACAAAATAACCCTGTGCATACAGATCGGTATTATCACCGATAATCTTGATCGAATTTTTATTGGCGCCGACGGTTCCGTCAGAACCAAGCCCGAAAAACTTACAACGGTGCAAGCCTTCCAGCGCGACATCGATGGTTTCCTTTACTTCCAAGGAAGTATTGGTGACATCATCATTAATCCCAACCGTAAAGAAGTTCTTCGGTTCGGCAGCAGCCAGGTTGTCAAAGACCGCTTTTACCATCGAAGGCGTAAATTCTTTCGAGCCTAAACCATACCGGCCACCAACAATCACCGGATTCAGCTGTTTCTCCATGAAAGCAGTGCAAACATCCTGGTATAAGGGTTCACCCTTGGCGCCAGGCTCTTTCGTCCGGTCAAGGACGGCAATCTTCTGCACGGTCTTGGGTAAAACGGCAAAGAAATGTTCAGAGGAGAAGGGACGATAGAGACGGACTTTGATTAAACCAACCTTCTCGCCTTTCTTCACTAAATAGTTGACTGTTTCTTCGACGGTCTCCGCTCCGGAACCCATACAAACAATAACCCGTTCCGCATCAGGGGTGCCTACATAGTCAAAGGGTTTATAGTAACGACCGGTTAATTTGCCTACTTTCTCCATGACTTCAGCGACAATCCGCGGCGTGGCTAAATAGTAGGGATTAGCTGCTTCCCGGTTTTGGAAATAAGTGTCCGGGTTTTGCGCGGTGCCTCTTTGGACCGGATGTTCCGGATTCAAAGCCCGTTGCCGGAATGCTTCAACTTTCTCCCAGTTCACTAGGGGTTTGATTTCATCATAGCTGATCTCATCAATTTTCTGGATTTCATGGGAAGTCCGGAACCCGTCAAAGAAATGAAGGAAGGGAACTTCCGACTCTAAAGTTGCCAGGTGCGCCACTAAAGCCATATCCATGGCTTCCTGCACTGAGTTGGACGCAAGCAAGGCAAAACCGGTTTGTCTAGTCGCATTAATATCACTATGGTCTCCAAAGATAGAAAGAGCATGAGCGGCTAAGGCCCGCGCTGAAACATGGAAAACGCACGGAAGTAACTCGCCGGAAATTTTGTACATATTGGGGATCATCAACAACAGCCCCTGAGAAGCGGTAAACGTACTCGTAAAAGCACCGGCCGCTAAGGAACCGTGAACCGCGCCGGCTGCGCCCCCTTCCGACTGCAATTCCGCTACCCGGACCGTCTGCCCAAACAGATTCTTGCGTCCATGAGCGCTCCACTCGTCTACTACCTCCGCCATCGGAGAAGACGGGGTAATAGGGAAGATCGCAGCAACATCGCTAAAAGCATAGGCGATATGAGCTGCAGCGGTATTACCGTCAATTGTAACTTTTTTACCCACTGCCAGGCCTCCTTAAATTTGAATGAAGTTTTGGGTTGCATAAATAAACAAACGTGAAAGAGGACCAGACATAAGCCGGTCCCAAGTTTAGATTCCTGTCTTGGAATCTACTTGTCACAATAAAAGAATAACTTATTTTATCAGTAGGGGAAAGCCCTTTAACAAAAGGTTAACATACAATTACACCAGCTCAAGCTAGCAATCAATCTTGCCGTTCCTCCCTGCTAGACCTGTTTTTTCCTTCTCTCTACACCACAGGGCGGTTAGATCAATACAAGCCTCGTTACTATTATATTTCTATTCTTTAGTGGCCGAAGAAGCGCCGTTAAAAAAGGAAAAGACATTTCGATAGAATAAAGCCACCTCTTTCGGCTCCTTAATTGTCCCCCCATTGGCAAAGGCTTGAACTTGAGTTTTATTATAATCGTAATACTTTTGGTCACCCGTTTCCCGGTAGAGCAGATCCAAAGCGCTTGTGAAAAGGATTCCGCCTGTGTTTTGGATGAAACCGGTACGTCCATTCCAAAAATGAGCTAAGGCATAATCCACCGCCTTTTGAATGCCCGTTAAAACCCGCGGGTTTCGCGTAATCCGATAGTAACTGACTAAAGCATCGGTCACGAGCCCCGCTTTATAAATGAAATCCGTAGGTAGGCTCCCCCCTTGCTCTTCTTGCCAGGTTAAAACCAGTTCAACCAGTTCGGTCGCCCGGTCAAGATACCGTTGGCGTCCGGTGACTTGATAGGCCGCCAATACCGTCATGAGCCCCGCTTCGATTGTCCGGAGGTCATTCAGATCAACACCGGCCTGTAAAGTAACCCGGTCCGCCATACGTAAGGCTAGTTCGTATCCATAGGGGTCATCCAGAAGGTAATACCCTAAAAGTAAGCTCCGGTTGGAAAGATACCGAAAGTCTCCCGTCGTGCTGACCCTACCTTCACGTGGCTCCTTTAAATGTTCCAACCCGGGAAACGGTCGGGGGAGCCCCGCCGGGTTTGCCAGATCTATATCCTGCCAATGGGTTAACGCCGCCTCTCCAAGCTCTAAAAAAGCCGGATCTTCACTTTCCAGGTAAGCACATAAGAGCTGAAAAGGAAGGTCATAAGCGTTATTATTCCAATATTCTCCTGCTACCGCCCAAGGAACGGAAAAATCCATCGGTAAATCTCCATAATTGAAGAAGCCCCAATAGGCCGGGTTGATCTCCTGCCCATTTACGGATGGTCCATATAAGTTTAGGAGCTCGGACCGGAATTTCTCTTTTAAGAGTAACGCCATCGGTCGCACCTCCGGATCCAGTTGCGCCAGAAAGGCATCGGTGAGGAAAGGCTGGCCGAAAACTCCGGTTTGGTTTAGCCCGTTGGCGGTGGGGATCGCCGCCGGTGGTTTATTGGTCACTGCCTCGAGATAGGTTAGACTATCACGGTCCCGCGCGCTATGGAAGTATAGGGTCATTTGGTGGGTTTTCGCCACCCCTGCTTCCCAAAGGAACCGGGAAGCTTCGGTTAATAATTGGACTTGAATTCCCCCGGTCCCAGTCACCTGTAATCCTTTGGGGTATTGCGGAAGAAAGTTTTTCACTCCGAGGCCAAGCCCCCAATCGTTACCGGTCAAATCAACCCACCCCAACGCGGTCTCTTCGCCAGATGCGACAGAAGAGACACCAGAAAAGACCCCACCCCACCGAATCTGGCCGGTGGCATCAATCTGAACCTGAGCTTGATCGCTTTGGCGTAAAGCCCCGGTCTTCGGATTTTTCCCCATACTGCCAAAAGTCGTTTGTAGCCGTTCTCCTTTGAAGTTAAAGGAAGTTTTAATCCAGGCTTCCTCCACCGAAAGGGGTTGCCCGGTGGTATTGATCAATTTCAGTTGTAAATGGATAAAAGGGCTTTCCGCGAAAAAGATCAAGCGTCCCTCGTAGGTAAAAGGCCCTTCCGTACCCGTTTGGGTCAGGGCGCCGCTGATGCGAAAGACCGCCCGCACCGGTCCGGATTCTTCTACTTCGATCCGGGTTTCAACTGCGCCAGTGGTGAGGGTTCCCTCTGTTGTCCGGATGCCAAGCTCCCAAGGGGTCGGTAGAATGGGAACCTCCTCCCGAAAATTCCCTTTCCCGCTTGGATCAAACCAAGCCCGGCCGATTAAAGTTTGATCCACCCGCAATTCCATCATTAAGTGGCTGTTTTTCACGGTGTAACCGGTATCAGTCTTTTCCACTGTGACCACCGTCCGTGGAAGCACCCGTTTTTCTTTCCCGGGCACAATCCGGTACACCAGCGAATCCCTGCGGTTAATCGTTCCGAAAAAGGTTATCCGCCACCAGGTCGGGATTGCCGCCGCCGTCGAGGCCGACAACATCGTCGCCTGACTAGGCACCTCCCGCCCCCACGGATCAAGCACCCGGGGCGGGGTCAATGCGGATGGATCCCCGGCCGGTACCGGCACACCTACCGTAATCGGGGTGTTTTTCCAATCGAGCCCCGCCCGTTCTTTGATTACGATCGGAATCTCCCACGTTGCTTCTGCCGCTTGCCCACCCATCCACACGCAGCAGCAAAGGATGGCCAGGCACAAAACCGTCAATCCCCGTTTATCCATTCCCATGTACTCCTTACTGTCTCATTCTTCTTTCGCTAATATATAAAGGGCTTTTCCGTAAATGCGCGCGCAGGCCATCAGGTCATTGATGGCGAAACACTCGTTTTTTTGGTGCGCCGTCTCCGGTTGTCCTGGAAAGACCGGCCCAAAAGCCACCCCATTGCCAAGGGTCATCGCATAGGTCCGTCCCCCGGTCGCGACGGGCTTGGCCGTATCCCCTGTTTCTTCCTGATAGACGCCAAGTAAGACCTGGACCAGCCAGTTATCCTCCGGTAGATAGTGGGGAGCCATGGTGCTGCTTTTTGTTACCGTTAATCCGTAATCCCGGATCCGGTCGGCTATTTTTTCCTTCATTTTTTGTTGGTCGGCGCAGTGGGGCGAACGAATATCCACTTCCAACCGGATCTTTTCATCCTCCGTCCGTGCCACACCGAGGTTAATGGTTAAAGCCCCCGAAACCTCATCCTGGCAAGCAATACCCAAACCTCGTCCATCGGTCCCTTGTCCAAAACAATCCCGCATAAAGCGAATAATCTGCCAGGAACTGTCTTTCCCCGCAATTGGCGTTAAGGCCAACGCCAACTTTAAAAGGGCGTTTTCTCCCTTTTCCGGAGTACTGCCATGGGCTGAAACCCCACGGGCTACGATCTGCAACTGGTTCTGCTCCGGTAAATCCGTCAAGGTAATCCCCGCCATTTTTTTGGCTAGTACTGCCGCCTTTCCCTGAGCCAAACTTGACTGGTCAGGAAAACAGACCACCGCTTCAGCCTGTTCCGGGACAACATTCCTCCTTGTCCCGCCCGTGATGGAGCGGAGGATCGCACCGTCGCCTTCCGTTTTCAGCTGACCTTGAAACTCTAAGGCCATTTGCCCCTTTTCACTATTAATCAAAGGGAAGAAAGCATCGGGTGTAAATCCATAATCGGGTTTACGTTCATGTTGAAAATAATGGTCCATACAACGCCAACCACTTTCTTCATCACAGCCAAAAATAATCCGGATTTTCTTTCCTAATTTCACACCACTATCTTTTATCGCCTTTAGGGCATACAGGGCCGCCACCGCCGGGCCTTTATCATCAACAGCGCCCCGCCCATAAATCTTCCCCGCCTCGACCGTTCCGGAAAAGGGAGGATAGGACCAGCCCTCTCCCGCCGGAACCACATCTAAATGGACCAAAACGCCAACGGTCTTCTCCCCGGAACCGTACTCTAAATGCCCTGCATATCCCGAAAGGTTCTTCGTCTGAAAGCCATGCTCTTCACCCCAGTTCAGCACATACGCCAACGCACGGGCGATTTCCGGTCCAAAGGGCGCCCCTTCCGTAACCGGACCCCCTTTGACACTAGGGATCGCGATTAAATCCTGTAAAGTCTTGATCAGCGCGGCTTGTTCCTGCTGTATCCGGTCTAAATAATCCACCTTATTGCTTCCCCCTGTTTTTAAAGTCTGTGGGCTAGAATCGTCCCTTTTCCCCGTCACTTCCCTTATTATACCATGTTTACCGTAAAGCCGGATAACGGTCACGATACCACCGGCAAAAACGGAACCCATTTTCCCGGATAAACGCCTCCCCAGTCGCCCACCCCTGATGAGCAACACTATACTGCCAAAACCATCGTTTCGCTGTCATTTCCAACTCATCAACGCCGGCTGGCGGGATCGCATATAGGTAGATCCCTGGCTGCCAACAATGATCTTCTCCGGTAGTAACGGGCAGAACCCGTCCCATCATAATACCGGCTGGGACAGGGAAATCTTTATCTAGATCGATGGAAAGTTTATCCCCACGAAAGATATCGATGAATGTAGGGCAATCCTTTTGGCGCAAGGGCTCGCTCTGGAAAAGACTGAATCTACTCGCCCGTAAGCGGCGGAGGAAAGTCAGCTCTTCATCGCCGAACACCGCTTTCGCTTCATTCTCCTCTAAAAATAGGTCGATAATACTTTTATCGCCCGCGGCTCTCCGGTCACAGGTGGCGAAGAGCAATAACTCCAAAAGTAGATCTAAAGACAGGGGCACTGGTTCCTGCAGCATGAATTCTTCAAAGACCATAGCGAGATCAGCCATCCATTGTTCAGAACGTTGGGTATAGGTAATGAGTTCGTGAAAAGCCTTGGCTGCCTGTTCCGAAGGGAAAAAGTTTTTAAATTTTCCTAGATTGACTGCTGAATCCCTTGTCCCTTGTTTTATAGTTTGGGCAATTTTTTCCCCTTGGACACTGATCCGGGTCGTGGAAACGTCAAAAGCAAGCGCTAAATAAGACAGGTTTAAACCCTGGTCTCCCCGTTGTTTCCCGAGGAGATAAAGAACGGCTGCCGCCCATAAGTTTGCGTTTTCAAAGGCCCGATCCGAACTGGAATCCATATTCTTAAGATAACCTAACCATAAGTCCTTTGCCTTTTGGCAATCTTCTTCCGAAAAGCCCTGTCTTTCCAGCCAGGTAAGGACTAATTTTAGGACCTTTTCTTGTGGCGACGTTAATTTTGTCTCTTGGGTAAAGACCTCCCTCACCTGTTTCCCTCCGTTCCTTTTGCGGTCTTGTTTTTATTCCCCAAAATTATGCCTCTCTCCTGCCAATAAAGGTTGGAAAAACCTTAACCGCCAAAGTAGAGCCTACTATAAAATAGGGAATAATCTATAATCCACCTTCGCTTAATGGTATAATAGGGGAAAGGAGAAAAAACTTGCTAAAAGGGGGTTTCGCGATGCGTACCCGTTTATCCTTTCCTCTCCGTCCCGGTTCCCTTTGTTTCCTTCTTTTCTTCTGCCTAGTCGTGGCAGGCACTGTTTTTGGGGAAAATCCCGAACCCGAGGTCGTTCTGACTTTGGCTGGAGATCTCTATCTAGGAGGTGCTTTAGAGCCTCTTTTAGCGTCGGATCCGGCCTATCCCTTTCTTCATCTGCAAGAGTTTTGCCAGACCAGTGATGTGTTTTTTGCTAATCTAGAAACCCCCATCGCGACCCGGGGTGAGATTTACGTGGAAAAAACCTTTACCTTTCGTTGTCGTCCCCACGTGGTCCAGACCCTTACCGCCGGCGGACTTAATATCCTTTCTTTAGCCAACAACCATATTATGGATTATGGCCCGGAAGCCCTTACGGAAACCATCGCCCTCTTAAACGAACACCAAATTGCCCATACCGGAGCTGGTCTCAACCTAGCTGCCGCCCGTACCCCGGCTATCATCGAAAAAAAAGGAATCAAAGTTGCTTTTTTGGCCTACAACAATACTTACCCGTTGGAGTTTAATGCCACAACCAACCGTCCGGGAACGGCGCCGGGCGAAACCCGTTACATTACCGCTGATGTGAAAGAAGCATGCCGTTTAGCCGATCTTGTGGTGGTCTCCTTTCATTGGAGTTCCGAGTTATTGAAGGAACGCAAAGCCTATCAGGCTACTTTGGCGAAAGCCGCAATTAACGCTGGCGCCCACCTGGTGATTGGCCATCACCCCCATGTGATTCAAGGGGTGGAAGTGTATAAACACGGATTAATCGCTTACAGTCTGGGCAATTTTATCTTTGCCTCTTACAGTAAACGGGTCCAAGACGGCTTAATTTTACAGGTCCGTTTGACCCCCTCCGGAATCAAATCGGCTGCTTTTTATCCGATCAACATCAACAATCACCAGGTCCATTTTCGGCCTAAACCCTTAAAAAACACCGAAGCGGAACGGGTCTTACAAGAACTACAAACGCTTTCCGCCCCCTTCAACACCAGCTTTGAAATTCTTAATGATCATGCTCTGCTAACCTTTTCCCATTAAAGTATGAAAGGAGAATTCCTTTGGCACCAAACCTCGGAAAAAAGACCCCTTTGTATCAGCTTTGCCAGCAAAGCGGAGCCCGCTTTACCGAATTTGCCGGTTGGTCAATGCCTCTACAATTTACGAGTATCCTCCAGGAAGTCAAAGCCGTTCGTAACCAGGCCGGTCTTTTTGATGTCTCCCATATGGGGCAGTTGCTGGTGACTGGAGCGGAAGCTACCTCTTTTCTGAATCTAATGCTCACCAACAATGTGGCGAAAGCCCGAGACGGCCAGGTCATTTATACAATTCTTGCCGCTTCTGACGGCGGCGCCATCGATGATCTACTCGTTTACCGGATCAACAATGAAGAGTTTCTTCTCGTGGTTAATGCCGCCAACACCCAAGCAGTTCTCGCTTTTCTGCAGGCCAAAACCACCGGTTTCAAAGTAGAAATCCGGGACTATTCTTCCCTCTTCGCCTTATTAGCACTTCAGGGACCGGCCGCCGCGGCGATCATTGAACCCCTTTTTCCGGAGGTCCTCTCCTTAAAACCCTTCCGTTTTTTAACGGTCCTCTGGGAAAAACAGGAGCTTCTCATCTCCCGGACCGGTTATACTGGCGAAGATGGTTTTGAAATCTATACCCCTCCTGTCCTCGCGGAAGCCCTTTGGCAAACGTTAAGCCGGATCGGCGCGGAAGCCGGTTTAGCCCCGGCCGGGCTCGGTGCCCGGGATGTATTACGCCAAGAGGCCGGTCTCCCTCTTTTCGGGAACGAACTTTCCCGTCAGCTCTCTCCACTCCAAGCCGGTTTAGAAAAATTTATCGACTGGGAAAAACCGGACTTTTTCGGTCGTGCCGCCCTCCTCCAAGAAAAAAACAACCCGGCATTACCCCGCCGGATCGGTTTAATCACCGACCGGTCGGCCATTCCCCGGCCGGGCACTGCCGTGTTTTGGGAGCAACAACAAATCGGCCAGATTACTTCCGGAACCTTTTCACCTACCCTGAAACAGGGGATTGGCATGGCCCTCGTACATCCCATTCCACCTCCGGGTACGCCCCTTGCTTTAGCCATGCGGGGCCAGTTTTATCCGGCACAATGTGTTGCTTTACCTTTTTATGGTCGAAAGAGGTGATTCCATGATCCATCCTTATCTTCCTTTAACCGAGGCCGAACGGCGCCAGATGGAAAAAGTGATCGGTATCACAGACTATACCCAACTATTCCAAGTCATTCCCGAAACAATTCGGAAAAAAGCCGCTTTCGAGCTTTCCGGTCGGAACGAATGGGAAGTAAAGAAACTTTTCACCCAGTGGGCTCAGCAGAACACTCCAGTCTCTGAAGTTATTTCCTTTTTAGGGGCCGGCGCTTATGAACATGCGATTCCCGCCGCTTTGCCCTCTCTCGTCAACCAATCTTCCTTTCTGACCGCTTATACTCCCTACCAACCGGAACTAAATCAAGGCCTCCTGCAGGCTTTTTTTGAGTTTCAATCCTTGATTGCGGAATTAACCGGAATGGATGTGGCTAATGCTTCCATGTATGACGGTCCGACCGCTTTAGCGGAAGCAGTTTTACTCGCTTATAATTTTACCAAAAAGAAGAAGATCATCCTTTTCTCCGGCCTTAACCCCGAAGCACAACAGGTGGTACGGACCTATACCGCCAATTTACCGGTCCAGCTTCACCACTTAAAGTCAGCGACGGTCGACCCTTTAGAACAGTTGGCTACCGTACTTGATGACCAGACGGCAGCTGTCGTAATTCAACATCCGGACTTTTACGGTCACCTAACCCTTACGCCGGAACTTCTTTCCCTGATCAAAGAAAGCGCTGCGCTGTCCATCGTTTATATTAACGACCCGATTACCCTTGGCCTCCTGGAACCACCGGGAACAATGGGGGCTGATCTCGTCGTCGGTGAAGCTCAGGCTTTTGGCTTACCCCTATCACTAGGCGGACCTTACCTTGGGTTTTTTACCGCTAAAACCGCCTTTCTCCGCCACCTACCCGGTCGTCTTGTTGGGAAAACCACCGACCAAGACGGCCAGGAAGGTTTTGTGCTCACCCTGCAAACCAGGGAACAGCATATTCGAAGAGAAAGAGCCACCTCCAACATTTGTTCGAATCAAGCATTGTGCGCCTTAACGGCCACTGTCTACCTCGCTTTGCTCGGCCCGGCTGGTCTACGCGAGGTCGCCTTATCCACCGTCCGCAACAGCCATTATCTTCATTCCCAACTAACCCGGATTCCAGCAGTCCAAAGCCTATCCCGGCATTCCTTTTTTCACGAGTTTGTGGTTGGTCTATCCCGTCTCCCCGCGGACTTTACCGGGAGAATGCAGCAGAAAGGATTTATCCCCGGGTACCGACTACCACCAAACCAAGACTTTCCGGCGGATGCCTATCTCTTAT
>DUQR01000006.1 GCA_012837715.1 Bacillota bacterium | reverse complement strand
CGTCTTTCCCCATTTACCTTAATACTCAACTTAATCCCGGTAAATTCGGGCTTGATAAACTCATTCTCCGTGATGACCCGGATCATCTCGGCAAATTCCAGCAGGGCCGCTGCCGCCACATCATCACCGTAAAAAAGGTTTTCCCGTTGAAAGGAGGGGAAATTGGCGCCGTTCAGTTCAAAATAAATATTGGCGGTCCCAGGACCAATCCGATCAATCGTCCGGTCGATCGTATCCAGTACCCCGGCCAGCACTAACCCGGGGAAAAGATCTTCGTCGTTCACCACAGTAAAGGCATATTCCCGGCTTATACCGGTAATTTCATCGGTTACTTCCGTTGTCACCGGGATCATCCGGGGTAAAACACCAAATTCTCCGGCCACGCCTGCTCGCCGGTCCTGTAAGACCCGACCGAGGGAGGAAGAAGCAATCCCCACTTTGAAGGGGAAATACGGGCTATCAATCACATCGAGAATTTCGGCGCTCCCGACCCCATATTCGACCCGCCCTTTATTCAAAAAGGAATGACCAAAACCAAAGAATTTGTCCTGCTCCCGCCAGGTCAAAGTCCCGAGGGCGGTTGCTTGATAATCCCCCTCGGCCAGGGTCAGGGTGAGCGCGCTCCCGGGTTGCAACGAAGCACTATCAAAATGTCGGGAATATTTCCCAGCAAAGGCCAATGGCTGTAAGGCCGCGATTAACCCTTGGCCAGCCGTTGGCCGCTCCGGATATACCAGGTAAGCCCCGCGCTCCTGAAGGGTTGCGAGCAAATAATTATCGGCCAGTGGTCGGTAACTAGAAAGAAACAAAGGGGTAGCGACCGGACGCGCCCGGAGCCAAGGGCCCTCGGCAGGCCCTTCCCCCAAAGCCACCCCATCGTAACCGGGTAACCCACCTTCCGTAAAATGAAAGGTTTCATCCGGCGCTCGATCCCACAAAGCAAGCATCTCTTCGATGGGGGTAACGATGGCATACCGTGGATCGGCATTTTCAAACCCATAGCCGATCGCCCCAACCAGTTTCCCCCCGATAAAAACCGGACTACCGCTCATCCCGGCAGCCACAACTTGCCCACCGGTTAATTTAACCAGAATTAGATGGGAAAGGCTCCCGCTCCCTTCCATTATACCAACGATCTCAACCGGAAAAGATTCCACTTTTGTTGCGGAAAATACGGTATAACCTTCACCTTTCATTTCCGGTTTTAAAGCAGCTATAGGAAAAAACGGATCCCCCCCGGTAGCCGTAACTTGGACGCCCAGAAACAGCAAAAACAGAGTAATAAACAGGGCCTTTTTAGGCCCGCTCCCAATCTTCATGTGTAAACGCTCCTAAATCATTTATTGATTAAGGGAATTTCAAACCACCCGAAACTTGTTTCTGATCAAACTTAAAAATCGGCATTTCCATAAAGTATATTAATACCGGTTCAAGATATAACTTCATTCAGGTTATATTCTTTTTACCGCCTAAATCTCCTGCAAATTTTCTCCGGAAAAAGCCGACGGCAGGAAGAGCAGACTAAGGAGCGAAGAAAGAAGAGAAAAGAGAAAGCAGAAAGACGGAGGAATAGGAATGACCGTAAAGGAAGGGGTTCTACGTTTTAGCCGAACAGAGCAGTTAATCGGCGCCGACGGTTTAATGCGCTTACGCCGGGCCCGGATCGCCGTGGTCGGTGTGGGGGGAGTCGGATCCTATGTGGTGGAAGCTTTGGCCCGCGCCGGCGTAGGTTGGTTGGTCCTGGTTGATTCCGATCAGATCGAGCTTTCCAACACCAACCGGCAACTACATGCCTTGGCCGGTAACTACGGCCGACCGAAAGTAGAAGTAATGGCCGAACGGATCACCGCCATCAATCCTGAAATTATTGTCGTTCCCTGGCAGACCTTTGTCCGGCCGGAAAATGTGGCTTCGGTCTTGCAGGGAGATCTTTCTTATATCGTCGATGCGGTTGACACGGTCGCGGCAAAAGTCGCGATCATCCGGTACGCCCGTGAACGGGAGATTCCGGTCATCTCCGCGATGGGGGCCGGCAATAAACTGGACCCTTCCGCCCTAAAGGTGGCTGATCTAAGTAAAACGCATACTTGTCCCTTGGCTAAAGCTGTGCGCAAAGCCTTACGGAGCAATGGAATCACCGACAAGGTCAAAGTCGTCTTTTCGACAGAACCGCCGCTCCGGACCGGGCTGGAAAGCCCGACCGCCAGCCCTTCCGGTTCCGGTTGCGCTGCCTGCCCCCGTCAGCCCGAGGAGGGTGCATGCGCCTGCCCACGTCGACGGCCTACCCCGGGAACCATCTCGTATATGCCGTCCATCATGGGGTTACTTATTGCCGCCGAAGTAATCCGGGATCTGTTGCGCTTCACCGTTAAAGAAGACGAGCAAAAGCCCGAAGGGTAAAAAACGCCCACGGCCGCAGATAAAAAAAAGGGGGGTCACCAGAACCCCCCTCAAAAGATGACTTGGCGCGCACTAGCGTCATCTTTTTGCTGCAGTCGGATTTAGTTGAAAAGCCAG
Source organism: Bacillota bacterium (assembly GCA_012837715.1). Taxonomy (GTDB): domain Bacteria; phylum Bacillota; class UBA4882; order UBA10575; family UBA10575; genus Capillibacterium. The sequence goes on along the minus strand of DUQR01000006.1, from coordinate 54,959 downwards.
CATCACTCCGTTCACACGCTAAGGGTAGTACTCACCCTCAAAAGGATGCTCGACTTTTGGCGCCTTTTCATCCGGCTGCAATAAAAGTATATCCCGGTTCCTCCCCTTTTATGCATAAAATTTTGATCTTATACGAAAAGCCGTGTTCCTTCTTACCCACCCGGACCATATGATAGTATTAAAGCAGGGATTTGTATTGGAGGGTGAAAAGATGGGTTCTTTTAAAGGTGATCATGATTCGATCTTGACCTTGGTGGTCGTTATTATCCTCTTGATCTTTCTTTTCGGCCTGTTCTAACCCAACGGTTATACTCCGTTTGCAGACCGTCAGCCTCTCTCTATCCTTCCGGCGTGGGGTTCCCTTTCCCAAGCCGGTTTTTTTTGGCGTGATCTTTTCATTTAACCCTCACTTTGGTCCAGAATCTCCCTTTCCAAAAGATTACTAGCTCTTTTTACTAATCTTCGCCCAGGTGTCACGGAGAGATACCGTCCGGTTAAAGACTAATCGATCCGGGTTGGAATCCGGATCCACGCAAAAATAGCCTAAACGTTCAAACTGGTATTTACTTTCGGGCGCCGCGCCACGCAAACTAGGCTCCACCATTGCGCCCGTCAAAGTCTGCAGGGAGTTGGGGTTAAGACAAGCGGTAAAATCCTCCGCCGCACCCGGATCTTCAACCGTAAACAGATGGTCATACAGACGAACCTCCGCCGGTAAAGCATGGGCTGCCGAAACCCAGTGCAAAGTCGCCTTAACCTTCCGCCCGTCGGGGGCGGTTCCGCCCCTGGTCTCCGGATCATAGGTGCATCGTAATTCCACCACCTTACCGGATTCATCCTTCACCACCCCGGTACACTTAATAAAATATCCGTACCGTAAACGCACTTCCCGTCCCGGAGCTAAACGGTAAAATTTTTTCGGCGGATCTTCCATAAAATCATCGGCTTCGATGTAGAGGACCTTGGAAAAGGGTATTTTCCGCACTCCCATTGCCGGATCTTCCGGATTATTCACCGCCTCCAGCTCTTCGACCTGACCTTCCGGGTAGTTCTCCAATACAACCTTAAGCGGGCGTAAAACGCCCATGACCCGCGGCGCCCGTTTGTTCAGGTCTTCCCGGAGACAATGTTCCAACAGAGCAATATCGACCATGCTGTTACTTTTCGCCACCCCGATCCGCTCACAAAAATCCCGGATGGATGCGGGCGTATAACCCCGGCGCCGGATCCCGGCAATCGTCGGCATCCGCGGGTCATCCCAGCCCTGGACGATTCCCTGCTGGACCAATTGTAAAAGTTTACGTTTGCTCATCATCGTGTAGGTCAGGTTGAGGCGGGCAAACTCAATTTGCTGGGACTGGCGGGGCACCGGCAGTTGTTGAATAAACCAATTATACAACGGTCGATGGTCTTCAAATTCCAGCGTACAGATGGAATGGGTGATCTTTTCCAAGGCATCGGAGAGCGGGTGGGCAAAATCGTACATCGGATAGATACACCACTGGTCACCGGTGCGGTGGTGGGGCACCCGTAAAATCCGGTAGATCACCGGATCCCGCATGTTCAGGTTGGGTGAAGCCATATCGATCTTAGCCCGTAAAACGCGGGAACCATCGGGGAACTCCCCGGCCCGCATCCGCCGGAAAAGATCCAAGTTCTCTTCGGCGCTCCGGTCCCGGTAAGGACTATTTTTCCCCGGTTCGGTCAGCGTCCCCCGGTAGGCCCGTATTTCTTCCGGGCTTAAATCGCAGACATAAGCCTTCCCCGCTTTAATCAACATCTCCGCGTACGCATAAAGCTGTTCAAAGTAGTCGGAAGCATAATAGAGGTACTCGCCCCAATCAAACCCCAGCCATTTTATGTCCCTTTGGATTGATTCGGTGTATTCTGTATCTTCCTTACTGGGATTGGTATCATCAAAACGCAGATGACAACGGCCGTTATACTTTGCCGCCAACGAGAAATTCAGGCAGATGGATTTAGCGTGCCCAATGTGAAGATAACCGTTGGGTTCAGGGGGAAACCGCGTGACGACCTCCCCGTTGTGTTTCTGATTCTTCAGGTCTTCCGCGATGATGCTCTCGATAAAGTTGGACCCCGGATTATAACCGGATATGCTCATTAGCCTCTCCCCCCGTAAAATTATCCTTCTAGATTCCTATTCTACCCTGCTTTTCCCGGTCGGTCAACGCATTTTCCAACTACACTTTTTACGTTGTAACCAATCAAAGGATTTCAATGCAATATATAGTATTTTGCTTAAATTTGGCTATCAATATATTTTGTTGGAATTGTTGAGTCCAAGGACAACGTAAAAAGCCCCAATTAAGCTTTTTGCCTTGTTACTCCTTTTGCGCTACAAAGCAGCTTATCCCGGATCAAGCCCAACCTTTGAAGATGCTTGCCAATGTGGTCTCCCAAAAATCGATAGTACAGTTCTTCGTTGGCCTGTAGGCAAGCATGGATCCGATCCCGGAACAAATACCGGCCGTCCGCATCTTTAGCCGTCAGAATCTGGCCGTAGGTAATATGGATAATCTGCCGGGCATCATCGGTCTCCATCAACCCCGGCAATTCATCATCATCCAACTCCGCCAGCGCCGGAACCCGTTTCGGATCGGCCGAGATATAATAGTACCGGCGCGCCTCGTCCAGATGTTCCAGGGCAAAACGGTGGATCTCCCGGTAAAAGGAAGGCTCGGCGACAATTATTACTTTCACCGCCTCTAACCAATTGGTCCCGGCAGTCTTAACATGAACGCGCCCTTTACTTTCCCGGCCAATCACCGGAAAAACGCTAAATTTATCACTGCCCGAATGAATACTTAATTTATAACCAAAATGATTGGCAATCTTGGTATGTTCTTGATATTCTGTGGTAAATTGGGCTAAATCACCCCGGTAATCAACGCCCTTCTGAAACTCCCCGCAGAACCGGGGCGCCAGGCTGTTTACCTTAACCCCGGCCGCGGTTAACTGGGCGGCAACGAAATAATGGGAAAGGGGCGCGGTCGGCGTAAGGGTTTCGTCAATGGAAACCTCAAAATCCACCCGGTGCGTCGCAGGCTTAATCAATTGGTGAAAAACATCAATGGCGAAATTGATCGCTTTCTGATAGACGGCTGCATTATACCGGAGCGTTTCCGGGGTAAATTGAAAACTTGCGCCCGTCTTCAGCTTAATGGTTTGTCCCAAAAAGGTTGCTTCCAGACGGTCCCGTTCCGCCGGGGACAGCGCGTTATAAAACCGGGTCACCTCATCCGTTTGCTCCGGGGTTAAATTGGGAATATGCTCGGAACAGTCTAAAGTAATCATCGTATAACCCGCCGCCAAAGCCGTCCTAATCTCGTCCAACTTCTTTAAATGATCAGCGTCGGCCCCGAAGCCGCATTGATAATCTTCTTGGAAGACGGCCCAGACCGCATCCGCCAGGACCTGATCGTAATCACGACCGGTGAGGCTTAACTCCCGCATGGACTGTTGGGCCAGCACCGGCCGGAGCTCAGGATATTGCCGGCACAGTCTTAAATGCCCGCCGGAAGCCAACCCCAACCGGTCCCCCAGACCAATAGTGGTTTTCTCTTTGGCCAGCGCCACCGGATTGGTGAAGGAAAAATAGCGGCGAATTACCCGGCTGTTGGCCACCGATAAAGGACAAACTTTCACTTTTACCCCGCCGCCGGTCTCTTCCTCTCCGTCCAGCTCTTGGTAAGCCGGACCGGCAGCGCCGACTGCCACCAGGTATTTCGCCGTTCCCTCCCGGCGTAAAAAGAGGACCGTCTCCCCAGCGGCATGGAGCGAAGCGGGGTAAACCCCCCATTCCGGATTGGCGCCAGCCAGGGTTTTTAGGTCGGCCAGCTCCTTTCCGGCCGTAATTTCCCGGTACAATAAGGATAGATCAATCATGCTGCGCCTCTTCCTTCCCGGTCTCCACCCCGTTAAAATTCTCCTTTAGCGCCCATAGACCTAAGGCCGGATTACTAATATAAAAGATCTCTTCCCCAGCAGCCAAAGTATTAAACCCATCCTGCAGTTGGACTGGATCGTATTTGGCCATCGCCTCGGACAAACGAAGATAACCGAAGTTCACGCCTTCAATCTCCTCCCGGCTTAAATGGCCGGGGGCATAAGTGATCCGGAACCGCCCCTCCGACGAACCATGAATCAAGTGGGCGGCGGCAGAAAGATTACTCTTCAGATCTTCGTTTTCCTCCACCAAAGCCAGAATCCGCCGGCTGCCCAGGTATCCGTATTTCCGGATTAAAGCATCGATCTTGGCGTCTTCCCCAAACTGTTTTAAGCCGGGAGCTAAAATCAGCAATTCCCCATCGTCAGCAATGGCCATCCTTGTCCGGTAGACCGCTTTATTTCCTAACCAGGTCGACCTAAACTCACCCGGATCCAGGTAAACAACAATCTTTTTTAGCGGCCGGTCCAGGAGGTCTAAATTCCGGCGCTGGCTTTCCCGGACCGCCGCCGCAAAAAGCCGCTGGTCGCGACCGATAAATAACCCGTTGAGTTTTGTTTCTCCCCCCTGGGTCGTAGTGACCGTTAAAATATACTGGAGCGGGATCCGGGCAAAAAAATGTTCCTCGGCGTAATTAAAGACTTTACGCACGGGTGTATCGGCCCGTCCCATCATCCGTTCCATACCATAGACAGCCCCCAGAAAATGAGAACGGTTAATGATCTCCTCCCCGCCGCAACCGACAAATATATTCTTGTTATAGTTGGCCATTCCCACCACCTCGTGGGGGACCACCTGTCCGATCGAGACAATCAGGTCATAACCGGGATCCAAGAGGCGCCGGTTGACCTCAACCCCGATCGGGTAAGAGACCAACCCTTCGGAAACGGAGGCCACAAACGCGGCCGGTACTTCCCCAATCTGCACCACATCATTCCGCCAGTCATGGACCAGAAAACAGGCGGCCGGAATATCCGCCCCGAACATCTGGATCCGTTCTTCCGCCGTCATTGGCACATGAGTGCCTAAAGCGGGCATAATCTCCACTTTCGTCTGGGGAGCCAGCGCCTTATATAATAACTGCACAACCAAACCGGCTTGCGAGTGAAAACGGGTGATATCTGGCGGTAACAGCAATACTTTCCGCAAAGGAGTGGTCAGACTCGCCAACCACCTATGAAGCTCCCTTTCTAAGACCTGCGCGTCAATGTGGTCACCGGTTAAAGCAATCTCTTCCATAACCCACCCTCCGCTTTCAAATATTTACTTTGGTAACCGGTCTTCTCAATTCCCCATCTTTAGTAGGAAGCAAACCCTTGGGGGTCTGCTTGCGCCGGTATCACCTTCTAAACCGTATAAGTCGTCGCGGAGGTACTACCACCGCTCCCGGTCCAATTGGTATGGAAAAATTCACCCCGTGGCCGGTCGACCCGCTCATATGTATGGGCGCCAAAATAATCCCGTTGCGCCTGGAGCAGATTGGCCGGTAAACGGGCGCTCCGGTAGCCATCGTAATAGCAAAGGGCGGAGGTAAAAGCCGGGACCGGAATCCCATTGGAGAGCGCCGTAGCGCAGACCTGCCGCCAGCTTTCCTGGGCTGCTTCCACTTTGGCTTTGAAGAATGGATCCAATAACAGGTTTGGTAGCTTCGGGTCCTTTTCAAAGGCCTCTTTAATCTTCCCCAGAAAAACCGAACGGATGATACACCCACCTCGCCAGATCAGCGCAATCCCGCCGTAATTCAAGTTCCAACCGTAAGTCTGGGCTGCGCTCCGCATCAGGGTATAACCTTGCGCGTAGGAAACAATCTTCGAAGCATAGAGCGCCTGCCGGATGGCCTCGATAAAAGCTTGCTTATCCCCGGTGAACTTGGGCCGGGGTCCGGTTAAAACCTGCGCCGCTGCCTCCCGCTCTTCTTTCAAAGCCGACAAGCAACGGGAAAAAACAGCCTCACCAATCAGGGTCAAAGGCACCCCTTCGTTAAAAGCGGCGATTCCCGTCCATTTCCCGGTCCCTTTTTGACCGGCCGTATCTAAAATCTTCTCCACCAAGGGGGTTCCGTCCTCATCTTTATAGGCCAGGATATCACGGGTAATCTCAATTAAGTAACTGTTGAGTTCGCCTTCGTTCCATTCCTTAAAGACGGCATGCATTTCCTCGGCCGAAAGCCCCAAGAGGTCCTTCATCAGATGATAAGCTTCACAAATCAACTGCATGTCCCCGTATTCAATTCCATTATGTACCATTTTGACAAAATGTCCGGCGCCATCTTCGCCAACCCACTCGCAACAGGGACTACCCCCTTCCACCTTCGCCGCAATCGCTTGCAGGATCGGCTGTACATGGGGCCAAGCCGCCGGAGAACCGCCCGGCATTAAACTAGGCCCGTGGAGGGCGCCTTCTTCCCCACCGGATACCCCGGTCCCGATGTACAACAATCCTTTTTCTTCCACATATTTCGTCCGCCGGATCGTATCGGGAAAATGGGAATTCCCCCCATCGATAATGATATCTCCCGGTTCCAACAGGGGAATTAACAGATCGATAAACGTATCCACCGGTGGCCCCGCCTTCACCATTAGCATCACTTTGCGCGGTTTTTTCAAACTGGCCACCAGTTCTTCCAAGGAAGAGGCGCCGATAATCTTCTTCCCCTTCGCCCGCCCTGCCACGAAATTAGTGACCTTTTCCACCGTCCGGTTGAAGACCGCGACGGTAAAACCTTTACTCTCCATGTTCATCACGAGGTTTTCACCCATCACCGCCAAACCAATAAGTCCGAGATCGGCTTCTCCCATCCAGTTTCCTCCTTTTATTCAATTTCTTGTCCCCCGAACACCCTAGGCAACAAACTTTTTCCTTGGTGACCAGTAGAAAGAATTCTAAGACAGCACCAAGAGGGTCTTAAATTAGCTCTCCATAGATTGAAGCAAAAGATAACGCCAAAATCCGTTATATAAAAGGGCGCCCTAACGGCGCCCTTGGTTGTTGGTAAAATCCGTGCTATGCTGCAGCGGCCGCTGGAGTGGCGGCAATCATATCCTGTAAAACGTTCACCGCTTCCTCCAAATAAAAATCTTTCTCCAACTGCTGCACCCATTCCTGTTCCCGTTCCAACTCTTCCTTCGCTTGCTCCTTTGCGCTAAGCGACTTGAAGTCTAGCCCGGTGGTCCGGTCCATCCCGGCGTTTATCTCCGCCACCTCTGCTTCCAGCTGCTGCTGGATGGCAAGGTGTTTGGCCAGTTGTAGAGGTTGCAAAGTCTCTTCCTGTTGCTTACGAATCTGGTCCACATTCTTCTGGACAAGCGCAAAGTAGGGATTAACCGCCAACCGTTGGGCGCTGTTCGCCTTGAGGGTGGCCAGATCCCAATGGTTTCCGGTCCATTTCTGGTAAGTCAAGGGCTGGACCTGATCCCACGGCAGCACATAATCATAATAGCGCTCCCCAATCTCCAAGAAGGCGTAGGGATCGGGTAACACCAGATCCGATTGGACCCCTTTTAGTTGAGTGGCGCCGCCGTTAATCCGGTAGTATTTTTCCTCGGTCAATTTAATCGTGCCTAATGGTTTATACGCCGCTTGTCGCGGATAAAGATAATCCAACAGGTAATCCAGGTTAACCATCCCTTGGACGGTTCCCTTCCCGAAAGAATGGGGGCTGCCGACAATAACCGCCCGCCCGTAATCCTGTAAGGCGGCAGCTAAAATCTCAGAAGCGGACGCGCTAAGGGAATTGATCAACACAACCAAAGGTCCGGCGTAGACCACCTCGGGATCGGGATCCTGTAAAACAACAATTTTCCCTTTTTGGTCTTTCGCCTGGACAACTGGACCAGATTCAATAAAAAGACCAGCCATCTTCACCGCATCATCTAAGGCGCCGCCCTTATTATTCCGGAGATCGAGGATGACCCCCTCCACTTCCGCTTTTTTTAATTTCTCCAGTTCCTTACGGACGTCATCGCTGGAAGACCGGCCGTTCAGCGCATTAAAATCCCGGTAAAAAGAAGGAAGCGCGATATATCCAACTTTCGGCCCGGCCTTGGGGGCCTTAATCACCACCGCTTTGGCATAAGTCTCCTCAAGAACGACAATATCGCGGAGGATAGTAATCTCTTCGATCTGTCCGTCCATTTTTTTCACGGTCAAAGTTACTTCAGTCCCTTTTTTACCCCGAATATACCGGACCGCTTCATCCACCGGCATATTGATTAAATCCACCGGTTCTCCGGCGCCCTGCGCTACTTTTAAGATTATATCCCCTTCTTTTAATTTGCCCTGTCGCCAGGACGGGCCACCGGGAATAATCTCCACAACCTTGATATAATCCCCGTCTTCCTGAAGGGTGGCTCCGATTCCTTCCAGAACCCCACTTAATTGAATATCCAGATCCTGTTTTGCTTTTGGCGGCAAATAGTTCGTATGCGGGTCAAAACTGGAAGTCAACGCATTCAGATACCGGGCATAACGATCCTCCTGTTTTTCGGTCAACAGCCGTCGAAAGGCCCGGTTTAAATCCTGCCTCACTTTGGCGCGGGCCTTTTCCTCGATTGCCGGTTGAAACGGTTTTTCCAGAAGCCTAGCCCATTTTTCCTCCGGGTCAGCTTTGTTTTCACCTTCGGCCATTAAGAGGTCGATATAAACACTCAAAGTCTGTGCTTTAACCACTTTTCGCCATAACTCTTTTAATTCTTGCCCATTTCGGGGATAATCCCTTTTCTCCGGATCGGTCTCTAAATATTCGTCGACGGTAAAAGTAAAGGGTTTGTTCAGAATAGTATCGGTATAGCCTTGTACTTCCCGGATCCGTTTACTTAAAATTTCCCAGGAAAGCGTAAAAAACTCCTGGGTTCCGTGGCGGACCTCATCATCAAGTTTAAACCGGAAAGCTGTCAAGGTTTGGAGATCAGCCTTGGTAAAAAAACGTTTATTATAATCAAGGGCGCGCAAATAAAGATCGAAGGCCTTTTCGGACCAAAGATCCAGATCGGCGGGCGGCTCGCAATGCCAAGTCAACAGCGAACTGATTACCATTTGCGTCAAAACCTGTTCCCGACTGGGCTCCTGCCCAGTCAGAGAGGCGGTCAGCACTAAGACAACCAGAATAAGACCGGCAACAAGCAGCAAAACACGAAAAGAAATACGTTTCATATTTAATCTCCCTATTCTTTACTGGCACTGGGGAAAACCTTCCCTAAAATAAAGGCCGAAGGGTAGAAAGTTGCCATAATAATTTGTGTCATGACTAATAATATCAGAGGATGGAAAGGTCGTCAACGCTACTTCCTTCCCCAAAATGGACCAGCAAACCAAATTTTTACTTATGGAGGAATGAGCATGGATCCTTGGCGCAATTTTCAGGGAGATCTGTGGCGCGCAAAAATCGATGTTACCGACTTTATTCGCCATAATTACCAACCTTTTACCGAAGAACCGGTCTTCCTCACTCCCGCTTCCGCCCGGACCAACCGCTTATGGGCAAAATGCCGTCAACTTATGGATGCAGAGCGGGCCGCCGGGGGAGTGCTCGCCGTTGATACAGAACGGGTGGCGGAAGTTACGGCCTGGGGCCCCGGTTATATCGACCGGGAAAATGAGGTTATCGTCGGCCTACAAACAGACGAGCCCTTAAAAAGACTGGTCAATCCCTGGGGCGGCTGGCGGATGGTGGAAGCGGCTTGTCGGGCCCGCAAAATCCATCCCGATCCAGTCATGAAAAAAATTTTCACTTCTTACCGCCGGACCCAGAATGAAGCCATCTTCCGGATTTATACGCCGGCGATGCGCCAAGCCCGTCACCTGGGCATTATCACCGGTCTACCCGATGCTTACGGGCGGGGCCGTCTGATCGGCGACTATCGGCGCGTGCCCCTCTATGGTTTAGCCTTTCTAATCTCCCAAAAAAAGCAGGACCTTTACGCCTTGGATAATGTGGATGACGCCAGTATTCATTTGCGGGAAGATATCGCCGACCAAATCGAAGGATTAGAAAGGTTGGGCGAGATGGCGAAGGCCTACGGGTTTGATCTCAGTCGACCGGCGGCCAACGCCCACGAAGCCGTGCAGTGGTTATACTTCGCTTACCTGGGGGCGGTTAAAGAGGAAAACGGAGCCGCCATGTCGTTCGGGCATAACAGCCCTTTTCTTGATATTTATCTCCAGCGTGATTTAGCCGAAGGCGCCATTGACGAAGAAGGCGCCCAGGAACTCATCGACCAATTGGTAATCAAACTCCGCCTCATCCGCCATTTACGCACTCCCGAATATGATGAACTCTTCGCCGGTGATCCGTTGTGGGTCACCGAAGCCGTTGGTGGCATGGGGGAAGATGGACGTCCGTTGGTGACCAAGACTGATTACCGCTGGCTACATACCTTACGGAACCTGGGTCCGTCTCCCGAACCCAATCTGACGGTCCTATGGAGTCCCCGGTTGCCCCAGCCTTTCCGGGAATATACCATTGAATTGGCCATCAAAACCTCCGCCCTCCAATTTGAAAATGACGAGCTCATGCGGCCGATTTTTGGGGATGATTATGCCATCTCCTGCTGCGTCTCCGCCACCCGCCTGGGTAAAGATATGCAATTTTTCGGCGCCCGGGTGAACCTGGCTAAAGCTCTCCTCCTGGCGATCAACGGGGGGCGGGATGAAAAAACCGGCGAACAGGTTTTAGCCGTTCCTCCCTTGACCGGCGAGTATCTGGAGTGGCGAGCGGTATGGACCAACTACGAACAGGTCCTCACCTGGCTCTCCATCCTTTATAGCCGGACCATGAACTGTATCCACTATATGCACGATAAATACAATTATGAACGCATCCAAATGGCCTTAATCGATTCCAACCCCCACCGGCATATGGCCTTCGGCGTGGCCGGCCTTTCCGTTGTCGCCGATTCGCTGAGCGCCATCCGGTACGCCCGAGTCAAACCCATCCGGGATGAGCGGGGGATTGCCACCGACTTTGAGGTGGAAGGGGAGTTTCCTTGTTTCGGGAATGATGATGACCGGGTCGACGGAATAGCCGTCAAAGTATTACGGCTTTTCTATGCTTCCTTGGCACAACAACCCATCTACCGGAAAGCCAAACCCACCATGTCCATCCTAACCATTACCTCCAACGTGGTTTACGGCAAAAAAACCGGGGCGACCCCGGACGGACGAAAAGCCGGTCACCCCTTCGCCCCCGGCGCCAACCCCATGCATGGGCGGGAAAAAAACGGGGTCGTGGCGGCCATGCGTTCCCTGGCCAAATTACCCTATGAAATCTGCCTGGACGGGATCTCCTACACCTTCTCCATCACCCCCCGGGCTTTGGGGCCTACCCCCGCCGAACGGGCGCGTAACCTGATGGGGCTCGTGGACGGCTACTTCAACGCCCAGGGACACCATATCAACATCAACGTCTACAGCCGGGAAACCCTGATTGACGCCATGGAACACCCCGAACTTTACCCCAACCTGACCATCCGGGTCTCCGGCTACGCCGTCCATTTTGTCAAGCTCAGCCGGGAACAACAATTAGAGGTCATCGAACGGACCATTTACGAAAGGATGTAAGCTTTTTCTACCAAAGAGGAAGGTGGTATCCATGGGCCGCATCCAGTCCCTCCAAAGCTTTTCCACCCTTGACGGGCCAGGAACCCGGTGTGTCGTCTTCTTCCAGGGTTGCCCCGCCGGTTGCCTCTTTTGCCATAACCCCGAATCCTGGGCGGCGGCAGCGGGGGAAGAAATCACTCCTGAAACTCTCCTCCTCCGGCTGGAACGTTTTCGCCCTTTTCTCCAGGAACCACCCGGCCTGACCCTTAGCGGCGGCGAACCCCTCTACCAACCGGAATTTGCCCTGGCTTTGGCGAAGCTGGCCCGCCGGGCCGGTTGGCACGTAGCCTTGGATACTTGCGGCTGGGGTCCGATCACCCCTTTCGCCGGCTTAGTACAGGCCGTTGATTTGGTGATGTTTTCCATCAAACATCCCCTCCACCCGGAAGCCCTTTCCAAGCTTAACCCCGCCTCGGTTCTGGCGAACTGGGCGGCGTTAGCTTCCTTTCCCACCTCGGTCTGGCTCCGCTATGTCCTGATTAAAGGCTGGACCGACCTGCCGGAAGCCCTAACTGCCCTGGGAAAATTGGCCAGGGACCTTCCCACGCTGGAAAAGATTGAGCTCTTCCCCTATAACAGTCTGGCTGAAAGTGACTGGGCAAAATTAGGACGGGACAGCCCCCTCTTTCATGAAGAGAGCATTACCGTGACGGAAGCGGAAGTCCGTCGCGCGGAAGCGATCGTCCAGAAAGCTTCCGGCCTCCCGGCCCGTCTCTTCCCCGGTTTAGCCGCGCCTTGACTATTTTTCTGCCAACGTATAAAGTAAAAGTATGATCTTTCGTTAGGTGTGATGGCATTGATTAAAGCGGTTAACCTCGCCAAAGCCTATGGAGAGCAGGTGCTCTTTACCGAAGCTAATTTTCTGATCAATCCGGGCGAACGGATCGGGCTGGTCGGTCGGAACGGTCACGGCAAAACCACGCTCCTCCGTCTCCTGGCCGGAGAAGAAGAGCCTGATTCCGGCAGCATTACCTTCCCCAAACACTACCGGATCGGTTATCTACAGCAGCATTTAAACTTTACCCAACCCACGCTTTTAGCCGAAGCCTGCTCTGCTTTACCTGCCACCCAAGAGGAGCAAAGCTGGCGGGTGGAGAAGATCCTGCTTGGGCTAGGTTTTACCAAAGCTGACTTCCACCGTCCGCTGACCGAGTTCTCCGGCGGTTTTCAGGTCCGCCTCAACTTGGCCAAGGTACTGGCCGCCGAGCCCAACCTCCTCCTCTTGGACGAACCTTCCAACTACCTGGATATCGCCTCCATTCGCTGGCTGATCCGTTTTTTGCGCGCGTGGAAGCATGAACTGATCTTAATCACCCACGACCGTAGCCTGATGGACCAAGTAATCACCCATACCCTCGGAATCCACCGGCAGAAATTACGCAAGCTGGAGGGAACAACGGATAAATTCTATGCCCAGTTGGCCAAGGAAGAGGAGATTTATGAAAAAACCCGACTGAATGAGGAAAAAAGGCGGAAAGAGATTGAGGTTTTTATTAACCGTTTCCGGTATAAAGCAACCCTCAGCAGCCGGGTCCAATCCCGCATCAAAATGCTGGAAAAAAGGGAACGCCTGGAAAAACTCGCCAAACCGGAAGCGTTAGCTTTTACCTTCCCCGAAGCCCCGTCGCCGGGTAAGTTGATTATGGAGGTGAAGGGGGTTTCCTTTGCCTATCAACCAACAGGCCCCTTCTTCATCGACGGGCTTAGTTTCACCGTTGGCCGGAACGACCGGATCGGGATCATCGGTAAGAACGGGAAAGGCAAGTCCACCCTACTCCGCCTTCTGGCCGGCGAGCTCCAACCGGTCCAAGGCGTCATCACCGGCCATCCCGCCCTCACAACCGGCTATTTCGGCCAAACCAATGTGGAACGGCTTGATCCGGAGAAAACGATTCTGGAAGAATTGATGGCCACCACCCCTACTTGTTCCCTGGAAATGGCCCGCAAGATCAGTGGCGCCTTTATGTTCGGCGGCGATTTAGCCCTCAAAAAGATCCGGGTCCTCTCCGGGGGCGAAAAAAGCCGGGTCCTCCTGAGCAAACTATTGCTGACCCCCAGCAATCTCCTGCTCCTGGATGAGCCCACCAACCATCTGGATCTGGAGTCTTGCGATTCATTGCTTGAAGCTTTGGACGCCTATAATGGCGCACTGATCCTGGTCACCCATAATGAAATGTACCTGCACGCGCTAGTCGATAAATTAATCGTCTTTGACCGCGACCGGGTCTTCTTCTTTAATGGCAATTACCAGCGTTTTCTGGAAGAGATCGGCTGGGAAGCGGACGAGGAGACGGCTACCCCCCCAGGAAACAAGGAAAAAACCAATAACCCGGCCAACTACCGGAAAGTCCTCCGGCAAGAACGGGCGGAGCTGATCAACCGCCGTTCTGCGGTCTTAAATCCGTTGTCGGCCCAAATCCACCAACTGGAAAAGGCCATCGCTCAGCTGGAAGAAGAACTGGGGCAAAACAATACGGAACTAATTACCGCCTCCACCGCCGGGAATGCGGAAACCATCGCCAATTTGGCCAAACGCAACGCAGAAATCAATCAAGAAGTGGAGCAACTCTATACCGAACTGGCCAAAGTTACCGATGACTACGAACAAGCCGCTGCCGCCTTTGCCGCGGAACTGGAGAAGTTAAACGCGGGCTAAACGGCGGCGGAGCACCGCGCCGGTTGGGACCTCCCGGTCCACCGGGAAATAAACCCGGTAGCGATTATGCCCTTCAGCCAAAGGCTCACCGGCTTCATTGGTCATCGCTTGCGAATCCAAAAGAAGCGTGGCGTCGGGCAATAAAAGCTCCGTTTCGTCCCCGGCCACCAGCTGATTCCTTAGTTCCACCAAGACTCTCCCCTCGGTCGGCCGGTACTCTAAAACCGTTCCCACCAGCCCATGGGTTTTCCGGTAGCTTTCTTTAAGATTCACTCCGGCAAACTTTTCCCCTTCGGATTGCAGATAAAATCCGGTTGTGTAACCCCGGTGGGAAACCTTCTCTAATTCGGCCAGCCAAGCGGGGTCACAACGGTAACCGGCCGGATCTAACGCTGCCGCATCCAACGCCCACCGGTAAGTTCTGGTCACCACCGCCAGGTAATAGACGGACTTCATCCTGCCTTCAATCTTCAGGCTGGTAACACCGGCCTTTAGGATTTCCGGAAGATACTCAATCATCCGGAGATCCTTCGCACTCAGCAGATAACTGTACCGATCATCCCCGGTCAGCACTAGAGGTTCCTCCGGGCGGGTCCGTTCGGTGAGACTATACTCCCAACGACAGGGGTGGGTACACTCGCCCCGGTTGGCGCTTCGCCCCGTCAAGTAAGCCGAGAGCAAACACCGGCCGGAATAGGCTAGACACATCGCGCCATGCACAAAAAGTTCCAATTCAATTTCGGGCACGGCGGTTGCGATCTGACCGATCTCGGCCAAACTCAACTCCCGCGCCAAGACAATCCGGCTTACCCCTAACCCGTGCCAAAAACGCACCGCTTCCGCGTTGGTCGTATTAGCCTGGGTGCTGAGGTGCACCGGAAGCCGGGGCGCCACTTGGCGAACCGTCTGCAAAACCCCAACATCACTGACCAACACCGCATCCACCCCGATCTCCGCCAATTGGCCCACCCTTTGCCGGATCAAAGCTAAATCCCGATTGCGGGCAAAGATATTTAGAGCGGCATAGACCTTGACCTTTCGCCGGTGAGCCAGGCGGACCCCTTCCGCCAATTCGGCAATGGTCATCTCCGCTTGCCGGGCGCGGAGACTCAGCCCTTCAACACCGGTATACACCGCATCCGCCCCATACAGGACCGCCGTGCGCAGCTTTTCCAGATTACCGGCTGGAACCAACAGCTCTGGACCGTTCATCTTCCTTCCTCCTCCATGACGTCCCCACCGGCCTTAAGGAGACCACAGAAAATCTTCAATCCTGATTTGTATTGCCCAACAGCCCGGCTAAAATAGAAGTCCGGACAATGATCCCTAAAATTCGCCGTTCCTCATCGACCACAACTATAGGATACTTGGTCTTCACGCCTAGATCAAGCAACTCTTCAATATAAGCATCTTCCTTCGTCGTATAATAATCTTGTTTCAAGATCTCGACTAAAGAATGGCCTTCCTTCACCGCTTTAATACAATCATCGATCGTCACAATTCCTCTTAGCTTCCGTTCCTTATCGACGACAAACACACTGGAAATGCCATTGTCTTGCATTTCTTTAATCGCCACCCGGACCCCGTCCTTGAGGGAGACCAAAGCATCGGCCCGTTGCATAATATCTTTGGCGCGAACAATCTTTGTCCGATCAATCCCCTTCACAAACTCGGCGATATATTCATTGGAGGGATTGTTCAGGATCTCCTCCGCGGTGCCAATCTGCACGATCGAGCCATCCTTCATCACCGCGACCCGATCCCCCAACTTAAAAGCTTCATTCAAGTCATGGGTAATAAAGACGATTGTCTTTTTCAACTTTGATTGCAAGTCCAGAAGCTCCGATTGCATCTCCCTTCTGATCAGGGGATCCAAGGCGCTAAAGGGTTCATCCATCAACAAGATGTCCGGATCATTAGCCAGCGCCCGGGCGAGGCCAACCCTTTGTTGCATCCCCCCGCTCAGCTCCTGAGGCATCTTCTCCTCCCATCCTTTAAGCCCCATCTTGGCCAGGGCATCAAGGGCAATCTCCCGCCGTTTGTTTTTCTCCACCCCTTTTATCTCCAAACCATACTCCACATTACCTAACACTGTACGGTGGGTCAAAAGGCCAAATTGTTGAAAGACCATGGCCATTTTTTCTTGCCGGAACTTCCGGAGCTGATTGTGGTCATATTCAACAATATTCTCCCCATCCACCCGAATCTCACCGGACGTAGGCTTGTTCAACAGGTTCAGGCACCGGATCAGGGTGGATTTACCACTCCCCGAAAGGCCCATAATGACAAAGATCTCACCTTCATTCACGGTAAAGGAGACATTATTAACCCCGACGGTTTGACCGAGTTTCTGCAGAATCTCCTTTTTCGTCCATCCTTTTTTTAGCCGCTCCAAAGCCAATCTCGGTCTTGGACCGAACACCTTGACCAGGTTGTGAACTACTATTTTCGCCGTCATGATCTTATCCCCTCTCCCGTTTTCATCCGCTGCTGGCGTTTGGATATTTTCTGGGTAATCCGGTCGATAATAATCGCCAGGAAGACAATACTGATTCCAGAATCAAAGCCCAACGCGATATCCGTCCGGTTAATCGCAATTAACACATTTTCACCTAGTCCTTTCGCCCCAATCATCGAGGAGATCACAACCATCGACATGGCCGACATGGTCGTTTGGTTAATCCCCGCCATAATCGTGGGCACGGCTTGGGGCAATTCTACTTTGGTCAATACTTGCCAACGGGAGGACCCGAAAGCATAAGCCGCTTCTTTCATCGTTTTCGGCACGCCCCTAATCCCGAGATTAGTTAGGCGAATACAAGGAGGCGCCGAATAGATAATCGTGGCGAAGACCGCCGGGACCGTGCCTAAACCAAAGAAGATCATGGCCGGAATGAGATAAACAAAACTGGGCATGGTCTGCGCCCCGTCCAGTAAAGGTTTGAGCAAAGCCTCCAGTTTATTATTATAAGCCATAATGATCCCCAAGGGAACCCCCAGTAGAACGGAGATGAGGACCCCGGTAAGGACAATCGAAAGGGTGAAAATCATCTCCGCCCAAAGCCCAAGGGCGCCAATGAGCAAGAGCATCAAAGCATAAAACAGCCCCGATTGCCATCGATCCAGCCGCCAACCTAAGATAAAGAGCAGAAGAACCAGGATAAACCAGGGAATAAAGGAAAAGAGCCCTTGGATCATGGAAACAAGCCCATGAACACCCGCTTTCAACCAGTCAAAAAACGCTTGGCAATGAGCGGTCAACCAAGAAATAAATCTCTCCACAAAAACACCGGGATTTAGACGGATCCCCGTCGGAAATTTGGTCCAACCTGCTTGTAAACGGGCCGGACCTGACTGCCCTTCTCCCTTAACTGCCGCCGCCACCTCCGCCGGTACCCAACTAGTCCAAAGCGCTTCATAATTGGCAAAAAACCACTCCACGGTTTGCTCAACATTCCCGTCATGGTCTTGCATAAACGCCAACAACTCACTGGTCATCTTCGTGCTGGTCTTATAGTTTTTTAAGAAGGCCACGACCTCCGGAGCCTTTTCGCTCAACTGATGATTGACCGCCACCGTGACTTTTACTCCTGGGAACGCACAAGCGTACCCAGCCTCCCATTGATTGATGGTGTAAGGTTCATCAGCCAGTAAGGTTAAGTCATACTTCCCTGTAATCCAGGTTGGATCCCAGTAATAGCCAACCCAGGGTTCTCCCTTATCGTAGGCGGAAACCAAAGAAGTATTGAGCGCGGTATCGGACCCCGGATTAAAGTAGTCATAATATTGGTCCAGGTTGTAAGTGGACATTTTCGTCCTGAGAATCTGGTCGGCGGCCCATCCGGGCGGTGAACCATAGATCCGGCCTTGGGAAGGTTGATCCGGATCCTGAAAGACTTGCCAATACCGGGGTAAATCCTTAATCGATTTTAGACCGGGAGCTAAGGGTTGGATTCCCCGTTCCGGATCCCCTTTAATCACATAAGTCGGCACATATAAACCTTGCGCATTATCATCAAAGTTGACCGCTAGTTCCACAATCTCTCCCTGCTCGATTCCTTCCTGGTAGAGTTCGATAATATTATCAGTCCAGGCTTCCATACAAATATCAATATCTCCCTGGCGCAAACCTTTAATCACAATCGGTGAGGAACCGGTGAGCACATCGGTCCGGTAACCATACCCTTTTTCAATGATCGTCGCGGCAATCCCATTATGGAGGCGAATACTGTCCCAACCGGCGTCGGCGAAAACCAACGTCGGTTGCGGGCCCGTCTTACCCTCCCGCTGTCCAGTGGCCATGACCCCGCCCAAACTTCCGCCAAAGATGATAATTAAGGCGATTCCCAACATAATAATGGATCTTTTCCCTTTAAAACCAAAAATACTAATCACTCCTCATCTCTTGTTGCACCAATATTTATTACCTTTACTCCCGTCGGAAATACAAAGGAACCCCGCAAATAAAAAATCACCTACAACAGGTAAGTGATTATATTGGCATATATATTGAGCAAACCAAATTCCTAATTCGTCCCCGCTGGACATAACCTCAACATAAACGGGCCCTGCCCCGGCATGACCATCATGGTAGCTACCTCAATTAATCACCTAATTGAATTGTCATGTTTTATACTATAACATAAATATCTTTCATTCACAAATCAAACTGCCCAAAAACGCTAAAATCCCGGTGGCGTTCTCCCGTTCTCCCCAACCCACATCTTCCAGCGGCGACCAAACCGCAAAAGGTTATTCATTAATTGACAAAAGTCACGCCCTCCTCCGGCGTGAACCTCATTTCTTTTTGCGAACGGAATACCGCTCGCGGACAGCGCTCCATTGATGCAAACGTTCAATAATCCGGTCCTTCGAAAAATAGCCGAGCAAAAAAAGGAGGACCGCTCCGGACAGCAAAAGGATTGCCGTCAAGTAATTCCGCTCCTGAATGTTCGCGCCGATGATGACGGAACCGATAAGGGCAGGGAGGCGGGCGCCAATGGCAAGCATGAAGAATTTCAAAGGGGGCACATAGGTCAAACCCGCCACATAGGTCAATAGATCCTTGGGCAATCCCGGCAAGAAAAAAAGGAGGAAAACAACGAGATCAAATTTTTTACTCCGCAGCAAAGCCCGGAATTTGCCGTATTTTGCTTGGGGGAGGAAGGCTTTGAGCACCGGATAACCAAGAAGCCGGGCTAGATAAAAAGTTAACACCGAACCGATCAACAAACCGATCATCAGATAAAGCGTGCCAAATCCCACCCCGTAAAGATACCCCCCGGCAATCTGCACTACCTCACCGGGGATCGCCGAAATCACCACCTGGAGAACCTGAAAAGCAATAAAGACAAGGACTCCATTCTGCCCATAGGAATCAATCAATTCGCGAAACTGTTCGGGTTCACTAACCAAACGGGTGATTACCGGCGCATAATAGACCGTAAGATAGATCAAGAGCCCCAAAAAGGCGCCAAGCAAGATCAAGTTTACCACCGAAACTTTTTGCGTGCCACGGTAAATCATCTTATCCCCCTTACCATAGAAACCTGTCATGGAACTTATAGGATGCAGGTTTATCTTACCATAAAACTCCAGTAAAATCCAGCTTATCCCCCCCGGGTCCCCAATAAAACTCCCGGACAAAAAAAAGGAGGACAACCCTCCGTATATATTGTAATTGGAATCATTCTTAATCAACGCAAAAAGCTTAACTCTGCGTATCGCTTGTTGTGCTTACCAACTATTTCGCGTCTGGTTATACCTGCGCACAACCTCACCGGTAATATCGATGATATTGGTCCGGGTGTAATAAGTAATCGTGGCGGAATCAATAATCAATGAATAATTTTGTTCTTCCCCAATCGCCAGGATGATCTCCTGAATCTCGCCAACCAATTCATTTCTCATCCTCTGGGCTTCCGATTGAATTTGGCTGTTCGCCTCATCCACCTTTTGCTGATATTCATTGACCAACTGAGTTAGCTCTTGTTGCTTTTCGGCAGTATCCTTTGTTTCTAACTCTTTTTGCAACGCATTAATGGCGTCGGCAATTTTGTTTAATTCATCCTGTTTTTCTTTGATCAATTGCAGTAATTCCCGGTTTGCGCCTTGACCGGCCAGGGATTCATTGATTATCTTATCAATATTGACCACCGCCACACTTACATTTGTGGCTCCGCTTGCCCCAACCGAAAACGACGCCATCAATAAGACCACCATCAGACCTATTACCATCATCGCTAAGCTTCTTTTCATCTTTTTCTCCTCCTTATCATTCTTTTGTTCTCATCTCATCTGTGATTTTTTCTTGCTTTGCTTCAGCTAATAAAAACTGGCCTGGGCATTAAAATAGATTCTTACCTTTTCTTTGTAGGGAACTCCGCAGACCACTTGTCCCGTAATCCGGTCGGTCAATTGAAGATTACAGCCAATCCCGGCGGAGACTATGAAGTCCCCCTTGAACAGAGGCCACTTACGGAAAGCGCCGCCCTGGTCCAGAAAGAGAAAACCTTTAATCCAACGCGGAGTCTGTTCATGCATCTCCAGCCGTAGGCAATAACCATGGTCCCCCCGTTTTATCCCGGCTTCAAAACCCCGGACCGTCGACAGCCCACCAATGGCGAATTGCTCTCTTTCCGGAATTGCTTCGGATCCCACCTGACCGGTGAAACTAAGCGTCACCCGCCTATTCTTCGGCGTATTAACCTGCCACTGATATTGACTGTTGTATTTGAGAAACTTGTCAGTGTTTTTTTCATTAAGACTTCTTTTATCCTGTTTACCACCGGTCAAGCTATGGCTATAGTACCTCAACATTTCATTTCCTCTGTTTGCACGGTCAAACCCACCTGAAATCGTAATCAGATCCAACTCGCTAATTATCGAAGTGGCAAGCCTTGATTTATTCTTCTGGTTTTGGGCGATCAAAAACCAGTCTTGTTCGAAATCGAACGTAGAGCTTTTTTTACCAAATCTAAGATGCAGATCATCGCCCTCGTTGCCGATACCGAGATCCCCCGCTTCAAATTGGGCTTTGATGTTCTTGGACCAGATATAACCGTAACCGGCCTCAAAATAAAAACCTGTCTTATGGAGGGGGAGCCGGTAATTAAGCATGGCGCTAATCAGCCCTTGGCTAAAAACCCCACTAAGCGTGATTGGATCCCGGAATCCAAAGAGGCTTTTGACGGATAAATTAAAACCGGCACGATACTGCCCCGTATCCTCGCTTCCTAGGTTATCGGTAAAGATGGTCGCTTGGAAATTGGGTGGCTCCAGGGTCTTAATGATCACATCGGTGGTTTGGTATTCTTCCCCGGCCGCTAACTCGGCAATTACCATGATGTCGTTGGCCAAGTTAAATAGGTGTAGCTTTGTCTCCAGTTGGTCCAGGTAAAAGATCTCGCCTTTAGTCAGCCCCAACCGGTTTGGATATAACGTTTGCTCGTAAACCGGTTGTTCTCCACCCGGATCTCCCCAATGCGTCCTTCGACCAATTCCACCCGGAGCACACCATCTTCCACCGTTTGCGGCGGGAGAAAAGCTTTGGCCGTGATTGCCCCCTTTTGGTGATAAAGCTCATTTACCCCATCAAGCATCATTTTTAGCCGTTCGATCGACAGCCATTTCCCTTCATACTCTTTGATGACGGACGCAAGCTCTTCTGCGGTTAAAATTTGCGATTCACCGGTTACTATCTTTTTAATATAGATGAAAGAGGGGATCTCCAGGTCCTGGGACTCGACAGCATCACTTTCGTTTTGAGGTTCGTCTTCTAGAGCATTGTATTCTTCGTCAAACTCCGGGGCCTGTAGCTCATCGTTAACGCTTGAAAGCTCGGCTTCGGAATCAATGAATTCTTCAGTATACTCCAGATCCAGGAGCTCAGCAGCATTACTCGGAAGGGTAGAACACAAGACCATGACGCCAACCATAAGCATCGTTGCCCAAACCTTTTGCTTGAAAAGTCCCGGCGGTCGTTTGGATTTATGATTCATCTCTTTTCCCCCTTACTCCTGGACTTTGGCTTCATGCTCTACTTCCGCGTTCTGTTCTTCCGCTTCAACTTCTTCTTCCGTGTCCTGTTCTTCCGCCTCGCCCTCTTCGTCAGTTTCCTGTGCTTCCGCTTCTTCCTCTTCGTCCGCGTCCTGTGCTTCCGCTTCTTCCTCTTCGTCCGCGTCCTGTGCTTCCGCTTCTTCCTTTACTTCCGCACTCTGCCCTTCCGCTTCGCCCTCTTCATCCACGTCCTGTGCTTCCGCTTCTTCCTCCTCGCCCGTTTCCTCTTCTTCTGCTTCTTCCTCTTCGTCCGCGTCCTGCTCAACCTCAGTTTCCTGTCCACCCAGTACATTTTCTATCCCGGTGATCAGGTAATCCGTTTCCGGGGTCTTCTGAACCGCATCCGACTCGCCAGGCTTTGGAGTGGATAAGGAGGCTTGGACCTGCATGTCGCCGGTGGTTTCTAACACCGTCTTACCCAAGTCGTTACTGATTCGAGCTGCGTTGTAGCGAATGATAAAACCATTAGTCTTAATCTCACTACCGGGGTTTAACATGAGATAGAAGGCCTTCGTCGGAACAGAAAGCTGCAGATCGGTTTCGTAATATTTCCGGTTTAGGTTGTCGATAATGACGTTATTTAAACTGTTTTCGATCTCTGCATAGGTGCCAATCCGCAGGTGATCGAAGCCTAAACGCTCCGTCTCACCCTGAATCACCCCGAAATCCGTGGTTAACCGGGTAAAATGAAGTCCCGTCGGACTGGTCCCCTTAATCAGCACATCCTCCGCCATCTCCCGGCTGCTGCCGGTAACATCCAGGAACAAGCCGGAAGCCCCGTCATGGACCAGCTTCTCCAGTTCTAACCGGTCGGCTTTGATCGTCAGTAGTCCGCCGGCGGCCTGGAGTCTGGTCACCTTGAGGCCACCCGCCAAGACCAGCAGGTTGATCTGCCCCTCGCCATTCTGGAGCGCCTCCACGACCAAATCGGTCATATTGGTAAAGCTCAGGTCACCATTGCCATTAACTGCTTTGAGGACTGAAATCCGGTTTTCCCCGGTCAAAAGCTGACCTTTACTGCTAGCCGTCTCCAGGAACGATGTATGAATCCGCCCGCTGTCGCTCTGTTCTATGCTGCCGTTCGCCTCTAGCCGGACCCCGCCTGCGCCTTGAACATCGATCAGATCAGTTATAACCAGATCCCCAAGGGTTTTTACCCGCAATTCTCCGTCGGCGGTAATCGCGCCTAGGTTCTTGCAGCGCCACCGGGTTATTGGCGTCAATTACCAGTTGCCCACGGTCGCTGCCGATACTACCTTTCTCCGCCAGGAGCGTCACATTCCGGCCCCGAATATTGGGGTCTTCAAAGACTGGCACGGTACTGGTGGTTTGCTTACTCAGAACCAGTTTGTTCAGAGAGGTCTCCAGTTGTTCTCTGGTCCAAAGGTAGCCCTCGGTCAACTCGGCTCTTTCTTCAGCAGAGACCTTATATTCCCAGTTCGGGTCAAACGTGGTTTCTCCGTAGAGGATGTGGAGTTCCTGCAGTTCCGGGCTGGCGGTTTCCGGTTTATAAGGATCCGCTACATAATCAACCAGTTGGCCCTGCTCGTCGTAGACCGGCCGGATATTCCTGAACCGCCAGTAAGTCTCGTATTCATATTTTTTCGCGTTTTCATAGGCAGCAATAGTCTCCGCGGCGCTCGCTTCTGCTCCTTCACCCAGCAAGCGCATGTTCTCCCAGTGCCGGAGCAGCTCTTCTTCGGTGCGCAGATCCCGCCGTTCACTGTAGTTGGCATCAAAGAAGGAGCCGTTCAGCGCTTGTAGCCAAACATCACCCAGGGTTGAAACCACACTTTCCAGGTACACATCCCCTTCGGCCTGGGAAAGATAGATATCATAGGCTGCTGCGGCGCGTAAACCTTTGTCGCCACTTTTGATCCTTAGGGGGCTTTCCGGACCATTGCCGATGCTTCCCTGCTCGGAAACCAGTTCAATCCGATTCCCGTCAAGCACCCAACTATTACCGGTACCGTAAATATTGCCCACGGCTTCTAGCCTGATCTCTCCTCCGCCGAGAAGCAGATCAATAAAGTCGGTTTTAACCTCGGTCAGAACCAAATCACCGGCAACTCCCCGGATATAGATATTCTTCGCCAATGCGGTCAGGCCATCGGCCGCGGTCACCTGGACGGCCAGAGGATTCTCCCTGCTTCCGATCTGGCCGGTTTTTGCTACTAAGTTTAGCTGATCGGCCTTGAGCACGGCTTTTCCGGAAGCTTGTTCAATTCCGCCTTCGGCTTCGACCGTAATCCCGCCCTTCAGGTTTGAGGCCAGACCGCTAAACCTGACCGGGCCGCCACTTGTAATCGAGAGCTGACCACTGTCCGCCCCGATAAACTCAACCCCGATTGTATAATCCGCCTTGAACGAATGACTAATCCGTTCTTCAAAATCGGGAAAAACCCAAGAGGCCAAATACATCCCGATCTCATCCGGATATTGTGCACCATCAAAAATAGCACGCCAGTCAGATGAGTAAGGTCCAGACTGAGGCCCATTATGGAATTGAAAATAATAGGCGCCCGGATGGTTCTCGATGCCAACCCATCTCTTATTCTGATATTTGGTTTCGGTAACTAGGATTTCTTCTGAAAGAACATAAAACTCAGGAGTTTCTTCATCCTCTCTTATCCAAGTTACCATGTAACGATAGTCTTTCTCTTTCTGGGCCCAATCGTACGGATGATCCTCGACAAAACCTTCCCAACCATACCACCACGATGCTGTTTCTCGTCTTCGTTCCCCATGTTTTAAAGTCTCTACATAGTAACGTTGGTTCGCCAGTGGTTGATAGTTGGCGTTGCGAGAGTTTGGGAGCACTTCGGAATAGGATTTTGCATCATCACCCCACTGAACCAAAGTATCGATGATAATATCATTGCCAAGCCGCCGGTAAACTTTTGTCAAAGGCGAACCATTATAGGTGATATTGGGATCCGTAATGGTGAGTGTTCCCTCAATATTCCCGGTGTCGAGCCGGTTAAGCTTCAGCGCATAGGGGGTGTTATTGACAATATTGATTCTGCCGAAGCCATCCATCACCTTGATCTGTCCCCCGCCGGTGTTAATGATCTTCCCTTCAATAACCGCCTTGCCCCCCTCCACCTTCACGTCTTCCACGACGATCTCTTTGGTTTCCGGGTTGTAGTAGGAGGCGATCCCGCCTTTTTTATTATCATGTTCAGTCAGACGGTAATGCTGCAACGCATGTTCGTCCAGCGCGGGTCGGCCTTCTTCCTCCCACTTACGCTGTAAGTGGTCAATATAATCGCCCAAAGGTCCCGATTTGTATACCGAAAAACCCAACCACTTCCCTTCAAGCCAACGATACAAGCCACCATTCATATCAAGCTCCAGATTCCAGTTGGGGATCCCACTCTGGATCGTGCCGTTAATATTTACATACTCGGCGCTTATATACAGGTGATTTCCGGCAATCAAGGCGCCGCTACCTTGCTTGGGATCCATAAATGAACAAAAGTAATAGTAAGTAAGATCAAGGGGATCCTTAGTACCATCAAATTCGGTTAATTCATCGGTAATCGCTCTGAGTTCTTTGATTGTCTCATCCCAAAGCGCCATGGGATCGCTTGGGACATGTCTGAAACCATCGATATAATCCAAGAAGATATCTTTCCCGCTGCTCATATTCACCGTTTCCGCCAAGATCCTACCGGCCACATTAATATTGCCTTTGGCGTTGGCAATGTTGATCGCTCCGCTCAGATTGGAAACCAACCCGATGATGTCAAGGTTCGGCCCGTCGCCCGTGATCGGGGTATAGGTATTATTAATGGTTATCCGTGGCACAACCGCGCTTCCGGGGGCGACAACTGTCAGATCAACCACGCCACCAAGGCCAAATTGATCCAAGTTGATCCGTTTGATCTCATCCGCCGAATTAACCGCGATCCCGTTAAAATAGAGGTGGCCCCCTCTTTCCGCCCCATCGATGATTAGGTTGTTAACCCGTAGATGATAGCGGCTATGATTGGTAATGGTTATTTCCGCATCACCGGAGGCCAACAGGTTACCCTTGCCATAAAGTTTAAGCGCATTAATGGTGATGTTGCCGCCGGCCACGACCCGGGTATCCTGCACATCGATATAATCGCCGTCAATTACATAATTCATCCGTTCGGTCCGTGCGACCAGATTACCATCGAGATCAAAGACCAAACCCTCTTTGCTATGGACCCCGGTTTGAACGGTGCCATCCACATAAACCAGGATATTGCGGCCATATAAGCTTTCACCCGCCGTGATCTTGAGGGAAATTTTCTCTTTCCCGAAAAGCTCGCGGAAGGCGTTGGCAATTTTCTCCCCGGCCGCGCGGTAGAGATCCATCCCGGTTCCGCGGCCATATACACTTTGGTACCCCTCAGTGGTCAACAAATTGACATCCCGGATGCCAAGCAACTTCGCCCCGTCCGCAATGCGGATCCGGTTATTCTGGTAAGCGTCGGCGACCGCTTCCGGGTCGGTTTTTACCGGAAAGGCTGTATTATTATAAAGGTCGGTAAAGGCCATGATCTGCACATTATTGGTCATACCGTCAATATCCCGGCCCGCCCCTAGATTGATCTCTTCCGCTTCCACCAAAGCTTTTTTCCCGATCTCCACCAGGTTTACGGTGTTAAGCCGTGACAAGGAGGCGCCGGCGGCCGCCCCGGCAGCCCCATAGGTCTTACTATTGGCACTGGTTTCAATACTGGCTTTGGTCTGCGCTCCTAAATTAGCGGTAATTGCTTTTAATACCGCATTTTCATCCAGAATAATCTCACTGTTCACCTGGTCAGCGGTGATCTTCGATTCCGTTTTGGCAATTCCAATCGCCCCACCGGTATCCAGGCGAACATTATCATAAGCGACAATCTCATTGACCGCGTTATAATTAACCGTACCGCCAATAATTTTACTTTGGCCGTAATCCTCTTCCAGATCGCCGCTCTCTATCCCGATACTATCAATCCGTGAATTCTTGCCTTGAATAACCTTGGCCAAACTGATGAGCGCGGTATTACTTGCCCCGGCCGAGCCATCGATCACGCCGCCGGAGCCGACCTTCACATTAAAATCATCCCCCGGCAACCATGGTTTATTGATCATACTCTTCGCCTGGGCGCTGAATAACTCGGTCGTCCGGAACCGGGCGTTTTCCGCGATGAGTACTTCCACCCGGGAATTAACCGTATTACCGGCCTGCGCGCCGCTTTTCCCGGCGACCGCCGCGTTGGTGCTGTCCACCTTACTGTTGAAGGTGGTTTCCTGTTTGGCATGGGCTGTAATAATGTTGGCGGTCAGGTAGTCGTTGCCGCCGCCTCCGCCCAGATCCACCCAAGTGCGGTTATTTTTGCTCACTCCGGCGACTGCGGCATGCCCCGTAAATATACCGCCACTGCCGGAGATTGCTTCCGCAGAGAGCTGATCCGTGCCGGTCGCGTCAACCGCTAAGTGGCCGGTGATTGTTCCCTTAATCCCATTGGCGAGCTTAACATGGGTTTCCGTCTCCGACTTCACCTGCGCCACATTACCACCGGCGGCCACAAGCCCGCCAAGGGTCACCCCGCCGGCGGTCGCCTTTTGTCCCATATTGTTAAGGGCCTTCACATTCATATTCCCACCGGTCATCTCATCATCGATCATCTGACCACTGATCATAAAGGTGGAGGCATCGACTAGGGTCATTACTTTACTTTGGTGTAGAGCCTTGCTTTCCGTCGCGTTGGCCGCAACCCCCAGAGAGCCCCCGCCGGCCACCGCTATCGCTTCCAGGGCTGAACCTAAATTGGCCGCGGTCAAAGCGAAGTCGGTCGCCTTGATCATATTATTCCGGCCAATACTGGCGGTCACCAACGGTTTAGCGGTCGCGTTCGCCACTACCGTTCCCACGCTTGCCACCAGCCCACCGTTATACCCATAGGCTTCCGCCTTCACATCCGGTTTCGCCTCGGCCAGGATAGAAGCGTTTTCCACCTCAAGCGTAAGCTTCTCCCCCAGCAGGGCGGTGACCGCGCTCTCTTCCGTCGCCTCCGCCACCGTGCCCTGGACAGTTCCGGCACCGCCCGTTCCGGCCTGGCTATAAGCGTTAATCTTCCCCGCCAGGCTACTGTGGAGGATCAAGTTACCCTTGCTCATCAGCGTTGTGCCGGCACCCGGGGTTCCCCCCTGGGCAACGGAGGCTTCGATCCGACCGCCGCGCTTGGCAACGGCGGCCACCAACCCGGCGGTCGCGCCGCCGACGCTGAGGCCTTCGGCCTTCGTGCTAATATTCGTTTCATCAACAGCGGTAATCATCACTGCCCCTTCGGCGTTTAACAGATTTAAGGTCGTTCCCCGTCCGACCCGGGCAGTCAGATTATTCGTTACATCGGCTAAAGCTACGGCCGCGCCAAGGGTTGCAACTCCCGCGCTCCCCTGGAAACTATAGACTTGCACGGCGGGCGCACCGCCATTGCTATTAAGACTACGGGCATCGATGACCAGGTTTCCGGTGGCCGTGACGGATGACGCCCCTGTCACTTCAGCCCGGAGATTATTCTTCATCAGCACGACACCAGCCGTACCGCCGGCGCTCACCGCCCCAATGCCGCCGGCGCCGGCGTTGATCCGGATCTGGTCCCCGCTGTGCGCGGTGATCGAGACGTCATTGCCCGCATCTAGGGTTGAGTCTTGAACCAGGGCTGAGACCCCGGACTGACCCACTGTGTTCAAAAACCCGATCACATCAACGTTGCTGGCCTGATTAACCCGGGTAATCTCCGCCTGGCTCACACCGCTGACCCCGTATTCGCCTTCGTCCCCGGCCCGGATGTTGCCGTCTGTCTCACCGGTCCGTAACCGGTTCCCGGTCATCAGTTTATTAATCTCCGCCAGGGTTCCCTGGCCGTTGGCGTTGAGCTCATTCTTTATATCACTATTAGCGTCATTAAAGATACTGCCAATCAGGATTAAGGAGGCGTTACCGCCTAACCCGGCTGCCAGCCCCATCCCGGCGGAGGCGCCGATGGCATCTACCTTCCGTTCGGTACTGGCCGTCACTTCCTGTTGATCCGTGGTATAGATTGTGGAGTGATTAATAAACGCCAAAACGGTGTTGCTGATCGCATTCACATTGGCGCTGGCGCCGATGCCGACGTTGCCGAGGGTAAGACCAAGCGCGCCCGCCCGGTTGATCAGCTCGATTTTGTCCCGGGCGTTCACCGCTAAACTGCCGTTACGTTGATCGGCGGCGCCTAAATCGGAATTTAAGATATAGGCCTTGGTGGTCGTGGCCGCCAGATCAACCAGGGCATTACCGGCTATCCCCCCCGCCAGACCGATCGCGCTGCTTACGACCCAATGCTGCAGGACAAGATCGGTATCCGCCGTCACCGTTGTCTTCCCGCTGGCCATGACCTGGGAACCGCTGACAAAAGCTTCGGTAAGGCTGAGGTCCAACGCGGCGGAAAGGGAGCTGGAAAAGCCGGCGCCGCCAACAGCCGCCGCCCCGATCGCCAAGAAGAAATCACCCTTATAATTAGCGGTCACATTCAAGTCTTTGGTCTCAACCTTACTCCCCTGGAGATAAGCCCGGGTCTCGCCCTTGATCAGACCGAGACCGGCCGAACCGGTGAACGCCCCAGCCCCACCGGTGGCATTCGCAACAATGGAGATAATCTTCCGCTCGGCGGTGGCTTTTACGGTGACAGCCTCCTTGGCCCGGACCGCTTCACTCTGGTCGATATAGGCCTCTGTCTTCCTGGTCATGACATCGGCTTCCGCCCCGGCGCCAACACCGGCCAATCCGCCGGCGACCGCACCCGCTCCGCCATAGTAATGGGCAAGATCAACCGCGCTCACCGTAACCGACTGGGCAGCTCCGGCCTCACTCGCCGCCGCCGTATTGATCTTCGTCCTCCCTGGACATAAGCGGCAGTCTCACCCAACAGTAAGTTGACGCCGGTATTCCCGGTAGCCCCGACGGTCAGGCCGCCTCCCATATTCGCCAGGACTGTCAACACGCTATGGGTGGCGGTGGCATTGACCACTACCCCGTTAACTTGATCCTTGACCAGATGCTGGCCGAGGTTGGGAGAGACCAACCGGCCAAGATCCAGACTCTGCTTCGCATCCACACTCTCTTCTAAATCAAAGCCAAAGGGGGTCGCCCCCGCCGTCAAGTCCCCATTGGCCACCCCGATCTTTTGCTCCGCGTTTTGCGCTAAAGCGGTCACTTCGGTCCCGGACCCGGCGATATAGGCCTTGGTCACACCGCCAATCTCATTAATCCCAGACGAAGCACCAAAACCAACGCCGATGGGCGCTGCCCCGATGCCGGTCGACCCAACGGTATTGACGATCACATCATGGTTTTCCGCCAAGACGCCCACATTATCCAGGGCGACCACTTTGGCCCCGCCGTCAATATAGCTTTCGGTGGTGTTATTGATCAAGTTGGCCCCAATGGAACCGGCGACACCGACACTAACCTCCGCGCTACCGGAGACACTGATTCCAACGGCGTCATTGGTGATCGCCGCCCGGCTGTAACTCTCCACCAACAGGTTGCCCAGTTGGTAGCCGGTGGCCACCCCGCCGCCGCTGACAAAAGCCTTGGTCGTATTGGCCACCCGGTTTACGGAGGTGGCCGCGCCCAGGGAGGCCACAGTGGAACCGGTCACTTGCCCGGAAAGGGTAACAAGTTCACCCTTGTCCTCCGCCCGCACCCGGACCGCTTGGTTCTGATTGGCGATCTCCACCCCGGTGATCCCGGCCAGCGTTGTATTGTCCAGGTGGGAAGTGGCCACAATTAACTCGACAGCCGCCACCCCGGAGCCCGCAAAACCAAAGGACACGGTCCGGATGGTCGCCGTGTTAACGCTGTGAACAAGGGTTTCACCCTGGATCTTACTTTTCCACTCGCCCTTCGCCGCCGGGATAATCAGGACCTGACCGGCCTTGAGCTGATCTTCCCCGGTCAGCCCATTAACCGCCAATAACTGGTGGTAATCCACGCCAAAACGGGCGGCAATCAGCTGGGCGGTTTCGTTGTCCTGGGCCCGGTAAACCCGGTCATTAATCAGGGCCTTGGTTTGGCTGCCGATCACATTGACGGTCGCCCCAGCGCCAACGGCCGCGGTACCGGAGCCCGCCGCTTGGCCGGCAACGGCATTGATCTGGGATCTATCTTCCGCCAGCACTTCAAGCCGGCCGGCATTAATCGTAAATCCCTTGTATGCTTGGTCCGCCGTCAGCACGGCCTCAATCCGTCCTTCGGTCAAGTTGTTGATGACCGAGGTGACGGCCGAACCGCTGATCGCCGCGGCTCCAGCCCCTGCACCGGCAGCGCCCAAGGTGTTAATCATTGATTTATTCAAACCCTGAACCGATAATTTATTGGCGATTTCGTAATTGCCGCCTTCAAGATAAGCCCTGGTCGTATCGGTGATCAAATTGACGGTAACCGCGCCGCCAACCGCCGCTTGTCCGGCGCCCGCCGCCGCCCCGGAGATCGCCGCGATCTCAGCCTCTTCTTGGGCTAAAACCGTCGCCTGCGGCGTCTGCAGATCACTATCAATTAGGGCGGCCTCCGTGGTGTTGGTGATGTAGGAGAAAGCAAAGGAACCGCTGACCCCCACCGTCTGGCTGGCGCTCCCGGCCACCGCCACGGTTCTGATCGCGGCCCGGCTTTCACTGTTGACCAGGAGTTCGTTGGCCAGATTAAGTTCGCTGCCGCGCACATAGCCGAAAACATCGTTGTTTACCGTATTGACGGTCAGTCCGCCGCCAATCGCCGCCGTACTGCCGAAAGTGGCGCTCCCCGAACCGGAATAGATAGCCGACGCATCGGCCGCCCGGAGATTTAAAGTATTACTGTTAATAATGGTTCTTACTCCGTCGAGCGCGGCGATTTCGGCGCGGGTGGTGTTATAGATATTGGCGATGGCAAACGAACCGTTAAGCGCCACCCCGGCGGAGCCGCCGCCGGTCACCGCTAAAGTGTATATCTTGCCATTATTTAAACCTTGCAGGTTGACGGTCTCCGCCGTCAGGTTGGAACCGTAAATTTCCGCCTGGGCTTGATTCCCCAGATTATTCACAGCCACTGACACCCCAACGGCGACCTGGCCGACGCTGATCGTTACCTGTCCGGCCAAGGACCCGATCCAGGAGCGATCATCAGCATCAATGGCGATCTTTTCCGCAATAACCTCGCTCGCCTTCACCCTGGCCGTAATCTGGTTGTTGATGTTATTCACCGTCACCGAACCGGCGCCGGCAAATTGCGAGGCCACCCCGACACCAAGGCTGAATCCGGTGATCGCCGCCGACGAGATCGCCTGCACCCCGACGTTCCCCTGGGCATTAACCGTAGAATCCTCGATGACCGCGGTATATGTGTTGGCGATCTCATTCCAACCGAAAGAGAGCCCCACATTATTCCCGCTCCCCTGCGCGACCCCGGCTACGGCGATAATTCCCGGTTTATTCTTGTGGTGGTTGTCCACCGGAATGATCAGGTTGTCGCCAACTTTTATTGGATCGTCTTCGGACAGACCATTGGCCTCCCGTAATTTCACTTCGGTTAGATTGAATTTTTCCGCAATCTGCGCTAAAGTATCGCCTTCTTGCACCGTATAGTTGCCGTCACTGTAGAGGGCAGAGCCATCATAATCAAAAACCTTTTCTCCCTGCCGACCACCGTCTTTCGCATCGATTAGCTGGTTCAAGCGGGCGACTTCATCCATCCCGGAGACATCCCGGGCGACAACATCAACCCGTTCACCGGCGCTGACCGTTGCGCCGGAGGAGATCCCGGCGCTCGTTTCGTTGTGGAGCAGGTTAATGACGACCGCACCGCTTATTGGGCGATGGAATCTTTATTATCAGTATGGGCCAGACTCTTCACTTCCAATATGGAATCGTTGCGCGCGCTTACATCCAGGCTGCCCGCGGTAATCTTCGCGCCGCTTCCAACCGTCACCGTCGAATCCGTATTTAGTTTGCTATAGAGCAGACCAACACTGACCGCTTCATTACCGGTGTCGGACTTCCATTGTAAAACAGTATTGGCCGCCGCTTCCAGCTTCACTTGGCCGCTGGCGGTAAGAACCGAGCCGGATCCAATATCAATCCCCGCCGCCGCGCTGACGATGGACAACACCGCCTCTTCCCCGGTAAGCTCATCAATACCGGCCGGTAAAACACCCTCCAGTAACTGAAGGGGCTTTGACGGCTCCCAGTCAAAGGTGGCTACGGCATTAGCAAGTAAGGAGATATTTCCGGCTTTAAGGGTAGCCCCTTTTATCTGAATCGACGAGTCACTCTTGATTCCCTCGTCTGCCTTATACTCATCCTCATCTATTTCCGTAAAATCGACACTGCTCTTCGCCTGAATTACAATATCACCATTTCCCTTAACGATGATCTCCGGTTCACTTTCCATACCATCGGTATTGACAATATCACCGATTTCCACTTTCCCCGCGTTAATCCTAATATCATTATTGGCCTCAATTCTCCCCTTAACGGTGACTAGACCGCCCGCGCTGATCGGAACAGTCCCCTCTAAAACCGCTCTCACCGCATCCGCCGACGGCTGGTGATCAGCGGTGAAAAAGTTGTTCATAAAAACGGTCGTCGGAGTCAACAGGCTAAGCGACCCCACATTGATCTCCCCGGATTTCCCCACCAAAATCCCGTGGGGATTAAGGAAAAAGACATTGCCACCGATTTTACCGTCATTAATCGAGTTTAATATGCCGTTGATCTCCGAACGTTCCTTATGAACCAGGTTAATTAGGTTAATAGTACCGTCCGGAAGATATAGATCAACCTCATCTCCTTCGGCCACATTGAACTTTTCAAAAGAGTTAAAAGCATTATCACCATCGATCGTTCCGGTGGTAATTGTAGTTTTATTTCCAGATGTGTTTACCGTTGTAGCGGTTTTTCCGTCGGTGACAATATCCGCGGCATAAACCATACTGGTAAACATCCCGCAAGTGTTATTAACCAAAAAAAGAAAGATAATAAGTAGCGAAACTATCCGTTTTTGCTTCCTGCTCATTTCGCTTCACCCCAATTGATCTTCAGATAAATTTGCCACTTTTTTC
Source organism: Bacillota bacterium (assembly GCA_012837715.1). Classification (GTDB taxonomy): domain Bacteria; phylum Bacillota; class UBA4882; order UBA10575; family UBA10575; genus Capillibacterium. Next base: position 20,584 of record DUQR01000006.1, on the reverse strand, counting down.
TCTTCCGTTCCTATTCTCGACCCCTTTCTAAATTCCTGCAAATTTCCACTATATTTATTATATTTGTATAGTGTCTTCTATTTCTCTGATTTGGCTTGGTTTTTTAATATTCAAAAACCTTTTGTTAGATCAAAAAATAATCTCCACTACCCGTAAACATAATTTTGATCACTAGTAATTACCAATATAAAAGGGACTTTGTCTTCCGACAAAGTCCCCGTAGGTTTTAAACCTGCTAGTCTAATTCCGGATAGACACAGGGCGCCTGCACCTCCGGACAATTACGGTTCGCCGTCCGTGCCGTAATCAACCGGCTGATCGGATGGGCCGCCATCAGCTCGGCCGGGAAAGGTTGCATTAAGGTCTGGAGCGCGGCAGCGTCCAGTCCATCCTGAAGCCAATCTCTCTCTTTCTTTTTGGGGAGGATCACCGGCATCCGTTTTTTCGTATTATGGATCTTGGCCAGGAGCGAATTGGCTTCCGTCGTCAAAATACTATAGGTCCGCAAGAGCTCACCGGTGGCCGGATCCACCCACTCTTCCCAGATCCCGGCAAAAGAAAAGACCGTCTTATCCTTGAGGAAGATATAATAGGGGTACTTTTTGCCCTGAAAAGCCCGCCATTCATAAAAACCATCGGCTGGGACCAAACAGCGGCGCCGCCGGGCGGCCTGGCGAAAAGCGGGTTTTTCCAAAACCGTCTCCGCCCGGGCGTTTAAAGTTTTACCACGAATCTGGGTTGCTTGCTCCGGTGTTTTGACCCAGAACGGGATCAGCCCCCACGTTAAGGCCTGGAACCGGTCGGGCTGTTCGTTGGTGAGTACCGGCATCTTCGGAAACTCAAAGCCGGAGACATAATACTTCGGCGCCGCCAGTTCCCTCTCCAACTCCCACTCAAACCCCCCTTTTAACTGATACCGGCTTTCCAGGGTTTGGGCCGTGACGCTCAACGCATAGAAAAAGCACATGCTCTACCCCTCATCTACTCTTTTCTCCACCTTAGCAGAACGCATAGTAAAAAGCAATCAAACATACACCAATCTAAGGGGTAACTGAAGGCCAATCTCAAGTCCGGTAAAACACGCTTTACTATAAGATAAACTTATCAGTTGCCAAGGATAGCTCATTAGCAAGTTCATCTAATTGATGGGCCGATTCTTTAATAACGATTGTCGTAGAATATTGTTGCTCGAAGGTCGCTGATACCTCTTCCATTGCCGTCAGGTTATCCTGGCTGATCTGGTGGACCTGTTCTATCTTGGTAATGATTTTTTCATTATCATTTCCGACCTGAGAAGCCGCCTCCGTAATCTGGGAAATATTACGGGCAATCGTCTCAACTTTGCCCATTAATTCCTTGAAGAGCGCAATGCTCCTAGTAAGTTGGTTGCGGCCTTTTTCGATCTCCGTGTTGCTCTCATCAACAGTATAAACAACTTGCTGGTTTTTTCGTAAAACTAACTCAATAACTTCGTTAATATGGTTTCGCCAAAAGGCCAATATTGGTAGCGACGACCGCAAAACCCCGACCGTGTTCCCCGGCACGTGCCGCTTCAATGGAAGCGTTCAGAGATAGAAGGGTTGTTTTTTCCGCAATATCACGGATAATATCAACCAAAACTTGAATCTGTCTTGAGTCTTCAACTAAGCCACTGACTACTTCCTTAATTTGTTGAACTGAAAAGATAAACTTATCTATAGCCTCAATCATCTCCTCAGTAGCCTCCCGACCGTGCTGAGCATCAGCGGAGGCCTCTTGGCAGATCTTGTTAATCTCCTGTGTGGCCCCGATCACCAGATTCATTCTCGATGTTGCCTGCTGAATAGTATCAATAGCGGAATTGACACTATGACATTGGGATTCCGCCCCGGCCGCCAAATGGTCGATAAGTTTGTTTAACTCCCCTAATGAGGTTGTCGTTTCTTCCACAACTCTAAAGAGATTATGGGTGGAGGCATTTATTTTTTTGGCATCATGGGCAGTACGGGTTACCATCGAGCGGAGTTCCGCAACGGCATGGTTAAAAGCGGCGGCGACGACCCCGACCTCATCACGGGAAGACAAATCGACTCTAGTTTTTAGATCTCCTTGGGCCAAGAGTCGGGTTGAATCGCGGAGCTTATGTAATGGCCGCACGATTGATCGCGAAACCAAGATGCCGATCAGCAAACCTAAAATTACACCAATAATCGTAATAATCCTTTGTAAGGTGCGCCTTGATGAATAAACTTGCCGACCTGTTCGAAAACTGTCTACTCCGACGATTCTTTGCGCTTTTCCCAATTCATAACAGAAGTTATATAGTTTGTTCGATTCATCTTTAAACCGATAATAAAGAGGCGTAAGATCACTTTCTCTCCCTCTTAGCCCATTATAAAACTCCCGTGCTGCCTCTTCATATTCCGTCCAGATTTGATTAAAACCTTCCCTGGTTTCTTCCGGAAGATTGTAAAAAAAGTTTCCGACTTGGCCAACACATTCCGTCAATCTACCGTAATAAGCAGAGGTCGAACCGGAACTGCCTAATTCTACCGCTTCAAAAGCACTATACTCCGTACGATAGATGGTTTCCAAAAAATCAAAAAGCGGGAAAAGGATTGAAGTATTGCTATTGAAAATATTGGCAGCCGCCTGGTTCATTTCTTCAATTCCCGAATTACCCACCAATCCTACAGCAATAATCATTATACTCAAGACTATAAGGATAACTAAAATTTTCAAAAAAACCCCGCTGAAATAAGGCCTTAACTTAGCCAGCTTCATCCTAATCTCCCCTCCCAAAATTAAAGTAGGGAAGCTCCTTGATTGGGTCTAATATTGTTCGTATATCCCGGTCAAACACCACAAAGATTTAGAGAGATAAAAGAGAAAGACTTTATGTCCTTCTCTTTTCTAGATAAATACCGCATAATAAGGATCGGAATTTATTTACTTTTAGATTATAAATTATCATTTATTTATTTATTTTTTTTCGTTTTAATATCCAACCAGACTGCTAAAAGAAGGATCGAACCCTTAATGATCGGTTGCCAGTATGCCTCTGTATTCATCATGCTCATTCCATTATCGATACTAGCCATCACGAGAGCACCTAAAACAGCACCGGGAATACTACCGATCCCACCCAAAAAGCTCGTTCCACCAATAACACAAGAGGCAATGGCATCCAATTCCGCCCCTTCTCCAGCCGTGATTGTCGCCGCATTTAAACGGGCAGTGGTGAGAACGCCAGCGATCGAAGCAAGTAAACCCGCAAAGATGAAGACCACCAGTGTCCGCCGGCGGACATTGATCCCGGATAAACGGGCAGCTTCAACATTTCCGCCCATGGCATAGACTTGGCGACCAAACTTCGTGTTGTTGGTGATGAAAGAAAAGATTATCGCCAGAAACAAGACGACGATTACCGGATAAGGGATTCCTTCATATTGATATAAGACATAAGTGGCAAGAATAATTAACCCGCAGTACAGAATGGTGGTTAGGATATCCAAATAGAGCGGTGTGACTTTAAATCCGTACTTTAGCTTTGAACGCCGAGACCAGACGCGGACAAAGACCAAGCCGATGATGATAATCGAAGTCAAAATTACCCCAGGAACAAGACCCAAGTAGCCACTGCTGAAAACCCTGAAACTGGGATGAAGGGGAGCTACGGTTTGGCCTTTGGTGATCCCTAATAAAATCCCACGGTATGCCAGAAGACCGGCCAAGGTCACAATAAATGCCGGAACATTATGATAGGCCACCCAATAACCATGAAAGGCCCCGATTAAAGCACCAAAGACCAAGGCAACTAAAATTGCGACCGGGGTTGGAACATGATACCACACCTGTAATATACCGGCAATCCCTCCGGTCAACCCCAAAATTGATCCGACAGAAAGCTCAATATGGGTGGTAACAATAACCATCACCATACCGATGGCCAAGATCGCGGTGATTGACACTTGACGGGCAAGGTTAGAAATATTACGAGGAGTGAGAAACCGTCCCTCGGTCAGGACAGTAAAAAACAACCAGATGATAACTAAAGCAATAATCATGGTGTAGGCACGCAGATCGAATCTGGCGTTAAGGCGCGAAAACAAACTTTTTCTAGTAACAAATGTCGATTCGGTCGATTCTCGAACAACGCTCATTTTAGTTCCCTCCTGTCGCTGCCAACATGATCTTTTCTTGGCTGGCTTCGTCATGTCTAAATTCACCATTGATTTTACCTTCATAGATGACAAGTATTCTGTCACTCATCCCCAGAATTTCAGGTAGTTCAGAGGAGATCATAATGATTGCAACCCCTTGTTTTTTCAGCTCATTCATAATACTGTAAATCTCGTATTTTGCCCCGACATCAATCCCTCTGGTGGGCTCATCCATAATTAGAATCAATGGTCGCGTTAAAAGCCATTTACCCACCACCACTTTCTGTTGGTTACCACCGCTAAGATTATTCACTTTTGTCTCTAAAGAGGGTGTTTTGATACTTAAAGAGTTCACCATTTCTTGCGACTCGTGAATTTCTTCGTTCGGATTAATAACCCCAGATCTGCAGTAATTCTTTAAATTGGCGAGGGTCAAATTCTTTTTAACATCATGAATTAGTACTAATCCATATCGTTTACGGTCTTCGGTGACCATCGCCAAACCGTTATTGATCGCATCTTGGGGACTTTTAATCTCGACTTTTTGGCCATTGATATAAACCTCGCCATAGCTTTCTCCGGGGAAACCACCAAAGATACTACTCATCAGTTCGGTACGGCCAGCACCCATTAAACCGGCAATTCCCAGAATCTCACCCCGCCGGACATTAAAACTGGCATTGTCGACGAGCTTTCTTTGGGGATTATCAGGGTCAAAAACATTATAGTTCTTAACCTCAAAGATTACTTCACCGGTCTCATGGTTAATTCTGGGGAAACGATTTGATAGTTCTCTCCCGACCATCATGGCAATAACTTCATTTTCCGTGGTTTGGTCAATTGGTTTAGTCCCAATCGTCTCACCATCACGCAGGATCGTAACTGTATCGGCAATCTCGAAAATTTCATTGATTTTATGGGAGATATAAATACACGTCACTCCATCATTCTTTAGCGTGCGCAGAATGTCCATCAGGGTTTCGACTTCATTCTCCGTCAACGCTGCACTAGGCTCATCCAGGATTAATATTTTCGCCTTTTTGGAAAGCGCTTTTGCGATCTCCACCATCTGCTGATGACCCACACCCAGGTTAACTACTTTTGTTTGCGGATTGATCTCTAACTTAACCGCTGACATCCACTTTTTGGATTCGTAGTATAACTGATGCCAATTGATGATTCCGTATCTATTGGGTTCATTACCAAGAAATATATTCTCGCCAATGGTTAACTGTTTTACCACAGTTAGCTCCTGATTAATGATGGCTATACCAGCAGCTTCGGAAGATGCAATATTATTAAATCTTTGTTCTTCACCATCAATAATTATCTCTCCACTATATGTTCCATAGGGGTAAACACCACTTAGTATTTTCATCAGTGTCGATTTTCCGGCACCGTTTTCGCCGCAAAGCGCATGGATTTCACCAGGACGGACTTTAAAATTGACGTTGTTTAGCGCTTTGACCCCTGGAAATTCTTTCGTAATATTCCTCATTTCCAGGATATAACCGGCCATACGACCTCCTCCTCTCGGTGTTCCAAACAATGATTGTTAGGTCCGAAGATTGCGGTTTATACTCATAATGGAGCTGAATCCGAATATTAGGAAGAGAGAGGAATACCTCTCTCTCCCGAATAACACCACAGTATGGACGTAACCCACCTATTTCTTTGCAGGCCAGTCTTTCTTCGGAATATTGCGATAAACTTCCTCCATCGTGTAGAAACCATCTCTAATAATGACATCGTACATGTTCTCTTTGTAAACAGGGATCGGATCTAGAGCCAAATAGGGCACCTCAATTTTACCATTGTCCACCGTCAAGTTAGCTTCAACTTTTTCTCCCTTGGCTAGCTTAACAGCAGCTTGGGCAGCGGCAGTCGCAATCGCTTTAATCGGTTTGTAAACGGTCACCGTTTGGGTTCCCTCGACGATCCGTTGACAAGCGGCCAAATCGGCATCTTGTCCGGAGACCGGAACTTTCCCGGCAAGTTTTTGGTCGGCCAATGCTTGGATGACGCCACCGGCAGTACCATCATTAGCAGCCACCACCGCATCAACTTGGTTGTTCAGCATGGTGAGGGCGTTTTCCATGTTCGCTTGGGCAATGGCCGGATCCCAGTTGGGGGTGAACTGATCATAGACAATTTTAATCTTCCCTTGGTCAATATAGGGTTGAAGCGCCTTCATCGAACCACTCTTCACCAAGTAAGCGTTATTATCGGTCGGAGAACCACCAATGTAGACAAAGTTACCCGCAGAAACCTTGGAAAGAACACCCATGGCCTGTAAATAGCCAACTCGCTCATTATCGAAGGAGATATAGAGGTCAAGGTCGCAGTTTTTGATTAAACGGTCATAGGCAATTACCGGAACATTTGATTTATGCGCAGATTCAACGGCCGCCGCCGCCGCCTCGCCATCATGGGGAACAATAACTAAGACATCAATCCCCTGCGAAAGCAGGTTCTCGCACTGAGAAATCTGCAAAGCATCGTCGTTATTGGCTGCTTGCACCAGAACCTGGGCACCCAGTCTTTCCGCTTCTGCTCTAAAGAAGTCCCTGTCTTTCGCCCATCTTTCCTCCTGCAAAGTGGCTAGTGAAAACCCAATCCTGATTCTCTTCGGCGCAGCAATACTCAACGAAGAGGCTACCAAAACAACCAGGAAACTAATGATCAAAAAATTCCGCAAGTTTTTCACGCCAATTCCTCCTTAAAATTTTTTTTGGAAGAACTGATGAGTCTCACATTGAGATTCATCATCTTTCCTAAACATAAATTAACATCAAGTAACTACTTTGTATCTAGAATCACTTGCGGAATTAAATAATTATATTGTCATCAAATTACATTACCGTTTACCAAAGAGTCACAATAGCATTTTTTTGCGGTCATAATTGTTTGGCGGCCTTCAGTATGTTCCGGTAGATATCTTCAGATCGATGGAAATCATCTTCAATGACGATGTTGATATTAGCTTGGTCAATCGCGATCGGTGTTATTATTTCGGCCGGGATATAATTCTTTCCGTTAAAAACAGCCGGGCTATTTGTTGCAATTTCTTTATTCTCCGCCAGAAGCATCGCCAGTTCGCCTGCGCGATAAGCCAATTTACGGATGGGCTTATAAACGGTCATCAGTTGGGTGCCTTCAATAATGCGCTGGCAAGCAGAGAGGTCGGCATCATGACCGGTTACGGGGATTTCCCCAGCCAAACGCCATTCGGATAAAGCCTCTATCACCCCGCTGGCTAGGCCATCATTCGCTGCAAGAACAGCGTCAAAATCCACACCATCCAAAAGGAGCCGGGAGATCGTGGCATAGGCTTTTTCCGGAAGCCAATTATCGGCCCATTTTTCGTAGACAATTTCGATCTGACGTTTTTCGATCAAGGGAGTCAGCACATTTCTGTAACCTTGATTAATTAGATAACAGTTATGATCGGTCCGGGGCCCGTTGATAATTACATAACGTCCGGAAGGAACCTTTTCCGTTAAACGCTTCGCCATTAACTCTCCTACCTTAATACTATCGAACGAGATATATAAGTCTAAGTCCGCGTTTCGAATCAACCGGTCATAGGAAATAACTTTTATCCCCGCTCTTTTCGCAATTTCCACCGCTTCCGCTAAGCGGTCCAGATCTTGAGGAATAATGATCAAGACATCCACCTTATTGTTTATGAAGTATTCCACCTGTTTAACCTGTAAATTATGGTCGTTATTGGCCGATAAGGAGATAAATTCTCCTCCACATTCCAGAATTTTTTCTTCCAAATAATCCCGATCCCTTTTCCACCTTTCTTCTTGCAGGGTAGCCAGGCTTAAACCAACCTTCACCCGCGAAGATTTACTGTTATTATGCTCGATTGCGGGTAAGCTCCACAAATAAGTAACTGTCTTGATGATAATTAGAAACAACAGCACCAGTAAAAACAGGGTGTTTCTTAATTTTTTCCAATCCATAATTAATAATCACCTCTTTTGTAACGGTCTCCAGAGGCAGTTATATCGAACACAGATAGCAATTCATCCTCTTGGTCCATTCAGTTATCCCTCACTCGCTACCTGTTTGTTTTCCTACCCAATCGGACGGGGCTATCCCAAAATGCTTTTTAAAAATCCGGCTGAAATAATTGGGGTCATTGTAACCTACCAAGAAACAACATTCTTTTACCGAGCATCCCTTCGACAATAGCTGGATAGTTTTCTCCATCCGTAATCTGGTTATATACTCCGAGAAACTCTCTCCCAATTCTTCTTTAAACAAACGACTTAAATAAAAAGAACTGACATTGACCATATCCGCCAACCATTCTAGAGAAATATGCTTCTGATAATTTTGGTCAATAATCGCTTTCGCCTCTCTGATTATGGGCTTAATGCTATTTTGTCTACTTTCCTTTACAGAAGTAGCCATTAATTTAATATCGGCCGCAATTAAACTAAAGAGCTTTCTTAGGTTATTACTTGCTTGAAAAATCTTACTTATCCGTTTATAGCTTGGGACAAATAGATTAAAATTGTAGTTTTCTTTGGCTATTCGGTAGGAGGTGAGATAAAAAACCAATAGGTCGAATAATAACTGATCCTTGTGTTCTTCACTTATTTGGGGCAATAAGGAGTTTAACTTGTCAAGCAGAAGCTGGACCTTCGTCTCATTCCCAAAGGAGAGGGCATTCCATACTTCCTGAAAATAAGAGGTTAGTTGATCCTCCCACAATAAACAGGGAGGCTTTGGCAGATCACAATAGCAGACAATTCTTTCGTCGCTTCCCGCATTATTGAGCGCTTGAAACGCTTCGTAATAGGACTGTTTAATCTTCGTCGGATCCGAATAAATTTCGCCGATGCCAAGGACAATCTCTTGCCCGATCCTTCCGGGCGGCAAGTGCTTAAGAAGCTTCCGGCCATAGTTCTCTAAGATTTTTTTCGCATCTTCTCCCGGATTGATCGTAAGCGGAATAAAGATTGTTAATGGGTTCGTCTTCAGCGGGCCAATGAAACAGTTAAACAGATGTCGAATCTTATCAGCAAGAAACACCAGATATTCCCGGACTTGATATTTATGTTCTTCATAATTCGGACTAGCTGTTTCTTCCCGTCGGGAGATCGCTAGAAAAAAGCCGCTGTTAAAATCAAAACCCAGCAATTTCTGGTATTCATAAAATTGCGTTCGGTTGATCCCATTAACCAAAGCATGCAAAAATTCGCTTTCGATAAAAGGAATGATCTTTTTGTATCTTTCCCGTAGTTCCAAGTCTTTTTGTCGTTCGATTTTAATCTGTTCGATCTTATTTTTAGCCTTATTGATAATCTGAAGTAAGTCGCTTTTATTTATTGGTTTGACCAAATAGGAAAAGACATTTAGATTAATTGCTTCCTGGGCATAGATGAAGTTATCATAGGCCGATAGAATTATAAAAACCGCAGAGGGGATCAAACGCCGGATCTCCGCAAGAGCCTCTAAACCATTGATACCTGGCATTTTAATATCCATGATCACCAAATCCGGATTAAATGTTTCTGCCTTTTCGATGGCTTCTCTTCCGGTGCGTGCCGTCTCTAAAACCAACCCTTCCTCTTGCTTTAAGATCTTACAGACCGACTCCAACATGATTAACTCATCATCAGCCACAAGGATTTTCATTCGCAGGCACCTCCTGAGCAGTATTTCCCTTGGGTAAAACAAGTCGAATCGTCGTTCCCTGCTTTGGGATACTCATAATTTCCAGTAGGTTTTCCCGCCCAAAGAATAACCGTAATCTTTCCCGCACATTCCAAAGGCCAAGCCCAGTTGTATGACCGGATACTTTTCTCCCTTCTTGTAATCTTTTAACCGTCTCGCTGTCCATGCCCAGTCCGTTATCGGACACATCAATGATTACCGATTCATCATTTTGGTAAGCACGGACCTTGATTTCGCCACCTTCCTCCAGTTGTTCCACCCCATGGATTAAGGCATTTTCCACAATCGGTTGGATGGTCAGGAGCGGGATCTGGAAATCAGCAATTGCCGGATCAACCTCAATAAGTAAATCAAACCGCTCGCTGCCATATCTAGTTTTTAAGATGAAAAAGTAGTTTTCTAAGTTATTTGTTTCTTCGCGTATGGTCACCGCCGTATTTATTTGGCGGAGACTATAGCGGAGTAATTTAGAGATTTTATCAATAAAATCAGCTGTTTTATCCGCATCCTCCATAATTGCCAACTGGACGCCAGCATTGAGGGTGTTAAATAAGAAGTGGGGATTAATCTGCGATTGGAGAGCGTGCAGTTCCGCTTCTTTTAGGGTATTTTTCATCGCTAAATTCTGGTATTCTTGTTCTTGAAGTTTCTTTTCCAGATCCGATTTGTTTTTAATCTCTGAAATCAGCTTGCCAATACTTGCCGCCATTTCGTTAAAGGCCTGGGAGACGACGGCAATTTCGTCGTTAGAAGAGACCGGCAAGGGGGGGAGTTGAAACTCACCACGGGAGATTGTATCAGCCGCCTCAACCAATTGTTTCAACGGCTTTGTTAACCGAAAACCAATCCATATGGTGGAGAGGATACTAAAGATAATCGCCAGGACGATCATTAAAAGGCCTAAGCGTTGGATAAAGTTGATCCGCTCTGATATCAATAGATATTGCATACTGTTTTCTTCCAGTTGTTTGGTGATCAACCGATCTACCGCCCATTTAATGTTGGTATTATAACGTAACACCTCACCAAAAGAACTGGAATACCCCGCACTGTCCCTGGCCCTTTTGAACCGCACCGCGGAATCGGCTTCCTGCAAAAACAACCGTGTCATCGTTTTTATATTTTTTAGGAGCAGATAGTTTTCGATGCTTTCCTCGATAACTTGTAGATTAGTATATTCCGACTCCACTTCCTGGTAATAATGGTGGTAACTGCGTAACATGTCGGAGCTGCGCTCGATCAGGAATTTTTCCAAGGAAATTACTATATTATCAATATTTGAACTGAATTCCCTTAATTTTATGGAGTTCGCCAAGAGACTGTTTATCCTGGATAACAGATTACGTTGACTGTAGTAGCTACAAAAACTTACCGAAGTAAAGATGATGATCATGGTTAAAAACGAAAACATAAATTTGTTGCGGATTGATTGCGTCGGTTGTTTACTCACCTTCCTCACCAGCCCGTTCCTCCATGATGAGCTTACTAAACATCTCATCCACATTAGTCGAATTCACCATAAAAATCGGGAGATAATAGTTTTCTTTCTGCGAATGGCCTTCGATTAAACGAAGCAAAGCCAGCAGACCTTGGGTCCCAAGTTCGTAGGGATCATCGGTCAAAACTCCAGAAATTACATTCCGTTTAATATACCGGACAATCTCTGAATTCAATCCACTACCAATGATGGTCACTTGTGAAACCCGGTTTAGATCAACAACGACCTTGGCTACACCAAGCGTATCGCTGACATCAGAACAGACGATCGCTTGAATCTGCGGATAATTTTTTAGAATCGTTTGCGTTTGTTCTTCCGCGCTAATGCTCCCCCCCTTCGACCTGATAATCAGGTCCAAATTAAGGCGGGAGTTGCTTTCAATTGCACTTTCCAGGCCATTTAAGTATTGCGTATAACTATAATCGGAGAAACTGGCGGTGACGAGGACAGCTACTTGAATCTGGGGGGAAATAAGATGAGAAGTAGCATCAATCAAAGCTTTTCCGGTTTTAGATCCTAACTCATAGGCGTTAATCCCAATAAAAGAGTGGTAGTCTTTATTTTCAAACTCATTTACCAGGGCAACCACCGGGATTCCTTTTTCCGCCGCCTCTTTTATTAATGACAAGAAACCAGGCTCATTGGGTACAGACAGAAGAATGCCATCGATCCGCGATAAGATCGCCATTTCTAAGTAACGTTCCAGTTCCTTAATATTCCGAAAACGTGAGTCATAACACTCCAGAGCAACGTTTTCTTGCGCCGCGACGGCTTTTACTCCAGAAAATACATGTTCCCAATAGGCCTCATCTGTTACCCGGGTAATTATCATACAATGGTACCGATGGTTGGCCAAAGACAGACCAGCGGAACTCTCCGGGATTTCTCCGAAGCCAAAGGCCCAATAGATCGCATAAATTATTACGACCATAGCTATGAGGAAAATGGTTTTCCCTTTCATTCCTCCACCCCAAATTAAATGGTGAATATATCGTATAAATTTAATAGTAAGTAAAAGTTCTTTTACTAATTCTATTCTTAAATGATAATTCTTTTTGTAATGACCGATCTTGGTTGTCATAAAAAAGCCGGTTTACCCACACGTTAAGAAAAGGGCTTGATCAAACACCGATCCCTTGGAAATCAAAAGCCCTGCTCCAGATCGAACAGGGCTTTTAACTGGATGTGAGCTTTTATTCCAATAAACAATCGCCATCCACCTCAGCGGTTTCTCCCTCACCGGGCTTTGATCTTGAGCACTTCGTTGTGCGAGCGGCACCCAGTGTGCGCGGCGACTTTAATTATATCCGACCACCGGGTCGTATAGCAGGGCGATAGCCTTTCCTGCCGCAACTTCCACTTCCCGCCCACGCCTTGGGCCGCTACTTTAATTGTATCCCGTCCGTATTTCGCGTTAAGCGCATCGATCTTCCGCATCACCGCCGCATGTTTCTCCCGGTCCACCCGGTCAAAGAGCGAACCTTGAATCCGGTCTTCCGGCCCGATCTCCATCACAATCACCCCGGCCTTTTTATAGCGGTAACCTTCGCGGTAGATGGCCCGGAGCGCGGCAGTGGCATAACGGATCAGCTCGATGGTGCTGTTGGTCGGAACCGGTAGTTTACAGACCAGGTTTCTCGCGTATTGGGGTTCATCTTCCTTAAAACTGTTGGTATGGAGGAAAACCATCAGCATCCCGGCAGAAGAGTGCTGCCGGCGAAGCTTTTCCGCACAGCGGGCCGCATAAGTGGCCACCGCCTCCTTGATCGGCGCGAGCGCGGTTTGGTCCTCCCCAAAAGAACGGGAGGTGCAGATTACTTTCTTCGCCGGTGGGATCAATTCCATTTCCAAACAGGCGATTCCTGCCAATTCTTTTTTGATTCTCAGCCCGACCACGGTCATTCTTCTCCGGACCCAATCATCATCCAACTGGAGAAAGTCCCAAGCGGTATGGACCTGGATTGAATGGAGGAGCTTCTTATACTGCCGCCCAATCCCCCAGACTTCCCCGACGGCCAAGTTTTTCAACGCTTCCGCAATCTCCTCCGGATCTTCTAAAACACAAACCCCCTTTTGCTCCGGGATCTTCTTCGCCCGGTGGTTGGCCACTTTCGCCAAGACCTTGGTGGGGGCCACCCCGATACTGACGGGGATCCCCACATGGCGTCCGACCGTCTCCCGGATCGTCCGGGCGTACGCCGTCCAGTCCACGGGTAAACCGGTCAAGTTTAAGAAAGCTTCGTCAATGGAGTAAACCTCCAACTCCGGTGTGAATTGGCCCAGCGTCTGCATGACCCGGTGGGATAAATCCCCGTAAAGCGCATAATTGGAGGAGAAGACTGTAACCTGGTTCCGCTCGAGAAAAGCGGCGATTTTAAAGGCCGGCTCCCCCATCTTGATCCCCAACTGCTTGGCTTCCTCAGATCGGGAGATGATACAACCATCATTATTGCTCAAAACCACCACCGGCCGGTCGTTGAGATCGGGCCGGAAGACCCGTTCACAAGAGACGTAAAAATTATTACAATCCACCAGGGCAAACATCAGTAGACCCTCTTTATAATATAGGTAACGATTCCCCACACGGCAAAATCGCTCCCTTCACGCACCACGATCGGTTTGTAACGGGGATTGGCCGGCATCAGATACAGGCTCTCCCCTTCCCTTTTCAGCCGTTTTAAGGTAAATTCCCCGTCCAGATAACAGACGGCCAGCGCATTATGGCGGTAGGGCACGGCTTTGTCGATCACCAACAGATCCCCGTCCTCCACCCCCGCGTCCGTCATGGAATTCCCCTTGACCGTTCCGTAAAAAGTGGCACTGGGGTTCTTAATCAACAACTCATTAAGATCAAGGACCGCTTCCAGATAGTCCTCGGCCGGAGACGGAAAACCGGCTGAGATATGACCGACAGCCGGTAAAGCTAGCTCCGAACTTTGGTCGGGATAAAAGAGTTTAATTTTCATGGTGTCTTGCCCTTCCTTTGTACGAACATATGTTCGAGCATCTAATTATATTATATTCCCCGACGCCCAATTGTCAAGCCACCGTACTTAAAAAAGAAGGAGGGAATGATCCCCTCCTTCTTTACGACAAGGCTGCCGTCTGGCTAAACGTTAAATCCCTAAAAAGAAATGGACAAAACTCTCACCGTCACGGTCAAAGCCAAGACGAACACCGGGCGTTAACGTTATGGTGAGCCACGCGCAAGCTATTTTCAGCTCCTGAGATAATTCCACCCCATAGGCCAGTTGATACTGGCCTTCATCCGGAAAGGCGGCGTCCACAAAGAGGGAAGCGTATAGATCCTCCAAGTACGTAGAGAGCCGCCAGTTTCCGGCCCTTACCTGCGAAAGCGGATGGGAATATTCCAGCGTAGCGACGGCTCCCTTCTTGGCCGCCAACCCTTCCCGGTAACCGCGGATCAGCGGAAAAACACCGTTCTGATTGTCGGGATCAATGAAGCCTTGCACCTTTAAACTGAGTTCACCCTTGCCCAAAAGCCGGTTGGCTTCCACACCGCCGTAATAACCAACCCGTTTGTCTTTCCCGATGTAATCCAGATCTTCCACCGGCGTCTGCAATTGAAAATTAAGCCTGGTTCCGGGATAGCTGAAACCCAAGGAGGTGTAGGGGATCAATTCCGCCCCTAAACCCTTCCCGTAGGAGCAGGCCAGACCGACAGTAATCTGGGAAAGCCCCGGTGATAAGCGGTTATAAAAAGGATAATTAAAGTCCAGATAGAAGGGGCGGTCCGCAAACGACAGATAACCGAGATTAACAAAGAAAGGCGGGAAAAGATTGAGGAGCACTAACGTATCGGTCCCCCACCGTTTGGCCACCGAATCATATAAGAAACCTATTTGGTACCCGGGAAGATGGCCAATCGCATCAGTACCCAGAAAGTACAACCCGGCCACATAACCATCGTCCAAAGGTGAGAAGTAAGGAAGCATCATTTTCGGGGTTAAGGTCCGTAAATTATCCCCGTACCCCCCTGGTTTGGCCTCGACCGCAATCCCTTTCTCCGCCCAAGACAGCCCCCTTTCCGGTAAGGGAGCAGGAAGTTGATATGGGGAAAAAGCTGCCTTTTGACGGTAAAGATCAAACCCCTCCGCATGAAGGCCCACAAAGTACAATTCGCCGCGGGTTTCATCATAAGCCGGTTCAGTGGCATAATTCCCAGTGGTCATTTTATAAACTTGGCCGGTCGAGAGTTTATAACAGTAAACCCCGTAAACCTGTTGGTAATTGGCATGGAAGAATAACCGATCCCCGGCCAAAGTAATCCCGTATTCCCCATACGCCGTGGTGACGAGGGGAGTAAACTCCCCGGTTTCAAGCGTGAACAGATAAAGATCATTATTCTCCCCTTTTTTCCGGGCGGAAAAGACGATCCGT
This sequence comes from Bacillota bacterium, assembly GCA_012837715.1. GTDB lineage: Bacteria > Bacillota > UBA4882 > UBA10575 > UBA10575 > Capillibacterium. The sequence goes on along the minus strand of DUQR01000006.1, from coordinate 4,849 downwards.
CCGCCATCAGCGGCCATCTCATCAATCAAATAGGGGACTTCAAACAGAAGTCTACTCCCTGCCTCCGGATGATAAAGGTAAAGCTTTGAACCGAAACCTTCCTTCAAGGCGGTGGCGTACAAGACACTGCCGTCCGGGAGCAGTTCATAAGCCCGCAGATCTCCGGCCAACACCAGCCGGTCTTTTCCGGACCGCAAATCCTTCTCCCGAAGCTCGGCATAGGCGCCGTAGCCTGAGTTCAAAGCATTGTCATAGCCGGGTTTAAGCTCATACACCCCATAATATAGTTTGTGCCCGCGCACTTTCAAGGGGAGACTAAAAGAGGATGTGGTGGCGACGGCCACCTTTTCCTCCTGCGTGGCAAGATTCCGGACGACAATCTCCGCGCTGGAATAACTCCGGCCCGGTCCGGTCTTAATCTCTTTTTCCCGTATATAGCAGAGCAGCATTTCATCCTGTTCGCCGGCAGCCACGACCGGATTGGAGATATACCAACCATCAGTGGTAATCCGCTCCCCATCGATGGTAAAATCTTTAAACCTTTCGGTTTCGTACTCTTTCCATTCCTCCCATAATAGGGGGAAAGATTTGCCAAAGACTTCTTCCGCACTTTGATCGAGCGCCCCCAGCGAAGAACCGCGTACCGTGAAAAATTCCGTCAGTTTCTCTTCCCCGTACGTTTGGGCCAGATAGTCAAAGAAGAGGCCGCCGTGGGTATAGATCCCCTCCAACTGAAATTCATGCGGGCTAAAGGTGGCATCCAAGATGGAAGGAAAACGGTCCGCCGCCACCCGGGCGCCGATATAGGCGTCAAATTTCCCGTCATTAAGCCGTCCTTGGTAATTAGATAGCCGTGATTCACTATAAACCGTGATTCCTTCTATCACCCAGCAGGGGACCCAAACGTTCGGGGAAAAGAGATTACCAAAAATATTACACAAAACCTTCGGCCCTTTTCCCGCATTCGTCATCTGCAGAATATGGGTGTATTCATGGACCGCCACCAAAGCATTCCAATCTTCCACGGTCCCAAGCATCCCCGCCTTTGGGGGATACCAAAAGAGATGGACATAATAGTAGAAAGGATTGGCCATCCCATTCGGAAGGATCCCAGTGTCATCAATGACAACGGGTAGGTGATACTGGCGGTTACCGGTGAGCTTCTCAACCTCCGGCCGGTAATATTCGAGGATCTGGAGAACCTCCCGGGCCACCTCCTCTAAGCCGGAAGGGTAAAAAACCGTAAAATACTCGGTCTTGAGCGCTTGCCAATCGGTTCCCCCAAGGCAAACGGCGGGGAACAGCAGGAGGCAGAGGGCGAGCATGACGGTCAAACCGGCTTTTTTCATGGGCATAACCTCCATTCTTGTCCCAGGTTGTTTGCGTTGTCCTTTGGCTTCAACAATTCACAATATATTGATCGCCTAATTTAAGTAAAATATGATATATTGTCGTGCAGTCCTTTTTATTGTTTACAACGCAAAACGCTTTGTCCTGAAAAAGAGCGCCACTTGTTTTTCCCTCTTCAGGGCCATTTTTAATAATTTGCCACAATTTTAATAAAACCTGCCTTTTTCTTGTGGGATTAATGGCAGGTTTTGGAACAATCCTGTTAATTTTTACCATCCCTTCGCGACGCACAACAGAATTATTCACTATATAAGGGGGAAGCGCAATCGGCTCCCCCCAATCTTTTGCCTAGAGGCCAAGTTTCTCGACGGCTTCCTCCCGCATTTTGTACTTGAGAATCTTTCCGGCGGCGTTCATCGGAAATTCGGTGACAAACTCCACGTAACGCGGGGTCTTATGCTTCGCCATATGGGAACGGACATACTCTTTAAGCTCCTCGGCGCTCATCTCCATGCCGTCTTTCAGGATAACACAGGCCATAATCTCCTCCCCGTAATCCTGGTCGGGAACGCCAATTACTTGCACATCCTTCACTTTCGGATGGGTGTAAATAAAATCTTCGATCTCCTTGGGATAAATGTTCTCCCCGCCCCGAATGATCATATCCTTAATCCGTCCGGTAATCCGGAAATAGCCGTTGGCGTCCCGGCGGGCCAAATCCCCCGTATGCAACCAGCCGTTTTCATCAATCACCGCGGCAGTCGCCTCCGGCATTTTATAGTAGCCTTTCATGATGTTATAACCGCGGGCGACAAATTCGCCGTCAACCCCGTCGGGCAGGTCGACCCCAGTTTTCGGGTCAACAACCTTACACTCCACCCCAGGCAGGGCGCGTCCGACCGTATTCACCCGCAGTTCAATCGGGTCATCAACCCGGCTCTGTGTACAACCGGGCGAGGATTCGGTCTGACCATAGACAATGGTGATCTCCCGCATATTCATCTTCTCCACCACGTCCTCCATTACCTTAACTGGACAGGGACTGCCCGCCATGATCCCGGTGCGCATCTGGGAAAAATCGGTCTGGGCAAAGTCTTCATGGCCCAGCATGGCGATGAACATGGTGGGCACCCCATGGCAACAGGTGATCTGCTCCTGGTTGATCGCCGCCAAAGACTGCTTCGGTGAGAAGTAGGGCAAGGGGACAAGGGTCGTCCCGTGCGTCATCGCGGCCGTCATCGCCAGGACCATCCCAAAACAGTGAAACATCGGGACGTGCACTAACATCCGGTCGGCAGTGGACAGATCCATGCAGTCACCGATGCATTTCCCGTTGTTCACCACATTGTAGTGGGTAAGCATCACACCCTTGGGAAAACCGGTTGTCCCTGAGGTATACTGAATATTGCAAACATCATTCCGACTTACCGACAGCGCCCGCCGTTCAACTTCCGCGCGGGGCGTCCGCTCCGCCAGAGCTAAAGCTTCCTCCCACGTCAGACAACCCTTCTGTTTGGAATCGATGGTGATGATATTCCGTAAGAAGGGTAACCGTTTGGCATGCAGAGGTTGACCTTCTTCTGTAGCTTCCAGTTCCGGACAGATTTCCTTCATGATCGCCACATAATTCGAGTCCTTATACCCGTCAATCATGACCAACGTGTGGGTATCCGACTGGCGGAGCAGGTATTCGGCTTCATGAATTTTATAGGCGGTGTTGACCGTGACCAGGACGGCGCCGATCTTGGTTGTTGCCCAAAAAGTAATGAACCACTGGGGCACGTTGGTCGCCCAGATCGCCACATGATCGCCGGGTTTCACCCCCAAAGCAATCAAGGAGCGGGCAAAGGTGTCCACATCCTCCCGAAACTCGGCATAGGTTCGGGTGTAGTCCAGCGTGGTGTAGCGGAAGGCATACTGGTGCGGAAACTCTTCCACCATCCGATCCAATACTTGGGGGAAAGTCAGATCAATGAGGGTCTCTTTCTCCCAAACGTACTTCCCGGTCTTCGTCTTATTATCAAAGAGGCGGCCTCGAACCACCTGTTTCTTCAGATAACGGTTCATAAAATTGGCATAATGGGGGAAAACCACCCCCGCATCACTAAGCTGTGGAGCCCAGCGTTTAACCCACTCCAGGGTAATATAACCTTCATAGTTAATCGAGCGCAAGGCCTGCATCATTTGATCAATGGGGAGGTCACCCTCACCCATCATTTTATACTTGACCTCACCATTCTCGACCACGGAATCCTTAATATGGACGTATTTGATATAAGCGCCCAGATTTTGAACGGTCGTATCCGGTTTTTCCCCAGCAAACCGGTACGGATGATGCAGATCCCAAAGGGCGGCGACCGCATCGCTTCCGACCTGGTCTAGAAGATTGCACAGCCGACTGGTATCGGCGTAAACCCCGTTGGTTTCGACGAGAAGTGTCACTCCATTGGCCTCGGCAACAGGAACTAAACGGCGTAAGGCTCGCAAAACAACCGCATCGTCCACCTCATCCACCGGGTGGGGTTCCTGATCCGCCAGGATCCGGACATAGGCCGTGCCCAACTTGGCCGCAAGCGTTATATATTCCACAATTTGTTGATAATTCTCTTCCTCCTGCTCCGGATATTTTAAACAGCAGCCCGAGGAGAGACAAGGAATTTCCAGTTCAAGCTTGGATAACTGCTCAACTGTCTTCGGCAGTTGGCTTTCGGTAAACGGTTGCGCCTTCACGGCAAAGATCTCCTTACCCAAGCCCCGGATCTCAATTCCGTCGAACCCGAAATCCTTCGCCATCGAATAAATATCAGTCCACCCAAAATCAGGACAACCCAAAGTTGAAAAAGCGATTTTCATGTAGATCTCCTCCTCATAAAAAAAACTTTCGCCTTTGCATCACTGCAAGAGACGAAAGTTTTACTTCCGTGGTACCACTCTTCTTGGTAAAAAAAATACCCACTCAGGAACATCGATCTTCCAAGTCTAACTTTTGAAGATGAATGTCTTCTCTTGATAACGGCGAGAAACCCGTTCACGCTTACTTGTCCCGGTCCTCAAACAAACCAGGCTTTCAGATGACTGCTCCCGGGGGAGTCCACCGCTACCAAGGTGTGCTGTTTTGCACCATCCAACAGCTCTCTGCAACTACCTATCCGACAGGGTGTGGTCCCGTTCACCGCATTTATATTAAGCTATGAATAAATTTTGTACATGGTACCAAATTTCTAGTGGTTTGTCAAGGCCGGATGCAAATTATTGTAGTTATTCTGTGATAATGTCAGGTTGAATCTATTCTGGTAAAATGTCACCCATGAGAGAGGAGACATTTTACATGACTCAACAGGAAATGAAAAAACTGAGGGTCATCGATTCGACCATCGCCGGGAACATCACGGTCAGAGAGGCGGCGGAATTACTTGATCTCAGTGAACGCCAGGTTTTTAGGCTGAAGAAAGGAGTGTTAGAACAAGGAGCCGCGTTCATCATTCATAAAAATCGAGGT
>DUQR01000005.1 GCA_012837715.1 Bacillota bacterium | reverse complement strand
GCTTGCCCGGGCCTAAGTGTCGTCGCACTAGGCCCGGTCTGCGCCTTAAGGTCCATGGCCGTCGGTAATCGGCAAACGTTAGCTGCCATAGCTAATATAGTATTCGATAAAATAAAAAAGGAGAACATATTATGAGTAACGGCAGTTGGGAAAAAATTTATGTTGAACAAGGTAGAGTTCAAATAGAAGTCTTAGATTCTGTGATAAAAGCAGCAGAATTATTTTCTGAGAATAATTTCAGTAGGATTCTCGATTTAGGGTGTGGAACTGGGAGACATACATATTACTTAGCTGATAAAGGTTTTAATGTCCATGCTTGTGACATATCGGAGACCGGATTGGATATAACAAAGAAATTAATCAATGATGCAAAATTCGAAAATGTTGACTTCAGTGTTCAAGATATGTATTCTATGACTTTTGAAGATGAAAGTTTTGATGGAGTTCTATGCATTTGGGTACAAGGTCATGGTACAAAGGAACAGATAGAAAAAGGCATTAATGAAATATATAGGGTCTTAAAAAAAGGTGGAATGGTTGTAACTGATTTTGTAACAACTGATGATCCAACTTATGGTATTGGCTATGAGATTGCGCCAAACACATTTGTTGGTGGTAGCCCCGGAGAAGAAGATATACCCCATTACTATACAACACGTGAAGAATTAGAAAAAATGTTTAAAGCATTTAGCGAAGTTAAGATTAAGGATAAGGTATATAGATTCAATAATTTGAACGGGAAGGAACACAAAATCGTTGCTTTATTAGTAGAGGCAAGAAAGTAACTATGATCGCAGATGGAAGTTTGGCTACGCCAGCTAACAACAGGATTCCCGGCTCCGTTCCCTTTGGCCACTCCGGCCCATATTACCAGGCCTAAGCTAAATCGGACGGCGCCGATTAAATTAAGGGTAAGCACTAGGGTTTGGTCGGCGCCTCTAAGGCCCGGCAACATCGGGAACCCGGAAATGTTAGTGCGCCAAGCGAAGCTTGGCGGTTCTGATAGAGTAAAAGTCTCTATCCGGAAAGGAGGTAGCCGCTCCACCGGTAGCGAGTCTTGCGTTTTGTGCTGGTAACAGCCAGGTCGGTAGGAGCAGATATTCAATTCTGATTTATTAGAAAATGTGGTAGAAAAACGACTCTGAAAAATTGGTCATTCCGTTTATCATATTTATGAAGTACATTAAAGAAAAAAACTGAACGGCGGAAGGAGTGTAGGATGCCAGGGTCTGGCAGAGAAAAGGGTGAAGCGATGAAAAAAATTGTTTTTGCAAAATTGCCAACCGGGGAGATGGATCTAATAAGGCCGTTGTGGGAAAAAATCAAGAACCATCACGTGCAAAAGACGGTGCATTTCCGGGAGTACTTTGAGAAGAAAACCTGGGCTGACCGGAAGAAAGATTTGTTTGGGGCAAACAATGAACTTAAAATCATTGTCACTAGGGAGAAGAATGATGGAGCCGCATGCGCGCGAATAATCGGCTACTGCATTGCGTCTATTACGGATAAAAGCAGGGGAGAGATTGATTCCATTTATATAGAAGAAGAATACAGGGGATGTGATTATGGTTCAAGGCTGATGGAAGAATCACTGGCCTGGTTCAGGGATAATGGAATCACCGATATTGTGATTAGCGTCGCCGTTGGGAATGAAGAGGTTCTGAAGTTTTATGAGAAGTTTGGCTTTAAGCCCAGGTTATATGTTTTGGAAAGATGCTAAGGTTCATGGGCAGCACATGAGTTGACTGAGGAAGACGATAAGCAAGTGATCGCAGGAAATATTTCACCGAAATCGTTTATATCGTTAGCGTTGTGCGTTAAAGAATTCGACCCTAAAATCGAACCATTACAACGGTAAGTTCGCTAATGTGAGGTTCAAAAAAAACTACAATGGCTTGACACGATCTTTATACCTACAGTCCTTGTTCTGTGTAGGGAGGTGTGATAAGATAATTAATGGATTTTTGCCGGGAAACTTTGAAAAGAATCTGGATAACAGGATAATGATGCTATTTGATGGAAAAATATAAAATTTTTGATGTTCACACCCATATCTTCCCTGATAAAATTGCCCAAAAGGCCGTCGAGAGTATCGGAAGGTATTACCATATTGATATGTATGAAAATGGTACTGTTGACGCCCTGCTGGAAAGCGGCCGGCAACTTGGCGTCGACCGTTGTCTGGTCCATTCTTCCGCGACCCATGTGGAGCAGGTGACGGCCATCAACAATTATATTGCGGACGTTGTTAAAAGCCACAGCAACCTGGTGGGTTTTGGTACTTTACATTTTGGTCTTGACGATGTTGATGCCGAGGTGCAGAGGATCATCGGCTTGGGCTTAAAAGGGGTCAAACTGCACCCCGAATTTCAACATTTTGTTATCGACGAACCAGCCATGATGCCGGTTTACAAAGGCATCGCCGGAAAACTCCCCCTTTTAATCCATGTGGGGGACCCGGACCGGGACTCTTCAAGCCCCCTCCGCCTTGCCCATGTTCTTGACAAGTTCCCCGATCTAGTTGTTATCGCCGCCCATTTTGGAGGTTACAGGATGTGGGAGGATTCCCGCAAGTATTTGCTGGGTAGGAATATTTACATGGACACTTCAAGTTCCTTAGCCTATCTTGATCCGGCTACGGCAGTAGACATGATTCGCAGCCACGGCGTGGATAAGTTCATATTTGGCTCGGATTACCCCATGTGGAGACAACGGGATGAACTTGATCGCTTTCTCCGGCTGGACCTGACAGAAGCCGAAAGGGAAGCGATTTTATACAATAATGGGGTAAAGCTATTGGGAATAGCTTGACAATGAAGTTCATACCTTTCCTGGTGACTATGGCGAGGGGGAACCATCTGTAGAGGCAGGAGGGCTCCAAGCCGAGGCGCCATGGATGGCAAAAGCCGAGGCCGTTCCCATTCCGAAACTGGCAGTTAAGCCCCTCAGCGCCGATGGTACTTGTTGGGCGACCGGCTGGGAGAGCAGGACGTTGCCAGGAAGTAATTTTGAACCAGGATTAATAGAAATCCTGGTTTTTGCTATGTTTTTAAGAAAATTGCTGTGCTTAAAGAATCCGGATCTACGAAATCGAATCCGGTTTTTTGTTTTTATAGTAAATCAAGACTGATGAATAATAGGTCCAGGTTCCAATTATATAGAATTACTTATTAATTAACATAAATGGAGGGGAAATAAAGGATAGTGCCGAAATTAGATGAAAATAAAATGCCAAACGGGATAAGAAAGATCCGCTATCGGGGTAAGCCTTTGGAAGTAGGATTATTAATATTTACTGTTCGAGAGGTTTGTTAATGAATCCCCAAAAAATATTAGATCATGTTGTAGAGCAATATGTGGAAATCCTAAAAGATAATTTAGTGGGTATATATTTGCATGGCTCATTGGCAATGGGTTGTTGTACAGAGAAAAGCGATAATGATCTTCTGGTTTTAGTAAATAACCCGCTTGAGCTGCGAATTAAAAGGTTGCTAATTGATAAGTTGTTGATGTTGCAGGATTTGCCAGGCAAGGGCATTGAACTGAGTGTGGTTCTTGGGAGGTATGCGAAGGAATTTCAATACCCGACTCCCTTCGAGGTTCATTATTCAGAATTATATAGAGAACAGTATAGAAAAGACACCAATTTCATTTGCGGTAATGATGTTGATCAGGATTTATCAGCCCACATGACCATCGTTTATCACCGAGGGATCTGCTTGTACGGAAAAGAAATAGGGGAAGCATTTGTCGAGGTACCAAGGGAATACTATATTGATTCACTCTTACACGATCTTACGGGAGTCCAGGCTGGGATAAGCAAAGAACCGGTTTACTATATACTCAACCTTTGCCGGGTATTATATTACTTGCAGGAAAACTGCATTGCGTCAAAAAAAGAGGGGGGAGACTGGGGCCTGGAGCAATTACCGGAAAAATATAAAGAAATCATTAGGAATGCTGTTGGTATTTATAGCAGTCAATTAGAGAATGCTACCTGGGATCACAAAATATTATTTGATTTTGCAGAATACATGCTTCGGAAGATATTTTTCTTAGTAAATACTGAAGAGTAAACGGATACTTCTTATAACAGACGATTACCGCTGTCGGGACGCGGATAGCAGGCTAAAAATGGTGAAATCTTTATGAGCATATAATTGGCCTAATCGGAATCGTATCAACCATCCATGGTCACTTTTGAAAACACCCAAGTCCTTTTTTCTGATCGATAATTACGCCGGTCCATCAGATTACACAACCTATGACCATTGCGGAGTCTGTAGAACAAGCGGAGCCCCATCTCTTGAATGGTTGAGATTACATCCGCAAGTAGTGGATCCCTGGGCTTTTGAACAGATCGATGCTGTTTTATGCACACATCACCACCAAGATCATTGTGATATCTATACCATTAAAGCAGCTCTGCAAACCAGCGATGCTTTGTTTATCGGACCGGAAGTAACTTGTCGCAAGTTTCGGGCCTTTGGGGTACCGGAGGAAAGGATCAGGCAGGTTAAACCGGGCGACACCATCAAGTTTAAAGATGTCGAACTAGCAATCGTCCCTAATTATGACCGTATGGCTTGTTTAACCGGTGAAGAGGTCCAGGATGGCAAGTTGGATTATGGGAAATATGCAGTTAGCTTTTTATTTAAAACAGATGCCGGTGGAATTATTCACTTGGGAGATACATTATACCATAATGGATACCGGGGAATTGGTGAAAATCATCAGGTGGACCTTTGTCTGACCAATATGGGACATAACGCACCGGGAGTCACAGACAAACTAAATCCATATGAGGTCTACCGGATCGCAGAAGCATTAAATGCTGAAGTTGTGATTCCATATCATTATGATAACTGGGCCAGTTCAAACCTGGATCCACAACAGCTTGAGATGGTGGTAAAGGCTAATCGCTCGAAACTTAAAGTCGTCATCCTCAAGCATGGAGCAAAATTTATCTTTCCTAAGGATAATGATATTGGTCACTACCAATATCCGGATCTAAGAGAGAGGTTTCGTCCGGAAAAATCCTGGGAATACGGGAACAAGTCTTAGCATAATTCAAATATTTTAGGCCAAAAATCCGCCCCGGGATGAACAGGGCGGATTTTTGGTGTTCTCTCAGCACTTAATCATGCTGTCGTCCCAAACGATATAGATATCAGTTTCGTTACTGATCCCAAAGATATCGAAATAAACGACATCAGGATAACTTTTGTCCCTGTTCCAAGTAGCAAGGCTGTATCTGTCTTTGTGTTTGAGTCAAATGGGAAAAAGCTGGTGTATGCACCCTGTGATTGTCTTCCTTTTCCAACCGACGGTATTATTGAAAACGCGGATCTGCTAATAATCGGCAATACTTATATAGGCAATGTATTGAAAAACGGTAGAATAATTACTGATGCTCACCCTCTACACAATGAATTGCACAGCATGGGCGACCTACTTAAAATCGCTGGAGAGATGAAGATTAAAAAGATTATAGTTACACATATAGAAGAAGATTGGGGTAAAACTTATTCAGATTACCTTGAGCTTGAAAAAGAATATCCAAATTTAAAATTTGCTTATGACGGTATGATCGTCGAGTTGTAGAAGATGAAGTAGGTCAAAATTGCGGTCTATGATCTTGCTGCTTCACAAAACCCTTAAAATCCGGTAATTTGGGTTGATGCTTTATACGAAAAGATCCGGGATGATCACCGACGTCTGCAACATGGCGGTCCATGTGGTCTGTGGTGTTAATCTTGACGGTAAACGCGAAGTGTTAGCCATCGAGCCCATGTACGAAGAATCAGAAACCTCTTATACCGCTTTGTTTGAACGCCTTAAAAAGCGAGGACTAAAAAACGTATGGCTCGTGGTTTCCGATGCCCATCAAGGTCTAATTTCTGCCGTCCAAAAATCCTTTGTTGGTTGTAGCTGGCAACGATGCAAAGTCCATTTTATGCGGAACATCCTCGCCTATATCCCGGCTAAAGAAAAAGAAACCTTCGCGGCAAAACTCAAGCAAATCTGGGAGCAGCCTGATTACCAATCCGCCAAATGTTATGCAGAGCTTCTTAGTGAAGAATATCAAGCCCGTTATCCTAAAGCAATCGAGGTCTTGATGAATGGTCTGGAAGACTCTTTACAGTATTATGAGTTTCCAGAGATTGATCCCGGGAAAATCAGTTCAACCAATATCCTGGAACGCTTGAACAAGGAAATCCGTCGCCGTTCGAAAGTTGTGGGAATCTTCCCTTCCATGGATTCTTATCTGCGCCTTATCAGTTGTTATCTCATGGAGTATGCTGAAGATTGGGAAACATCTAGATGCTATATTAGAAAAGAGATACTTCAGCAAATCCTGGCCAGGAAAAAAGCGGCTTAACCCGAGGAGTCCCGATGCGAAATTGCGAACTAGACTGGACACAATCGCTTCCTTTGAGTCGATATCTCTATCCAAATATAGCAAAGAAAGTTTTTCTCCGGTATCCGTAAAAATCACCGTATAAGCAGCGGCAAATCCTTCTGGAGCGTCATTATTTATCAATCGGGGAAAAATTGTGTCTATCACTATCGTTACAAATAATTACCGGGTTTTGAAAAGTAAAAGCGCTGGGAAACCATAAATTGACATTGATCTAGGCGATTGATACAATTTAGATAAATTTACTCAAGATAAAAATACTTCTGCAGAAACAATTCAAATATTAATGCTTTTGAACATCGGGAAGCTGCAACGTTCAGCAATGTGGCGAAAAGCCGCAGTTATTGCGACTGCTAATAAGAATGTATTAAGATGGTGCTTTTTATGTTTATTTTCGGAGTAGGGAAAAAAGAGCATTTGGAACCGGAAATAGTAAGTTTAAATGAACCAAATTTCAGCTCCTAAAGTTATTATCTTCAAACAGTCCCATGGTGTATAAGTATTGGGACACTTTTGCCGGAATGATTAATGATCATAATTCCTATCAAAGAAGTCTTGGCTTAATGCTAATTTCAGAAAATGTAAGATGGGATAAGGAAGATAAATTCGGAGCAATTTGTAATGATTACTTAAAACATTGTGATGATGAAAAGTTTATTACTGCCCGGCAATGCATCCAGGGATTGAGTGCAATTTGTGAACACTCGGCCAAATATAACCGTGAAATTGTCGATATGCTTTTGAAAATAGACTTGAATAGAAGAAAAGATTCTCAGAAGAGTTTATTATTAATGGATATCATTGAAGTGCTGGGAAAGGTCGCCCGTGAGCAAAGGGACGAGCGTGTGGAAAGTTATTTGGGAACCGAATACGAACGGGGGAACGAAAAGGTAAAAAAAGCGATAAAAAAGTTTCTGGAAAAATAAGATTTGTCTTGGATTGTTCATCGGCGACGGCAACGCCAAACGTTAGAAGAGGATTTAAGGAGTTGAAACGCATGGTAAAAACCGATTATGAGTTTGAAAGAATATGGTGGAATGCAAAAGCTAAAAAAGAAGAGATTGATATGTTTGATGAAAAAATTAATCGCGAGTTGAGATGGAAGGAAATAAACAAACAGCTTTCAGCCGATATTAATACAATTTTAGATGTCGGCGGAGGAACCGGTGTATTTTCTATTCCATTGGCGGAAAGAGGATTTAAGGTGGTACATTTTGATCTCTCGGAAGAGATGATTGCGATCGCAAAAAAGAAGTCAGAAGAAAAGATGATAAAGAATATCACTTTTGAACAAGGGATTTCCGCCGATTTATCAAGGTTTAATGATGATTCCTTTGACCTGGTACTCAATATGGATGGACCTGTATCATTCTGCGGGATTGATGCGGAAAAAGCAATAAAAGAAACAATTCGCGTAGCAAAAAAGAAAGTAATTATGACTGTTTCGAATAGAGCGAATATGATAGTCTCAATCCTTAAATCGGGAATTCGCTTTAGTGATGAACGATTTATTCCGGCAATTTATGAAATGTTTGATACAGGTTTTTGGCATACTCAGCAATACGGAGAGAATAAACAATTGGTTAAAGGATGTACCAATGATTATCTTGGCCCGATAAAGGCTTTTTTGCCTCAGGAGATCAAGTTGATATTTGAAAAAAGCGGTATGAAAATTGAAAGATTAACCTCAATAGGCTCCCTTACCAATCATTGTGGGAAGGAATTCCTTGGTCAACTCCTTGAGAAACCAAAGCTTTATCATGAGTTCATCGAATTGTGTGATCGCTTTGATAAAGAAATCTGTCCATATTCGATCGGTAGTAATCAAAGAGCAGGTCTGATCATTGTAGCAAGTAAGTAGATGTGGGTATTAGCTTTGTGAGCTTTCTCACGTCACCTAACACGGCTTTGCTTGGTGATCTTACCCTTGCTTAACCACCACCTTACGCTGCTGCTTAAGAGCCACGCTTATCTTGGGGTCTATGACACACTGGGTGAAAATCAGCAAACGGCTCTTTTGTCCAAAATAGAAGCACTGTCTCCCCTTACCCTTCGCGAACAGGAGGTGGTGCATTAGCTTCTTGCCGGTAAATCCAATCGCGAAATTGCCGCTGCCTTGTGCAAGTATGGGCATCCAACGGGCCGATCCTCATACCCAACAAAGCGTTTATCTCTGACGTCACCGCCGATGGCTTTACTCTGAACCTGCACAAGGAAGTCCCGGGTTTGGAAAAGGATCAGTTGGAGCTCTGGGCTTATGGTTCTTCGGCTTCCAGTGAACCACTGGCGATCCGGTCGGTTGAGTTTCTCCCTGGTTCCAAGGCGAAACTCCGGGTCGAAGTGGAGATTCCCCCAAGTCTTGAAAGCCTCTGGTTGACCGCTAAAACCGATTACTAGGGTATTGTTGGGAATTACCGGGGTGAAGGCGCTCCATATATCCGGGAGGAAGTTCAATATCAGTTTTAGCAATCAAAGGCCCTGCCGAAAAGCAGGGCAAAAACAATATTTACTGTTCATATTTTCGCATGATTGCGAAGGATAATTTCTATATTTATGGAGATTTTAAGAGAAAAATAAAGATCATAGAGGGAGGTATAGGTATGTCAAATAAAAATGTAGAACTAACAAAAATCATCACAAAATTTGCGGAGTCGGGTTGGAGTTTAATTGATGAGCCATCGAAAGCGTGGCTTGACAACAAAAAAGGAAATGAAGAATTACTCTCTATAATTGAGCAAGCAGATAAAGAGTGTGGTAGTTGTGGTTGTGAATTTGATTCACTCTATAAAAAAGCGATAGAATTGTTGCGAACTATTTCGTGAAGTAATAAGCTGTTTGGGGTCGCGCCGTCCTTGGCATTCTTGTTTCGCGGCCATTGTGGCGCCGGAAAAGCAAATGAGGGGAAAAAATGAAAGTAATCTTTTACGATGTCGGGTCGATAGCGGATGAAAAAATAACTTTTGTTGTTATAGTGTCAAGATATAAAGATAAATGGATACTGGTTAGGCATAAAGACAAGTCTGTCTTCACTGCAATAAATGCATAGAATCATGTCCGGGAAAGGCAATAGGAAAAGATTATTTTAATGGCTTGCTATGTAAGGAAACTCAAGATAAAATCAGACGCGAGCTAAAGGTTGTCCGGGGTTATATCTGGAAATGCGAGAAATGCCTGCGGGTTTGTCCTGCGGGCAAAGAACCGGAGGGTATTATCAATTATGCTTGGAATGAATGATATGGAAGACGGAATTTGACCTGAAAACCGTTTCCTTCACTTTTTACCGGACCATAATAAGTAAAAGGGTGTTTTCATGATCAAGTATTTGACCAATTATTATAAGGCTGGGACTCCTCCTTTCCGGAGTTTGTCCGCATTGCCGGAAGCGGAAGCAATCCGGATTATGAAAGAATTATATGTTGATAATCCGATATGGGGCCGCTTCAGGGATCCGGTCTGGTATTTGCGGGCGAGAAAGGAGACAGAAGCATGGGTACGGAAGGAATTCATGGCAAAAGGAGGACGCCCGCAGGAAGAATATCCGCTTTATATGATTGTTGAATCATGCGCATCATTGGAGAACAATACAGCAGGAGAACGGTTGGATAAAATCCAAATACCCATTTCGTACTTTAGGGAAGAAGATGTAAGTTTCACCTTTATCGACAGTATGTTCTCGTACCAACTGGGGCGGGACAAAAACCCCGAGTATTACCAACCGGAGTACCACGGAAAGGTCTTTTTGTTATCAGAAATCCTCTCGCTCATTAAAGAAAAGGGAGAGTTTACAGAAGGCTGGTGGGGAAAACTCCCGGCCGACTTTTTTCCATACATTGAAGCACAAGTTTGGAACCATAAATTGCTTAGAGAATATTTCCCAAGGAATAATTGGATCTAGATATTTTAACAGGTAAGTTTACTTGAATTATGATGATGAAAAATTAATCGATGCCGGAACCGTATGGTAGAGAATAGGTATTGGAGGATAACCATGTTGAAAATTAGAAGGATAAATGTGAATGATATATAAATGAAACTGCCTTCATTCGGGCATTAGTAATGAAAAAACATGCCGAAAAGGATTTTGTGCCATTTCTAAATGATCTAGAATCTTTCCTCTTCCAACAAGGCTTTAGTAAAATAACCATCGCCGCTAATGCCGCCAATGCAAATGCAATTAACTTATTTCTTTATTCCTCCCGTCATTCCACCGTTGGATGTAAAATAATCCTCTCCGGGAAAATTTTACTTGTTGATTTGTCCAGAGGATAATAAACCACCGAAAGCTTATACTTGTTCCCGATCCGGAAATTATCTACCGGAAACGAAAAAAACTACAGGGGTATTGCAGAACCGGTGCGCCGGTAACCGTAAATTGACATTAATCATAATAATTGTTACTATTTAGATGAATTTACCATCCGGTTTGCCGGAGAAAGCCGTCTTTGGATGAAACTCAATGTCTTTTTAGTGAGAGTGGGAGCGGAGCGGGAGTCGTTAATGGGGAGAAGGTGCTTATACAGCTCGATACAGGCTGTAGCAGAACGTGTGTTGATGAAAAAGTAATAACCAAGTTTAATTTACCGGCAAATACATGGGGTTATGAGATTAAAGACGTAAGGCTGGGTTCTTTTCAATTCCGTATTAAAAATGCAAAAAAAGTCAGTTTTGCGGGAATTAGCGAAGGATATCCGGGTCCAATAATGCTTTGCCTTGGCTCAGATACTATTTCAAAAGTTGTCTTTACTGTTGATTATTCTGATAAAAAGGTGATTATTAGTGAGTAAATATATGATTCCTTGGGGCGGTATTTTAGTTGCCTTAACCTAGGGCTTGGGTCACATATTATCCAAAGGTGTATGGGTTGGGATAACCACTTTCCTAGTGGGATTATTATATGGGATCGTTGATCTGATCAACAAAAAGAATTTGTTCATTGCCTACCCGTTTTTTTTTAATGTTTTAACCCCTCATATAATACGTTTATCTTATTTTTCTTTGCTTTTTTACTGGGATTATATTTAGGATATTTGTATAAAATTACCGGAGCAATCTGGACAAGCATTGGTTTCCATATTTCCTTTAATTATTTTGCGTCCGTATTAGATATCCCGGAAGGAATACCCTTTTATATTGTGATGGCAATGGTTTTGATTCTCAACTTTGTGTTGATGGAGAGCTGTTATGCCAAAAGGCGCGACAAAAACCTAGGGTAGGTTGTAAGCGCTTCCGCCCGGACAAAAATGGGAGTGTTGATGTTGATTAAAGGGGGGGGATTACGATTAAGAAGCTAATCTCTATGGTTTTAGGTGTGTCCATATTAGCGGGGATTATATTATTAGTATTTTATCCGCAAAAAAAGCTGGCCTTACCTATTATTGACCAGAGTATGAGGGCTGAATTGGAAGCATATATAATTGAACATTATAAAACTCCTGAAGAGTATATTATTGATAAGTTTATGGATCATGACATTATCTTTTTAGGCGAGTACCATAGAATTAAACATGATGTTGAACTTGTTCATGATTTAATTCCTTTATTATACAAAAATGGTATATATAATCTTGGAATTGAGTTTGCTTGTTACGAAGATCAAGACAAAATAGATCTGCTTATAACTGCAGATGAATATGATCAGTCCTTAGCATATGCAATACAGTTTAACTTTTGGCCCTATTGGGGTTATCAAGAATACATCGATATATACAAAGATGCCTGGGAATTAAACCAGAAGATCCCAGAAGGCGTAAAAAAGTTTAGAATCGTCGGTTTAAATTCAAAACAAGATTGGCGATATCTAAAGACCGAGGAAGATAGAAACAACCCAGAAATAATGGGAAAAATAATGAAAGACGGACCAGGAGACCAATTTATGGCAGAGGTTATAATTGAAGAATTTATTGATAAAGGGGAAAAAGCTTTAATCTATTGCGGGATAAATCATGGCTATACAAAATATAAGCAACCTTATTTTTATCATGATAATGATCAACAATTAGTCGGACTTTTTAACGATAGAATGGGGAATATTATTTATGAGAAAATTGGCGAAAAGTGTCTGACAATCTTTCTGCATTCACCTTGGCCCAGTAGAGATGATTTATCTGAATTCGTATATCCTGTAGAGGGAATAATTGATTCATTAATGCTCAATATGGATGAAAAATATAAACCGGTAGGCTTTGATGTAAATGGCACTCCTTTTGAGAACCTGCCAGGTAACTCCAGCTTCTGGCAGCATGGCTATAATGATTTCAATTTAAGTATTTATTGTGACGGGTATATTTATATGAAACCATTATCTGAGTATCGGGGTGTTGAAGTAGCCCCTGGCTTCATTAATGAAGAAAATAGGATAGAAGCAATTCATCAAAGTACAAATCCAAATAATAAAAATTTTAATAGAACAGTTGCAGATTTAATAGAGGGTATAAAAAATGATGCCAACATACAAAAGCGTTTTAAAAAGTTTAGGTGATCTTCTGTTTCCGATAACAGACTGGCTATGTCAATCGCTTATCAAAAATCCAGATGAAAATTAGACGAAGGCTTCGTATCACCCGGATTACAGCGGCAGGGTTACGGAACCGCGCTTCTCAATGCGGTTGAAGGCTATATAAAAGAAAAGGGATTAGCAGGCTTTACTTTATTGACAAACCGTCATACACCAGCACCTGATTTTTAACGGAAAAATGGTTTTTCTGATGGTGAGCATTGTTCTGTTTATGTACAAAGTAGTCTAAAAATTATGCTCAATAGGCGCCACGCCTACACATATATCTCGCTGCTTCCAACAACCCTTGAAAAGGTGGGAATGAGGTCTTCAAATACTTTTTTACCTAATTGGCGGTGTCCCACGATAGGAGGAGAAAAGCCATGCGTGATGTGCTGAAATCATCTATAATCCAAGTTTCCTTTGTTCTGATCTTAGCTTTGCTTTCCTATCTTCTTTTTTGTAAAAAAAAGAATGGTTTCTTTAATTGGATCGGACTATATTTACCTAAAAATAGGGAATGGATTATAAGTAGCATTGTATTATTGGCAGCATCCTTTTTGGTAATGGTCGGACCACTTATTTTGCTCCAATATTTTGGAGAGATCACTGCTGATATCTTCTATGATAAAACCATAAGTGGACAGGGCTTAAGTATTAACATCATAGTTATAATATTGTTAAAAGCTGTAATTCAAACCTCCCTTTCTGAAGAGCTGTTTTTCCGCGGCCTGATCGGTAAGAGAATCGCCAACAAGTTTGGCTATTTAGCAGGTAATATCACTCAAGCAATCATTTTTGGCTTACCTCATGGGTTACCTTTTATGATTATTTACCAAAAGTATCTTTTTGGCATAACCTTTTTTATAACTACTGGCCTAGCGGGCTATTTACAATTCTGGCTGAATGAAAAAAAGGCAAATGGGAGTTTAATCCCGAGTATATTAATGCACAGTATAGCGAATATCACTTCATTCATATCACAGGCCTTAAGCTAGCCTTTGGTTGGTACTGTTTCGGCATTTGTAAAAGATAGAAAATTTGCAGACAGGGGGAATAATGATGATTGATGTGTATGAGGAATGTCCGGTTTATAAAAACGATCTGCTTACCTTAAGACAGACAACTTTGGAGGACGCGGCAGAATTATTAGAATGCTACGCGGACCCAAAGGCAGTCCCCTTTTTTAACTCCGATAATTGCCATGGCGATGATTTTCATTATACGCTGATTGAGAGAATGAAACAGGCAATCGAATTCTGGGATTTTTCCTACCGGAACCGTTATTTTGTCCGCTGGACGGTAATGGCAAATAGGACCAATGAAATCATCGGAACCGTAGAAATGTTCCACCGGATCGCGGAAGATGAGTTTAATCACTATGGTGTTTTAAGGATCGATTTAAAGAGTGAATATGAAAAGCAGGAATATATTGATGCTATCTTAAAAGTCGTCAACGCCTCGTTTTACACTTTATTTAATGTAAAATCGATCCTGACAAAAGCGTTTCCGGCCGCCAAAGAAAGACTTATGGCGCTAAAGGAAAATGGGTACCAGCCATTGGGCCGGCCATTTATGATCTACGGTGACTATGCAGTGCGGACAATAGATTAAATCTCTGCCGGGGGGCGCGGGCGCGGGCGCCCTTTATTCGTAGAAGGCCAAAGTTTTTTGGAGGCGTTCTTTAATGATTTCCCTGATCTGGAGCGGTTTGATCACTTCGGCGTACATACCGAAGGAGAGGATAAAGCCATATACCCACTCATCTTCGGGGTAAGAGAAACGGACCGTGAAACTGCCATCCGCGTGCGAAGTGATCTGGGCTTCATCAAACTCGTCATAAACCCGGTAGGCTTGACTAGAATGGATTTTCATGGTAATCTCGACCCCGGGATTTTGAGCTTCGAAATCCGGCAGGGGCGGGTCTTCCTTTTTCGGTTGGCGCGTAAACTCTTCCGGAAGCAGACGGATGTTTTTGATCCGGTTGAGCTTGAAAAGACGCTGGCTCTGTTTATTCCGGCAAAAGGCCCGGAGGTACCAAGCCCTGCTTTTGAACCATAATTGTAAGGGTTCAACGGTGCGGATGGTTTTTTCGCCGTAGGAATTATAATAGGTAAAAGAGATCAGTCGCCGGTTGATGATCGCCTCTTTAATCTGGGCCAAGGTCTCTTGCTTGGACGGACCCCAATCGGAAAAATCCACTACAATCCAGTCCATTGTTTCTTTGCCAAAAAGGGCGCTTAATTTCGTAAGCGCTTTCTCCGCTTCAGGATAATGGACAGCGTTTAATCCGGAGAGCGCTGCTAGGATCTGATTTTGCTCCGCTTGGGAAAGGAGCGACTTGTTCAAGACATAGTTGTCGAGCAGTTTGATGCCGCCGTTCCGGCCTTGACAAGTATAGACGGGGATGCCGGCTTGGCTTAAGGCATCAAGGTCACGGTAGATGGTACGGGGCGATACTTCAAACTCGGTAGCTAATTCACTGGCGGTCACCTTTTTTTTATTTAGCAAAATAAAGACGATCCGGAGCATCCGATCGATCTGCATGGTCGGACCAGACCTTTCCTGTGGATGTTTTATGGGTAAAAACCAAGCTGATACCAATACTATACCATAAAAAAAAGACAAAATTATGTCATATTTAGCTATAAAAAATCCCCCGCGGCGGGGGAAAATGTACCCATGGCAGGCTACTCTGGGGAGTAAAACAGAACAAAAAAGAGCAATACGGAATTAACTTTTCTGCCAGCGTTTTAGTTTGGGGAAGTATTCGCCCATTGCTGCCCGGGCTGCGTCGGCATCGGGATAGACCCCTGCCTCCAGTACGTGGGGGATGCAGAATTCGATCATCTCCTCCATGGTTGACTCGGCAGTGAAGGCGCCGTCCTTATAGCAATAGATGCAGTAATCCTCATTTTTACTGCCGTCGGCGTTCGTGCCGAACTGGGATTCTTCCGTTAGGGGCATCGCGCAGCTTTGACAAAATTTCTGTCCGGTCATGGTTAATCCTCCTTTTTCTTTGGTTAATTGCATTATATAGTTCATAAGTTGACAACTGTCTGTCATGATTTGATAAAGAATTTTTAGTTGGGAAGGTCCTCCTCATACCGTGGAGTTTGGGGTAGTGGGCTGTCATTTGGAATACGGTTATTGATTGCTTAATGAAAATCCTACCCAGCTAAAAATCGAGACTCACTGCCAGGCGGTAGGTTTGTTTGATGGGCAGGGAGCCGTATTCCGTAGCTTCATCCCCCAGATACCAGGTGCCTTCCAGGGAAATGGGGGTATTATTAATTATCCCACTGGTGACGGCGGCGGTGAGCAGTTTGCTTTGATCCTCCAAATTACACAAGGTGAGGATACTGAAAGATAGGCTGTCGGTAAAGGGGTGTTTATTTCTGGTCACGGCGGTCCGTTGGAGATGGAGGAGGAGATTGTGCCGGGCCGAGCGGCCGGGGAGGTTTAGCGCCCGCTGGCTTTGGAGTATTTCTTTCCGTTCCTGGGGGTTAAGCCCGTCGGATAAGAAGTAGTATTCGACGATGGCGGAGGTTTCGGTGGCCGGGTGGATGTAACGGATACCGGTTAGCCATTGGGAATAGAAGTTGCCTCCGTCGAGTTTAGGCCGGAAAAGGGAGGACTGGGCCAGTCCCACTTCGCTATAGAAGGCCAGATCCTGCCAGAACGGGGTGGAAAAAGGGGTACTCTCTACGGAGAGGCCGAGGCTTATTCCGTCCGCTTTGTTATAAAGGCCAAGAAAGTTGAGATCGGTCTGGGCCAGGAACGAAAAAGTAGATAATTTCCAGGCGTAACTGTAGTTTTCCGGATGATCGGCGAGGACCAGCAGGGTATCCAGGGCATAGCCGGGCTGAAAGATGCTCAGCCCCCAACTGTACACTCCCTGTTTTAATTCGGGCCGGAAGGGACTTGCGGGCGCATCGATGAAGTCCACCGGGTTATAGGCAAATCCTACTCCCGGCGGGAAGCGTTTCTTGCCGGCGGTAAGCACAAAATGAGCGCGGAGGGGGATGTTCAGGTAGGCTTCATTCACTGCCGGGGCTGACGTTTCTTTGGTACTGGTTTGCGAAGAAAAAACAGCCGCAAACCGCCAGTCCAGATCCAAATAGGCAAAGGTTGCCGTGTTTCCGGTGGTGCGTGCCTTGGTGTTGATTAATAAGTAGTCATCAAATACTTTTGTTCCTTCGTGTAAACGCCTATATTCATGATAGGCCGCTACCGACCCGTAAAGGTCCAGATTTATCGCTAAAGCCGGGGCGGCGCCGCTGAACATGATTAATAAGGAAAAAAAGAGGATTAAGATCTTACGCATTGCATCCCTTTCCTTTCCGTAGATTTCCTTCCCTTCCGTTTAGGTCAGGCCTTAGTCCTACATGAGTGCGAAAATTACGCCAGAGGGCAGCCGGGAGAAAAAGCCGCCGCTGTCTTTTGGCCAGGAGATCAGTGATCTTCTGGTAGCAAAGGGATAATGCCGGCTGGAGGGAAGCCGAAAGCGAAAAGAGGAAGATTATAATGGTGGTGAAGAGTAGATCGGTTAACCGCATAAAAGGATAAAAACGTTCACCACCGACCGCCCAGCAAGCGATCCCGGAGCCCACATAGATCCCACTTTGCCCCAAGGAATAAACAACCGGGCCGGCGCAAAGAAGGGCGACGCCCAAAGTGATCAGGGCGAGGAGGAAGATTTCGCAAAAGATTATCCCAAAACAATGGGACCGGCTGTAGCCAATGGCGCGGAGGGCGCCGAACTCTTTCATCCGCTCAAAAAGGTTCATGCGGAAGGTGGCCCGGAGACCGATGGCGATGATCCCCAGTAAAAAAAGGATAAAGACATTGAACATGGCCTTGAAGAGGCGGGAGTTGTTGGTGAAAAAGGGGGAGGCTTCCGCGTACGATTCCGCACGGAGCACCGAAGTTTCGGTAGTTAGATAGGCGTCCAAATCCTGGGCGAAGTGTGGGGCTTTTTGCCGATCGGTTAAATAAATGCGGACAAGATCAAAATAATCCGGATCATAAGCAAAGAGGAGCCGAAAGGCGGTCTCCGGCATAAATCCATACCAGTTTTCATATCCGGCGGCGTTGGCGTAGATTCCGCCGATCTGAAAGTCCATGGCATTTTTCCCCCCATAAGGGGTGGTCGCTTCGATGGTGACCCAATCGCCAACTTGGAGCTGATGTTCGTCGGCCTTGGTCTTACTTATACAAACTTGGTATCCTTCGACCGGTAGTTGGCCGGCGACTGGTTGGATCGCGCCGCTTTGTAAGAGAAAATCCCGGCTTTCCCGCGTCAGCCCGTAAGCTTTGAAGGCAACATCAATTTTTTCTCGGGAAACCAATTGCCCGTACCGGCGGACGGTGGGGAAAGCCGCTTTGATCTCCTTCCCTTTGGCGGCTAAATAATCCCTTAGTTTAGCCATCGCTCGCTGGTTTTCCGCTTCCTGCTCCTCATCATCCACTGAAAAACTGAAGTCATAGAGGAATTTTCCCGGATCCAGCGGGCTGACTTCTTTTAAACTATCCCAGATGACGGCCACATCGCCCGCTTGCAGGGTAATATAACCCCGTAAAACCTGTTTTTCGATGCCGTTCATGGTCGCATTGCTTAGTAATAATAAAAAGGAAGAGATGAAGATGGTTAAACCGATTAAGCAGGAACGTTTCCGGTTTTGCCGGATATTACGGAATGCGATCTTCAGAATAATCCCCATTCTGTGTTCTCCTTTCGCCTCCCTTTCCCGATCGGGATGAGGAGGCGCTCCAAAATATTCTTGAAGAAAAGAATGCTTAGTTCTTTTCCTGGAGTAATTCTACGGGTTTGACTTTGGCGGCGCGGCAGACCGGGAAAAAGGCAACCGCCAGCGTCACGCCACAAATGATTCCAATGACCGGCAGTACCCGGACCGGGTTATAGATTAGACGGAAAGATTTACCGGTCAAATAATTGATGGGGGGCGGAACTTCCAGGGTTTTCCTCCCTAAAAATAACACCAGACCGGAACCGGCCCCCACTCCCAGCAGGCAAAAGAAAGCGGTCAGCAGGGCGATTTCCAGGAGAAAAAGCCAGGCAATCCGCCACCGACCGAATCCGATTGCGCGGAGGGTTCCGATCTCTTCTCGCCTCTCCAGCAGGATCATGGAGATAATATTGATCAGCAAAACACCGATGATAAAAAGGAGGATTACAGTAAAACTGTAATAAAGAATAGATAAAAAGTGGAGGCCGCCCATGATAAAGCCGCCGGTTTGGCGCCAGGTGGTGACGGCCACTTGCTGACCGGTTAAGGCGGTAGCCAAGAGGGTTTTAACTTCCGTGATCTGTTGAGGGTCACCGGTGTAAAGAATGACGTCGGTGGCTTCACCTTCGGCCAAGCCCATTAATTCACCGGCGCTGCGCAGGTCCGTATAGGCCACGTTGTAGCCAAACAGATTAAGCAGATCAACACTGCCAATTCCGACCACCGTTAAAGCGTTATCCACATTGTAGCCCGCTTTTGTTTGCGCCAAAACTCCGAGGACGTCTCCGACTCCGACCTCGAGGGCTTCCGCTTGGGTTTCCGTGAGAATCACTTCATAATCATTTTCGATGTACCGGCCGGCGCTTAAAGACAGGACCTTCCGGTAAGCGGTCGCGTGCGGTTCTATTCCTAAGATCATTCCGCCGGTTTCACTGGTATCGGAGATCAAAAGGACATTATGGCGAACTCTTTTAACCGTTTCTACCGAATTAATCTTTTCCTTTAGGATCCGCTCTGCACTGTTAATCTGCTCTTTTGTTAAATACTTGGTATCTTCCCAACTGCCGCTCAGCGAAAAAATGTCTTCCTCTTCCGCGCCCATCGGCGCCAGCCGAATTTCACCGGATAAAGCATTGATCACAGCCGTTTCCATGTTGGTTTTGACCGAGTCAATAAAACAGATGAAACAGACCATGAAAAAACCGGCCAAGAAAGTAAAACTGCCCACACTTAAAGCCCGCCGCCAACCACCGGAGAGATTTTTCCAGGCTAAGGCTGACCATCTCATCTTCGTTCCTCATTTCTCTCTGAATTATCCGGTTTGATTGTTCCGTCTTCCAGGAGGATCACCCGGTCCGCCCGCTGCATAATCTTGGCGTCGTGGGTGGAGAAGATGAAAGTGGTTCCTTCCAACCGGTTGATGTGATGCATCAAATCGATGATCTCTAGTCCGGTCTTGGAATCCAGGTTGGCTGTAGGCTCATCCGCCAAGACGATCCGGGGTTTGGTGACTAGGGCTCTGGCGACCGCCACCCTTTGGCGTTGTCCGCCCGATAACTCATAGGGTTTTTGCTTAACCTGCCCGGAGAGGCCGACCGCCGCGATGAAATGATTGATCCGTTCCTTCCGTTCTTGCGGGGAGACTGCTTTCATGATCAGGAGAGGCAGTTCGATATTTTCATAAACATTCAAGACCGGGATCAGATTAAAAGATTGAAAGATAAAACCGATGGTCTGTAAACGCAAGCGGTTGAGCTCGCCCTCACTCAGGTTGTTAATGGATGTTCCGTTGATTTTGATCACCCCGCTGGTTGGGGAGTCCAAACCACCGATCAAGTTCAAAAGGGTTGATTTACCGCTGCCGGAAGCTCCGGCGATGGAGATGAATTCACCTTCCTTTATTTGTAGATCGATTCCACGTAAGGCGTGGACCTTAGTCTGTCCTAATTCATAATCTTTGGTGACCCTTTGCAGATCGACGATGTCCATCGAAAACCTCCTTCTTTCTATTGGAAGATCCCTTGGCGGACATAGGCGGGGGTAAAGATGTAATCTTCCCAGTTTACGTTAAGGTTGACTGCTTCAAGGATCATCTCCGTCCAGTATTCTTTTTGTTCGGCGTTTTCAATAATAACCCGCGCCGGCCTTTCCAACCCGCCCAGGAGGCGGAGATCTTTAAAATACATGGTTCGCAACTTCTTCCCGGAAAGCGCGTAATATTCCCGGCGGACCGGATTCTCTTTTTCCTTGCCAATCCAGTAAATAACCTTGTCGTAAGCGACGGTCCGCCGCTTGGCGGTCAGCTCTAGCTTATAACAGGTGACACCATCAACGACTTCTTCACCCAGATAGACCGGATCATAGTCCTCAGCTAGCGCCGTCCGCATGATATCGGCATTGGAGGCCTCCCCGCCCATGGAAGCGTCTTTGGCGCCGATGCGCATTACTTTTTTCGACCGTGGAAGGTACATCCACATATCATCCCCGTCCCGGATGAAGACCTGCCCCCGCTGGCTGGGCGGCTCCAGAAAAATCACTAGCATTTTGTCGTCTTTCCGCAAGATCCGCACTTTATTCGCTTGCGTTTCCTGCTCCGGCCGGTGATTGCGCATCAACATCAGCGCCTCATATTGGGGAGGCTCGTAGTTATTGTCTGTGCGAACCAATAATTGACGGGCTTCTTCCACCGATAATCCGTTCACTTCCGCTTTGATGCTGGGGGGCGCTGGCGGGAGTGCGATAGCAAAGAGGGTAAAGCAAAGGATGAAGAAGAATATTCGTAAGGGGATCGGGTTCTTGAAAAAGGAATAGCGACTGAACCAATTATTTCGCACCGCGATTCACTCCTCCCGTAAAGATGAAAGCAACCTCGCTGCTTGATCGCTTTGAAAGAACAATTTTGAAGTAAAAAGAGGTAATGAACTTAGAGAAAACAAAGTGCTTGAGGTTATTGCAATAATACTAATAATAACATTAGAGACAAAAAATTACTACTCTCTACCAATGAAAATTAAACATTGCCAGATCCTACATAGGCAGGAGTAACTAAACTAGTGAGGAAAAAATAGGGTTAGGTTTAAAGCTGGGCGGTTGGCTTCTGGGATCCTAGAGGTCAGAAAAACCCCATCCCCTTACCAAACAGATTGTCCGGACAGTCCTTTTCGCGAGGGGGTTTGCCCAGATCTATAAATTTAAATCAGAAAGGGGTTTATATGATGAAGAGAAAAACGGTTATCATTTTCTCCCTGATTTTTGTGGCTCTATTTATTACATCGGTCCTCTCCGCGGCGGAAGATTATGAACCCATTGTCCTAAAAGATACCACCGGCCAGGTTTATGTGGAGATCAGACCGGAGCTCGAACTGTTGGCCGGGGTTTTAAGTCAGACTTCCTGGATGGAGCAGCGAGGACCTTATGGCGCGGGGAACCAATACTTCCGGGAATTAAAAGCCTTTTTTGACCAATATAAAGAGCACAAGGCGATTGCTTTAGCCGAGCAACTGACCAAACGGGGCTTTACCTATGACGCTCCGCCTAATTTCATCCTGAGCCTGGGGCCGTTACCGGAGCTGGCGGCAGTTAACGGTTACAGCCAATATCTCCGGAACAGAGCAGGTGGATCCATATTATTGGGGAAAAGAGCGCTGGAGAACTTCCGCAAGGAACTAGTTAACTTGGCGGCCGAAGCAAATTTTCACCAATTTTATCAGGAGAAGCGGCCTTACCTGGAAGAATTATTGATCGCAAGCACGAAAGGGTTTGACGGTCATAAAATTCTTTCTTGGCTCCAAGAATTTTTT
This sequence comes from Bacillota bacterium, assembly GCA_012837715.1. Classification (GTDB taxonomy): domain Bacteria; phylum Bacillota; class UBA4882; order UBA10575; family UBA10575; genus Capillibacterium. The sequence continues at coordinate 14,264 of DUQR01000005.1, read as the reverse complement.
GGCGCAAAGGGTGATGAATATCATCTTGTGTTAGCGCCGGCCTTATTCCCTGAGGGTGGTTACGGGGCGACGATTGAGACTAAAGACGGCCGGTGGGTTGTATATCAAGTTATTAGGGAATTTGGCCGTAGTGAAGACACCCCTGAATTCGGCGACATTTATAACCTGGAACAGTTGAGTTTACATGAATGGGGCCATTCTTTTGTCAACCCGGTATTGGAAAAATACGGTAGCCAGGTAAGAGCATTAGATAAGTTATTTACTCCAGTCGAGGAGCGGATGGCCCAAATGGCCTATCCGCGGGTGGAGATCTTTTTCAACGAGCAAGTGTTAAGAGCAGCCGTTTTATTGGGGATTAAAGATCTATACGGGGAAATGGAATACGCATGGGGACTGGAAATAGAAACCCTGACCGGTTTTTATTTAACCGAATTTACGGTGGAACAGTTGAAGTACTATCAGGCGAACAGGGATCAATATCCTGACTTTGTTCAATTTGTCCCTTATTTGCTGGAACAGTACAAACAGCATCAAGAGGAGTTGCTCGACTTGGCGCGGAAGGCCAAAGAATTGAAGATCAAAGAGGTGAAAATTAAAGCCGCCTATTGGCCGGGAGAGAGTGGAATTGAGACGCTCACCCCAAGGTATTACCCGAGTCTGCTTATTGAGGCGGAACTACCGGACAGACCTCTTTCTGTACAACAGGTGAACGATTTTTTACTGGCGGCCGGCCTTGACTTTCAATTGGTGGCTGCTGGTGAAGCAGCGGTTGAAGCCAAGCTCTATGAAGGAAATCTTTATCCGATCAATAACCGGGTTACTTGGGGTTTCTGGTTGGCTTTAACCGATGAAGAGTATAAAAAGTTGACTCCGGGGGTGACCTACCGTTTGGTGCCGAAGACTGATCATCCGGAGTGTAAATGGGTCATGGACCAAGCGATCACTTTGGTCCTGCCCGAATAAAGTAAAACCGGCTTGCCCAGACTTTTATCGGCTTAAAGACCCTGCTTCGCCCAAGCCTTTTGGAGGACGGCCCGGAGTTCTTCTTTAGTCGCCCGGCGTTTGGGAATACCAAAGGAGGCGCCTAAGGCATGCTCTTGGTTAGTAATCCAGTCAAGGTCGGCGGTGCTGAGACCGGCTTTTTGCAGGGAAGCGGCCAAACCAATCCGGGCGAATAATTTAGTGATGGACTCCGCTAGCCAACTCAGAAGCTGGCCGGAATCCAAATCACCAGGAGTGGTAGTCTCCTGGTCAAAGTTGATCGGGAGCGTCTTTTCCTTAGCTGAGTTAATAAAGGCCTGCTCCGCTCTAGCCAGGCGGAGCGCGGTCTCTCCGTCGGATAAGGCTTGAACCGCCAGTCCGGGGACGAGCAAGAGCCCTACCATATGGCCGTGGGACAAACCGAATTTCATACAGAAATGGACTAGGGCATGGGGGAGGCCAAGCCCAGCGTGGGCAAAGGCAATCCCCATCAAAAGACTACCCCAGCTTAAAGCGTTACGGATTTCCGGGCTGATTGTAAGTTCGGAGGCGGCCACTTTTTCTTCATGGATTAGCGCTTGCATCCCTTGGACCAGAGTGAGGAAAGCAGCGAGGGAAAGAGCTTGGACCGCCGGAGTAGCCCCGGCATGAGTGATCACCTCGAGGGATTGGGCTACTGCGTCCACTAGTGCAATGATGGTGGGGGAAAACGGTAAAGAATCGGTAAAGCATGGATCCGCGATGATCATGAACGGGGGTGGGATATTTCGAATACTGCGCTTTTCTTCCCCCAGTTCCACCACGGCATTATTTGTGCTTTCCGAACCGGTGCCGGAGGTGGTCGGTACGGCAATCCAAGGTACAACCTTGGCCGGGTCAAGCTTTCTTTCTCCTGTTTGGAATGGGGTGATCTCTTCCCCTCCTTCTTGATGGGCCAAACCGGCGATGGCTTTCCCGACATCAAGGGTGGTGCCGCCGCCGATGACGATCAGCTGATCGGTTTGGGCTCTATGTAAAGCTTCAATTCCGCTACGGATCGTCTGATGGTCGGCGTGGCCTTGCACCTCAAAGATCTGGACTTTCTTTACCGCTTGGAAGATGCTTTGTAAACTTGCTTGAATGGATTGGGCCTTTGAGCTTGACGCTCCAACGACAACGAGAACGCCGGAGGAAGTTTTTTCGATGCCCCTCGTTAGTTGCTGCTGACCAGTACCACGCCCAAAATAAAGCTCCATGGCCGTCTTGGGGAAGGCAGTCCGATCGAGAACCACTTGGCCGGAAGCAGAGTCAAGTTGGCAAAGACCGGGAAGACTCCATAATCCGTGTTGATTTCGGGATAATGATATCATCTTGCTCACCTGCTAAAATCGCTGATTGGCGAAGTTATTTACTCTTGTTTCTTTCATCATACTAATGAAGTCAGCTAAAATCAAGTGGTCGCCCACGTCAGTTTTAGCGAGTACAACGAGTGAAGAAATAAGTCCCTTCCTTTTTTATGTATTATAAATTAAATATAACCCCAATTGGGATGAATAATTATCTGGATGAGATATGCTGATTGATACTAATTTAAGCGATTATAAATTAGGATTTGATCAGTCTGGTGATGTTGCGTTGGTCTTAAAGTTCATAAAGGAATTGGCGGAATATGAAAAAAGGCGAGAACCTTTTTATTTTGTTTTTTCTTGAATGACAACCGCCTGTGATTGGGCTTTGACTGCTAGTTCGGCGGCTTTGAACGCATGTTCCTGGGTCATCGCCGTTTCGGTCCGGTTTAGGCAATCGAGTATCAGTTGACCAAAGAAGGGGTAGCCTATTTTACCGGCAAGGTTGAAATGGGTTTCCCCTTTGCCATTGGCTAAGTACAGATGGTCCGGGCCGTCGTTGGCGCCGATATTCATATATTTGCGCTGTTCAATATAGCCTTCGGTCCCAAGGATAAAGCAGCGTCCGTCTCCCCAGGTCTGTAAACCGTCCGGCGTAAACCAGTCCACTCGGAAATAACCGGTTGCGCCGTTATCCGTCACCAGGAGGGCGTCGCCAAAATCGTCCAATTCCGGATGGATTGGATGGTTGAAGTTGCCGATCTGACTGTAGGCGATCGTGGCGTCTTTGGCTCCGGTGTAAAATAGGATCTGTTCAATCTGGTGGCTGCCGATATCGCAGAGGATCCCGCCATACTTTTCCTTGATGAAAAACCAGTCGGGACGGCTCGTGGCATTCAAACGGTGGGGACCAAGCCCAAGAACCTGAATTACCTGGCCGATCGCCCCTTCGGCAATGAGTTGGCCGGCGAAGACGGCGGTTTCCACATGGAGACGTTCCGAGTAATAGACCATGTACTTTTTTCCGGTCTGGGCTACTTTTGCTTTGGCGGCAGCCAACTGTTCCAGCGTAGTGAGGGGGGCTTTGTCCGTAAAATAATCCTTACCGGCCTCAAGCACACGCAAGCCAAGGGCGCAACGGTCGGAGGGAATTGCGGCGCCTGCCACCAGCATTACCTCCGGATCCTCCAGAATCTCCATTTCACTGGCGGCCAGCTTCACCTCGGGATACCTTTTACAAAAGGCAGCTACCCGCTGGGGATTCGGATCATACACGCTTTTCAGCGTGCCGCCCGCCTCGATTAGACCGTTACACATCCCGTAGATATGACCGTGGTTAAGCGCAATGGCCGCAAAAACGAACTCGCCGGGTTTGACGACCGGTTGGGGTTTTCCTTGCGGTGCGTAGCCCATTCCATCCTTGCGGTTGATCATCCTTTACTCCCTCCTTTTTTCTCCAGCTCATCCTGTCGATAGTCGCTTCCTAAAGTGATCTCACCATTGAGATCAAGGAGTGAAGTGGTCTTTTGGTGGAAGTAGGGGACGTTTTGCCGGAGACCTTCCACCGTATAAAAGGGATCATCTTGCTGAAGGGGTAGGGCGATGGTGCGTTGTTCCGACCCGGCTTTATAAATGGCGGTAATAAGTTCAAGGGCCATGCGTCCTTGTTCACCGGTGATCAGAGGCGCCCGGTTGGTTTCAATGGCCGTAAGCACATCATCAATCTGTCCCGTGTGGGCCTTATATTTCAGCTCAGGAAGTCCCCGGTAAAAACCTTCGATTTTCTGCTCTAGTTCCGGATCGGGAACGGGGAACCCGTTCTCTTGCGACCGGGAAGCGACAACTTTCCATGGTGCGGAGATCCGCGCCTTCTCTCCTTGGAAGATAAGCTGCTGCTCCTCTCCGTGATGGATGACAGAGCTGGTGACTTGGGCCAGCGTTCCTTGGTCGTACTGCATTACCGCGACCGACACATCCTCGACCTCGGAATTGTCATGCGCTGCGTTAGAGAGCACGGCACTAACCTTATTGGGCATTCCCATCATCCAGGCTAACATGTCGATATGATGCACCGCATGATTTAGGGTACAGCCACCCCCCTCTTTTTCCCACAGCCCCCGCCACCACAGGTCATAATAGCTCCGGCCGCGCCACCAAAGGGAGTCCACCTGGGCATGGAGAACCCGGCCAATCAATCCGCTGTCGAGTGTTTTTTTTAGGTTCATGATGGGAGCGCGAAACCGGTTCTGAGCAATGACGGATAAAACTTTATTGTTTTGTTGCGCGGCGGCGATCATGGCGTCACACTCCAGCAGAGAAACTGCCATCGGCTTTTCGACGATCACATTTTTACCCCGGTTTAAGCAGTCAATTGCGATTGATGCATGATCATGGGGCGGGGTGCAGATACTGACCAGATCAATGTCGGGATCATCGAGGAGCCATTTGTGGGAATTAAATACTCTGGCCTTTCGCAAGCCCAAACGCTCCCGACAGAGTCCTGCTTTTTCCAGATAAATATCGACCAGGGCGACGATTTCGCAACGTTCAGGGAAGGCCTTAAAGGCTTCAATATGCATGGGCGCGATATTGCCGGTGCCGACAATGGCAACTTTGATCAAGTTTAATACCCCCTTTAAACCTATTACAATTAAACTATAGCATGGTAAAGGAGAACCCAAAATAGAGTAAATAAACAAGGATTTGTGTGAATTAAAGATATGTTTTGGTATTCTATACTATGAAGGCCGGGTATGGTAGCTTCTTCCGGCTTTCTGTCCCAAATGCGCGTTAAGGGGGAACGTTTATGAAAGAGCTGCTTAATGTAGAGGTAAAGTATTTTGTGCATAAGGTTTGCAGTCCGGCTTGGCGATTGGAAGAAAATAAATTTTTACTTCACGGTCTTGTTCTCGTGTTGGACGGTAAGGCCTGTTATCGGATTAATCAGCAGGAATACCAAGTTACAGCAGGAGATTTGGTTTATGTTCGTCCCGGCGATAGACGGGCGGCGACCACTACGGGGATGACCTGCGCCGCTATTGATTTTGTAGTCCATAAAGGTCAATTTGAATTACCGGTGGTTTCTCGGTTTGTATGGACACAAGAACTTGACCGTCTGCTCCGGGAGTTTGAGTATGAATGGCTAGAAGAGAAATCCGGCTACCAACTAAAATGCGGCGCCTTATTTCTGCTGGTGCTACATACGTTGCTTTACGGACGGGAGCTTACTGGGACCAACATGCATGTGGAGAAGATTAAACGCTATATTGTGGAGCATCTTGCCGAACCAATTAGCTTGAAGAGTCTGGCGGCGTTGGTTGGGCTGAACCAAGTTTACTGTGGCGCCTTGTTCCGTAAGACGCAGGGTATGACCATCGCCGAATACATCAACCGCATGCGGGTGGGCCGGGCGGTAACTCTGTTGGAAGAAGGCGCCCACCGGATCTCCGACATTGCATATATGTGTGGTTATAATGATGTCTATTACTTTAGCGCAACTTTTAAACGTTTGATGGGAGTTTCGCCGAGTAAATATCGATCCCAAGTTGCGAACTTTTCAACCACGGGAACAAAGCAGTAAATAGTTGAATAATCTCCATTATTAGCTGGGATATTACATAAAACAGGCAAAAACTTTCCCTTCCTCTAGTCAAATCTGTCCGTTGCATGCTAAAAACAGACCATGATAAACTGTATTTGGTTTACAAATCATGAATAAAATCTGAATATAATTTGTAGTTCAATTTTATTAGGTAAAGTAAGGAAGGGTGAGCAGCCAGTGTCAGTATCTACAAAGCAACAAAGGCGGATGGTTTTACCCGAGCTGGAGGCAGAAAAGGGGAAATGGAAGAAAATTAGGAAAAACGATTATGCTTTATACATCATGATTTTCCTTCCCCTGCTTTACTTTGTTCTTTTTAAGTACATACCGATGACTGATATTGTTGTCGCCTTTAAGGACTATAATATGTTCCATACTGTTTGGAGTAGCCCTTGGGCGGATGAGTTACTGAAGTACTTTAAGATGGCTTTTTCCTCAAAAGATTTTCTACGGGCGCTGCGTAATACTATTGTTCTGAATTTTCTAGATCTGCTTGTCGGTTTCCCCGTTCCTATCATTATTGCGCTTCTCCTCAATGAGATTACTATCTTTAAGCGTTTCAAGCGCTTTGCCCAGACTGTTTTGTATATGCCCCATTTTCTATCCTGGACGATAATCAGTGGGATGGCCCTGCTTGTCTTGGCCCCGGAAAATGGTCTTGTTAATATTCTGCTCAGCCGGATGGGGGCCAAAACCATACCGTTTCTGAGTAATAAGTATCTCTGGATTGCCACCTACGTTGGTTTAGGCATTTGGCAAAGCGCCGGTTATACGGCCATCGTCTATTTGGCGTCGATTGCCGGGATTAACCCCGAACTTTACGAGGCGGCTGAGATGGATGGAGCAGGGCGTATGCGTAAGATCTGGCATATTACTCTACCGGGCATCCGCCCGACTATTGTGGTGATGCTCATTTTGAACCTGGGACGGATTCTCAATATCTCTCTTGAACGCCCCTACACGATGGGAAACTATCTAGTGCGGGGCGTTTCCGATGTGATAAGTACCTATGTTTATCGGGTCGGGATCGAATCGCAACAGTTTTCGCTGGCCACGGCGGTCGGTTTGTTTCAGTCGGTGGTTTGTGTCATCTTTTTGGTGGCGGCAAACATTATCTGCGAACGCCTGGGCGAACGGGGGATTTGGTAACAGGTAACAGTAAGGGGGTATTGAAATGGAACGACAGATTATGCGCCTTCCCGAGCGAAAACGGGGTTCGCGCGGTGCGAATAAGTCCAAATCCAACCAAGTGACGAATATTATTTTCCTGTTTTTGGTCTTTCTGCTGGTGCTGCTTTGTCTGCTTCCCATGCTTAATGTCGCGGCCACTTCGCTCAGCTCGGAACTGGCGATCATCAACCGCCAAGTCTACTTTTGGCCGGTGCAGATTGACCTTGAAGCCTATAAAAATGTATTTAACGACGCAAGTATGATGCATTCTTTGCGGCTTACGGCGATTCTTACGGTGGTCAGCGCTACCTTCTCCATGCTGATGACCATCCTTTGCGCTTACCCGTTGTCCCAAAAGACTTTTGTCGGCCGGGGCTTATTTAATACGATCATTATCATAACGATGTATTTTAATCCGGGGATGATTCCAAATTACTTACACATTAAACGCCTTGGTCTATTAGATAATTTTTGGGTGATGGTACTCCCCGTTGGGATTAGCGTGTTTAATATGATTATTCTGAAATCATTTTTCCAGAGCATTCCCCAAAGCCTTCGGGAATCGGCAGAAATTGACGGTGCGTCCCATTGGACAATCTTAACCCGCATTTACATACCCCTCTCCAAACCGGCGCTGGCCACTTTAACCCTGTTCTATGCTGTTGGCCGCTGGAACGGCTTTGAGGATGCGCGACTTTACATCTCTAGTCGCAACTTATACCCGATCCAGTTTAAGTTGTACCAGATCATCAACAATTTGGCGGCGGCGGAATCCAGCATGGAAGGGGTGGCTGTAAAGATTGCCAAGGAAGGGATGAAGACGGCCAGCATTATGTTTGCAACCATACCCATTCTCCTGGTTTATCCTTGGTTGCAGAAATACTTTGTCACCGGCGTTACTGTTGGTTCGAACAAAGGCTAATCATTTTCATCTTTTCTGGCCACCGCGGTTGTTTATTCCAATCTGGCCAAGCCATTGCAGAGGCCTGTGTTGATTGATTTGGACAATAATATCCAAAGTATATTAAGGAGTCGGAGTAGATAATATTGATTTAGCTGCAGCCACCAGACAGAAGATCATCGTAACAAATACCCCGGGAACAAACAGTGTGGCGGTGGCTGAACTTACGATGGGACTGATTTTGAGTGTGGCCAGATACATATCTTATAACGATCGGAAAATCCGTGAAGGGCAATGGGGAAAAGCTCAAGGGTTTGAACTTAAGGGAAAAACTCTGGGGTTAATTGGTTCCGGCCAAATTGGGAAAAATCTGGCCCATTTAGCCATGGGGTTTGGGATGAAGATCATTTGTTACGATTTGAAACCAGACCAGGAATGGGCCAGTAAAGTTTGCGCTACTTATATGGGTTTACACGAATTGTTAGCCCTAGCCGATGTGGTTAGTCTACACATACCCCTTTGTAACGATACTTATCATCTGCTTTCGACAAAAGAGCTAGCTTCTATGAAGCCTACGGCTATTCTGGTAAATACCGCTCGTGGCGGGGTAGTCGATGAAGAAGCTCTTTATGAAGCGTTGAAAGAAAAGAAGATTGCGGGAGCCGCGTTGGATGTATACGAATTGGAACCGCCGGTGGATTCTCCGTTGTGTCGTTTGGATAACGTGGTTATGACCTCGCATATAGGTGCGCATACCCGTGAGGCAATAGCGGCCATGGGTCAACTGGCGGTGAATAACTTGATCTCCGGTCTTTCCGGTAAGAGACTCCAACATATAGTCAATTGTTGAAAATGGCGGTTAATTTTCTACTAAGAGGGTGTTTGTATGAATAAAGAGGAAGTTTACCGAACGTTGTTTGAAACGAAGGTTGTTGCGGTTATTAGAGTTGACAACTCAGCTAATCTTTTAGAAGCGGCCACAGCCCTACATAAAGGTGGAGTGAGAGCATTGGAAATAACGATGACCTCGCCTGGTGCTTTGGACGCGATTAAGGAAGCCAATGAAAAACTCGATGATGACGTGGTGATCGGTGTTGGCAGTGTCCTAGATCCGGAAACAGCCAGGGCGGCAATTATAGCAGGGGTAAAATTTGTGGTCAGCCCTGTTCTCAATCTGGATATAATCCGGATGTGTCAGCGGTATAGTATTACTTGTATCCCAGGAGCCTTTACGCCAACTGAAATTTTACGGGCTTGGGAAGCGGGCGCCGATTTTGTGAAGATCTTTCCAGCAACAAGACTGGGGCCCTCGTTTATTAAAGATATTAAAGGACCAATGCCCCAAGTCAAATTAACGCCCACTGGTGGGGTTAATCTGGATAACGCTGCCGAATTTATTAAAGCAGGAGCTAGTTTTGTCGGCGCCGGAGGTTCTTTAGTGAAAAAACAGTTAATTGCTGATAAAAAGTGGGATCAATTAACTGCTCTGGCAGCCCAGTTTATTGAGAAAGTTAAAAGCTGATTTCTGTATAAATGACGAAATGTTTATTCTAGTGTTGGCAATGCCAAATGGTTGAAAAACAAATCGTGGGAGAAGTTTTCTCCCACGATTTGTTCCTAGATCCTACAACTAAAAAAGGGGGATAATGGCTAAGAATGAACGTCATCGGACTTGAGATCAGTACATCAGCGGCTAAAGCAATCCTTTTTTCTCTTGAAGAGGGCGTAATTGATGAGGTTTTGATTAAATATGGACAAAAAGGAGCAGATACCCTGCACTTGGACCCAAAACGGGTTTGGGCGGTTTCCATCGAAGCGTTAAAAAAGGTTGTTTATGGGACAAAGAGAAAAATTTCCGCAATTGGTCTGGGCAGCGCCTGGCATAGTCTACTTTTGTTGGATGCAGATCGTTTGCCAATCGGTCCGATTTATACATGGGCAGATGTAAGCGCCGGACCTACAGTCGAGCTTTTAAAAGCTGATTTGGATTTTAGCCGAAAATATTATCAGAAAACTGGACATATGATCCACGCCATGTATCCCTTTTGGAAATATTACCATTTACTAAAGACCGCCCCGGAGTTGATCCGGAAAGTGCGATATATCTCTTCCCAGGTTGAATATGTCTATGAAGGGCTGACCGGAGAAATCGGCGTCTCCAAATGTATCACTTCGGCTTCTGGTTTTTTTAATGCCCATACTATGGATTGGGATGAAGATTTATTAGCAATGGTAGATTTAGACCCTAGCCAATTTAGTCCCCTTCGGGATGCTCCCCATTGGGCCGGATTAAGGGAGTCAATCGCAAAGGAAGTAGGTCTACCTGTAGGTCTACCGGTGACGGTTGGTTTTGCAGACGGGGCTATGAATCAGGTTGGAATTGGCGGGGATCGGGCTGGAATTATGTCCTTCTCAGTGGGGACAAGCGCCGCTATTCGGATGGTCAGTTTGGAGCCAAAAATTCCGGACACCCCTTCTACCTGGTGCTATTATTTATATAAAGGGAAGCGGTTAGTCGGGGCTTCTACCCAAGGGGCATGCAGTTGTGTGGATTGGTTTTTAAATAATCTACCAATGGAGATACGTAGTTATGACCGCTTCGAAACGGAAGCGGCTGGCATTGACATCATGAAAGCCCCTTACTTCCTTCCCTTTCTTTTCGGAGAAAGGTGTCCGGGGTGGCAGGATCAGCGCCTCGGTGGTTTTTTTGAACTGAGACCGTCTCATCGGTTGGCCGATCTTTACTTTGCCGTTTTGGAAGGAATTCTTTTTAATGTCTTCCACTGTTATAAAATGCTCACGGTGATGGTGGGCGAACCGGAGAAAATTGTAATTTCCGGGGGGATCATGAATTCCAAATTTTGGCTGCAAATGGCGGCTGATATCTTTGGGCGGGAGTTATTGACGACCGGAGTGACTAACGATTCAACGGTCGGAGCGGCGGTCATCGGGATACAGGCTGCCGGGGGGTTAAAACAAGCATCTGATTTCGAACCGGCTTTAACCCGAGCGACTCCTTCTCCTTCTAAGAACATAAAGTTATATCAAGAACGTTTCCAGAAATACCTCGAGCTTTATCGATTAACCGCGACCTAATTGTATAAAGAACGATCTCATTTGGAGAAGTCTTTGACTATCCCTTCATAAATTACTTCTTTATTTTCGATGGTAAAGAGATCGCTGGTGCGGATCAGCTCAGGGACTTTCGGACTGGAGTAGATACTGCTGTTGATCAAAAGCTCCGCAACAAATTGGGAGCAGAAGTAACGTTTTTCCCTTTTCAGCGGCTGATTAAAGAGAACACCGAATAAACCCAATAAATTATACCGGTATGCCTCTTTTTCCCTAAGAAAAGAGGCAACTTGTTCCTGAAGGGAAAGCAACTGTTCCTCGGTGACACCGATCTTATAGATCATGCAGGTGCACCGGGGAAATTTTTTATAAACTCCGCCGAATAAGTTTTCGACGACAAACCCGCCCGAGAAGGGATTGTTCGGGTTAATCCGGCCAAAGGAGTACATTTGGGTGAAACTGGGATCAAAACTGATTGAAGTGTGGGCGTATTTCATGGGGGAAAAAAGAGTGATTAACCGGGAAAGCCAGGTTCCGGTTTTGCTAAAGACCAAGTAGATAGAGGGATGATCCATAAGGAAAGGTCAATCCTTTCTTAAACGGTATTTTTCAGCTTTCTTTTGGAACATAACAATTATACGGATTGTTTATTCTTTTGACAATAGCAAAAGATCTCTTTTGAGCATAATGGTGGCATTAACACCGGTCCATTTAATATTAAAGGGGAGATGATGATTGGCGGTCATCATCTCCCCTTTGATCCTGACGGGTCATATTTTTGGTGAAATACTCTTGACAAAGGGAAAACCGTCCTCTATAATCATAGTGTACTAGATAACTAATACAATAGGGGGGTGGGACATTGCGTTTTGATATTGATGAAAGGCAACCAATTTACCGACAGATTGTAGATACTTTTGTCCGCCAGATCGCCCGCGGTCATTGGCCTCCCGGGGAGAAATTACCCTCAATCCGGGAAGTGGCCGCAGCGGCGCGGGTTAACCCGAACACGGTGGCCAGAGCCTTTCAAGAGCTGGAAAGGACCGGGTTAGTCGAGACCCGGCGCGGGGAAGGTACTTTTGTGACCACCGCTCGGGAAGCAATTAAGAATTGCCGGGAAAAAACCGCCCGCGAAATTTGGGTTGATTTTTTAGGAAAAATTCGCGAACTTGGTTTTACCAATGAGGAAATTCAGCGTTTGGTGGCTGAACTAAAGGAGGAGAATGAGCAATGACATTTCCTGCTGTAAAGCTGGAGAAAGTAGTGAAACGGTACCCATTAACTAAAGCGTTAGATGGTGTAAGCTTGACCGTTGACCAGGGCAAGGTGGTAGGGCTGCTTGGTCATAACGGGAGCGGAAAAACCACCCTCATGAAGATTATTGCCGGCCTGAAAAACCCGACCAGTGGCGAGGTACGGGTCTTCGGGATGGCGCCCGGGGTTGAGACGAAAAAGCGGGTGGCTTATTTGCCTGAGGTAAATACTTATTATAATTGGATGACCATTGATGAATTGCTCAATTTTGTAAAAGCTTTTCATCCCGATCTTAATCTGGAAAAAGCGGCGCTGTTGAAAACCTTTATGAATCTCAAGGGAGGGGAAAAGATCGGTTCTTTATCAAAGGGGCAACAAGCCAGACTGAAGTTGGTGGTGGGACTCTCCCGGCAAGCCGATCTAATGCTCCTTGATGAACCATTAGCCGGAATCGATCCGCCGTCCCGGGCCAGAGTACTTCATGCGCTAGTCGGCGAGTTCCGTCAGGAAGGCCAGACTATTCTTATTTCCACTCATGAAGTCAAGGAAGCCGAACCCATTTTTGACCATGTGGTTTTCCTGCGGGAAGGCCGCAAAGTACTGGAAGGTGAAGCCGAAACACTGCGGGCGGAAACCGGCCATTCGATGGAGGAACTTTTTGGGGAGGTATTGGAATGAAAATGTTTTGGGCTTTATATCGAAAAGAGCTGAAAGGCTTAAGAAATATCTTTCTCACGCTCCTCGGTCTTATTCTCGGGATCGATGTTCTTCTGGCGACTCGGATTAATTCCTGGGGCTACTGGCAGGCTTTTGGCTTGACCTTTCTTCCGCTGGCGTTTCTGATCTTTTGGGGGATCTTTCGGCCACTATCTTTAATCAGGAGTGAGTGGAAAGAAGGAACAGCTCCGTTTCTCCGGTCATTACCGGTGAGCGGTTGGAGTATGATCGGCGCCAAACTCCTGGCGGCTTTCACGGAGTGGGTTGGGCTCAACCTGGCCGCGCTTGCCCTTTCCGGATTATTTTATGCGGCCGCCCCGTTGTGTGGGGCTAATTGGGTGACGCTCTCGGATTTACCACCCTTAGGGGAAGTCATTAAATTCCTAACGCTCTCCATCGCCAACCCTATTTTGGGGATCTTTTTGGGCGCCGTCATTTTCCAACTGGCCTATTTACTAGGGCGCTTAGTCAATCGTTTTAGCGGCATGGTCAGCTTTGCTGCTACGGTTTTCCTGTTTTATCTAACTTCTAAAGGCAGTGAGTTCTTGGCCAGGTTATTATCTTCTTTTCCCGGTTTATCCTTGGAAGCTCCCCGGCTCATAGATATTGAGTTTGTATTCTCCTTCTCCACCGTCATGCTTTTTGTGATGCTTATTGAGTTTGCCATCTTGTTCTCTGTTACAGGATGGCTGGTGGAAAAGAAGCTGGAATACTGAACCAAACTAATCATTTTCCCAGGATACCTCATTTTACTCTAGATAAAATTCCTGATTCCGTTGGTGCGTTTTTCGGTTCCGTTTAAGGAGAATGAAGTTGATTTATCACCGCGAAAATGGTAGTATTTAGGCAAAACTTCCATGGAACTAACGCAGAAATAGGTCTAGATGGATTGAGAAAACTTCTAAAAAACGATAATGAAGGTGAGCCAATGAGGATTCGGATCATTATCACGGGTGGAACTTTTGATAAACACTACGACGAAATTCAAGGAACACTAACCTTTAAAGACACGCATTTACCGGAGATTCTGGAACAAGTGCGTTGTACCTTAGAGGTTAAGATGGAGCTTAATCAGCTAATTGACAGTTTGGAGATGGGCCGGGATGACCGCCTCCAGATTCTGGAGGCCTGTAAAAAGGCGACGGAGCGGCGAATTGTGATTACGCATGGCACCGATACAATGACCGAGACGGCTAGAGTCTTGGGAGAGGCAGGCCTCGACAAAGTAATTGTGCTTACGGGG
>DUQR01000004.1 GCA_012837715.1 Bacillota bacterium | reverse complement strand
CTTCAACGATCTCAAAGTTTACCTCTTCTTCGTTGGAGATGATGATCGGTTCCCTTTTGGGTTGCCCATTCACATAAAGCATAATACTGTTGTCGGGCCTCAGGACAGGATATTTCCACACCGGTTCAACATTCAAGATCAACCTATTATCAACAATTTTAACCGCTTGATCGTTTGGCATTAGTTCAACTCCTCTTCCCCTTTTTCTTCATTCTTTGCTACCAACCCGACCAGGATCCTAAAAGGGCTGACCGCGGGAGATTTCCCTAGATCAGCTGCGGTAAAACCACGGCTTTGAAATGTTACATAACGCATCCTACATAACATATCGTACCAATTTTTTCATGACCAAGCAAATTAATAAAAGACCAACAATTTGTCGACTTTTTGTTGTTTTTGTATTATACTCCGGTTAAATTAGTCTGGACTTGCTTAAACGCTGACCACTTTGGGAACCTTCGCCTTTTCTTTGCTTAAGTTCTTCACCCAAGCCGGAACCAGTGTCAATTATTCTTTTGAACAACAAAAAAAGCCCCTATTCATAGGAGCTTTCTCCGCAATCTAAATGGCGCGCCCGGAGGGGCTCGAACCCCCGGCCTACAGATTCGAAGTCTGCCACTCTATCCAACTGAGCTACGGGCGCGTCTCTTTTTACTTATTTATTATACCATATAAATTTAAGAACTACCATCTCCAACTGCAGACCATCCTTTGGCCCGCTCCACCGCTTTTAACCAGCCGGCCATCAATTTATCCCGCTGGCTTGCGGTGATTTCCGGCGTAAAGCGGCGTTCGATTCTAACCAGATCCTTTATTTCATTGACGCTACTCCACAGTCCACAACCTAATCCGGCGCCAAAGGCCGCACCCAAACCAGTTAGTTCTAAAGAATGGTTCCGTTGGATTGGGAAGCCACAAAGGTCCGCCTGATACTGGAGCAGAAAATTGTTGGCCGCAGCACCGCCGTCCACCCGTAAATACTCGGGCCGGTGTTCGGCGACCTTGATCATGCAGTCAACAACCTCTTTGACCTGGTAAGCGATACCCTCCAGCGCAGCCCGGACCAGATGTTCCCGCTTAGTTCCGCTAGTCATCCCGACCAGCGTTCCCCGGGCGTACGGATCCCAATGGGGCGACCCTAAACCGGTAAAGGCCGGAACAAAGTAGACACCATTGGTGTCGGCAACCCGCTGCGCTAAAATCTCAGTCTCTCTAGCTTCCTTGATCAATCCTAATTGGTCGCGCAGCCATTTGACCACGGCACCACCAACAAAAACACTTCCCTCAAGTACGTAGGTGGTTTGATCCCCAATCACCCAACCGATACTGGATAGAAGGCCGTATTCCGGAGGATAACACTTTTCACCGGTATTCATCAAGAGAAAACAACCGGTGCCATATGTGTTTTTCATACTTCCCGGTTCCAGACAACCCTGACCGAAGAGGGCGGCTTGTTGGTCACCGAACACACCGGTAATGGGAATCGGCTGCCCAAAAAGGGAGCGTTCCGTCGCGCCGAAAAACCCCACCGAAGGCTTTACTTCCGGTAACATGTTCCGGGGGATTGCAAACTTATCCAGTAAATCTTGGTCCCACGCCCGGTGATGAATATTAAATAATAAAGTGCGGGAAGCATTGGAATAATCAGTGACATGGCTTTTCCCGCCGGTCAGTTTCCAAATCAACCAGGAGTCTATCGTCCCACCGAGCAACTCCCCCTGCTGGGCTTGTTCACGCGCCCCAGGAACGTGATCTAAGATCCATTTTATTTTCGTGGCGGAAAAATAGGGGTCGATCCGTAACCCTGTTTTTTCAGCAACCCAGGAGTCTAAGCCTTCAGCGTTAAGCTGTGTACAATAATCGGAGGTCCGCCGGCATTGCCAGACAATCGCCGGATAAACGGGGCGTCCCGTCCTTGACTCCCAGACCACAACCGTCTCCCGCTGGTTGGTAATGCCGATCGCCGCAATCTGTTCGGCCTCCACACAGGGCAACGTCAACATTTCTTCGATTCCCGTCCGCACCGTTTCCCAGATTGCCTCCGGATCATGCTCGACCCAACCCGGTTGTGGATAACTTTGGGGAAAAGTGCGGTAGGATTTATGGAGCACTTCCCCTTGGGCATTAATCAACAACATTGTCGTTCCGGTCGTTCCTTGGTCGATCGCCAAAATATAACGGTCCCGAATGTCCATGGCTATAACCTCCTCCTTAACTCTCCAATTCAAATAAAAACGGCATTGCAACCCGCCAACAATCAAGCGGTATTTCCAATGCCTAATCTCTTCCCACTCTTGAGCATTGATTTTACCCTTTTGTTACCATTATCATATAGCACTGTACATTTCATGTCAAGAGCCCTTCATAAAACAAAAGAGGAAATCTATCCTCTTCCACAGTGGTTTTAGATTTCCTCTTCTTCGTAAAATTGTTTCGCCTTCAAGCATCGCCAGGAATCATTCCGGTTGCCACTAAAGGAACCCCGCTCCCCGCCACATTATCCTTGATCACCTGGCCGACCGTTACCGGACCAGATACGGTAATGGCCTTGGTTTCCTGCATTGCCAACCAGATTTTTGCTTTCGCAATGGCCTCCTTGGTCTTTACCGGAAGCATGCTTTCGCCCCCCGCCACTTCTACTACGGCCGTCAAAATCCGTTTCGGCGCGGTCATTTCCTCACGGGCGTACGTCAACCCGCGGGGGCAATCATTACCACTTATTTTTAGTCCATTTTCCGCCCGGTCAACCCGAATCCGGCAGCCAACCGGACACACAATACAGGTCAACTCAGTCATCAACCTTTCCCCCTTCCAGACCTACCCGGACGAAACCTTCTTGCGAACAGATATCTTCCGGTTTTACCGTATAATAAATGGTTTCGCCAGGCGATACGATCCGTCGTTTGGAGTGTCCATGGCCCACATTTAATTGGGCATTTTTTTCCGGGAAACGGGCACGGATATAGAGGGGGGTCGCTTGCCCGACTACAATCCGTTGGGGAACAACCGAACGGATATTCCGGCCCGCTTTAACCGGTAACCACCGGTTCCCCCCTATTTCTCCCCTAAGGTAGGCAGCAGCCGCCCGCCCGGCGATGGCGCTTTCCGCACTGACGTCATCCACTACATCATGGACATGGGCGACGTTACCGCAGGCAAAGATCCCTTCCACCGTCGTCTGATAAAAAGAATCAACCACCGGTCCGCCGGTTGCCGGATCAAGTTCCACCCCGGCCTGTAAGGAAAGTTCATTCTCCGGAATCAAGCCAACAGAAAGCACTAATGTATCGCAAGCTAAGTCAAACCCCTTTTCCACCAGCGGCTGCAGATCCGCATCAACCGGGGCAACGCTCACTTTTTCGACCCGCCCTTGCCCGTGAATCGCCGTTACCGTATGGCTCAAGTACAACGGAATGTTAAAATCCTCGAGGCACTGCACCACATTACGGTTTAATCCGTTGGAATAGGGCATTAATTCCAAAACCGCCCGGACGCGGATCCCTTCCAAGGTCAAACGGCGCGCCATAATCAAACCGATATCCCCGGAGCCTAAAATAACCGCCGTCCGTCCGGGTAAAAACCCCTCGATGTTCAACAAATACTGGAGTGACCCGGCCGTATAGATCCCCGCCGGCCTAGTCCCCGGAATATTAATCGCACCCCGCGGCCGTTCCCGGCAACCCATTGCTAAAATCACTGCTCGTGCTTGGTAACAAACCAACCCCTCCGCTGCACTCGTCGTTACCACCTGCCGATCAGGGGTAATCGTCACCACCATCGTTTCGGTCTTAACTTGGATCCTCGGCTTTTTTTTCAGTTCAAGCATAAACCGGTAGGCATACTCCGGGCCGGTCAATTCTTCTTTAAAATAACGGAGGCCAAAACCGTTATGGATACATTGGGGCAAAATACCCCCTAGTTTCGCTTGGCGTTCCAAGAGAACGATCTCTTCCACCCCGGCTTCAGCAGCGGCTACGGCCGCCGCCATCCCCGCCGGTCCGCCACCAACAACAACAAGGTCAACCGCTTTGGTGTTAAGCATGTTGTTTCTCCTCCTTTGCCCGGTCTCCCCTTAACCTCCCGAAAAGCAATTCACTCCCCGGTCCGTTTTTACTAATTTGCTCCGGCGGTAAGCCCAGCTCGTTACTGAGCAACCGGATGATCTTGGGAGTGCAAAATCCCCCTTGACAGCGGCCCATCCCGCTTCTGGTCCGCAGTTTAATCCCGTCCAAAGTTGTCGCGCCACGCCGCACCGCATCCCGGATCTCGCCCGCGCTAACCATCTCGCACCGGCAGACTATTTGCCCGTAGGCCGGGTCTTTCTGCATCAGCTCCGCTTGGGCCTGTGGATCAAGATCCCGTAGACGCACCACCGTCCGACGGGGATTAAACTTCTGTTTCCGCGCCAAGGGCAGTCCGCTGTCTTTGATCAGTTCAACAATATATTCGGCAATGGCCGGGGCTGCCGTCAACCCTGGCGATTCAATACCGGCGGCATTAATAAAACGGGGCGAGATGATCGACGGGGCAATGATAAAATCTCCGCTCGTGCCCACGGCCCGTAATCCGGAGAACGCTGTAATCAGATCGGTCGGCTGTAGCGTTGGGACCAGTTTCCGGGCTGCCGGAAAGATCTCATTCCAGCCCGCTAGTGAAGTGCTCAGATCATAATCCTCCACCCGGTGGGCTGTTGGTCCGATCATAATATTACCATCCACCGTTGGAATGACTAAAATCCCTTTCGAAACTTTGGACGGGAGCGGAAATACGGTCCGTTGAACCAAACCTTCGAGCTTCCGATCGAAAAGGTATTCTTCACCCTTCCGGGCATAAAGCTGTATGGAATGGTCGCCGATCATCGCGGCCACCTCGCCCCCGTATAAACCAGCGGCATTGACGATGAGCTTGGCCCGGATCGGTCGGTGGTTAGTCCGTACGAAAAATCCGTCTTTTTCTTCCTTGATCCCCAAGACCTCGGTATTAACCATTAATTTAGCACCATTGGCCACTGCGTTTTCGGTCAACGCAAAAACCAGATCGAAGGGGACCACAATTCCTCCGCTGGGAGCCAAAAGCCCGCCGACCAGTTCCGCCGATAAGTTGGGTTCGATCCGTCTTAACTCTTCCCGGCTGATTAATGAAAGATCCTTTACCCCATTGGCCCGGCCGTTTTCAACTAACTTCTCCAGTTCGACCAGCTCTTCGCGGGAACGGGCGACCACCACCGCTCCGTTTTGTTTGTATAAAAAATCTAATTCAGCCGCCAGTTCCGGAAATAACTGGCAGCCTCGGACGGACAGCTGGGCTTTGAGCGTTCCCGGCCGGTCATGAACACCGGAATGGACAATTCCACTGTTCGCTTTGGAAGTGCCAAATGAGACGTCCACTTCTTTCTCCACCAAGACAAGATCAAGTTCGTAACGGGAAAGCTCACGGATTAGCGCCGCCCCTACTACCCCCCCGCCGATCACGAGGACATCGACCTCAGTTATGGACATCATCCTCTACCTCCCTTTAGTTCTTCATCATCTTCATGGATCACCTAATTGCTTGAGAAAAACAAAAGAGGACCAAATAGATGCCGATGCATCATATTTGGTCCTCTCTTCATCTCTGAACCATTATTATTTATCTTTGCTCAATAATTGTGTTATAAATACCATAACTCGGTCTTACTGGTCGACACAGCGGTAACCCCCACTTTTAACAGCTCAATAATCTCCTCTTTGGTTTCCACCATCCCCCCGGCGATAATGGGGATCGTACTTTCTTTCTTAACTCTAACCATCACTTTGGGAATAATCGCTGGCATAATCTCAATGAAATCCGGCCGGTTCATGTTGACCATCTTAATTCCCGTCTGAATGGACAAAGAATCGAGCATAAATAAACGTTGCACAGTAACCAAACCCAAACTACGCGCCCTTTGGACCAAATTGGGTTTGGTGGTTAAAATCCCGGTCGGTTTCATCTCCATATGCAAAAACTCTACGGCCGCTTGGTCTTTACTCAATCCCGACATCATCTCCAGATGGACAAAGACTACTTTTCCACAGTCCTTCACTTGATTGATCCGGGAACGGATATTACTTAAGGTCCCGTTCAAGAGGAAAATCACCTTAACCGGCGAAGTTAGCGCCTTAGCCATTCCTTCTTCATCCCGAACCGCGGCAATAATCGGATAAGCTTCCAGTTGATTTAAAAGCAGTTCCTTCGTTTTCCTCACCTGCCTTAAAAACACTCCCGTCGCTCGTTACTTGTTACCCCTCTGAATGATAGCTTACCCGCATTTACCCAGCCGAGAGGCTAGCGGCGCTCTCCGCATGCCTTTCAGCACTTGGCTCAAGCTGGGGACAACGTGAGCGGCTACCCTAGATGCGAAAACGCCACAGACAAAGCCATCTGTGACGTTTCTCCATTTCTCTGGATCACAGTTAAGTAATCAATAATAATTACGCCTGTTTATATTATATTATACCACTAACTATACGTCAACCAGGGCTTTTGGCATTGTTCTTCGCTTTAATAGTTCCAAGATAATATATTGATCGCTTAGTCTAAATTGTATTGGCATTTTTTATTGGTTACAACGCAATAACTTAACCGGCATGTTCTTCTTTTATTAGGGCCTGCCTTTGTAAAAGGCAGGCCCTGGATAAAGACGGACCAATTTATAGGAAGGAGTAATACATGTAAAGTTGGATTCCTGGAATCATGTAAAGGAGAAGGTTAACTAAGGCTCCCGGGATCGCAGAACCGGTTTTCAAGTAAAGTTTCCGGTTGTAAATTGTGGACACAAACAGCATCACAAAGAAGAATGAAGTCATGTAGACGGTTGCTGATGAACCCGGGGGGATCGCGAATAATGTCTTGCTGGTCCGCACATAACCAACGAAAAATTGGAGGAATCCCAAGATAAACATTCCAATGCTGTTCAAGAAGGCCATTAGCCACATATTTGTCTTTTCATCCATCTCTTTTAAACGCGCTGAATTGATCATCATGCTGTTCAAGAGATAGAACGGTAGGAAATAGACGGAATACAGAAGCCAGCTGTAGTATTGTTCTTTACATAGTGCTGTGAAGATAATCGACCCGGCTGGAGTAAATTTTAAATTGCTTGCGGCAAACAGGTTGTAATAAATTGTAAGCAGCACCGAGACAAAGCCGAAAACAACCAGCGCCAGAACGATCGATTTTGCGATATTCTTTCCGCTATATCTCAAGCCATACATGTCACAGAAGCTAACCCCGGTCTTCTTTTTATCGTAAGCAAAATATTTAATGATGACCAGGGCAAACAAGATCGCCGTCATGATTATTGCCCAATACGCAATTCTTGTTGTCAACTCAACTGTTGAGAACGGACTGGGTTTGATATTTGCTCCCCATCCGCCTCCCTTGGAATAGGTAAGAACCGGCAGTGCCACAAAAACAATCATGGAGATCCAGAACATAGGCGATTTCTTGCTTTGGAGCGGCATTTGCGGCTCACCATGCATTGAGGCGAAGAAGGGCAGCTTCATTAATATATCGATTAACGGGAGTATTAGCGCGAGCAACGCAAAGAAACCTATGGCACTAAAGATCTCTTTTACAAGCCAGTGGGAAGCGACCGGGTTTTTGATGGTGTTTGAGCTGTCACCGGCAACAATTTCGCCGTTATAGTAGGACATACCTGTCGAGAAAAACTGCATTGCCGCTTTGGCTGTTGCTGTCGACAAGGCAGTAAATCCGTGCCAGCCCCATGGGGTGGTGATCATCCGAAGTCTGTTGTTGGCGGCGGCGGCCTGGACTGCCCGATCGGAAGCATCACCATAAAAAGGATTCAATTTCGTACTTATAGCCCGCTCCTGGGTACTGGACAAATTCGTTTGGTACCAGGTATCTCTTTCGGCAGCACCCTTCAGCGCTAGCATCGTCAAAGTGGCTTCAGAGGAAAGAGCAGCATCCTTGTCCTGCATTCCTTTACCGCCATGCCCACTCATATTCATCACCAAACCGAGATTGGCTTGAAGAGCCCGCCATACAGGGATCCCCGCTACTTCTACCACATGGGGGGCACAACCAGCTGCGTCTGCGTCAAAGATCAGATAATTACGGACCGCAATTCGATCTTCAGCTACGATCTGCGCTTTGCCCATTTCGTAGAGGGGGAGCTTGTCCTCGCTCAGCGCCGCCAATGCTACAGCGTCGGCATCCTGCGCGGCAACTTGTTCTGCAGTGATCGTAACACCAAATTCGCTGTGGAGCATGTTCAGCAGTTTGTCTTGCAGCGTAAAGAAGCCTGCACTTTTTTCGGCTAAACGTCCCGAAGCTGACCCTCCCAATGAATGGCCACACATTCCCATTCGGGTCTGATCAACAAAACCGAGCGTCCGCAAGTAGGCAAGCGCGTCCTGGGCGCCCAGCAGCGATATATCGTCCGTAAAGGGACTGGGCGGATTGGGATAACCCCTGTTACTGGTTCCTTCGCTGTGGCCGTGTCCATACATATCAATTTGGAAAACAGCAAAACCGCATCTGGCAAGTTGTATAGCCACATTATCGAGGTAAGTCCGGCTATTGGTGAAACCGGCGTTGACAATCACGGCCGGTACCTTATTAATAAAGTTGCCTGCCTGATCGGTTTTCAGCGCTGACTTTGGTATAAACATTGATCCTGCCAGGTCTGTACCATAAGGTGATATCTTAACTTCTTTGACCACAATCCGTCCGTTATTAGTCTTCACTGCCAGAGAAACGAGACCTGTGACCAGTATGATGAGTAGGCAGATTACTACTATTGCTACGCTCTTGTTTTCCTTTAGAAACTTCATTCTCGCATCCTCCTTATCCTCCTGTAATCCTTCTTTCATAAAACGTTTCCTACTTTCCCATGACCCGGTCGATCAGCAAGGAGTCAAACCAGCAATGCTTCAATCTCCAGCTGTGCCTTGAGTCCGAAACACCCCCTTTCATAAAAAAGAATAAGCGCACTTATCCCCCTTTGGGAGGTTAAGAATGCGCTTCTCTAAATCTCAGCGATCATTATATTATTTGTAATAAAACTTTATCACATGCTTTGGACTTTTGTCAAGATCACCCATGAACAATAATCATCTCCTCTCATGACAAAACTCCCCTCTTTTACAATAAAAGCCCTGACTAGATAGCCAGGGCAAACCCGGAACGGATTGACCTTTTCCACCAATGCTTTAGCTTACGCTGCTTCCGTAGCTACCTTCCGTTTTGGTTAATACATTACCCCTAACAACAACAGAATCAAGATCAAGAAAAGGATAAAGGCCAATGAATCATCCATATTCTTTAAAAAGTCAAACATTCTTTGCACCTCCCACCTAATTCTCATTATAAACTATGCATCTTAGCGTGGCTTTGAGTTAGGCAAAAAGTGCTTTCTCCGAGTGCCGGTAAAGCCTAGGCTTAACCCCCGTTTATCTCTAGCAAGCGGCTACGGAGTCGGTCTTTAGCCCGTTCCGCTGCTTTTAAGACATAAGGATCTTTACCTTTCTCCGTCGAAGTTTTCCCGGCATTAGTAAGACGAACAGCTTGACCATAAACGATATTATCTTGCTTTTTCTCCCCCATACATCTTCACCCCCTATTATTTTATACCCGAACCGACGGTGGGGTTATCAACCAGCTCAAAATAGGCAGTCAGCTCGGCCGGAGTGACGCCGGCCGCTTGGACTAGCCGACCAAAGAGCTCACAGAGGATCAGGATAAACTCTTCATCGATGGTGGAGAAACCCACCGGCTCGGTGGTATGAAGATAAAAATATAAGGCAGCTTCCGGACCAAAACTAAGTTTCACCCCTAAGGCCTCCGCCTCGGCTCGGTGGGGCGGAACCAACTTCGGCATGAGGGGATGGCGAAGGAAGTAGAATTCATCCCCCTGTTGCCAGAGGACACTCAGGTGTTCATCGGGAAAAGCTTCGCCAATGGTAGCGATCAGCTCTCGCAAGCCCGCCACCGACGCGGCTTCCTTCCTCCCGTCAAACCGGAGCCAACGGTGGATTAACGACCAACGGAGGGCTTCCTGCCGAACTAACGCTTCCACCTCCGCCCCGGTAATCTCGCCGGTCACCCGGGCAATCTCCTCTTCCTGTTCCCTACTCCACTGGACCCCTTCCTTCCCTACCCGGAACAACGGAAAAAACAGACAGATCATAATGATTACCACCCCGACCGCCACCAAGACCACCCGGGCCAACACAACCAGGGCAAAAGATTGAAAAAGGCGTCCAAACAACCCAGGAGGGGCCGGCTCGGTGTCCCCGGGGACGGTCAAGTGCTCCCAGGAACTGACCAGGATCAGGAGCATCAACGGGAGAAAAATCAACCACCAGAGGAATAAGGGGTTTTTCCGCACCCACCGGTGGAAATAAACACTTTGCTGCTTCAATCCCTCCCCTCCCTTTAATTACCAAGATATGAAAACCAAGACCCGCTTTAGAACGGTTTTCCCGATCTGGTCAAAAAAAAAGCCCTTGTGCTAAGGGCTAAGATGGGGGGGCAAAACACGTGGCAGTCGTGGTTATTTACTTCCGCGCCGTCGATAGCGGATGATTAAAAACTCCCGAATTAAAGAGAGATTATTAAACAAGCGGATACTAAAGGCCACCACCGCACCCATGTAAATATCGATCCCCAACACATTGCAAAAATAGGCAAGGGCTACCGCCAGCGCTGCGTTGGCAAAAAAACTAACCATAAACTTAGAAAAGATAAAGTTCTCCTCCAGTTGGGCGCGCATTCCGCCAAAGATGGCATCCACCGTCGCCAAGATGGCCAAGGCGGTATAGCTTTTATAGGTAATCGGGATCTCAAAAGGTAAAAGCAGGCCAATCCCTACCCCGATACTCACACCGATCAATGGGATTAAAAACATTACGGTTCCTCCCCTTCCCTCACCGGCTCCCCGGCTTCCAAAGGGGCCATCTTCTCCCCTTCCCCCTCTTCCACTTCTTCCGTTTCTCCGGCGAGTATTTCCTCGCTTTCCTCCGGAACCACTTCCGCATAGTTAAATACCGAACTGCCTTTATAAGGGGGGAGATAGAGGCTGTTCTTTTGCTTTATGGTAATCCCCAGCTCGAAGGGGAGAATCTGGGAATCGATATAGCCCCCGGGGATCGTTAACGCCGCCTGCAGGGTCCGCGGATCACCAATCGCCCGGATCACATAGGGGGGCGCCAATTTTTTATTCCCCACCAAAATGGTGGTTCCGGCGCAACTGAACCCGGTCTGCGCCACCAGACGCACTCCGTTGATGGCGACGGCTTCCGCCCCGGCCGCCCACAGCTCGTTCACCAACAGCTCCAGTTGGTCATAATGGACAATGAACAAATTCGGATCCTCATAACTCCTGAGCGGCCGCGTCACATCGGTGAGGGTAATCTCCACCCCCGGGCCCCGAAGCGGCGTCACCCCGGCCACCATCTGCAAGCCCTTCAGTTCAGCATCGCGGTTATAGCCTTGAATCTGCTGACGGAGCCGCTGTAACTCTTCTTCCTTTTTATTTAGATCCGTTTGCATCCGGTTCCATTTAATCGCCAACTCACTGACGGTCTTAAACTGCGGCAGATAGGTCTTGACATTAGTCTCCGTCCGAAACTGAAAAACCAGGAGCATCCCCAATAACATGGAAGCCAAACCGACCCCCAATTTCCAACTGTGCCTCGGCATTCCGCAACCGCCTTCTTTTCTTACCCATTTACTTGCCCTTCGGAAACAACCCGAAGTTTTGGCTGCAATCCTCTTCTATCGCCAACGCTTCGGAAAGATCGCAATTCCCTTTTACATAAGTATTCAGCATGCAGACTAAAAATCCTTTTCGGATCGTGGTTGGCATAAAAAAAGAATCCGGGACGGATTCGTGATTAAGCATTTATTGGGGCGAACAGGGGCTTTACCGCAACCCGCGATCGGGTGGGCTTCACGCGGCCAGTTAACGGGTGGACTTTTTCCGCCCCACTAAAGCCCGTTTTAGGGTATCAAGATGCTCCAGGGTCATCCCCGCCCCTTTGACCACACAGGCCATGGGATCTTCCGCCAGTCGCACTTTCATACTTAACTCCTGGGCGACCAAGCGGTCTATACCTTTGAGCAAAGCGCCCCCACCGGTCATGATAATCTCCTGGTTAATGATGTCGGCCACCAGTTCGGGTGGGGTCTTTTCCACTACTTGGCGGATAGCGTTAATAATCATAGCCACCGGCTCTTTAAGCGCCTCCCGAATCTCCGCAGCGGTCACCGCCACGTTCTTAGGCAGTCCGCTCACTTGATCCCGCCCCCGGGCCTCTTCCTTCTGCTCCTCTTCGTCGGCGAAGGGATAGGCCGTGCCCAGTCGGATCTTCAGCTCTTCGGCGCTGCGCTCCCCAATTAAAAGGTTATATTGCCGACGGATAAACCGGATAATACTATTATCCATCGCATCCCCCCCGACGCGAATGGAGAGACCGGCCACCACACCACCTAGAGAGATCACAGCCACATCGGTGGTTCCGCCACCAATATTGATCACCATATTTCCGATGGCCTCCTGGACAGGCAGCCCGGCCCCGATGGCGGCCGCCACCGGTTCCTCAATCAGAAAAGCTTCCCCGGCCCCCGCCCCTAGGGTGGCGTCCAGCACCGCCCGGCGTTCCACCCCGGTAATCCCGGTGGGGATACTGACCACAACCCGCGGTTTAAGCCCAAACCGCCGTTTCAAGGCTTTCTTCAGCAAATGCCGGATTAACTCTTTGGTCAGCTCATAATTGGCGATGACACCCTCCCGCAGCGGCCGCAGGGCGAAAATATTACCAGGTGTCCGCCCGATCATGTGCAGTGCTTCTTCGCCAACGGCTACAATCTGGTTATTCTCTTTTTGGATGGCCACCACCGACGGTTCCCGAAAAATGATCCCTTTATCCTTCTCATAGACCAAACTGTTGGCGGTCCCGAGATCAAGACCAAGGTCTTTGGTTAAAAAACGCTTCAACATTGGGCTCATACGGCAACATCCTTTATATGAAGAGACTTAATGTAAATAGCCTTCCTGGTTTAAACCGTTCCTATACTCTTGTCCCAGCTTAAAAATGGTCCTTTCCATGTCCATCTGGGACAGGGTCAGTTCCGACGGCTCCAGGATTTTGATCTTCCGAAACTCCTCACGCAGGACGAATCCGATCAAATCTTCCAGCGAATCGGCAGTCACCGTCAATTCCACCGGAGCAAAGGCAACCTTCTCCCCATGTTCAGGAGCGTTTACCGTATAAACCTCATAGTCGGCGTTGAGATCTTCCAGGGTCACCCCCTGCCAAGGCAGGTTCTTTAAAGTAGCAATCTGCCGCTGGCGCAGTTCCTCCGCCGCCATTTCCGGTTTGGCTTTCCCGAAGAAGCGGGACTGCTTAGTCCCATCTCCCCGAAAGTCCAGCCGGATCCGGGCTTTGATCGGAACCAGCTCCCAACAGTCGCCGTTTTTTACCCGCAGCATTACCTTGTCCTTTCCCTCCCTCAACAGCCTGACGGGCCTGGGCCACTATGTCTTTAACCGCCTTTAGTTCGGCAGCTGTTAACCGCCGGTAGTGGCCCACTTTTAAATCTCCCAACCGCAAAGGGCCCATCGCCACCCGTTCCAAAGTAAGCACCCGATGACCAACTGCGGCGCACATCCGGCGCACCTGGCGTTTCCGCCCTTCCCGCAAGCCGATACTAAGGATAGCATTCCCCGCTTCGACCTTGATTATTGCCACTTCCGCCGGGAGGGTCGGCCCGTCCGCTAAGACTACACCGGTACGAAGACGAAAGAGCGCTGTTTGGTCCGGAATCCCCCGGACCAAAGCCTGATAGACCTTTTTAATCTGAAATTTCGGGTGGGTCAGGGCATAGGCTAATTCCCCGTCGTTCGTTAAAAGCAAAAGGCCGGTGGTATTGTAATCCAACCGGCCGACAGGATAGACCCGCGGGAAACCTTCCGGTAAGAGCGCCAAGACCGTCTTCCGGCCTTGGGGATCCCGGTTACCGGTGATATACCCTTGGGGTTTATTCATCATTAGGTAAATAGGTTCCGTTTCCAGACGAACCACCCGCCCGGCGACGGTCACCCGGTCCTCCCCGGGCGTAACCTTCACCCCTAATTCCCTAACCACTTCGCCATTAACCGTGACCAGGCCATTTACGATTAATTCCTCGGCTTTCCGGCGGGAAGCCACCCCACAGCGGGCTAAGAACTTTTGGAGTCGTTCCATCGGTTCACCCCTTATTCCTTACCTTCCTGATACTTGGTGAGGGTAAAATGGAAACAGCTGCCCTTCCCCAGTTCGCTTTCGACCCAGACCTTACCATCGTGCCGCTCAATAATATGCTTCACAATCGATAGGCCCAGTCCGGTGCCGCCCATCTCCCGGGAACGGGCTTTGTCCACCCGGTAAAAACGCTCAAAGATCCGGGGGATACTATCCTTCGGGATCCCAATCCCCGTATCACAGATGATAAACTCCTGCTGGTCCCCGCGGTTGTGTTCCTGTACCCGAATATCTCCGCCCGCCGTCGAATACTTAACGGCATTCTCGATCAGATTGACTAAAACCTCACGGATCTGATCCTCATCGGCCCAGACCGGCGTGGGACCCAGTTCCACCGAGAGGGTGATATTCTTCTCCGCCAACCGCTCCTGTAGGGTAAGACGGACCTCCTCCACCAAAGGCGCCAGGTAAAGTTTGTTCCGTTTCAGCTCAGACTGGCCCGATTCGATCCGGGAAAGATCCAAGAGATCGGCAATCAACCGGTTTAGCCGATCAGTCTCTTGATACATAATGGTTAAGAACCGCTTGGTCGTCTCCCTGCTCTCCAAACTACCATCAAGGAGCGTTTCGATAAAACCTTTAATCGAAGTGAGCGGCGTCCGTAGTTCATGGGAGACATTGGCCACAAAATCACTGCGAATCGTCTCCAATCGGCGGAGCCTCGTAAAATCACGGACCATCGCGAGAACCCCCTGGGCTTCCTCCTCCTCCCCGAAACGGATCGGAGTAATCTCCACCTTCAGATAGGCTTTATGGGGCGCCTCCAGTTGAAACTCGCGGTTTTGCGGCTCCCCGGTAACAAAAACCTGGTGGAACATTTCCACCAGTTCAAATTCGCGCCAGACTTCCCGCGGATATTTACCTAAAGCCGAACCATGTTCGATCTGGAAGATTCGTTCGGCCGCCGGATTCAAAAAGGAGATCCGACCGCTGGAGTCGGTGGCCACCACCCCTTCAACCATACTAAAAAGGATCGACTCCACTTCTTCCCGGCCCTTTTTTTCCCGGGCGATCCTCTGTTCCTGCTCCTTCAGATGGTCACGGACTTTTTTTAAAAACTGCTTATAGGTGGAAGAAGGGGTCTCCGGATCCAAGGTGCGCATGGTCTTCCAGAGCTTTTCCATAGGATTGAGATAATAGCGGATCAGTAAATAACCGGCGCCGGCGGTCCATAAAAGGGTCAGCGTGGAAAACCCCGGCCAGTACAGCCCAATCAAAAAGGCCGGCCCTAAAAGGAGCACCACCGCTATGATCATTTGTAAGCGCAGGCGCTGCATATTTTAGGCCTCCCGAATCCGGTAGCCCACACCACGCACCGTCTCCAACCAGTAGGGTTGAGCCGGATTATCCTCGATCTTCTGGCGCAACCTGCGCACATGCACATCTACTGTTCGGGTATCGCCAAAGAACTCATACCCCCACAGATTCTCCAGGAGATACTCCCGGGAGAAAGCTCGTCCCGGATGGGACATCAACAAATGAAGAAGGTCAAACTCTTTCGGGGTCAACTCGATCTCATTATTATTCACCAATACTTTATGCTGGCGAAGGTCCATTTTGATCGGCCCCAGCACCATAGTTTCCTTCTCCTCGGCCTCGGAGAAGGACTTATCAGCCCGGCGTAAGACCGCCCGAATCCGGGCAATCAACTCCCGTGGGGAGAAAGGCTTGGTTACATAGTCGTCAGCCCCCGACTCCAGTCCTAATACCCGGTCGGCTTCCTCCGCTTTAGCCGTCAAAATGATAATCGGAATGTGGCGGGTTAATTTATTCTGGCGGGTCCGGCGGCAGATTTCCATCCCATCAATCCCTGGTAACATCAGATCAAGGAGGATAATATCAGGATGCTCAGCTTGGATCTTTTCCCATCCGTCTTCGCCGGTGAGCGCCTTCGAGACCAGCCAACCCTCTTTCTCCAGATTATAGGAGACCAATTCAATAATATTGGGTTCATCTTCAATAATCAAAATCCGTTCTTTCGACATTCCGCTTCCCTCCGCTTATCAACATAGTACTATGTACAGTCTATAACACTAACCTTTTACTGTCAACCTTTATTCCACCTGGGGTTCACCGGCTTTTGATCATAAAAAAACGGGAGTTTCCCCCTTACTCCCCGACTAAACTTTCAGCGAATCTGACTAGTAACACCGCTGGGCACGACCAGTCGATATGACCGCTGGGTCTCGTCCCCACCTCGCTTTTATTTTTATCACTGCGGATGCGCTAGCGGGAGCTAGCGCGTTGACGACTACTTAATGACGATGGTGGCCAGTTGAAACCATTTGGCCCATTCCACCCAAGCTTTTTCAGCCAGTTCCTTGCGGTTCTTCTGCAAATCCTCCAAGGCCTTCCAGCGCAAACAGATGGTCTCCCCTTCGGTGGCGGGTTTTTTCTCGGCCATAGTAAGATGACAGACCGGCGGGAAAAGCACACACCACCAATTTTGCCCTTGACCTTTACCTAAGACCACCCGTAAAGCCTGGTATTGGCCAGCCGGTAACAGCCCAAATTCATAATGGCGTTCGGGAAAGTTAAATTCGCCCACTTCGACACTGGCCCGGTAAGCAAAACCGTGTTTGCGCAGTTCGTCTTCGGCCGCTGCCACTAACTCTCCCTGGCGTTTTTTTAAGACCGCCAGCGCCACGGCCCGGCCATTGATCCCCGCCAGGAGCCTGGCCGTTTCTTTGAGGATCCGGTCCCGGACCACCAATTTTACCTGCTGATCCTCTTCC
Organism: Bacillota bacterium; assembly: GCA_012837715.1. Taxonomy (GTDB): domain Bacteria; phylum Bacillota; class UBA4882; order UBA10575; family UBA10575; genus Capillibacterium. The sequence continues at coordinate 3,928 of DUQR01000004.1, read as the reverse complement.
CCGTCGCTATTGGCCATTACATGCAGGCGGATAAGATTACCGGCGCTGAAGGCTACCGTGGCCTCGGCCGCCGACCAATTGGAATTACCGGTTAGACTTAAGATCACACCACCAATTAAGAACAGAATGAGAACAGTTATCAGCCGGGCTTTCATCCTCTCACTCCTTCGTCCGTTCCTCGCCGATATAGCGCCGGATATTTTTTAAGGCTGTCTTTTCCAACCGGGAGACCTGCGCCTGGGAGATCCCGATCTCCTCCGCCACTTCCATCTGGGTACGACCATCAAAGAACCGCATCTTCAGAATCTCTTTCTCCCGGTCGTTCAAGCGCGACATGGCTTCCCGGATCGAGATCCCCTCCAACCATTGGTTATCCAGATCTTTATCATCGCTGATCTGGTCCATCACAAAGATCGGATCACCCCCGTCGTGGTAGATCGGTTCAAAGAGGGAGATCGGCTCCTGGATGGCATCCAAGGCAAAGACCACTTCCTCCCGTTCAATATTTAAAGTAGAAGCAATCTCCCCCACCGTCGGCTCCTGCCCGTTCTTACTGGTCAGAGTATCCCGCACTTGGAGCGCTTTGTAAGCAATATCCCGAAGGGAACGGCTGACCCGAATCGGGTTATTATCCCGAAGATAACGGCGGATTTCTCCAATGATCATTGGCACCGCATAGGTGGAGAACTTCACGTTTTGTGACAAATCAAAATTATCAATGGCTTTCATCAGGCCGATGCAGCCCACCTGGAAAAGATCATCCACATTTTCGCCGCGGTTGTTAAAACGTTGGATCACACTCAAAACCAAGCGGAGGTTACCCTGGATCAATTCTTCCCGGGCTTTTTTCTCCCCGGACTGCATTTTTCTTAGTAATTCCCGCATTTTCGTGTTGGTGAGGACGGGTAGCTTTGAGGTGTTCACGCCACATATTTCCACTTTGTTCGGGATCATCTTCTCGACCTCCCCCGGTTTATTCGAAGCGCCAGACGACAGGTTACAACGGAAAAAGCTTAGCTCATCCAAATCCTCTACTAGGATTATTGCCATCTTTTTTTCTGGATATACTTCCCCGCTCCGCTTTTTTGAAAAAAAAGGTAACAAAAGCGCACAAAAAAAAGACCGGCGCCCTGAACCGGTCCTTTTGCTGTCCTTTTACTGTCCTTCCAGCCGATACCCGTAATTGCGTTGGTAATAATCTTGATATTCCCCGGAGAGGATCGTCCGCCACCAATTCCGGTGCTCTAAGTACCAGGCCACTGTTTGGGCCAAACCCTGCCGGAAATCGATCTGAGCTTCCCAGCCCAACTCGCCCCGGATTTTATCGACCGCCATCGCATAACGGCGGTCATGCCCTGGCCGGTCGCCCACAAAACGGATGAGCCTCTCCGGTTTCCCCACCAGTTGGAGGATTCTCCGGACCACCTCCAGGTTGGTCCGTTCGGTACGAGCGCCGATGTTATAAACCTGACCCGGCCGGCCGTCCAATAACACCCTTTCCAATGCCCGGCAATGGTCCTCCACATGAATCCAGTCCCGGACCTGCTGCCCGTCGCCATAAACAGGAATCGGTTCTTCCCGGAGGGCGTTGATAATGACTAAGGGAATCAGTTTCTCCGGGAACTGGTAGGGACCGTAATTATTGGAACAGCGGGTAATGATCACCGGTAACCCATAGGTGGTATAAAAGGCCAAGCCCATGAGGTCGGCCCCGGCTTTACTGGCGGCATAAGGGTTGTTGGGAGCTAACGGCGTGGTTTCTGTGAATACCCCCTCCGCCCCCAACGTACCATAAACCTCGTCCGTGGAGATCTGAATAAACCGCTTCACCCCGTAACGTTGGGCCAAACTTAAAAGATTAACGGTCCCGTCGATATTGGTCCGGGCAAAGATCACCGGCGCGTCAATACTCCGGTCCACATGGGATTCGGCGGCAAAATTAACCACCGCCTCCAGCCCCGACGCAAAAAAGGGTTCCAACTTCCGGCGATCATTAATATCGGCGTGGACAAACCGGTAACCGGGATAAACGGAGAATCCTTTCATATTCGCCACATTCCCGGCATAAGTCAATAGATCCACATTGATCAGTTCCGTCTCCGGGTACCGCCGGAGAAAATAGCGGATAAAATTACTGCCGATAAAACCGGCGCCGCCGGTAACTAGCAAGCGCAATCCCCATCCCCCCTATCCGTCTTTCCTCCCCCAGTCGTAGGGAATCTTCATCCGTGTCGCCGGGGCGTGGGGTGGGAGCCGGTATTCATCTGGCTCCGCATAATTGTAAGGTTCGGTCGGGCAGTTCAAAACCAACGCTTCCTGCTGACTGATACACTTAAATCCGTGGTAAACTCCAGGGGGAATCTGCAGCAATTTCGGGTTATGCACCCCCAGGAAGAACTCGTCGACTTTCCCCCGGGTCGGCGAACCCTCCCGGTCATCAAACAAGGCCACCTTCATCATCCCGGTTAAGACCGTGAAATTATCATACTGTTGCTTATGGTAGTGCCAGGCTTTAACCACCCCCGGATAGGCCGTAGTGATATAGACCTGGCCGAACCCGCGGAAAAAGGAGTCATCACACCGTAAAATTTCCATTAACCGTCCCCGTTCATCCGGGATTACTCTAAGGTCCTTAATGACCACCCCTTCAATCAAAAAAAACACCCCCATCCCAATCTATGCAGAAGAGGGGGTGCTTTAGGATTAGAAACAAAAAATTTTGTCTGTACCGAGCAGGACTTTACCAAAGACCCCAGAAGATCAAATTGGCACCCGATAATTAATTAGTATTCAACCAGCATTTTCAGTATTAACCTTTTACCAAATTAAAGCATCTTTTACGGAGGAAATGAACAACATGATACGACACCAAATATGGCACCGGCTCCCCCTTTTACTCCTGGTCTTTTTTTTATTGGCGCTTACCCCCCGCGCCGTCCAGGCCAATGCCGTTAATTTTCAGCTCAATAACCAGGGATTGACTTTACTCAGTGAGAACCAGTTTCATCTGGGCCCCTTTACGCTCTTTGTTACCCCCTGGCTTTATACAGAAAAAGAAAAAACCTCCTTCGGCTTAAAAGAAGGCGGGATTGATCTCGGGCTCGGCAGTTTCCACCTGACCATCGGGCGACAACTGAACACCTTTGGTCCGGGACGCTATGCTTTCCCCCTGCTTGCTCCCTTGGGGAGCGGACTGACTGCCGAAGGCCTGGATCAAGTGGCCTATTCCTTCTCCACGAAAAGGTTGAATTACAAAAAGCTTTACGCCTGGGTCCCGGTGGAGGATCACTTCCGGCTCTTACTCGGGCAACGGACGACCTACGATCTAGGCCCCTTTACCCTTGGCTTTGCCGAGACCGCTTTGGCGAAAGAGGGCGCCCCCGACTTTTACTATCTGCCCCTGCCTTTAGTTCCGGTCGGAGTCTACCAACTCCTGGCCGAGCATCACCTGGACCTGCAGGAAGCAAAAGGCGCCCTTAATCTCCTGGCCGAAGTCGACTTGACCATCCGTTTAGGCGCCAACTGCAAAATCTACGGCGGTTACCTGATCGACGAACGCCCCTTCCTTTATTGGCCAGAAGGGGCCAGCTTAACCCAATGGGAATACCAGGCGCCCGACCGGAAGCCCTGGAAAGTCGGTTACCAAGCCGGAGGCGAATGGAACCGACCGTTGGGAATAAACGGCCTGAAATTCTATACGGAATACACCCGGATCAACCAATTCACCTATACCGCGAAAGATCCCTTTTTTAACTATGCCTATCGCGGCAAGATCCTGGGCGGCCCATTAAGCCCGGACAGCGACCAACTAAACTTGGAACTGGTGACCACCGGCCACAAAACCTGGGGGTTCGGTCTGGCTTATTCCCGCCGCCGCCAAGGCGAGGGCCGCCTTGGTGACCAGTGGACTTACCAGCCGGGACAGACT
>DUQR01000053.1 GCA_012837715.1 Bacillota bacterium | reverse complement strand
GTAAAAAAGGGTGAACTTATTGGGATATTAGGACCTAATGGCGCCGGAAAAACAACACTAGTTAAGATTATCAGTGGTTTAATTATGGCAGATCAAGGAGAGATTATCATTGATCAGATGATCTTCAATAAAGTAAACCGCTACGAGATAATGGGGAAAATTGGGGTTGTGCTTGAAGGCGCTAGGAATCTATATTGGTCCCTTTCGGTTTTGGATAACTTGTTTTACTTTGGTGCCCTTAAGGGAAAAGCCAAAAAGGAAATAAAAGAAAAAAGAGAACAGTTAGAGAAATTTATACCAACATCGGCTTTACTGAAACGGATGGTTCGTTCATTATCTTTAGGAGAAAAACAACGTGTCGCCATAATGTGTGCGCTCCTGCATAGTCCGAGTTTATTAATCCTTGATGAACCTTCGAACGGACTAGATATCGAATCCCGATCCACCCTTGGATCATTATTGTCTGATTTACGCTCTTCTTTGAAGATAACGACCATGATTGCCGCTCATGATGTGGATTTTCTACGCAGAATTGTGGATCGATTCATTATTGTTAGCAACGGGAAAATAGTAAAAGAGGTAATTAATGATACCTTGTCGACGGAAGAAATTGAATCCTTATATTTGCAAAATATAAAGACTTGGAAGGAGGAATAAGTTTGCTTTGCCTACGAGTTATCATTGCTGAAATAAAGAGAGACATCAAAGAATCCTTCAATTATAAGATGGGGATCTTCAGTGATCTTGTTGTTTTTTCCTTTTTAATATTATCTTTATTGTTTTTCGGATCAGGATCTTCTTTACAGGATTATTATGGGGGGGCAACAGGATCAAAATCTTTATTGTTGATTGGTTATCTTTTTTGGGTTTTTTCCATCTATGCGATTAATAGTACTAGTACAGAAATTCATCATGAAGCCTTAAAGGGCACATTGGAACAGAAATTTATGGCGGTAGTGCCTATTGGCTTTCTTTTTCTTGGAAAAATGTTAAGCGGGCTTTTTATTAGCACCATAATCATCGGGTTGATCACCGCGCTTGTTCTTATCTTGACTGGTGTTTCATTAAAAATAACAAGTCTAAGTATTATTCTCCTTGTGATCAATTTAATAGGTATGTATGGGATCGGACTTATTTTTGGGAGTATTGCTTTAAGGATTAAAAAGATAGGCCAACTGACCTTTATCCTCCAATTTCTTTTACTGTTCTTAACCGATACAATAACCAAAACACCCTTATCGGAAGGACTGGGAAAAGTGATCCCGTTAACAAACGGAATTAATCTGGTAAGACAATCAATTTCCGGATTATTAGTCGCCAAGTCAGAGATGATTTATTTTATTATCATTTCTCTAATATGGATTTTGTTAGGGATTGTAATTTTTAGTGCTACGGAAAAAAAGGTCCGACAGGATGGGACTCTAAACTTCTATTAAGCCAATTAAACCATGATGCGTTACCGCAGACAAGCAAAGTCGCCATACCGTGGGAAAAGCTCATCATGTCTCACAGGTAACTCGTGGGGTGGTTTATTCAACCAGACCATCCCAAATGATTGGGGTAAAGAACTTCTGGTGTTTATTTTAATAGTTCAGCCCCACTTGCCAATGGATTTTGTGCTCGTTATCCAGCCGGGCGCCTAGGGAAAAACTCCTCGGGTAAAGGCCAAACAAGAGGAGATCAGTGCCGATGCTGGCTTCATAGGCAAACTGAGGCTGGTATGCGGAGAGGGGGGAAGCGATCGCCACCCCGGCGGTCAAATAGGGTCTGGCCAAGACCGGGAATAAAGGAAAGAGCCGCTCTCCCCAGGGGAAAACCTTCACTGTGGGGCGGATCCCGAGCATGAGCTTTTCTGTGGGGGTAAGGTTTTTTTCATTTTGGCGGAGGCCAATTAGGTCAAGGGACAGCCCGGTTACGGTCCAAGGAAGAGCGAAAACAGGGTGTTTGACCAATGAAGCCCGCCAGGCGATGTCGCCTTGGGAGACATAGACTGCTTCTAAAACATGCTCGTTAAATTCGGGACTGTTGAGGGCAAATCCATAGGTGGGTTTTCTCCGGTTGGGGCTCTGTCGGAGAAAAAAATCGGCGTAGCCCCTACTCTTTGTGCCCCAGTCGAAAAAGACTTCATGTCCGCCGTTGACCGCGTCGAAGCCGTAGCGGTAACCGAGCCCAAACAGGCCGAGGGAACCGTTGGTCAACTTGATTTCGAATTTGGTAAAATTGTGGTCGTGGTCATAGGAGAAGCCTGGTTTGATCGTAAAGCGTTTCGGCGCTTTGGCTGCGGTTAGTTCGGCTGCTTTCAGGATGCGCTGTAGCTTACCGCGCTCACACCCGGTTTGCCGGTAAGGGATAAATTCAAAAGTCGGGTCGTAGGCTAAAATTGCTGCTTTGATCCTGGCCATGGCTTCATTCCCCGCATGATAGCCCAGTTCAACAAAGTAGGAGACCCGGTGAAAATCGATGAAAGTATCAAAGTCCATCTCCAGTTCGATGAGGACATCGGCCGGAGCGACGTTCTCTTCCACATAACCCTCGACCATGGTAAAAACGGACCTTATAATGTTATCGCCAAGATCATCGTAATCAGCCTCGGGATGCTTGGATTTTAAGTAAACGGCAATGATGATCTCGGCGCCCAAATCCGCCGCCACGTCGGCGGCGACCTGGTTTTTCAATCCCCCATCCACATAGTATTGGTCCTCAATTAAAACCGGGGGAAAAACGCCCGGAATTGCGATACTGGCTTGAATACCGGTACTGACCTTACCTTGGTTGAGCGCCTGCACCTCACCGGTCTTGAGATTAACAGCCACCGGGTAGCATGGAATATCTAACATCTCATACGTCTTACCGCCTAGCAGTGTATCGAGGTATTGTTGCAACCCTTTGGTCTCAATAAAACCACCGCCCGGGGGGAAAGGGATCTCAAGTAAGGTGGTCAGGTCCAGGCTGGTAAAGATCTCAATGATATTGTCAACGGAGTAACCGGCAGCATAGAGGCCAGCAATGATACTTCCCATGCTGGTTCCGACTAAGAGATCAATGGGGACACCGTTTTCTTCCAGAGACTTCAGCAGCCCAATGTGGCTTAAACCCCAGGCCGATCCACCGCCTAACACGAGGGCAACCGGTGGCTTTGAACCTACGGAAGCGGAGGCGGGGGTCGGAAAAAGACAGAAGAGGGTAAAAATGACCAGGAGAGCAAAGGCCGGAACGGGGGAACAAAGTATTCTTAGGTTTCTGTTCGTAAATTGCTTATTCTTGTCCAATCCATGCAACCTCCTTGCTTCCGTTTGTTTGTTGAGTTCTTGTTTGGCTGGGGAGGACCCTTTTTCTAATATTTGCGCCGTTCCTTCCATAAACCCGCTTTTTCAACGACGGATTGTTACAGGTCAAGAGCATACTTAGTATTTCATAGACCACTAATTCCCGTTTTCCAGGGATTTTCCTGTCTAAACGGGTGACTTATGAGCAAAAGTGCCCATGTGAACCGGATCCCATGCTTTCCATGCTTCAATGGCGAGACATCCTTCAGCAAATCATCACCAGGCGTAAAGCAGCTTAATTCAGTGGAGTCTCGATGGAAAATTACGAACTGGAATAGACACAATCCCGGCTAAGCTTTTTTGGGAAGTTATAAAAAATATGTTGTAGAAGGGAAATTATGGATAATAGCGAATTATACCAAGCAAGGTGTGTATTCGATCGTGTCAGGGAGAGGTTTCATTAATGGAGAGATCAAAGAGGATTATCACTTCGATTGGGATTAAGTATTCCGGAAGATGCCAAGAATAAGGGGAGGCATGAGTATGACTGATCACCAATGTAAAGCAAAAAAAGGCTTGGCTTTTTTTGCCCTTAGCCTACTGGCTTTTGCCGGGATGAGTTCCGAGGTTTTACTGGCTTTTTTCATCGAACCTCTT
>DUQR01000052.1 GCA_012837715.1 Bacillota bacterium | reverse complement strand
TCTTGACGCCATGCGCTTCAATGTGCCGCTTTAAATAGGCCGTCTCCGTCTCTTTTGTATCCAAGGTCGCGACTATTAGGATCTTTGGTTCCATCGTTTTCTGGAGAACCTCCTTTGCTGCGTCCCCCAGATCAACATTCTGGGTTCCTCGCTTCCCATCGAAATACTGTGTTTTTATTGGTATGCTTTTCCAAACTAGTCATGCTGTCTTGCTGTCTGACATGTATTTGGAAAAAATAATTCCTCAAGCAGTTGGGGAGATTGATCCGGTTTTGAACTAGGCGTTCAATCGTCCACCAAGGGAACTACCGAAGGAAACTACCTGAGGGGATTTGAGCATGCCATCTTGTTACAATCCTTAGTTTAAGGAATTCTATAAGCATCTACTGTCAAAGCCAATTGGTCAAACATGCCTAGCAGTCTGACTGCTTTACAATTAAATTAAATTATTGTTTCTCTATTGTCCTTAACAATCCTTCTTTTTACCTCACATTTTTCCTAAATATTTTTACCAATGCTAAGTACTGGCTTTTCTAAGAAGTTCCGAGACGGTTACCAGTTCATATCCTTGCCCTTGTAAAGCTTGGATAATCCGGTCCAAAGCCTGCACGGTCGGCGCCGTAGGATGCATCAGAATTATGGCGCCGCCTTTCATTTTATCTACGACCCGCCGGATAATCACCTCCGGCGCCGGTCGCTGCCAGTCGATGGTATCGATCGTCCACATAATCGTCCGGTAACCTAAATTCCCAGCCACCGCCACGATTTCCTCATTGAACTCGCCGTAGGGCGGGGCAAAAAGTTTGGCCGGTTCGGCGCCGATTACCCCGGCTAAGAGTTGATCATTCTCCACAATCAACCGCTTCAGTTCTTCCCGACCCATTTGGGCCGGATGTCCGTGGTAAAGACCATGATTGGCAATCTCATGCCCGGCAGTATGAATTTCTTTAACAAACTCCGGAAACTTCTTTACCCAGGCCCCGTCAAAAAAGAAAGTGGCTTTCACCCCCCGCTTTTTCAAGATCTGAAGTAGCGCGGGGAGCTCCTCTTCACCCCAGGCCACATTAATAGTTAGGCTTGCCTTTTTTTGATCGGCCGGTCCCTGAAAAACCGGGGAAAAATAGTCTTTTCCAACCGAAGCCGGGATAGCAAAAGTAATCATACGAAGCTGGGCGCCAGGCTGCGCCGTCAAGATCTGCCCGACTGTTGCCTCAATATCTACGCCCCGACCTTCTTTATCCGGAATCACTTCACCGGTTTCCACAAAATAACCGGCATTTTGGGGAGGGAGAGTATAAAATTTCGCCATTTCGGTGACGACTTTCTTTACTTCTGCCGGTAACAGCCGGGCCATCGATCTTCCCTCCAGCATAACTCCATCTTTAACCCCGTACCATTTTCGTTGAAGCGCCGACCACTGGGTCACCGCCACCGCGCTAATCACCACCAATAAAGCCCAACAGACAAACCAGGTGACCTTTTTCCGTTCCACAATAACCAGCTTCAATTTTCTTCCCTCCCTCTGTTCTCTTGGGACCGGTCAGCGCTATTCTTTAAAAACTGGCGTCCGGTATGGTCGGTGTAGGTTTCTCCCGTGAACAGCAGTTCGGAGATGGGAATGATTGTAAAGCCCTGACCTTTGAGGATTGGTAATAACCGGGCAACAGCTTCCGGGGTATTCTTACCGGCATTATGAAAGAGAATAATGGACCCGGTTTTGATCCGCGCTAAAATCCGTTCCAGCATGGCCTGGGCGGTTAAGTCTTTCCAATCCAGAGAGTCCACATCCCAAATAATTGTAGTGTAACCACAAGCCCGGGCGGTTTCAATCACTTTGTTATTGTATTCTCCAAAGGGCGGCCGGAATAAAGTTGGATTCTGGCCGGAAAGTTCCTTAATCAATTGGTGGGTCCGGTTTAATTCATGGGCAATTTCGCGTTCACTTAAATTATTCATATGGGGGTGGGAATAGGAATGATTTGCCAGTTCATGACCTTCAGCGGCAATTTTCTTGACCATCTCCGGATATTTTTCCAACCAAAGGCCACAGAGAAAAAAGGTGGTCCGCACCTGATTTTCCCGGAGAATCCTTAAAAGTTCCGGAGTTTGATCTGCTCCCCAGGTGGCATCGAAGGAAAGGGCGATCTTTTTTTCCGCGGTCCCCACCGAATAGATGGGGATGATCCGTTGTCCGAATAAAACGGAAACTTGTTGCGCCGTATGTTGTAAGACCACCGGGTGGGAAAAATACCAAAATAAAAAAGCAGCCAACAAGCCAATCCCGATCGCTTTCCAACGGGAAAAATAGAAAATGCGCATGGCCTGATCCCTCTTTATCTTTATCGGTAAAAAATATGAGCAAAGGACGCAAGCTAGAACAGGAAAAAGCCGCCGGGTCGGGAAAAAGCGAAGGCTGCCCGTCAATGACGAGCAGCCTTCGCTTAATGGCTGGGTTTCCGGATCATTCCGGTTATTTCGAGGGAGCGGTACTTTTCCGGGCCGCTTCTTCCCGGACAATTGTGGCCACCCGGGCCATGACCCCGGGAGGACCCAAAATCTCGCCGATCCCGTGTAATTCTTGGCGTACCGTCTTCATCCGTTCCGGTTTGGTCAAGAAGGAGCGGATCTCCGCCGCCAGCCGGGTAGGGGTTAATTCATCCTGAAGCAGTTCAGGCACAACGATTCGTCCTTTGATGAAATTCGGTAAGGACACCATCAGCGGTTGGTTCCGGCGCTCTTTGTTCATCAGAGCCTGATAGAGAAAGGCCGAAACTTTGGCCACCCGGTAAGTCACGATGATTGGTAATTCAAGAAGAGCCGCTTCCAAAGCAGCTGTCCCGGAAGCAAGAAGACCTAAATCGGCGACCGCCATCAGATCATAGGTCTCTGTCCTGTCTTTGGTCTCGACCGACAATCCGGGATAAGAAGCCAGGATCGACCGGATTAACCCGACCTCAATCGTTGGCGCCACCGGCAGCATAAAACGTAACCCTTCCTGTTCCGCCGCCACCTCCGCCGCCGCTGCGAGCATAATCGGGAGTAAGGTCTGAACTTCCTGTTTTCGGCTACCAGGCATCAGGAGGATCACTTTTTCCTCTGGAGACACCCCGTTGGTCGCCCGCCATTCTTCCGGCTTCTGTCGGGGTTTAACCCGATCCACCAAAGGATGGCCGACGTAGGTCACTTTAACATTAAAACCCCGGTAAAAATCGGCTTCATAGGGGAGCACCGAAGCCAGGTGGGTTACACACCGGGCCAAACGCCGGGCCCGACCTTTTCCGTAAGCCCAAGCCGACGGGGGAAAGACGCATACTACCGGAATGGAAAGGGCTGCCGCCCGTTCGGCCAGTAAAACATTGAACCCGCCGAAATCAACCCAAACCACCACATCGGGACGGTTCTCTTTTAAAAAGGAGGTAAATTCATTTAAATACCGTTTAAAAATAAAATATTTCCGCGCTGCTTCCCAGAAGCCAATCGTACTCTCGGCCGTGGGATCAAATAAGATCTCGGCGCCGGCGGCGGCCATCAGGGGACCACCCATCCCCCAAATCTGGGCCGTCGGGTCTTGGTCTCGAAGCTCGCGAATAAGTGACGACGCATTTAGATCGCCGGAATATTCCCCAGCGGAGAAAAAATATTTCACTTGTGGTCCTCCTCTCCCACCTCTTGCCATTCCATCTTGATCACCCCGGGCGCCACCTGAAAATGGCGCAGCCGCACCGGCCAGGGGATCTCCAGGGGAAACTCCCAACTGATCTCCTGGGCATATTTTTGAAAAAGCTCCGCCCATAAGGGAACACCGGCAACTTTTAAACCTAAAGGGGTCAAGCGTAGACTGCGGTCGGAGGCTTTTTCCAAAGTCGCGCTGGCACGAAAAGGGAGGCGTCCCTGACCAAAAAGAACGAGGAACCCCTCCAGCTCCACCCGGTTCTCCTCGAGAAAAACAGTCGGTTCAAGTTCGGGTAGATCCCTGCGCATCATGGTGGTTAGTTCAGCCTCCGGAAGCTCCAGCGTCATCCCGGTCTTCCGTAGTTCGCGGATGATAAACTCCTTCTGGAGAAGGGCGTCCGGATCAAAATGCATTCCTTCACTGTGGAGCGACACATTGGTAAAGACCGGTCCTCCAGCAAAACCAAAGCGGGTGGCAGTAAAACTAAACTCGCCGACTTGCCCGTTGAGGAGATCCAAAAGACCAAGGGGGGCAATCTCCAGTTCTATTTCCTCCGCCACTTGAGCTTCTCTGGCTAAAGCATCCAGCAGGCTTTTCCGCACCAGCCCCGTCAGGAGAGAACGCTCACCTACCAAGCCGAAGACGAAAACAATTAAACCGATCCCCACGATTCGTTTAACCAAGCTACTACCCCTTCTAGCTAGAATATACTCATGCCGCTTGTATTCGTCGCCCGGATGAATGATTGCCTTTTTTTAATCCTTTGCTAAAGCTGGCGGTAGCCAGTGTGAGCGACTACTTAACCTTTATTGTAGGGGGAGCGTAAAAAAGCCTCAATAAAAGGATCCAGCTCTCCGTCCATCACTGCCTGTAAGTTTCCGGTCTCCGCTTCCGTCCGGTGATCTTTGACCATTGTGTAAGGGCAAAAAACATAAGAACGGATCTGACTGCCCCAGGCAATCTCCATCTGGTCGCCTTTAATCTGGGCCAGTTTGTCCTCTTGCTCTTGGCGGTATTTCTCCGCCAGTTTGGCTTTTAACAGGCGGAGGGCAGTATCCTTATTCTGAAATTGGGACCGTTCATTCTGACAGGAAACGACAATTCCGGTGGGGAGGTGGGTAATGCGGACCGCCGAATCGGTTTTATTCACGTGTTGACCACCGGCGCCACCCGCACGGTAAGTATCGATTTTAAGTTCATCCGGTCGGATTTCAATGTTAAACTCGTCATTGAACTCGGGCATAACATCAACCGAGGAAAAAGAAGTATGCCGCCGGCCGGAAGCATCAAAAGGAGAGATCCGCACCAAACGGTGGACGCCCTTTTCCCCCCGTAAATAACCATAGGCATTTTCTCCCTGAATAAAAAGGGTCGCGCTTTTGATGCCGGCTTCATCTCCCGGCAATAAATCGATCAGATCAACCTTGAAATTTTGCTGTTCCGCCCAGCGGGTATACATCCGCAGTAACATGCTGGCCCAATCCTGGGACTCGGTCCCGCCGGCCCCCGGATGAATCGTTAGGTAAGCATTGCTCTGGTCATATTCCCCTTTTAACAAGGTGCGGAGTTCCAGATGATCTACTTCCCCCACAATTTGCTGGAGGTTTTCGGCAATTTCCTCCACTACCTCGTCATCGGCTTCCATTAAAGCTAACTCCAATAAATCGCCGTTTTCCGCCAGGTTTTGCTCCAAGGTTACCACCGCTTCGATCTCCTGCCGGTAGCGGTTTAGTTCGGCCAACACCTGCTGGGCTTTCTCCCGATCGTTCCAAAATTCGGGCGCGGCAGCCTCTTCTTCCAAAACCTTCACCTTTTCACTTTTCTGATCGAGGTCAAAGAAACTCCCTCATTTTTTGGACACGTGCCTTTAAATCGGCAATCTGGTTTTTGATCTCTGCTGGTTCGCTCATTCCTTCAGCTCCTTGTCACTTAATATGATCATTCGTCCAGATCGGCGCTCACACTGGCTATCGCCAGCTTGAGCCTAATATTCATCATGCAAAGTTAATTACAACCTCCGCCGCGGCCAAATGGTATTTCCTTCTTCCGCTGCCTTGCTTGGCGGATTCTAAAGATTGGCGCCACAACACTTTTTGAACTTCTTCCCGCTGCCGCAGGGGCAAGGTTCGTTCCGTCCCACTTTTTTTCCAGTCTTTCTCTGTTGGACGACGGGGGTTCCATCTTCCCCCCGATTGGTCACAATGTTGCTAATCCGCCGCTCCGGACGGGGCGCTTCCGTCGTCATTTCCATCTTGAACACGTAGCGGACCACATCTTCCTTGATTGTATAGAGTAAATCTTGGAACATCTGATAGGATTCGATCTTATAAACCACCAACGGATCCTGCTGGCCATAAGCCCGTAGACCGACACCTTCCCGCAAATCATCCATGTTCTGGAGGTGATCAATCCAAAGGTTATCAATAGTACGCAGCATCACATAGCGTTCGATGGCGCGCAGAGTTTCCGGCCCAATCCGCTCTTCCTTCGCCCCATAATACTTCATTGCCGCCTCGAAGAAAAATTCCTTTAACTCCTCCGCCTGCCCTTGGGCAGCCTCCTTCAGGGCGGATACGGTGTATTCTTTCATCGGGAGAAAGATCTGTTCCGCCGCCTTCAGAATGTTGCCAAACTCCCACTCTTCCGGGAGACGGGCATCGGTATGGGCTAAAACCAATTGGTCAATGACGGTACGTAGCGCTTCGATTACTTGGTCTTTAAGGTCTTCACCCATGAGTAATTGCCGACGCAAACGATAGATCGTTTCCCGTTGCCGGTTGAGGACATCATCATACTCCAATACTTGCCGCCGGATCTCAAAGTTACGCGCTTCCACCCGCCGTTGCGCGTTCTCAATCGCCTTAGCGATCCGGGGATGTTCAATCGGCATCTCCTCTTCCCAACCCAACCGTTCCATCCACTGGACGATCATCTCCCCGCCGAACAAGCGCATCAGGTCATCATCCATCGCTACAAAAAACCGGGAAGAACCGGGGTCGCCTTGGCGTCCGGCCCGGCCCCGTAACTGGTTATCGATCCGCCGGCTCTCGTGGCGTTCAGTCCCGATAATATGGAGTCCGCCCAGTCGGACCACTTCTTCGTGTTCCCGTTCGGTAATGGCTTTGGCTTCGGCCAGCGCCGCCTGAACCTCTTCGGGGGCGCTCTCTTCCGAATGGCCTTTCTTCTTCAACAATTCCCGGGCTAAAGCTTGGGTATTCCCGCCGAGAATAATATCGGTGCCCCGTCCGGCCATATTGGTGGCAATGGTCACCATCCCTAAACGACCGGCTTGGGCGATAATCTCGGCTTCCCGCTCGTGATGTTTGGCGTTTAAAACCTGATGGGGAATGCCTTTTCTTTGCAAGGCCGCCGAAAGGGCTTCCGATTTTTCGATGGAGATCGTGCCGACCAAGACCGGTCGACCGGTTTTATGGACGGCCTCAATCTCATCAAGCACCGCCTTAAACTTGGCAACAGCCGTTTTATAGACTACATCGGGATGATCTGTCCGGATCATCGGTAGATTGGTCGGAATCACGACCACATCCAAACCGTAAATCTTCCTAAACTCCAGCTCCTCAGTTTCAGCCGTCCCGGTCATCCCGGCCAGTTTCTCATACATCCGGAAGTAATTCTGGAAAGTGATGGTGGCTAAAGTCTGACTTTCCCGTTCGATCTTGACATTTTCCTTGGCTTCGATCGCCTGGTGAAGCCCTTCGCTATACCGCCGTCCAAACATCAAGCGGCCGGTAAATTCATCAACAATAATCACTTGCCCGTCCTTGACCACATAGTCCCGGTCCCTTTTCATTAGTTCCTTGGCTTTTAAGGCTTGGATCAAATGATGAACCAAGGTTGTCCGTTCCGGCGCGTAGAGGTTGTCAATGCCTAACCTCTTTTCAACCTTCGCGACTCCTTCTTCAGTTACTGCCACCGACCGGGCCTTTTCATCGACGGTATAATCGGTTTCCCGCTTCAACTGGTTGGCGATCCGGGTAAAATTAGAATACAGTTGGGTTGATTCCTCCGCTTGTCCGGAAATGATCAAAGGAGTACGAGCTTCATCAATTAAAATACTATCCACTTCGTCAACGATGGCAAAGTTTAATTCCCTCTGGACTAGTTCCTGTTGGGAAATGGCCATATTGTCCCGGAGATAATCAAAGCCAAATTCGTTATTGGTCCCGTAAGTAATATCGGCGTTATAAGCCGCCCGTCTTTCCTCCGGCTTCAGGTGGTGTAAAATAACCCCCACCGACAAGCCGAGAAAACGATAGATCTGGCCCATCCATTCGCTATCCCGTTTGGCCAGATAATCATTGACTGTGACAATATGGACTCCGCGCCCGGTCAGCGCATTTAGGTAGGCGGGGAGGGTAGCGGCTAAGGTCTTCCCTTCTCCGGTTTTCATCTCCGCGATCTTCCCCTCATGCAACACGATTCCACCGATCAGTTGGACATCATAATGGCGCTGGCCTAAAGTCCGCTTGGCAGCTTCCCGGACGACAGCGAAAGCCTCCGGGAGAAGCGCATCCAACGTCTCCCCCTTTTGAAAACGGGCTTTAAATTCCGGTGTTTTGTTTTTAAGCTCCTCATCAGTGAGCTGGGCAAATTCCGCTTCCAACTCATTAATCCTGGCCACCAACGGCGCCAGGCGGTTTAATTCCTTCCGGTTGGTATCCCACATATTTTTCAGGAAATTCAACATGCGCACAAACCTCTCTTCCCCAAACCCATTCCTAGCTTTAGGAATTGCCTCTTGATCGGTTTAAGTTTTAACCGAAAGACGATTCATCCACCCGGCACGGAAAGGGCAAATGACAATCCCTTAACTAATCTCTTATTATATCATTACCGGTTAACCGAAACAACTTTGACCCACTTTTCTTTCTCTTTCCGGCGCTTTCCGGATCGCTAAAAGTCGGCTCATCTCATTAAAAATAATCATATACCCTTCATCGACCCCCATCCCTGGTTTGGCCAACATCAACGCCGGTCCGGTCGCCAAAGCGACGTGGGCGCAGATCCGGGCGGAACGGTCGGTTTCGTTACAACTACCCCCGAGGTAAGGGGCGATTCCGTGTTCTTTACAAAACAGCACCGCTTCAATCGTATTGTTGAGCCCCCCTAGATCGGGCGTTTTCACCTGAATCATCGCCGCCGCCCTGGCAAAGACAAATTCTTTAATATCATCTAGGTTGTTACACCACTCATCAGCCACCAACTGGACTTGGCTGCCCGCAGCAGCCAGCCTTTGGTTCAGTTTACCCATCAGCTTAATCTGGGAAGGCTTGTCCTTAAGCACCACCGGGTCTTCCAAACGGAGACGGTACGGCGCTGCCGCCTGTTCCAAACGGACAAGATAGGCGGTGATCGCCACCAGGTCCTCATGAAAAGCTAGCCCCACGGTTCCGTAAAGATCCAAATGAATCACCGGCCGGTAGTCGGCCCGGGGTTTTAACGCCGCAATCCGTTGTTTTAACCATTCCACATAGGCTAGGAGTTTCTCCCCCTGCCGCCCCACTTTCGTCTCGACATGGTTAAATAGACCGTGGGGCAAAGCGTCAACTTCTTTAAGGATCATCTTATCGGCATTAAGATACCTTTCGTCTCCACTTTGGGCAAAAATCGGCACCCGTTCGGTCAATGGCTCAAGCCCATACTCTTCGGCGATCACTTCAACCATCAGTTTTTTCCGGGTGTGGGCAACCGCGTCAAGCAAGGCTTGAGTCAAGCCATAGCGGATGGCGGTATGGAGCGGACGGCCGGTCTCCGGATCCACCAGGCCATCGACTTCCTCCGCCAAAGCCCGGAAGGTAGTGATTGTTCTCCCCTCGAGCTGAGGCCGGACCACCCGGTTAAGTACGGAGATGGCCTCTTCGGCTAAGAACAACCCATCCCGGCCATCAACCCCCGAGTATTGCACTGCCACACAATCCCCATAGGCATGGGACCCGTCCTCCAATTGGAGGAGCACGGACACCCCTTCACCGGCTTGGCGCAACCGGGAAAAACCTTTCGTCCGGGGGGCGCCACGGTAGGTAAAACCATCCGGTTCCGCTCCAGCTTTAATCGCCTGTTGGTCATCGAAGAAAAAGCCGCTTCGGATCGGTGCGCAAATAAGCTTAACAATCTTCATCATGATTCCTCCTCGTCAGCTGTTACCTTCGCCGTCAGAACCGCCGCTTTCTGCCGCCGTCCGACCTGGTGGGTGAGTTTGCGGAGGCCTAATGCGCCCAAGTAGCAAAGCCCGGCAATGATGACAATCGTTGCCCCGGACGGAAGGTTCAGATTATAGGAGATGACCAGCCCTACCCAGATGAAGATTAAACCTAAACCCGTGGCGGAGACCATCATCCGGCTTAAATCATAGGTAAAGAGGCTAGCCACCGCCGCCGGCAACGTTAACAAGGCAATGACCATAATTAACCCGACCACTTTAATCAAGACCACTACGGTTAAGGCAATCAAAGCCAAAAGGAGAATGTAAAGGAAGCGAACGGGTAAACCCCGCAGCCGGGCATATTCTTCATCATAACAAACCAAAAGAAACTGGCGGTAAAAAACCACCACCAACAAGAGGATAATCAGATCCAAACTAAAAAGCACCCAAAGAACCGGTGCGGTAACCATTAGAATATTTCCAAAGAGAAAACTCATCAAATCCACACTGTAACCAGGGGTCAAAGTGATAAAAATAATCCCGGTAGCCATCCCCACCGCCCACAAAGCGCCAATGATCGTGTCTTCGTGTTGACGGGCGGTTAAATTAATCATGCCCAGCAAAAAGGCGGAGAGTAACGCCGCAATCACCGCCCCGCTCAACGGGTCCTTTCCTAAATAATAGGCAACACCGATCCCGCCCAAAACCGCATGGGCAATCCCGCCGCTAATAAAGGTGATTCGCTTCACAACAACATAAACACCGGTTACCCCACAGGCCAAACTGGAGAGTACCCCGGCCAAAACCGCATTTTGGAGAAAGGGATATTGCCAAAGCGCACGCAAAAATTCTCCCATTAGCGCCCACCACTCCATAAACTTTTTTTCTCCCCGTACCAAGCGGCGATACTATTCTGACTTTCCAGCTCCGGATGGTAAAAGGACAAGCGCCGGTTCAAGTAAGCCACCTTTTGGAGATGGGAAGCAACATACCCCAAATCGTGGGAGACCAGAACAATGGTGACTTCTTGATTCAAGCGCGCAAGTAATTGGTATATTTCCTGCGCGACCCCATAATCAACGCTGGAGGTCGGTTCGTCCAGAATCAAAAGTTGGGGCTTGGCCACTAAAGCCCGGGCAATCAAAGTCCGTTGTTTTTGTCCGCCCGATAAGTCACCAAAGCGGGTTGCGGCCAACCCTTCAACGCCGACGGCCCGCATCGCCGTATAGGCCGCTTCATAGTCATTCTTTTGGTAACGGGGAAAAAGACGGTTGGGCGCGAGACGTCCCATTAACACGACTTCCAAAGCGGAAACAGGAAAATCCCGGTCCAGGTTACCCTGTTGCGGGACATAGCCAATGAACCGACGGGCTTTCCGGGGCGGACGATTAAAAACTTTGATCTCCCCGCGCACCGGTTCTAAATTTCCCAGAAGCAAACGGAGGAGCGTGGTCTTCCCCCCGCCGTTTGGGCCGATAATGGCAAAAAAATCACCGGCGGCAACCTTAAGATCGATCCCTTCGAGGATAAATCGTTGCTCATAGGCAAAACTAACATTATGTAGTTCAATTACGGTCTTCATCAGCGCCATAACTCCTTTTTATCGTCTGGGCGATCCGGCGCATATTCGTCAGATAATCCTCAGCCAACGGATCGATAGTTACCACCCGTCCGCCCACTGCGCGGGCTACCGCCTCCGCTGCCGCCGCATTAAACTGACTCTGGATAAAGATCACCCGGATCCCGGCGGCTTTAGCATAGTCGATCGCATGGGCCAGCTCGCGGGGGCCCGGTTCTTTCCCTTCCACTTCCAGGGGGATCTGTTCCAAGCCGTAACGGTCGGTTAAGTAGCCCCAAGCCGGATGGAAAACCATCAATTTTTTCACTGCTAAACTCCGGAAAGCCGTCGACAACTCCTGGTCCAGCTCATCCAGGTCCTTCTGGAAGGCAAAAAGATTCGCCTCGTATAACCCGCGGTGGGCAGGATCAAGGGCCGCTAGAGCCCGACAGATCGTTGCCGCTTGTCTTTTAACGTAAACCGGATCAAGCCAAATATGGGGGTCCTTTAAACCTTCTCCAGGCTCCGCCTGGAAAGCATCAGCTCTTGACTCTTCTTCCCTATGGTAGTGGGAGGATTCCATCTTGCGTAAAGGGATACCCTCTCGGGTATCAATGACGACCAGATCCCGATTGAGCTCTGACAATCGATCAATCCATGCCGTTTCAAAGGGAACACCAATTCGGAAATAAAGTTGCGTTGTGGCGAGCGCGCTCATTTGTTGAGGTAACGGTTCGTAGGTGGCTGGATTTTGCCCGGGGCCAACCATCACCGCCACTGTAACCTGGTCGCCGCCAATCCGTTCCACGAAATATTTCTGGGGCAAAATACTGACAAAGACTTTGATCTTCTCCAGTTGCTTTATCTCCCCGGAAGAGCTAGCTTTGGTCCCGACCCCGATTACCATCGCCAGTAACAGGCAGAGCACAAAAGGGATCACGCCCCACATGGACTGCTTTACCCGTCTTTTCATCAAAAAATTCCTCCCCAGGATTTATTAATCCTCATGATGCGCCGCTGTACAAACCAGATGAAAGGAATGGCATTCTTCACATTTGGCAATCGTATGGTGCTGGGTAAACTCTTGCCAATGTTTTTGTTGTTCCGGGGTTAGTATGCCCGTCCCGCGGCATAAGGGACAAGCAGCTTTTAAAGCAGTTAAAATCGCCGTCCGGATAAACTCCGAGCGGTTCGGGATTCCTGCCAAGGCTGCACTTAACGCTTCATCAACTTTAAAGGTGATCACTTCTTGTTTCCTTTTCCCATTCATCCGCCGCTTCGCTTCCTTTCTACCTAAAAAATAACTTTACGGGTGGTCGCCAGCGTAAGCGACTACCTAACCTAGATAATAGCTCTCGTAACTCAGATGATAAATTACCTTGACCAGCATCATCTAGCCGGGCCGGATGGCATTGAGAGACGAACCGTTAATTGGCCGTATGTATTACTATGTAATACCCATACCTATTATTATCCCCGAGGAATTAATTGTCAAGGGGTTCCCGTAAGATTTTTTCCGTTGTAAACACCACTAATGTACCGGACAAACCCTCATCTTCCTTAGCCAAGTTCCTGGATTTTGGGGTCCGGATAAGGTGCTGGCCTTTTCTATTGTAGGGAACGGTAAAATATGTTATTATGTAATGATTACAATGAAGGGAGGACTATTCATGCCTGCATTACAGAAGGAGCTCCTTGCCAAGCTCATCGTCTTTCAAAAAAACGAACTGACCGAATACCACATCTACAAACGCCTAGCTAAGTTGGTGGCCAATCCCCATAATCAGCAGATCTTATCCGAGATTGCCGCCGAAGAACTCTGTCACTATAATATCTACCGGAAATACACCCAAAGGGAGGTTCAACCCAACCGTTGGCAAATATTTCTCTTTACCTCGTTAGCCCGGATCTTTGGACTCACCTTCGGTCTGAAGCTGATGGAAAAAGGCGAGGCGCAAGCCAAGAAAACTTACGAGGAATATGTCCGTGACATCCCGGAGCTAGCCCAGATCATTGCCGATGAGGATCAGCATGAGCACGAACTTTTAAACCTCCTCGAAGAAGATACGCTAAACTATGTCAGTTCCATCGTCCTCGGTCTCAACGATGCCTTGGTCGAGCTGACCGGAACGTTGGCCGGACTAACTTTTGCCCTGCAAAACACCCGCTTGACCGCTTTGTCCGGCTTAATTACCGGGATCGCCGCCTCTTTTTCCATGGGCGCTTCCGAATATCTCTCCACCAAAGCCGGGGGAGAAGAGCCAGCCTTAGCTTTCAAGTCGGCCCTCTATACTTGGGTCGCTTACGTGTTCACCGTCATCGCCCTGATCCTGCCTTATTTACTTACCGCCAATTATTTCCTAAGTTTAGTCCTTACCCTTACCATCGGTGTGATCATTATTTTAGCCTTCAATTTTTACCTTGCCGTCGCCAAGGAGTGGCCTTTCTGGTCCCGTTTTCTCGAGATGACGGTCCTTAGCGTGGCCGTGGCCGGTCTAAGTTTTATCATCGGTTACTTCCTCCGCCTCTTTCTCCAGGTCGAGGTTTAGGGCGGAAGTTACCGCAGATCCTTGTTCCAGGAGGTAACTGTGATGAAGATTAAACGGTTTTTTACCCTCGCGTTGCTGGTAACCCTGCTTAGTTTGCTCACCGCGACGCCTTCCTTGGCGCTGAAACTTGAGGAAGGAATGACTTGGAGTTACGGGATTAAACTTAACGGGCAACTCTTTTGTTTAAACAAGATTACAGTCACCGGCCGGGAGGAATCGGAAGCTGAGACCGTCTGGACGTTCAAGGATGAATATTTTTACAAAGTAATTATCGAGGACATAATCCAGGTGTACCGAGGGGAACTCATCCTTCGGCTAAACGATGATTACACTTTGATCAGCGTCGAGAACACGATCAATTTGAACGGGGAAAAGCTCACTCATACTTTAATTAATGAAACCGAAGACGGCTATTTTTTTACCGAAAAGGTTGAAGGGGAGCTACAGACCAATCGAATCAAGACAAATGAACCTTTATATCTCTACGACCCGGTCCACCCTTGGTTATTTGAACTGTTACTTAAGGAGCAAGTTCTCAGTCGGGAAAAAGCCTGTCGAGCCCTTTCCCTATCCGGCAAGGTCATTCCCATCGAATATCTGGGTATCCCTTGGCAAACACAGGAGGAGACCGAAGGCCACCAGTATTTAGCCAATAAGGACCGGGTTTATGTCAACCCCGAGCTAAAGGTCACGAGGATTGATACGGAGATTGACGGCGTCCACGAGTATGTAATTGGCGCGGATTTTACTGAAGAACAAATTTCCGGCTATGATACTAAGGATCTGATTGAAAAATTGCCTAGTAATATCCCGCTCCTCCAACCCCGACTGGTAACCAGCATGACCCTATCCATAAATCTTAGAGCGGCTTTCATCGATCTTGCTTATCTACAAACCCCAACTACGCGGCAGTGGTTTAGGGGATTGGTCGACGAGCACCGGGTTGAAGGGCAAGTGACCATTCGGGCGGGTGAAACCATGCCTGCGGCAAAGAAGCCCTTTGCTTTTCCGGTCGTCATTGAGTGTGCCTCTGAGTTTACCGAGGATTTAAAGGACCATCCTTTGCTCCAAATCCACCACCCGGAGCTGATCGCTACCGCTCAAGCCATCACCAAAGAGGCCACGGACACATGGGAAGCGGCGGTGGCCATTGCCCGGTGGGTTTGGGATAACCTTACCTATGACTTGTCTTTTAAAGGTAAAGGCTTGAATGCGGTAGAAGTGCTCAAAGCAAGAAAAGGAGTATGCGGCCATTTTTCCCTGCTAACCGTGGCCCTCTGCCGTGCGCTGAAGATCCCTGCCCGGTATATCACCGGATATGCTTATAACCGTCAAGAGAATTGTTTTGGGCTTCACGCTTGGGTCGAAGTCTTTGCCGATGAAACCGGCTGGCGAACCATGGATCCTACTGGCGGTCAGTTTGATCTGGTTGATGCAACTCACATTGGCTTTTGTGATAAAATTACGCTTGCGAATCCTCTTACCGGGCTCAAACCGGGAACAATCAAAATCCTCTGCTTTACCCCGGAAGAAGCCGGGCCAATCGCTTCTTCTCCGCTCAAGGTTAGTCAGTTCCAGGCCAAAGGAAAAAAGTGGCGTTACGAAGTCTTGAGTCACGGACAGAAACGCGGGGAATATACTGCCAAGCTAAGCACCACCGCCGACGGAAACCACCGGCTGACGGAGGAATTTACTCTTCCGCATAGTAATACCGAATTTCAATCAGAATTTCTCCTGGATAATCAGGGTTATGTTCTTTCCTATTACAATAAGGGTCTCTGGAATGGGGTGCAGGCGGAAAGAGAATTCTTGTTTGGAGAGGATTTACAGATCAAGGTAGTACTCGACGCCGAGGAGACACAAATAAAGACTTACCGGATGCTGAAGGATGAAATTGCGGTCGATACCTTTAGTTTTATCCAATGGGGGCTATTGGCGGCCCGTTTGGTCGGGCAGGTGGAGGCCGCGACCACAAAAACGGTCACTGTTTTTCTGGCCGACAGCGCTGAATACAAAAATTTAACGGCGGTCATCAGGCCCGGTCCGGAGGAAGACCGCCCGGGCGAGAACGGCTGGTTATGCCAGATCTCCGGCGCCCAGTTTCAAATGGAACTATACTTAAATACGGATCGGGAATTAATCAGAATTGACGTGCCTGAGGCCGACATTTCCGCTTTTTTAGTTGAATAAGGATGGTTACGTAACGACCGACCCTGATCAGGAATTTCCATCATCAAGTTACCCTTATTACGCCCCACGACAGCACGACAGCACACTCCATGAAAAAAGCAAGCTTACATCTGTAAGCTTGCTTTTTTGGCAGTCTCCTTTTGAACCGAAGGGAAAATCAGTATGCCAACTCCCGTCGGGCGCCGGTCACTTCAACCACGCCAGCCAGCACTTCCTTTCCGGTCAACTCCTGACTACGGCGGTCCGGTTGTTGTCCGCCCACGTAAATAATGAACTGACCCGGTTCAATCCAACAGCGTCCCTCTTCGTCAATAAGGGCTAAATCGCGGAGGGAAAGGGTGAACTTCACCTTTTGTTTAGCCCCGGGCGCCAGATGGAGACGGCAAAACCGCTTTAATTCCCACCGCGGGACCGTCACACTGGCTTCCACGTCTTTAACGTAAAGCTGGACTACCTCATCTCCGGCGTAAACACCATTATTGGTAACTTCCACCTCTACCACCAACTCCTGATCCGTAGCCGTGTCGATCCGGGCCGAATTCAAGGTAAGGTGATCATAGGTGAATTCGGTATAGCTCAAACCATAGCCAAAGGGGTATAAGGGGTCATCCTCCATGTAACGGTAGGTCCGGCCTTTCATGGAGTAATCAGTAAACTCCGGTAATTGATTTATTGATTTAACAAAAGTAATCGGTAAACGCCCACCCGGATTATAAGTGCCAAAGATCACATCGGCCAAAGCCGTGCCGCCCTCTTCCCCAGGGTACCAAGCTTCGATGATCGCAGGAACTTTTTCCTGAGCCCAGTTTACCGTCAACGGACTGCCGTTAAAGAGGGCGAGGATGACGGGTTTTCCGGTCGCGACAATCATTTCCATTAATTCCTGTTGCATGCCGGGTAATTCCAAAGAAGTCCGGTCGCCCCCGCCGTCGGAGTTGGCAACCGCGCCTTCTTCGCCTTCTAGTTCCGGCGAGATCCCTAGGCACAAGAGGACGAGATCAGCCCGTTCGGCAGCGGATAAGGCTTCGGCAAAGCCTTTTGTCGCTGGTTCGCCCCAGAAGCTTTTTTCCCGGTCATGTAAATTGCAGCCTTCAGCATAATAAACCTTAACCCGGTCCCCGACCGCCTCTCTAATCCCAGCCAGCGGGGTTACATACCGGGAAGGTGTCCCGTAATAATTACCCAGCAAAATACTTTTCCGGTCAGCGTTGGGACCAATAACCGCGATGGAGTTAAGTTTATTCTTATCCAATGGTAAGAATTTGTCTTTGTTTTTCAGCAATACCATTGCTTTACGGGCTGTGTCCAGAGCCAATTGGCGGTGTTCTTCACAATCATTAACCTCGTAAGGAATCTGGGCATAAGGAACCATTTCCGGTGGATCAAACATCCCCAGTTTCATCCGGGTTCTGAACAGCCGGGCGAGAGAGCGGTCGATCTCAGCCTCGGTAATTAACCCCTTTTCCACTGCCTTTAATAAATGTTGGAAGACCCATCCGCAATTCAGATCGCAACCATTCTTCACGGCCATCGCCGCCGACTCTTCCGGCGTCGAAGTATACTTGTGGTGTTTATGGATATCCTCAATGGCGCCGCAGTCAGAGACGACATGCCCTTCAAACCCCCACTGCCCGCGAAGGATCTCTTCCAACAAGGTGGGACTGGCACAAGCTGGCTCTCCATTAACCCGACTGTAGGCGCCCATCACTGATTCGACTTTCGCTTCTATTACCGCATCGCGAAAAGCGGGTAAGTAGGTCTCCCACAGATCCTTCTTACTAACCTGCGCATCAAATTCATGCCGGAGAGTCTCCGGTCCGCTGTGCGCCGCATAATGTTTGGCACAGGCGGCTAACTTTAAGTACTTCCCATCATCACCCTGTAATCCTTTGATAAAGGCCACTCCCAGCCGTCCGGTCAGGTAGGGGTCTTCGCCGTAAGTCTCTTGGCCCCGACCCCAACGGGGATCCCGGAAAATATTAATATTTGGGCTCCAATAGGTT
The DNA here is from genome assembly GCA_012837715.1 of Bacillota bacterium. Lineage (GTDB taxonomy): Bacteria > Bacillota > UBA4882 > UBA10575 > UBA10575 > Capillibacterium. Next base: position 31,231 of record DUQR01000052.1, on the reverse strand, counting down.
AACCCTTTATACATTCCGCGGTCTTCTTTACGGGCAAACTCATGGTGTTTCGCCCGGGCCTCATCGGCAATGGCGGAAGCAACCTGTAACAATAAGTCCGTATCAAAAGTGGCTGCCATCGCGATAGCCTGGGGGAAGACCGTCGCCACGCCCGCGCGGGCTACCCCATGTAAGCATTCATTCCACCAGTTATATTCAGGTATTCCCCATTGTCCAAGCGCCGAAGAGTAAAAGATCATCTGGGATACTTTCTCTTCCAAAGTAAGACGGCTGATTAAATCGGCCACTCTTTCTTCCATCGTCTTGCTGGGATCTTGAAAGATCGGTCTTGCTTCCTTCTTTTCTGCCATAACGCAATACCCCCTTTTTTCGATATACGTTGTTCATAATCAAGAATAAATTGTCCGCCGGTGTTGGTCAGGAATACCTGTTTTTCGGTAAAAATAAGTATTGATCACATCCCGCCATTCTTCCGCCGCCACCAGCTGTTTGTTTAAGCGCTCCTCCACTTGGCGAAAACGCTCTTCATCCACTTTCCCTTTGAGCCGTCCCCAGTTCTGAATTAGTTCTTTAACTTGTTCCACCCCTTCGAAGTGGGTATCATAGATATGCTGAATAATTGTTTTTCCGTCCTTCAGTTGGTGGGTATAGGGTAGATGGTGGAAAAACAGGATTAACTCATCGGGACAGGTCGCCACATCCTCATAGCGCCGGGCATTTTCCGGAAAATACTGTCCGGTATACCCGGTGCCACTGGCCATGGTCCGGTCGACCCCAATCCCCTGCCAGTCGGCCCGGTGATAAGTTCCCCACTGGGAATACTCATAACCATCCACATTGGGGCCATAATGAAAACCGGGGTTCACCATCCAACCGATCCCTAAGGGAGCGGTGTAATTCTCATAGATCCGCCAGGAGGATAACAGCATCCGACTAAGCGTCGTACTGACCTCTGGGTCGGAGCCAAAGGTGGCTTTCACCCATTCTTCCGTAATCTCTTCCGCTGTTAAATCTGGATTCCAGCATAAACGGCCAAAGGCAAAAAGATTAGCCTGTGCCAACGGATGACCAGTCCAGTTAGGATCGTCGCCCACATTAGCCACCCCGGCTATCCCCGCGTAAGGCCGCTGAAATAAGGAGCCGTCCACAATCCGTTTCACCGAAGAACCTTTGCCCCGGGCATAAGTATCAAAATCCAAGACCTCTTTCCACTGGGGGGCTAAATAGCAAAGATCAATCTGTTGTCCCGTATATTCCTGGGTGATTTGTAACTCCAACAGTTGGTTAGTGGCCGACATGGCGCCGAAAAGCGGTGAAACTGGCTCCCGCACTTGGAAATCCATCGGACCATTTTTGATCTGCAATATCACATTCGAAGCAAAGGCTCCGTCCAACGGCTGGAAATGATCATAGGCGGCGCGGGCGCGGTCGGTCGTCCGGTCACGCCAGTCTTGTTGGCAGTTATAAACAAAACACCGCCAGATCACCACCCCACCGTAGGGCGCTAAAGCCTCCGCCAGCATATTGGCCCCTTCTGCATGATTACGTTGATATGTAAAAGGACCAGGACGATATTCAGAATCGGCTTTGACTAGGAAACCGCCGAAGTCAGGAATCCGCCCATAAATCACCTCCACCCTTTGCCGCCACCAGTCTCGAACCTGAGGATCTAGGGGGTCGGCCGTCGGTAACCCACCAATCTCCATTGGGCTGGCATAATTAATGCTGAGCAAAAGCTTGATCCCGTAGGGCCGGAAGATCGAGGCCAGTTTTTCGACCATGGCCAAACGGGTAGCGATCAGTTTCGTTTCTTCGGTATGTACATTCACATTATTAATCACAATCCGATTAATCCCAATAGAAGCCAAAAGACGGGCGTACTCGCGCACCCGATCCAGGTCGGCTGTCAACTCATTGTTCTGAAAGAATATGGATCCACCTGCATAGCCCCGTTCTACACTCCCGTCCAGATTATCCCAATGATTAATCATCCGGAGGAGATTTTTCGGCGTTTCTACCATCTGTAACCGGTCAAGGGAGCGGCCAGTTTGGATCAGCCGAAGGAACGTAAAAACTGCGTAGAGCAAACCCTGTTCGGTGTGGGCAGTTAATAGAAGCAAAGGTCCGGGTTGAAACACGGTCTTTAAAAGAAAACCTTCCCCGTTCATCCGTGCTGTTTCTTCCGGAGTAACCAGTTCATCGATGAAAGGGGCACTCCCCATGAGTCCCAACAGCATCCCCTGCCGACCATCAGGATGAGCCGTCACTTCCGGTTCAACCGCCACCAGTTGTTTAACTCCAGCCACCAATTCAGCCAGGACCGGAGTTTTCTCCTCAACTGGTAAAGTACAAATAATCCGACTACACCACTGCCGATAACTCCGGGATAACGCTTCATCCTCCACAGGCCTGTAATGAAGCCAACACCGGTCAACCGGCGTTGTCTTTAAATCCAAAGTCGAAACCTCCTTGGCGCCCTATTTGCCTTTTTTTAACTCCTTGTATTCGAACCAATCAAAATCGGCATAGTTTTGACTATCAGTTCCGTTACTACTGGCGTATAAACCAAAATACACTCCGGTAAAGCCACCCGCCACATCCGTACTGAGTATTCTGCCGTCTACCGGACCGGCGCATAAAGTAAGTTCCTCCTCACGCGGACCGTAATAGAAGGTATAATCTTGGCCGTCAGCAATGATCTGTAAGCAAATTATCCCTGCCGTGTACTTTATTTCCTTTATAATCTCTTCCCGCCCGGCCTCGTTCTTGATTAACCTGATTACTTGTTCTGTTCCGTTCCGGGTGCGCACAAAGCGGTAATGATATTGGTCACTTTGGAAACAGACCAGACCGGCTTCCTCCGTTGCCTGCTCCGGTTTAAACTCCATCCGCGTCGCCGCCAAGCAAGAATGATGCTGTTGGCGCCGGCCAAGAAAACTTGGGTTTTCCCGGCGGTTAATAACCTGGGGTCTGAGGGTCAACCTTAAAAAGCCGGGCCGGTCGGTCAAACTCCAAAACTGCTCCCGCGGAGTCCTTAAACAATTCCAAGCCAAATCCAGATCGGGAGCGGTAAATTCATCCCGGACCGGAGGTTGTCTCCAGATCTGTTCCGGCAAATCCGGAACCGGATAACTAACGGCGATTTTGCCCAGGCCGGGACTGACAACCGGCCATCCATCCTCCCAACGGACCGGGACTAAAAAAGTCTCCCGCCCTAAATTACGGAAATAACCGCCACAAGGCCGTGAGGCCAGGACTACCAACCACCACTGGCCTTTCCCGGTCTGCACCAAGTCGCCATGGCCCACATTAACAATGGGATAATCAACGCCTAAATGCCGGTGGGTAAGAATGGGGTTGGCCGGATTACCAGAATAAGGTCCGGTCACTTGCGTGCTCCGGGCAATGGTCACGGCATGGTGGTGACTGGTGCCTCCTTCGGCAATCATAAGATAATAAAAACCGTTCACCTTATAAAGATGGGGTCCTTCCGGCCAAATTGCCTCCCGTAAGGCTCCTTTCCACAAAGGATATTTCGCTCCCACCAGCTCCATTTTTTCCGGGTCAAACTCTTGCAACCAGATCTCCCAGTCACCGTAATACCTTTCCCCTTGGGGATTAGGACGGGTTCCCGTATAATAAACCTTTCCGTCGTCATCAAAGAATAAAGAGGGATCAATTCCCGGCGCATCACTTAGCCAATAGGGATCAGACCAAGGACCACCCGGCTCAGTAGCCGTCACGACAAAGTTACCGCCACCCCCCACATTCGTGGTGATCACATAGAAGATCCCCTTATGATAGCGAATAGTGGGAGCGTAAATCCCTTTCGACTGTCCAAGTCCGTCCAGGTTTAACTGGGAAGGACGATCCAGAACATGACCGATCTGCCGCCAATGGACCAAATCTTTACTATGAAAGATAGGGAGCCCCGGGTAATAGACGAAGGAAGAAGTCACCAAGTAGTAATCATCTTCCACCCGGCAGATTGAAGGATCGGGGTAAAAACCAGGTAGGACCGGATTGTCGAAAACTTTCATCTTTTTTTGCTGATCGTCCATGTTTTCTTCCTTTTCTCTCTTTACTCACGTCACACTGACCGACGAACCACTAATTGGGTAGGAAAAGCCGCCTTTACCCCGGAGGATTCTTCTTCTCCCGTCAACAACTGAAGGAGAATATCAATGGCTTTCTTGCCCATTTCAAAACGGGGTTGGTGGATAGTGGTTAAAGGTGGGTTGGTTAGGACGGAGAACTCCAGATCATCAAAGCCTATAACCGCAATCTCATCGGGAATGGCCAAACCAAATTCGGAAATAGCCTGCAAAGCACCGTAGGCCATCGTGTCATTTCCGGCAAAAATCGCTGTCGGCCGGGAGGCCATTTGTAAAAGTTCCTTGGTCGCTCGGTAACCTCCCTCATGGAGAAAATTACCAGTCCGGACGAACTCCGGGTTAAAGGGGATATTAGCATCAGCTAAAGCTCTTTTATAACCGGCTAACCGGTCTATAGCCACTTGAATATCCTGGGTCCCGGAGATATGGGCAATCCGGGTATGTCCTTTTTCAATCAGATAGTCCGTTGCTTGGCGGGCGCCTTCTTCATTTTCCACCCAAAGACAATTTACTGTTGGATCCTCCAATCTTCTTTCCACCAAAACAAAGGGGATTCTTTCTTTTAAAAGGTTTAGGACAAAATCGGTTTCCCGAATATTACTGCCGATAATGACCAACCCATCCACCCGTTCCGAATCCACCATCTTATGGAGGATGTTAGTTTTCTCCAGACTCTCATAGGAATTAGAGAACAACAAAGTATACCCAACCCGATCAGCTACGGTATACATTCCTTTGATGATCCGGGAATAGAAGGGTTCGGAAATATCGGCAATGACCACCCCAATGGTTTCGGTTTTACGGGTAACCAGGCTTCGGGCTAATACATTCGGGTAATATTCCAGCTCCCGCGCGATTCGGATGATTTTAGCCCGCGTTTTTTCACTCACCCCGTATTTATTATTTAAAGCCCGGGAAACTACACTAGCGGAAACTCCTGCTTTTTTTGCAATATCTTTGATTGTTGCCATAACTGCGCTCACTTTCACAAACGTTTGTTTTTTTTATTCGCCATTCTACTGCAAAATCCTTTTTTTGGCCTGATTTTGGTTATTTGTCACCTGGTATTGGCGCTGAATTAAGAGGTCTGATTTATAATACCATTTCATCCGCTGCCGGGCAAGAAAATACTGGTATAAGCAGACGATAAAAAAAGACCGCCAAAGAAGCCCTCCGGCGATTACCATTAAAAAAAGGACCCCTCTGGTCCTTAAGTACTATTACGATTTTAATGTCCCTTCCTCCCTCCTTGTTGATCTGTTAGTGACTAGAAGACGAACAGACCACCGGAACTAAGGAAGCGCTTTGCGTCGAAAATTGTTTCGACACTTGATCCTCGTCGTTTGTGTGCATAATTGCCTTTGCCAGGCTTTTTGCGTTAACCGCCCCATTTGCCTCGCCGGACCGGATACGTTCTTCGCATGACCTTAATTTCTTGCCAAAGTATGCTTAGCAAAGCTTTTTCCGGAACCAGCATCGGTTTATATCCCTTTATGTGCGCGGGCGGTTGTCAGCGTCAGCGCATACCTTGATGAAAAGACCCAGGGTAAACCCAAAAAGGAGATGAAGGAGGAAAAAAAGGAGATTTTCCAAGGGCATCCGCGGATAAGTGGTTGATAGTTTGACGATGGGGATCGAAGCAAGCCCCCCATAGGAGAAAAGCCAGAGAAACGCCCCATAAAGCAAGCCCTTGGACAAAACAAAGCGGTAGCCTGAATAGGTCAAAAAAATGATAAAGACGACCCCAAGGAAAGCGCCGTAGACTTTTGTCCCTACAAACCCCATTACCTCTCCCAGGTAAATATGGTGCGACGTTTCTACCGGCATGAATAAACTGCCCAAATAGTGGAAGAGGGGATGGGATAAGATTTTCATCTTCCACAAAATCAGCTCCGGGATCTCCATTACGAAATTGGCAAAAATCCCGGCCAAGGCGCCCAATAAAACTTTATCCCGTAACATTTATTTCCTCGCTCCCGGTCTGTCCTACCTAACTCTCGTTGCTCGCCGTTCGTGTAAATGACTTGCCTTTGGAAGTACAGCAAGCTAATTTTCACCTTTTCACGTGCCGCTGCCAACAACCAGCTGCTGTACGCCTTCGCTCCTTGTCGACTAGCCCGGCTTCGAATTTTTTAGCATTGGGCTCAAAGCTAGCGGTAGCCACGGGAGCAACTTCTTAGCTAATATGCCCGAAAGCGCCAGCTTTTATCGACCATTCCACTTAAAAACATAGTCATTTACTTGAACGCTAAGTTTCTCCGCCAGCATGGGGCATTTGGCTTTCAACAGAAAAAAGACACTTCTTTGTGCTTCGTCCATTAATGCTTCATAATTGCCCTGTCCTTTACTGATTACCAGATCCACCTGGTAGAAAAGGGATCTGAACTCCTCCGTACACTCGTCCAAGATTAATCCGGGCGCTCTCCCCCCGGTAGAAACCACATTAATCCAGGGCGCAAACCCGGAAGCACGGACATCGTCCACCGTTGCATCGTTAAGCACCGGTTCTCCCCGAACCGCATAGGTTATAGTCAAATCGGACAAACGCTCCATAAGGAGGCGGTCAAAAACCGTCTCGCCAGCATTATCAGCAATGATTAGAAGATGCTTGGCCGTCGCCAGTTCCTTTTGGAACGGGGCCAAATCACAAAGGGCAAATGGTTTGGCCAGTTCTTGCTCGATGCTTTCCCTGAGATCTTGCCCTGAGCCAACTGCCACGTCAATAATATTACCGGTAGCGGCAGCCTTTAAGGCCCAATACAGCCCGTCGGCTTGTTCAGCAAGAAAAGTTTGGAGAAAGGGGTAGACTGCCAGGGCATCGCGGATATTTGCCCTTTTCACCTGCAGATAGGGATCGGCTACCCCCGTATGTTTTTTGACAATCCCATGGAGGACACTGGCCAGCGCTGGTGAATTCGGGAATTCCCCGTACCCCACCAGTATTTCGGTGGCTTCTTGCATAATCCGGTCGTGAACTTCTCTCCGGTCCGTTGCCAAACGGGAAGCTTCCAGCACCTGCCGGAGCATACACGGTAAACAATCAAGAAATACTTCCATCTTATTCCTTCCTTTCTCTATGCCTTCTCCACCGGCTACTAGAACAATAGTTCGCAAAGGAAAACGGCGCCGATCCCACCCGCAACGACCAGGAATAGATTGTTTTGGTAATAAGCCAAAAGCAAGGAGATGAACCCACCGGCAAGGGCTGACCCGGGATGGGCTGTGGAAGATAGAATCTCCGGGAAAATAAGGGTGGTTAGAACGGCATAAGGGATAAAATCCAAAAAACGTTTGATCAAAGAGGGGAGTTTCTCCGCAGAGAAAAGAAACATCGGCAATAAACGGGGTAAATAGGTTACCACCGCCATCCCCAAGATCAAGAGGAGTCCATCTTTAGCTGTTATCTTCATTCACCTCCCCCGGAAAGAAAAGCGCCCCAATACTACAAGCCACAACCGACACGAGCATAATCTTCCATCCTTTCGCCAGCGACCTCAGGCACAGAGGGCCCCAAGCAGTAATCGCACTCAGGACTAAGGCAATCAGGGAAACAATTAGATTCGGCCTGGACCCCTTGAGTCCGGGGACCAATAAGCCGATGAACATCGCGTACAAAGCCAACCCCATACTGGACTGCAGAAGAGCCGGGAGCCCTTTAACCATCAGGCTACCGCAGGCTGTTCCTAAAACCCAACCCAAATAGGCTATGGTATTCACCCCGGCAACGAACCCGGGGTTACTGTTTTTGGCCGGATACATCGATACTACCGAGAAAGTCTCGTCGGTAACACCAAAAGCAATGATGCTTTTTACTTTCACCGGTTGTCGGCGTAGACGGGGGGCTAACGCGGCGCCCATTAAAAGATGGCGGATATTCACCAAAAAAGTGGTCAGGATAATCTCACCCAGGCCAGCCCCAGTCGCCAGGAGGTTAACGGCTACGAATTGGCTAGCGCCGGCAAAAACCAAAGCTGACATCAGAGTGCTGGCCGTGGCGTTCAAACCGTTGGCCTTCGCCAGTAACCCAAAGGCAATGGCAATCGGAAGGTAACCAAAAGCAACGGGAAGTCCGGTTTTGACTCCTGTGAAAAAAGAACCTTGTTTAACTGCGCTCACCTCTTTCGGAAGAATCATCAATCTCGTATCAGTAATTATACTCGAAAAGGCCTGATTCCGAAAGAGCACGGAATCAGACCTTTGAGTTACCGTATTACCGGTATAATCTTCAATCGCCCGCCTTTGGGGAAGAGGCAGCCCACTGCCCGGGTGGCCGGTGTTCTTAAAACTTGTAACCGAAAGCCAACCGGAACTTAGCGTAATCAAAAGGCTGTTTCAGAATATAACCAAGTTCGCCTTTGTTCACCGAATATTCGGCTTCCAAAAGATATTTGCTGTTCAGATCGATCCCCACCCCAAGCCCATAGTATAATCCACCGCCGTAGTCAAAGCCCTCCACCCGCTCGTCAAGACTAAGGTAATTGTAGCCGACCTTCCCGGTGAAATAGGTGTTAAGATCGGTGCTCAACGGGGCTTTAACTTTAACCATTCCATAAAGGGGGATAAAACTGAACCCGGCGTCTAAACTCTTTACATTCCGGACCAACTGGTACTCTATTCCAGCGCCGGCTTGCAATGTTTCATTAAAATTCCACAAGTACTCGCCAGCCACGGAGATTCCCGGTTCAACCCCGTACCCCAACATGTAACCGCCGATCTTTGTGGAAAGATCTCCTCCCGGTTCAATCCCTAGTTTCATTACTGCGCTAGCCAAGACCGAACTGCAACTCATGATCAGAAGAAGAAGAACGAAAAATAGTACAAAACTGGTCTTTTTCATTGTATAGCCTCCACTAAGATTTTAAACATAGAATTCAAAACCGGAGGCGTCGATTCCTGCCCTAAAGAGGGATTTACCAGCAATAAGCTACTCGTGGAAGGTCCTGTCCTTACAGGGATGATCTGTTGTCAAGCGCTAAATTTTCCTGTTCAGCCATTATTTATCCAGCTTACTTTAAAAAAGCCTCAGTAAGGACTTTTTGCGTTGTTCTTTGAGTTAACAATTCCAAGAAATAGACAAGCAGAAAACCTTATAATAATGGATGTTTCAATGTGTCTACCGGTGCGTAATCATCGGTCAAAAGGGGGACTTTGGCCAACCATTCTTTCTGCGTAAGCAGTGGATCTTCCACCAGACTCCGGGCGAAAACAGGAACATCTTCGGCAATCAATTCCCGGGCAAACAACTCCTCCGCTTGCTTTTGCCAGTCGGCTTTCGACCGATAGACCGGATCCAAAGTCGCAACCACCACAATGTTTTGTTCAAAAAAATCCGCCTCTCCCCGCCAACCGTTAACGGGAAAGAGATAGACCTGGGGATAAACGGCGGTAAAGGTACGGGTCATCGCCCGCAATAAACCGCTGTAAGGACCGGTAATCGCCCCAATGATATTGGAAACAACCACCCCATCAGGGGCTAAAACTTTCCGGACCAATTCCAAGAATTCCAAGGTCGTAAGATGATACGGAATCGTGCTGGACGAGTAGGCGTCAATAATAACTAGGTCATAAGGGGTAGCTTCACCACGGGCTATGGCCCGACTGGCTTGCTCAACAAACAACCGGCCGTCCTGGGTGATCACCTGGAGGCGGGGGTCTGCGGGCAACGCAAAATAAGTTTTGGCCACTTTGACTACCTCCGGGTCGAGCTCGACCACATCAATCCGCTTTAAAGAAGGATAATCATGTAAAAATTTAGCTGGCGCGGAACCACCACCTAGGCCGATAAAGAGTACCCTTTCCGGCCGGGGATGGGCCACGACTCCCAAATGCAGGTAGGAAGTATAGCGAAAAACTTGATCGAAAGGGTTCGCTAAATCGATGGCGCTCTGAAATGAGTTATCGAAACGCAAATAACGCCGGGAACCGCTTTGTGTAACCGTTATATGATTATATAAAGAATCCCGTTCGTAGAGCACGCCGTCCAAGTGAGATCCAAAGGACTGTCCACCAGAACGCCAATTAATAATCAAACAGACGATCCCAAGCAAAATCAAGAGCCGGAGCACCCAGCGCAACCAAGAAAGACCGAACGCCCGGGTGGAAGTTTCTTTCTCCGGTTTGCGGAAGAAGATCAACAAGGCCAAAAGGAGAAGGATTAGGCCTAAAGAATGGACAATATTCCTGACCCCGGTCAGGGGGATAAGAAAGAAGGAAGTCACCAAGGTCCCAACCACACTACCTATACTGGAGATAGCTGATATACGGCCGGCAATATTCCCTAGGTTCTCCAAATTCCGGCCAGCCAACTTGACAGCATAGGGCGAGACCGTCGCCAACAGAATACTAGGGAGAAAGAAAAAAGCCATCGCTGCCAAGAGAGAACCAACCCTGGGCTCCAACCGCCCGCAGAGGAAATTGACCCGACTAGTCCAAAAGGGTAAGAAACCAATGAAATAACCGGCCACTGTCAGAATAATCCCAATCACAGCTAAATCAGGGAAACGATCGGCGAGCCGTCCGCCCACATAATACCCGAGGGTCAGGGCAGCCATGACCACCACAATCAAAGAGCCCCAAATATAGATCGAACTACCGAAAGTAGGCGCCAGAATCCGGCTGCCCACCATCTCCAAGGCCATTAAGACCGCTCCGCTTAAAAACACGGTCAGCGTTAGCACCCGACCACTCTCCTTTTGCCTAGAGTATCATAAAATCAAATTACCTCTTTATTCTCCCCTGAACCGATTTTCCCTGCGTCTTTTGCCTTCGCCATCAACTTCCTTCACTCTAAGCCAATACTCTTCTCCGGCCCGGGTCCGAAATTCAACGACTGGATCATCAGCGGAAACCTTTGCCACTAATCTTTCCTCGTGGAGGAGGATAATGGCCAGTGTTACCGGGCTTAAGTGTTTAATCCGGACCCGGCAGGGGCCACCCCGGGTCGAGAAGATCCGGGCGGTTTTAAAAGCCTGTTGGTCCCATTCAAGGTCAACGGTGAAGCCGCCCCGCGCCCGAAGTCCGGTAATCCGTCCCTTGATCCAAGCTTGAGGCAATGCCGGTAACAGACAAAGTTCACCGGCATGACTCTGGAACAACATTTCGGCAATACCTGCCGTTCCGCCAAAGTTACCGTCAATCTGGAAAGGCGGGTGCGTATCAAAAAGATTGGGGAGGGTCGATTGGTTCAGCAAAGCCTGGAGGTTGGTCCATGCTTCTTCTCCCTCCTCGAGCCGGGCCCAAAGATTGATGATCCAAGCCCGACTCCACCCTGTATGTCCCCCGCCATGGGTCAGTCTCCGCTCCAAAGTACGTCGGGCTGCTTTGGCTAACTCCGGGGTCCCGCGCAAAGTAATTAAATTACCAGGATACAACCCAAACAACGGCGAAAGGTGACGATGGCCCGGTTCAGCTTCAGCATAGTCCTCCACCCATTCCTGGATCTGACCGTAGCGGCCAATTTGGATTGGCGGGATTTTAGCCAGGGTTTTCTGTAGCAGATTAATAAACTCATGATCATCTCGTTGTAGGCAGTTGGCGGCTTGCTGACAGCACGTAAAAAGGGCAGTCAAGATCTGGTTGTCCAGCGCCGGACCGGCACATAAAGCGCCCCGTTCCCCGTTGGGCAGTTCATAAATATTCTCCGGCGAGACCGACGGACAAGTAACCATCCGTCCTTGTTTGTCTTCGACCAGAAAATCCAGGAAAAACTCGGCCGCTTCCTTCATAATGGGATAGGCTTCTTCAAGAAACCCCCGGTCACCCGAAAACGCATAATGCTCCCAAAGGTGCAAGCACAACCAAGCGGCGCCCATCGGCCAGTAAGTGCCCGGAAGCCAAACATCCTGCGGTGCCGTATCCGCCCAAATGTCGGTATTATGGTGGGCGACAAAACCGCGACAGCCATACATAACTTGGGCGGTACGACGTCCGGTGACCCGCATTCTATCCAGTAAGGCAAAGAGTGGCCGATGGCACTCGGCCAGATTACAGACTTCCGCCGGCCAGTAGTTCATTTGGGTATTAATATTGATCGTGTATTTGCTGTCCCAAGGAGGGAGCATCTTTTGATTCCAAATGCCCTGCAAGTTCGCAGGTAAGCTCCCGGGGCGACTGCAACTGATCAATAGATAACGGCCAAACTGGAAGTAAAGAGCGACAAATCCGGGATCCACACCACCCGCTTGAAAACGCCGCAGTCGCTCGTCGGTGGGTAAGTTCACCCCTGCGTCAGGGTCTTCCCCTCCGGAAAGGGTTAGACTCATCCGGTGAAAAAACCTTTGGTAATCTTTAATATGCTCCGCCTTGATGTCTTCATAGGCGACGGCGACCACCTTTTCGAGCTGACTCAAGCAAGCGGTTTCCGGATCCGGGTGACGGAAAGTGGTAGCTGCCGCTATGAGCAACGTAACGGCATCCGCCTCCTCCACCACTAAATGTTCGCCTAAGGTGGTAAGGCGGCCTTCTTCCGACACCGCCCGGGCGGCAACACAGAAATTCATCCCTTGCTGACCACCGGCGTGGCCAATCATGCGGATGGTATCACCGGTGGCTATTGTTTTCTCCAGATAGCGCCCCCGCTCGAAACGGGCCAAAAAGGATACGCTCCCCGGCCGGTTTGCCGTTAAACGGAGAACCAAAACCTGATGAACCGCACTGGCAAAATATTCCCGAAAAAAGGTTGTCTTCCCCACTTGGTAAGTGACTTGGACAAGGGCGTTGTCCAAATTCAAAGCCCGGGTATAATTTTGGACCGGATCTTTCTTTGCTACGGAAGACCCGTAGGCTTCAACAAGAAGACCATCCGGCATGTATTTTAAATTAAGATTGCCCAGGGGCAGATAGTGCCGCTGACTCGCTGGTGTCCCGGAAAGCGCCAAAGTGGCCAGGCGCTCGGCCTTTTTGATCTCACCGGCCAAAATCAGACGGCGAATTTCCGGTAGGTTCCGGCAGGCATCCGGATTATTCCGGTCCACCGGCCCACCATACCAAAGGCTGTCCTCATTCAACTGGAGATTCTCTACCCCGACCTGCCCATAGACCATCGCACCCAGTCGGCCGTTGCCGATTGGTAGTGCTTCTTCCCAAGTGGCAGCCGGTCTCCGGTACCATAAACCCAATTTTCTCTCCGGATCCGCTTTTCCCATTCTCCCCCTCCCATCCGTCTTTCTTTTCCACTACGGTTCGATATATGAGTAACCCATGAACGCTCCTGAGCCAAAAGGGTAATACGCCAGATATGCCCAGCAAAATGATGTTTTATGTAGATCGTTACATTATGGTCAATATTTTAATCCTTAGCCAAGCAAACCAGTAACGAATCAAGAACTACTTCTTAAAATTAGTGTAGTATTTCATGAAGCCTACAAATAAATTGCTCAAATGTTTCAAGCCTTACATTATCCAGATTACTTGATTCAATCCTGACATTAAATTTTTCAAAAAACATTTTATTTACTTCCTTTTCAAGTGATTTAAGTTCTTCAATATCAGCATGTTCTACAATAAAATTAAGCCAATCTGTTATTTCGTTTTTTTGCCATATCAATAAAATATCGGAGGAAAATTTCAACATTTCCTCAACTTGTTTCTTTAAAACTCTTAATATATGTATTAATTCATTATGTTCCTCCGTACTTAATGTATATGACACTTGCATCACCTATCAGGGGTTATTGGAAGCATAGATATACCAGTTATCATTCGCTCTTGCCGGATCCTCGCTAATAAACCTCCCCAGTTCCGAGTCATACTACCCAGCGTTAAAGTAATAAGGCCCTATATCCTCATCCAGATCCTTCCCGGTAACCTTCGCTGCTTTATTTAATACTCCTTCCACAAGCTCCCTAAAGAGGTATACTCCGTACTCCAAACCGCCTGCCCCGCTATGTTAAAAATTGTTATGAGGGTAAATATTGTCTTCCCCCATGACCTAGGAGCCGTTTTAACCAACCCTTACCCTCCAAAATGTTTCCTTTGAGATCATACTGAACCTAATTGCCGAAATAGAAAAAACCGGATTTTATCCGGTTCCCCTTTGGTATTCGGATTGAGCGATAAGCACAGGTCAGACATTTCTCTTGTTGAATAAAGTCCTTTCCGTCCTTGGCTACAATAGGAAGGAAGCAACAGCATAAGCATACTATATTCACTGCCAAAAAAAGATTATTACGGGGATTCTAGCCGACAAAATCAGATGCTCAACCGGCCTTCTAGGCTTTCATTTGTTTGTTTTTATACTCCAGCGGGGTGCAGTTTTCCGTTTCTTTAAACTTACAGATAAAATAATCCACGTTTTTGTAGCCCACCCGCTCCGCAATCTGGTAAATGGGCAAATCTGTTCTAAGCAGTAATTTCTTGGCGTTTTGCAAACGTTTGTCATTCACATACTGGCAAAAAAGCATACCGGTTTCTTTTTTAAACAATTGTCCAAGATAAGCAGGGTTTATATAGAGAAGCTCCGCCATATCTTTAAGTTTGAGGTTTTTATAATAATATTTTTCGACATACTGTTTGACCCGGTTAATAATCCGGCAGGATTTTTTTAATTCATCAAGGTAATGGGCAGCATTGAGCGAGAATTCGATCAAAATGTTTTTAAGGCGGATCGCATTTAAATTACCGGCGTGAACCGCCATTAACCTTTCCTTACTGTCAATATCCTCAACCGTCCCGCCCAGTTCTTTAACGAGCGTACTGATTTTAAACAGGAAATTTCCCAGATGAATCCGGACCAGATTGGGATGGAGCTTTTCTTCCATAAACCGGTGGAAGATCTGCTCAACGAGTCCTTCAATCTCAGCCGTCCGGTTGTTCTCGATCGCCTCGCTCAGCAGTTTAAAATCCTCAATCTCCAAGTAATTATGGTTAAAATTTTCCATTCGTTGCTGGTAAAAATGGGGAAATGCGTTATCCTGGGATAATTCCTCCCGGATCTCGCACAGCGAAGTTATCAACTCTTCCTCGTCCACCGGTTTGATTAGGAAACTTTTTACATTATACTTTAAGGCTCTTTTCGCAAATTCAAACTCATCATAACCACTTAAAATAATAAATGGCATTTTAGAGTCATTCAGATTATTCCTGATGTGATTAATAAGACCGAAGCCATCCAGGATTGGCATTTTAATATCGGTGATAATCAAATCCGGATAATCATTTTTTAGCTTTTTCACGGCATCATCACCGTTACGCGCCACCGCTGAGATGGAAAAGTCGTAGGCTTCCCAGTCGATAATCTTCGGTAACCCCGTTCTGATACTGGGTTCATCATCGACAATCATGACCTTATACATTCTTATCCCCCCACCGGAATAATTAGGGTGATGGTTGTTCCTTGTTTTTCCGCGCTCTCAATCATTAAATCAAAATCCTCTCCGTAATAGAGGCTTAAGCGTTGATAAATATTACGGATGGCGATATTCTCCGCCCTTGATTCCTCGGCTTTGATATCAGCCCAGAGATTACGTAGCTTTTGAGCTGTCATTCCGACCCCGTTATCCTTGACCATGCAATGGAGTTTCTTACCCGTAGCCCGGATGGCAATCTCTACTTTTCCAAACCGATCGTTACCTTCAATCCCATGCAAACAGGCATTTTCCACAAAAGGTTGAATTAGAAGTTTCGGTATTTTCCATTCTAAAATCGCCGGATCGATCTCCATCGTATACTGGAATTCCGGGCCAAAGCGGTATTGCTGGATGGTCAAAAAATCTTTGATGTAATTTAACTCTTCTGCGACAGTCACCCATTCTTGCCGGTAACGGATCATTCTTTGAAAAGAACGGGTCAGCCGTTTTATCATTTCAGCCGTTTCTTTCTCCCCTTTTTCGACCGACCGCATGCGGATTGATTCCAGAGTGTTATATAAGAAATGGGGATTCATTTGACTCTGTAACGCATTCAATTCCGCTTCTTTTTTTTCCAATTTTATCCGGGACTGTTCGATTTTGGCCTCATAAACATCATGGATCAGGTTCCTGATCTTAACAACCATTTGGTTAAAGGCTTTAATCAGTGTGCCTATTTCATCATTACCCGGGGGCCCGATATATTGCCGATTAAAGCCATCTTGAACCAGAGTATTGACATGTTCGGACAAAGAATTGATCCGTTCGTAGAAGGAATGGGAGATCCAAAAAATAATGATCGAAGCCACCAATAAACTAATGGTCGTTAGCAGGATAATATTACCCCGGTGCTCCCGTAAAGCTTTGTTAAACTCCTGCTGGTCGATACGGCTAACTAGGGTCCAGTCCAACGCCGTAGCCTCTTCGGTCACTACTTGTCCTTTGTTCTGCCTTAGAAATGCTTCTAATTGCCAATCAGGTGCCGGCACATGATCGGCGAATAGAATTTTTCCCTGTCGATCAAGGATGAGAAATTCGCCTTTCAACTTTTCGGTGGTGATTATATTAATGATCCGTTCCATATTCAATGTAAACTGGACAAGCTTGAGATAGTGATCTAGTTCCTTATAGGGGCTGAGATTAAGGACTTTAACCACAGACAGCGGGGTGACCAGCATGTTATTGGGTTTCTGTTGGGTTGCGCCATAAATAAGATGGATCTTCGCCGGATTTTTAATCACCTGTTGAAACCAATCTTCACTTTTAATCTGTTCGTTCAGCCGGTAAACCGAACCGGAATGAAGGATCGTATCATTATCGGTATAAAAGACAGCCTTATTAATTTGCGGGTAAGACTCGCCGTTGATAAAAATATAATCCAGGAAATAGTTGTAATAAGTCTCCACATACTCAATTTCGGTGAACTCCCGGTCCAACATTTCGTGGAGGTTTCGGTCTAAAGAAATCCGATTACATAAGGTAGTCACTATCCCCAGATCGCTCTCAAGCCGGCTGATGATCCTTTGGGCGGCTTGGCGGTAGTAGTTTTCTTGGAGGGCTCTAACATTACCCACCATATGGTGATAGAAGATAAGATTAATGATTAAAATAGGGCAAAAAACACAAAAAAGATATACGAAGAAGAGCTTATACTTTAATTTCAAATCTTTAAGAATAAGCATCTTTGACTCCTTCAGCTTTTAAAGTGTTAAATGCCCCATCACTAATAATTTATTAATATTTCCAAATCTACTATACCATACGCTACCGTTTTCCGCAATAACCCCCTTTACAACCAGTTTTAGGGTCTCCCCCGACCTACTCTTTGATCCCGCCCAAAGTTAAGCCGTGGACAAAATATCTTTGCAGGAAGGGATAGACTACCGCGATCGGTACCGTCACAATCACGGTCATGGTCGCCCGGACTGAACGCGGTGTAATCGTATTGGTCGCCCCGGTGGCAGCTTGCGCCATGGCTTGCTCCAGGGAGCCGGTCATCGAATTAGCGGTCGCCAATATTTTCATTAATTCATATTGGAGCGTACTTAATTTCGAATTGGAGGAATTATACAAAAAGGTATCAAACCATGCGTTCCAGTTCGCCACAGCGACAAACAGGGCGATGGTGGCCAACACCGGTTTACAAAGGGGAAGGATGATCCGGGTAAAAATCGTAAAATCCCCTGCTCCGTCTACTCGGGCTGATTCGACCAGACTTTCCGGCAAACCATGGATATAAGTGCGGATCACAATCAAGTTAAACGCGGTAACCAACCCCGGGAGCACGTAAACCCAGAAATTATTGGTCAACCCTAAACTCCGCATCAGAAAATAAGTGGGAATCAACCCCCCGTCAATGTACATGGTCAGAACATAAATGAAAGAGAAAAGTTTGCGCAGAACAAATTCTTTCCGACTAAGCGCATAAGCAACCATCGCGGTGGAAAAAGTGCAAAACAGCGTGGAAAGTACCGTCCGGAGCACCGAAACCAAAGTGGCGTGATAGGTCTGAGTACGGCCTAACAATGACTTATAGTTATAAAGGGTAAATTTCCGAGGCAGTAAATAAATCCCACCTTTGCCGCTGTCCATTGCGTCATTGAAGGAAACTGCCAGTGTATTTAAGAATGGATAGAGGGTGACAATCACTAGAAAAATCAGGCTAATATAGACCACGATATCGAGGATTATATCTTCCTTGGTCATCTGTTTTCTTCTTCTTTTCATCTTTAATCACCCCTATATCAATCTTTCCTGGCCCATTCGTTTAGCTAGGTAATTGGTGCCAAAAACTAATACTAAACTGACCACACTCCGGAAGATCCCCACGGCAGTCGCAAAGGAATAACGCATCATCTTAATGCCGTAATCCAGTTCGTAAATGGTAAAGACCCGTGCGTAGTCGATCACGCGCCCGTTTTGCAATAAATATTGTTGTTCAAAACCGCTACTTAACAGATAACCCATATTCATGACCAGCAAAATAACGATAATCGGTCGGATCGACGGAAGGGTGATGTGCCAAATCCGTCGCAGTCTTCCGGCCCCGTCAATGGTCGCCGCTTCATAGAGATTAGGGTCAACCGCGGCAATAGCAGCTAGATATATGATGGCGCCCCATCCCACTTCTTTCCAAACATGGGTCGCACCAATAATCCACCAGAAAAGCTCGGGGATACCCAAAAACATAATTGGTTCTTTTATAATGTGTAGTTTCATTAATATCTCGTTGACAATCCCGCCATCGGTAGAAAGGGCATCACGGACCAGATTCGCCGCCACGACCCAAGAAATGAAGTGAGGTAAATAGGAAATGGTCTGGGCCGACTTTTTGAAAAAGGTCCAGCGCACTTCGTTGATGATTAACGCCAGGATAATGGAAGAAACCATTCCAAAAACCAGTTGAATAATGCTCATCGCCAAAGTGTTACGCAGAACTTGGTAAAAAACCGGGTCTCTAAAAAGCCATCTAAAATTATCAAACCCAACCCACACCTGTTCAAAAAAACTTTTACCCGGCCAATAGCTTTGGAAAGCCAAAGTCCAACCCCAGATCGGGACGTATTTGAAGATGATCGTATGAATCACAAAAGGAACGGACATAAGAAGGAGAACTTTCTGTTTCATTAGGGTCGCCCAGAAAGGCTTCTTCCGCGCCTCTATTTCCACATCCAACATAACTGGCGTTTTCACTTTCTTCAACGCTCCTTATCGGGCTTTTTGAGTTGTTCTTAGTTTAACAATTCCAATACAATATATTGACGGCTTAATTTAAGTCAAACACTATATATTGTATTGGAATGCTTTTCAGTGGTCATAACGCAAAAAGCGCTAATCAGTGATGAATTTATGGAGGGCGCTATAAAAGCGCCCTCCTCCGTGTGTATGTTTTCTAGGAAGATTACCAGTTTTCCATCCGCCAGTCAATCTGTTCCTGATAGACTTTAATCTGTTCTTTCATTAATGGGGAGATTGCTTTAACGTATTCGTTCCAGACTTTTTCAAAGTTATTAGTTTTACTCATCACCATTTTGGGAACATACGCATTTAGAATATCCTTCATTCTGGTCTGTTCGATATGAGCCGGCGAACCAGCAGGAATAGTGATCGTCCATAGCGGGTAGTACTTCTTGTCAACTGGTTTATTGTAGAGTTCAGAGAAGGCTTTGATCCCGTAGGCGTCCATGACCTCTTTTTCGGTGGGTTGACTGTCTGAGTAAATCAAGTTCGGTTGCCGATCGGGCATGAAACTGTTCCCATTTTGGTCAATCCCGCGCAAGCTGGGGAAGGAATTATAGAAATATGGACCGCCAAATACATCCCGTCTCCAGTCGGGGTCTAAGAATAACTTCTTCTGCTCTTCCGTCCGGTAGAACAGACCGTTCTCGTCCACTTCATAATGTTCACCCTTGACTCCCCACTGAATCAAGTGTTGGGTTTCTTCCCGAATTATGTAATCCAGGAATTTGATGGCGCCGACCGGATCCTTACAGGCAGTGGTAATTGACATCCCTTGGGTCGCTTGAATATAGGGGATATCGCGTTGATATTCTTCGATCAGCTCATCAAGGACAACCGGGAAGGGAACTAAAATGCTCTCCGGATCATCGCGCAGCAGAACCTCCTGGGCTTCCTGAACTTGCCAGTATTGGTTGAAGGTGCCCAGTACCCGTCCGGAACTGATCTTCTCGATGTATTGGTCATAGTTCATCACAAAGGTCTCTTTATCGACAACACCTTTGTTGTACATTTCGTTAAGTTTCTGGTAGTAGACTTTCGCCGCATGGGATGTATGGTATTGCCGAACGACATATTTGCCGTTTTCTAAGACCGGAACAAATTCCCCTTCATTGGGATACCCCAGTAAATGCTGAGGAACGTTGGTTGTCGCAAAGTTTCTCCAGCTATCGAAGAGCGTGAGGTAACCGATGGTTTTTTCACCGTTAATTCGCGGATGCTTTTTCATATAGTTTTCAATTAGATCAAAGTATTGATCTAATGTTTTAATCACCGGCCAACCGGCTTCCTTTAGAACCTTTTTGTTGATAAAGAAACCAAGCTCCGGATATTTAGATTCATCCGGGCCGTAAGGAATGGCCTGGATCGGCAGCCAGTAAACATTGCCATCTTCCTGTTTTAGCTGTTCCCAATGCTTAGCATAAAGCCGCTTGATATTGGGCGCATGCTTCTCGACCAGATCATTGAGGGGAATTAACATCCCAGCATCCTTAAAGAGGCTGGTAAAATGGGCTGCGATTAACATGTCAGGTAGATCCCCACTGGCAATCATCAAGCCCACTTTGGTTTCGAGGTCACCTACCAAACCTTCTCTTTGCAGCTTAACACCAGTTTCTCTCTCGATGATGTCCCCGACAATTGTAGAACCAGGGTAATCAGGTAAGGGTTCACCCCAAAACATAGTGAACACTTTCGTCCCCTGCGCCGAAACCAGCGCGCCGGTGGCTGTTACTGTAAATACGATCAGTAACAGCAGAAAAAGACTTTTCCGTTTCACAGCAATCACTCCTTACTTTTTTTATTAACAGCCCTTTTTTCCACGGAACGTTAGCTCCGTTGGAAAACTACTTACCATACTCAGGCATGTTAAAGATATTTTACTATATTGATTCTATAAGAATATGCACCCCTTCTCAACCAGACAAATTATAGTTTTTTCCTTGTAAATTATATGTTTCAATAAATTTAGGAATCTTTTACTTACAATCTTTTGCCCAGCTTAACAAGGCTTTGGGCCCTTCATCTTAATAGTTATGCCTTGTAACGATTTCGGAAAAATTTTACCGTTGGTTATTACTTTCGTAAGCATTGCTCACTAAAACCAGAGCGGAAAAAAGAACTGGCAAACACGTAAAGATCGGAATATTGATAAACCTGATCTTCCAAGTGGATTGTAACCAAAAAGGGAGCAGCTCATGAAGTAGTAATAGTAATCGGAGATTACGGCGCTATTGAGCACCGCAAGAAAGAGGAGCAGGAGATGAGGGTATATAGCGGGCAATTGCCGATCAAAAACAGCCAGGATTATGGTATACACGGAAAAAACAAAACATTGACGAAAGATAGCACCAAAAAAAAAGACCTGTTACCAAGGGCTTCGCCGTAACCGGTCTTTTTTTATACGGCCCCCCAAGATCAAAGGAGGGATCTAATAAACAACCAAATAAACATGGCGCTGGTGATGATCTTAATTCCGCTGCTAAAAAGAAAACCCATCAAGGTAGCGACGGCTGCACGAAAGGCTTTTTGGGGGTTTCCATACTCATGGATTAATTCACCGACAAAGGCGCCGATAGAAGGGCCGAAGATTATCCCCAATGGACCCAGAAACAGACCGATCAGCATCCCGACGGTTGCGCCCCGCGATCCGGCTTTGGTTCCCCCGGCCCGTTTAGTAAACCAGACCGGCGCCACGCCATCCAAGAGGCTTACGCCAATAGTCACCAGTAAACTGAGGATTAAGGTGGTTGTTGTGATCCCACTCCGGGAAGAGAAGCGGGCAATTAGTAACCCGGCCCAGGCTAAAGGAAGCCCGGGCAGAACCGGGAGGAAGCTGCCGAGAAAACCAATCAGCAGCGCCAGACCGGCAAAAATTAGGAGGAGAAGATCCCAATCCATCGCTCACCACGCCTCTCTCTCCATAAGATGGTTAATCGGAAGCCTAAAGTGATCAGTTTATATTCTTTCCCCGCCGCATTGCAGCCTTGGCGATCCCCACTTGTCTTCCCATCCTTCCTTAAAATTAGCTATAGAGGTTAGCGCCCTGGAAAGCTTAAGGTGATCCGGGTGCCGATTTCGACGCGGCTTACTACTTCATAATGGCCTCCATGGTTTTCGATGATCCATTTGGCAATCGCCAAACCCAGTCCGGAACCGCCGGTTTTCCGGGCCCGCGACTCATCGGAACGGTAAAAACGGTCAAAGATACGGGAGACATCGGGCGGGGCAATCCTGCTCATATCCTGGTGAATACTTTTCGCGGTCACCGCCCCATGATCTCGGCAAGGAGTTTCAAGGTGTAGCGAATCACTTGGTTGTTGCTGCTAATCCGACCAATAAAGGACCTGATTGCCCATGAGAATCAGTAGGATTAAGCAGATTTGACGTAAATCCGATCTCAAGGCATAGACGATTTATATTGAAATTTTTACCTGAGAAAGTCTTTTTATCCGGGATCCTCCTCGTAAAAACCCATCATTACTAAAATGGTTTAAAAGCCAACCGCACTGTCGACAATCTCACCATCAGTAATGTGAAGAATTGTATCCATATAACCAGTAATATTATCGTCATGGGTAGCGAAAAGATACGTGGTTCCGTACTCTTTATTCAGGCGTTTCATCAATTCTACAATCTCCCGACCGGTCTTGGTGTCCAGATTAGCAGTCGGCTCATCGGCAATCACCACTGGTGGATTCTTAACTAATGCCCGCGCGATGGCCACCCTCTGCATCTGTCCGCCCGATAATTGGTTTGGCCGGTGCTTAAGATGGCGCTCCAACCCTACCTCTTCCACAATGCGCATTACTTTTTTTCGGCGTACGGCAGGCCTTTCGCCGACAATCAGTAACGGGATCTCCACATTCTCGTACACCGTCAACTCAGGAATAAGATTAAAGGTCTGAAAAATAAAGCCCAAGTATTTCATGCGGTACGAAGCTCTTTGTTTGTGGTTCCCCCGGCCGACATTTTCTCCGTCGAGGTAGTAATCGCCGCCAGTGGGTATATCCAGTAAGCCAATAATATTCAAGAGGGTAGTTTTGCCACTACCGGACGGCCCCCGGAAGGCTACAAAAGCACCTTGATCAATTTTTAAGCTGATTCCATTTAATGCCCATAGTTCCGCCGCACCTACCTGGTATTTCTTTTTTATATCTTTTAATTCAATCATCTTAACCCGCACTTCCTTCCTTTAAAACATATAGCTCAAAGCCAACCCAATGGTTTGACGAATTGGTGATAAGTTATTGAACTCCCCGTATTCTCCGCCAGTAAGATACTGGCCATAGAAGGTAACCCAACAATTCTGGTTAAGCATATAACGTAAATTGCTTGAGAACTCGTAAGCAGCATATTCCTTAAAATTGGACCCAACAGGTTGGAAGGAGAGGATTGTTGACAATCCGAGTTTCAGTTCAGGATGTATGGAATAAGTACAAGAAACCGCCAAATAATTCCGGAGCAGAGCATAACAGGAATAGGGGACCTCTCCCCCCTGTTCCTGTCGGCAGAAATAGTCAATAAAATCCCGCTGTTCTTCGCTGTTACAACCCTCTTGGCGGTGGAGATACTCTAAGACCAAAGACCATTTGTCCTTAACAAAAGATACACCACCAACAAAGGAAAGTGTGCCCTTTTGGTCTCTTCTAGCAACAGTATCGCCAACCACAATTACTTGCTTGGAACAGTCCTTCCAAATTGATTCCAGGTAAAACTGGTAAAACCCCTGTTGATAACTGAGATTGACCCCGACAAAGGGCTTTTCCAACTCCTCATAATATAAATAACCGTCCACGTAAAAATTGCCGAAGTTATACTCCGTATAGACCGCCGCACTGATTTGATCCCAATTTTTCGCTTCACGGAAATAAAGGAGAAGGCCTTGGGTCAGTTGATCAGAATAAATGAAGTTCGCCTCAATAAATCCTGGGGCGTTTCTTTCATAGTTAAACCCGGATAGAAATTTTGGACTAATCCGGTTTGAAATGTTAAAAAATTGAGAAACCCCCGTTTCCTTCATTTTCTTCCCACCATATAAAAAAGAACGGCCAGAAAAAGGAACTTGCAAGAAACACTGATTTACACTTAGAGAAACCGGTGCGATTAAAGGCTCCTCCGCCACCCGGTTGGTCAATTCTCCGTCCATTTTCAAATCTAAAAGAAAATAATAAAGTTGCAGGTCCCTACTGGTAAAATAGAGATGCCCCCCCAGATAAGTATCTAAATTATTGCCCGGCCCGAAAGAACGTTCATTTCCTTTGGTATAGCTCAGATTAAGGTTGAAGTTGCCATATATATCCATAGCGTTTACAGGATCAGCATCCATAATAAAAAAAGGAAAAGAAGCACTAGAAAAAAACAGTAATAGTATTGCTTCTGTTTTGTATCCATTAATTTCCCCCTTTTATTTTAAGTTATTCATATTGGTCCGCAACAGGACTATTCTTTCTCACATAGTCACTAATCGTTTTTATTGATTGAAATATATGCATATCCTGATCAGTAATCGTTACTTTGAATTCTTTATTCAACGCCACAACAACTTCCAAAGCATCTATTGAATCTTTTTCCCCGTTTAACTGCACTCCACTGTCGTTTAATGCCTCGGTTATAGCCTTATTTAACAAAGCACTGTATTTACCTTGACGCAAATCCCCAATATTGGTACTTTTTATTTCTCCGCCCAGTTTGGGCTGGATAGGCTCATCCGGAAAATGCCCTCTGAAAATTTCTTCCCCAATAGAAATGTTCTTAAATCCCCTTGCAAGCTTACAAAACTCTAACTCTATAACCCCATCTAACATGAGAAAAGGATATCTATGCGGTAGTAACCGCATAATAAAGTCAACACCTTTGAATATATCCATAATTAACCCATCCTTAATATAACCGCTTTATTTTATCTCACTGAGCAGGAACAATTATAGAAATTAAACCTGTGTGTTTAGTACCTCCATAATACTGAAAGCAATTGCATTATGTGATTTTTTCACATAATCTCTAGGTAAATTCACCGGTGGAATAATAAGAATGTTGTGTCCACTCAAATGGACCAAAACACCCCATTGGTATATCTTCTTAATCAAATTATACATATGAGCAACGTCCAAAGGATTCCGTGTAACCGGATCTGTTACAAATTCTAACGCAAGCATAGCGTCTTTACCTCTAATATCACCAACTTGGCTGAGACTTCGAAAATTGTTAAAAACCGTTTGCAATTCCCTTTCCAGTTCTCACGCTTTTGCAGAGACATCTGCTCTTTGATAAATTTCAAGCATTTTTTCTCCTGCTGCGCATGCTGCCGGATTCCCACTATAAGTCGAACCATGAGCAAATCGTCCAGTAACTCCTGCCCGCAAAAAAGTATGATAAATTTCTTCACTAAATACAGTCGCTCCAAGCGGGATATATCCGCCGCTTATCGCTTTACCCAGTGCCATCATATCAGGAGACAATCCCCAGTGTTCACAAGCAAAGAATTTGCCTGTTCTGCCAAACCCAGTAGTCACTTCATCCATTAATAACAAAATATCATATTTCCTCAATATCTTTATTAGTTCCTCATGAAATTTATCAGGAGGCACAATAAATCCACCAAAACCCAAAATAGGTTCCATCATAAAAGCAGCTATTTTATCAATCCCTACTTTTTGTATAACATTTTCTATTTCACGGGCGCATTCAGTTTGGCAATCATCCACTTTTCTATGATACGGACAGCGATAACAATATGGAGGTTCGATATGGATAAAACCGGGTAATAACTGGGCGTACATTTCCTGATCCTCCGTAAACCCGGAAGCGCTTAAGGCCCCATAAGAGACCCCATGATATGCTCGCCGCAGACAAATGATATTCATTTTTCCGTGTTTTCCTTGTAGCTTGTAGAATTGCCTTGTTGCTTTAATCATTGTCTCGACTGCTTCAGAACCATTGCTGGTAAAAAAGACCTTACTTAGGTTGCCGGGTAACACCTGAAACAATTTTTCGGCATAGCGTTGAGCTATGGCGTGTCCCATACGAAACAAACTTGCATACGAAATGTTTTTCAGTTGGGCAGTAATAGCATCGATAACTTCCTGGTCACCTAAACCAAAAGCGGTGTTCCATAAACCGGATAGCGCATTAATATATGTTTTGTTATTGACATCCTTAAGCAAAGAACCATGTCCCTCAGTAAAGATTAGCGGTTCCTCATAAAAAACATTCATATTAGTGAACGGGTGCCATATGTGATATATTTTTTCGTCTAATTTTTTATTCATATCACTTACTTTCCCCCTGCTTCTGATTTACTGAGCTAACGCCCGCATATAGGATCGGGTAAAATAGGTATCTGGAATCTCCACATTATGAACGAAATTATCCATCGTGACCTGAGTATAACGTCCCGGTATAAAAACATCCATGATTGTAAATTTGTAGAAAGTCAACCTCCCGTTATCCTCTTTGATCTCATCCGTTTTCAGCTCTTTTACTTTTTCTCCAGCAAAAGAATAATATTCGGTCTTGACTGTATAAAAGGTTTCGTCTTCGATATATGTTCGAATCTGGTAATAAGCCATTTTTAGCGATTTTGCCTTTAGTGAAAGAACATTGACCCTCTTATCCCCTTCTTTAATTTCTTCGCAACCCTCCAATTGATAGAAATTATTTAGCTTCTTATTCATCACGTCTTCCTGAGACAAGACAGAATGCTCAAAGGCCATTTGGGCGGAGACTTGTGTCATCCGGTCAATTTTCTTTAAGTAATTATAGATAATTTCCCCTCTACGTAACTGAACCATTCCTCTCATAACCGCTGGTTCAACAGCGATAATCAGATACCGATCATCACCTTTCACATAACAATCAAAAAGATAAGACCGTTTCCGCTCACCATCTTCATAGTCATCAATGCTCATGACAAACCGGGCTTGCTCAGGATACAAAGCGTCGGACTTTCTTAAAATCTCATCTCCCGAAGAAGAAGCCCGCGCCGGAAAATAAAAGCAAAGCAGAAACGCAAAGATGAACAAACCTCGGAGGAATAAAGACACGACCAACCGTCTTGTCTGAAACGGCTTTTTTAAGATTTCTTCTCCCTGGTAAAAAATACTTTCATCTATGACCGGCAACTTCCCGCACCTCCATTCGCCAATAGCTGTGTAACGACCGCAGCGAAGCGTATATGCCAGTAGCAATTAAAAAAGCGAACAACACTCCTACCTCCGTCCATGAGAAAGAAATCCTTAGATAAGGTCCACCCGTAACTAGGACCATTGTGGCTAAATCTTCGGTTATAGTTACCTGCCGGAGAATCCTAGACACCAGCACTGCGCCCCAGAAGCCCAAGCCAACTCCTCCCCCCATCAGAAGGAGTGATTCATAAAAAGAACGTAAAAACAGAGGAAAGGCTTTAATTCCAAAGGTCATAAGGGTGGCAATTTCCTTGTTGCGGCTAGAATAAAACATGTAGAAACTGTTGTAAATAGCGAAATAAACCACAACCAACGCCACCAGCCCTATCACCGTCAACATAAGCAGCATCATAAGCCAAATCAAGTGGAAAAGGTTAACAAAAGACAATTGATTATCGGCGTCTTTCCAGTCTTTTACTCTGAGCCTGCCAGCATACTTCTCCTCCAAGCTGTTAACGATTATACTACGGAATCCATCATCTTTAGGATTTTTAAGATAAACCCTGAGTAAACCGCATTCTTTTTCTTCCGCCAAACTTAAAAACCGGGCGTTATCCAACGTAGTAAAAAGAGTTAAACCGTGAAGGTTTCCGTTACCGATAAAGATACCGGAAATTCGCAACCAAATGGTATTGATCACCCCTTCATCAGTCGTATAGCGAGCCAAAACCATATCTCCGGTATTCAACTTTAATCGTTTGGCAAAAGTACTCTCCACTACCGCCTCTGCAGTGCCTTCCCGAAATAGTCGCCCACTTTTCCAAGAAATATGATCTTTATTTATTTCGAAATAGGCGGGAGAAACGCCATACATCCAACCAAATTCATTAATGGAGTCATGACTGACAAATACCTTTCTGAACTTTAACTCCGGTACGATCGCTTCTAACATTTCTCCATACTCTTCTTGTAAAAAGACGGCCACATCTTCCAGGGAGATTTTTTCCGGATGTTCAGCTTCTTCAACACTTATATCGAAATCTCCACAATAGGCTCGTACCGTGGCTTCCATTTGTATTTCTGCTCCCTGTCTGAAACCAAAGAGCAAAAAAAGCAAAGATGAAGCCAGCGCAACAAATAGAACCATCTCGATCGAACGGTTATAACCTCTCCTTAGGTTTTTTAGCGCCCACCGGAAATAAAACATCGGTTACCTCCTCTTCTATAAAATAGTCTCGTCGCTTTTTACTAGTCATTCGTTATGAATAATAGCTTCAGCGATCCTTCCGATTTTCCGATTGCCGGGCAGAATTGTGTTCTCCGGTAATTAGAATTTAGTAACGTATTCTTAGGAAAATGTTTGTGTTGTAACTTTGTGTCTCAACTTTGTGTCGTAACTATAAGATGTCAATACAATATATATAGACTTCATTGTGGCGGTGGCAGCCAGCGCGAGCAACTACCTCGTCAACAGATCTATGATCCGTCGTTCCTTAATTCCCATCCACAAAGGCTTGATTGCCGCCAAAGAAGCGAAGAGCCATAACAGGCCAAAGGTTTGCACGAAACTGTTTATGCTAAAATACATACGCAAAACAGCTCCACCCACAACCAAAACAGAAATCTCCTCCGTATCTTTAAGATTTAAACCGTTAATGACTAGGATAAACAAAACAGATAAGAGCAAACCCAAAAGAGAGCAATAAAGTAAATAAAGGGTTAACTCCAACAATAAGACTCCAACCACCTTACCCTTCCTTGCCCCATAGGATATATAGACACCGATTTCCTTCTGTCGCTCATTAAGCATCTGGTTGAGATTATGATACATCACACTGACGATCACAGCGATAACCATACCCAAAACCATCCATTTACAAAAGGATAAAATAGTCTGAATCATATCAAGCACTCCGATCGATTCCCTTAACTCTAAAATTCTAAAGCCTTTGGGCAGGTTCCATTGCATAACTATTTTTTTCCATATACTGACCGCCCGGAAACTTACGTCGCTAACACGTCCATCCTCAATCCCTTTCAGGCCCTGTACAAAATCCAACGGGGCGTAAGCAAAAACTTGGTCGTAGAGAAAATGTTCCTCCTTATAATCCAAAATCCCGCTCACCGTGGCTAAAGTATAGTTGGGATAGCCTTCAACGGTATTAATATAGATAATTACTTCGTCTCCGATCTTTACTTTCAATTTTTCTGCTCCAGCCGCAAAGAGCGCCACTTCGGCCGCCCCCGTTGCCGGATAGCGGCCTTCTTTAATATAAACACCGGGGGTTATCTTCAGCTCAGAATTAACATCGACTCCCCAAAGGTTATACATAACTTCTTCCTCTTCACCCAAATTTTGCAAGAGAGCACCCGCCCGTAACCGCGGTGAATAGTCGATCCCCTCTTTCACCAACATTTCTTCAACCGCAGAAAGAGGAAAATAGGATTCAGGGTCTGCAGGAACAATTACCTCGTAATCTGTAGAATCTTGTGAAACAATAACTCCTGAACCGAACAGCAAATCCCCCCAATATCTCTGATGATTAACAAAAAAAGATGAAAAGAAAGTAAAAGAGACGAACAAAAGGAAAAATGCACACACCAATGTGATAGTTAATTTCCGCCGTCTTTTACGGAACTTGTTCAATCCTTGCCATGCCAATTTAATATAATTCAATAGCATCCTTACCCTCCTATTAAGGCATCTACTATTATTCCATGGACTTAAACTTCTACCCGCCAGTCTAGGCGTTTAACTGCCAATAATAACGTAACAACCGTAAATAATAATAAAATCCCAATGTTAATAAACAACTCCGTATTGATCCGTCCCATTAAAACCTGACGAAAAGCATCCGCGGCATAACTCGTCGGTAATAATTTCGAAGTATAACGCAAAAACATTGGTAGATTAGCGCTGGGAATTAAAACCGGTGAAAAGAACATTACAAATGTCATAACCATAGTATTCATTATATTCGCATGATGTGAGTTGCGGGCATATACTCCAATCAACACACCAACCCCCACCATAGAAAAACCAGCAAGAATCATGACTATCAAACTATAACCATGAATCACAATGGGAAACCCCAACCACAACTTACCGATTGATAAAGTCAGCAACAATGGATCACTAACAATCCTGGGATAATTTTTTATTATGTGACCCTTTAGGATAATTCTTGCAATTAAGTAATTTATTTTATTCAGTATTCGATGATAACACTGAAGAATTTTCATTTCATCTAGCGTCAATATGAAAGACGTATAATCTAGAAGACAGCTGAATGCAGAATAATCCTTAATGTAATAATAGATAATTTCAGCTATCGAAGGGTTGTCCATCTTTTTCTTGTCGATTCTTTCTGTTTTTTCCTGTTTTATTAATTTTAGGATGTTATGGTTGTTACTGTCAATAAATATAAGTAAAGGTTTTTCAATATTATTCTCGGAAAATTGAAAAAAACCAGAAATAAAACCACCGCAAATATCCCGTTGACTTCATGCGGGAATAAATTTGTCGATGGCTTCACCTAGCATAGTTAATCTACACCGCCATGAGTTTTTCAAGCCGACACTTCACCAAAATACGAAATGTTGACAGCCTGAAAGATGGCTTCCATATTCTCATGTTTTCATCTGTATTTTCTTCCAAAAACCGTTATATCCAGAATCATCGTGGATGGGATCTAAAGTGAGAAAGGCGCTAAGAAGAGCAATAGGACCATAAGATTAAACAAGATCAAGAACACCATTTTCTTACTTATTCAATCTTTACCGGTGGCGGCCGGGCCGCGGGAAAGCTTAACGTAATCCGGGTGCCGACCCCCAACCGGCTTAGAACTTCGTAATGGCCGTCATGATGGTCGATAATCCACTTGGCGATAGCCAGTCCCAGACCGGAGCC
>DUQR01000051.1 GCA_012837715.1 Bacillota bacterium | reverse complement strand
TCTTGACGCCATGCGCTTCAATGTGCCGCTTTAAATAGGCCGTCTCCGTCTCTTTTGTATCCAAGGTCGCGACTATTAGGATCTTTGGTTCCATCGTTTTCTGGAGAACCTCCTTTGCTGCGTCCCCTCTTTAAATAATTGGCGGTAACTTGGTTCGTAGCTCGACTCTGCGGCAATCCACTCCCCCAGTCTCTTTCTTAAAGGAAGGAGCCGTAATGGGGGTTAGTCTTGCTGTCATGCTGTCTGACATGTTCTTGCAAAAAAAATAGTTTTGCCTCTGCTTTCGTATGTTCTCGTTGTTTGCTATCGCTCTGGACTCATAGGGACAGATAATTTCGGTAACAATTACTGCTCTTGGATTGCATTTCCTAGCACCTTGGACAAACTTATCATAAATAAATATCCGCTACTTGTCAAGCTGTCTGACAGCTAAAAATGTTAAAAAACGCTTTCTTTTTTTTTGAAAGCAGGATCAAGCTCGACGGTGATTACAAAGCTTATTACTAAAAAATGCTCGCGCAGCTCGGTACTGGGCGCTCGTCGCTCATGCGTATGACTTCCCTTCGCCAGTAAAGCACAGCTGATTTTCATCCTTGCGCAGATGGTCAGGAGTTAGTGGCCGGATCATCCCCGTAAGGCTCGGTAAAGCCCACCAGTACAAAGTGGTGAGGTCTTCAGTGTTGGATGCTATCATAATACTCGGTAAATTTTTGTTTTGCGGCTTGCAGATGGGCGAGCATACTCTTGCGCGCCCGCGTAGAGTCGCCCTCTAAGATCGCTTGATAAATCGCTTCGTGATCCGCATAGGATTTACCGAAAAGTCGTTGCACAGAAGGGGAATCGTCCCCTTCTTCCGCCAAACGAATGATATTGTAATAAGGTTGGTCCAACTTTAATAAGGCTTCTTTAATAAATTGGATGAAAAGGCGGTTCTCGGAAGCTTTAGCTAAAACCAGGTGAAATTCGTAGTCCACATTAATGAATTCATCAACGGTTTCAATGTGTTTTGAATTGTCCAGAACAAGCTTGATCTCACGGAGAGAAGAATCGGTGCGCCGCTTCGCCGCTAAGAAGCAGATTTCCCCTTCAATCGCCCGCCGCGCTTCTAAGGATTCCAAAAAACTCATCCTGCTCCGGACAGCGTCAATTATATTGTCGAGCTGATATTCGATATTGGGTTTTTTGATAAAGTTCCCCTTCCCCGGAATTGATTCTAAAAGACCCAAAGCTTTTAAACCGCTAAGCGCTTCCCGGATCGTTGCCCGACTGGTCCCCAAGCTCTTCGCCAAACTGGTTTCCGAAGGGAGACAGTTTCCCGGCTGCAACTTGTCCGTACGGATCATCTCTACAAATTGCTCGATAATCCGGGTCGAGGTATTCACTGTTTCAACTGGTTTTAAGTCGAGGCTCACCATTCTTTTCACCCACACAAGAATTTTTTCCGTTGTTAATAAGGTATTTCCTAATCCATTAGCTTCTCAAGCTTTTATTACCATTAAGAAGATTCCCATAACAATAGATCGGGTTTTACCTGAATTAGGCGTTCAATATATTGTAATATTGTAAGGTTGGTCAATTCAGCAAATTCCTCGATGGGCTTTTGGCGTTATTCTTTGCATAAACAATTTCAGTACAATATATTGATGGCCTGATCTAAGTTGAGCACTATATATTGTAGTTGGTATCCTTTCTATTGAATACAACGCAAGAGGCTTTTATAAATTCCTATTCGATGTCAATGACTAATCTTCCTTTAATGTTACCATCTTTTATCAATTGGAGCCCGTCGTTAAGCTCAGAAAGGTGAATTGCTTTGCCGATCACCGGTTCGACTTTCTTTTCCGTGACCAGTTTCAAACATGCTTCGATATCAGCTTTGGTCGCCGCCCTCGTACTCAAAAGATCGATCTCATTTAAATGACCATAGAGCGCATTAAACTGAACCGCTTCCCTATAAGCGACCAAAACAAGATCCCCACCTTTCCGGACTGCCTTCAGACCTTCGTCGATACTGGGCTGGTGAGCGATGAAAGTGGCCACATGGTCGGCCTGAAGTCCACGGGTATAATCGGTTACGGTTTTACTCCAGGAAGGATCTTGTGCCCCGTCAATGACTAGATCGGCGCCATAGGCCTTCATCAGATTTAACTTTTCCTCCGCCACATCAACCCCGATCACCACCGCCCCTAACCACTTCGCGATCTGGATGGCGTGCAGGCCCAACCCGCCACCGCCACCCACAACCACAAGATAATCCCCATTTTTTACTTGTGCCCGGCGGACCAACGCATGATAACAGGTGCCTAAAGCATCGGGAATCACCGCGGCCTGACGGAAGGAGATTTCCTGCGGTTTCGGAATTAAACAAATTTCCGGCACCGCCACGTACTGGGCAAAACCACCGTCAAATTCAAAACCAATCCGGCCTTGTAACCGCTCACAGATGGTCTGTCGACCGCTTAAACAAGTCCGACATTCATTACAGGGGATATAGAAAGAGACCAATACTTCGTCCCCTTCCCGAAAACCTTCGACTTCCGTCCCGGTAGCGGCGACAACACCGGCTACTTCGTGGCCGGGAATTAAAGGCAGTTCTTTCGTGGGCACCAAACCGTCCCGGATCTTAAGGTCCGTTCCGCAAACGCCGGCGGCTTTAACCTTCAGTAAAACCTCCCTCGGGCCAAAGGTTGGTTGTTTGACTTCTTCCAAAGTCAAAGGCTTGGTATATTCCTTTAAGACCATTGCTTTCGTTGCGACCACTTCCCTTAAATAGCTTTTTCCGATGCAACCTTAAACGGGATTTATCGGTAGAACTAATGCCAACAGAGAACAAAGACCACTGTGGACTGGCATTTCGCGCTTGAGGGCATTCCCTCTAGACAATTTAATCTTTTTAAGATTTATACGGGAATTAACGGTTCATCAACTTACTCCCGTATAACCCGGTGGGTTTAATCAGCAAGATAAAGATCATGACCAGGAATGGCGCCATCTCGGCCAGCGGAGCCCAGATCAGCGCGCCCAAAGAGACGACCTGACCGACGATGAGGGCGGAGACCATTGTTCCTTTAATACTGCCGAGTCCACCGATGATCACAACCATGAAGGCAAAGGCGGTAATGCTCATGCCCATCTCCGGTGAGACCATCACAAAGGGAGCATGGATCACTCCGGCCAAAGCCGAGAGCACTGAAGAAAGAACAAAAGTTACGGTAAAGAGGCGGCTGATGTTGATCCCAAGCGCTTTCACTTTTTCTGCATCATCAATCCCCGCCCGGATGGCTGTTCCCAAAATGGTTTTATTGAGAAAATACTGCACCGCTAAATAAACAAGGACGGCTAATAAAATAACAAAAATACGATAACCGGGAACACTAGTGCCAAGAATATTCAGACTCCCCCCAATTGGCGAAGCAACCGGTTTTGGGGTTAAACCCCAAACATACTTAATCAAACCAACCCCCATTAAATTCACACCGAAGGTCAGAATCATGGAAAACATGACCGGTTTCGAGTAAACCCGTTTATTAATCAGTCTTTCCACTACGAATGCGACGACTAACGTTGTGAGCATCGCGCCAAGCGCCCCCAACAAAAAACTGCCGGTTAACGAGGTTATGGTATAAACCATATAGGCGCCGAGGGCGTAATAGAAAAACTGGTCCAGACTGATCATCCGCATCAAACCATAGCAAAGGGATAAACCGACGGTTAAAAGAAAGTAGACCCCGGACATACTTAACCCTAAGACAATTGCTGAGATGATTAATTGGATATTCATCTGAATCATAATCCCCCTTCTTTAGTCAACGCCGGCTGCATCATTGATTTTTTAGCTTTTCGCTTTGCCAGATAGGACTCGAGCGAACCAACGATCCCTTTTTCACCGGCCAGCATCACGACGATCAGTAAGAATCCGACCAGGACTTCCCAATGACTAATAAACCGGCTGACAATATCTTTTAAACCGATAAAGATAAAGGAACCGACCAAGGGACCAAAGAGCGTCCCGGCGCCACCCAACATCGAGATGGCCACCGCTTCCGAAGCTGAGCTGACATTGGCAATGTTGGCATTAACCATACAAAAATAGACGGTATAGAGGGCGCCGGCCAGTCCGGCTACGGTATTGGCAATCACAAAGGCCAACCATTTAATGTTGAAGGTTTTGTAGCCTAAAAACCGCAGTTTCTCTTCATTATCTTTCACACAAAGGCAAGTTGCGCCAAAAACCGATTTTTTCATTAAATAATTGAAGAAGAGCCAAACCAAGATGGCAATAATAAACGAAAAGAGATAAATCCCCCGCGGCGAGGTTAGATCGATCACCGGTGTTGGGTCCATCCGGCTAATCAGCAAAAGACCATTATCGCCAAAGGTCCATTTCACCAAGGCCTTTTGGAAGATAAAAAACGTGACTACACAGAAGGCCTGGTTACAAAGGGTAAAATAGGAACTGTTCAAACGAACCAAAAAAGTACCGACTAACATATTAATGACCAAACTGGCCAATACTCCCACCAGAATAGCCACATAAGAATTGGTGCCAAAATAGTAAAGGTAAACTCCGGCCCCATAGGCGCCAAAAGCCAGGAAGGCGGGTTGCCCGAAGGAAGTAAGGCCCAGACGCCCGATTAAAAAACTACACCCCATCGCATAAATACTAAAGATCACTACTTCCGTTAAAAAGGCGGGCGGTAAAAAACCCTTTAAAAAATAGAGAAGAATAAAAACGATAAAAATACCGGTCCAGCTATTTATAAACCGTTTCATTTTTCTACTCCTTCCAGTGTGTATTTCCCCTCATTCGATTTATAGATAATGACTATAACTGCTATTTTTAATTTCCGCGGCATCCGTAATCTCCGCCACCAGTTTCCCTTCCTTCATCGCGTAAATCCGTTCCGCAATACGGGAAACGAAAGAAAGGTTCTGACCGACGGTCAGGATGGCGCAGTCTTTACTCAGTTCATGGAAGGTAGTAACAAGGTCGTCCACAATACTAGGGGCTAGACCTTCGGTTGGTTCATCAATTAACAAAACTTTCGGATCCCCGAGAATCGCCCGGCCGACCATGAGCATCTGTCTTTCTCCCCCGCTTAAATAGGCGCCTTTCCGGTCAATTAAGATCTTTAACTTCGGAAAGTGTTTAAATACCTTATCCCAATCGTAATCACCCGTGGCGTAACTGGAAAGTTCCAAATTCTCGCGAACCGTTAAATCGAGAAAAACGTGTTTGTCTTGGTCAATATACTTGAGACCCATGCGCGCAACCTCATAAGACTGCTTTCCCACCAGTTCGGTCCGGTCGTAGACCACCGAACCATTGGTAGGCGCAAGCAGACTAGCCATACATTTCAGTAAGGTGGTTTTTCCGGCGCCATTACGGCCGACAATCGATACCCGCTCATTGGCTTTGATCTTCAGGCTGACATCAAAGAGTACTTTTGATTGCCCGTAGGCGGCGCTTAAATTCTTCACTTCAACAATATTAGGCCTCCCCATTTCAATCCCCCTTAATTTTTCCCCTATTAAATCAAGAACAAGTGAATAAAATCCCGTGCTTGTCCGTGTTGTCAAATTCAAATCATACTCGCCGTCTAGCTGTTAGGTAGTCTGACAAGTTCAGGGCAAAGGAAACGCCGCCCAGCATAAGGCAAGCAATTATTAACCCCAACCACTGTCCCAAACAGATTATTCATCAATCAAAAGGTAAGTCCGGGCGGTTTTACTCCGCAGTCTTCCAGTATTCCCGCCGGACGCGTTCACAATTTAAAACTTCATTCGTCTCCCCAGAGGCAATCATCACACCCTCAACCATGACCCCGACTTTTTCCACCAAATCTTGGATCTTGGAGATTTTATGCTCCACAATGAGAATGGTCTTTTTATGCACCTGTTGGCGAAGGACATTTAAGCATTCATCAATCTCCACTTCGCTTAATCCGGCAAAGGGTTCGTCCAGGAGTAAAACCTCCGGGTCGGTCACCATCGTCATGGCGATCTCCAACACCCTTTTTTCACCGAGCGAAATATTGGCGGTCATGCGATCGGCCAGTTTGGTAAGGTTAAAGGTTTCCAAACATTCATCAATCTTCGCGGAAACAATCCGGTCCATCCGGGAAAAGAAGAGATTGCGCAAAGAAGCTTTATGCGTTGCTCGGTAATACGCAAGGCGCAGATTATCGATGACCTTCAAATTATCAAAGGTAGAAGCCAATTGAAAGGTGCGCATAATTCCAAGATCAACGCGGTTTTCCGGACTAAGCCGGGTAATATCCTGACCTTTGTAATAAATCGTCCCTTCTTCCGGAATATAGTTACCGGTAATAATATTAAAAAAGGTGGTTTTCCCGGCGCCGTTAGCTCCGATCAACGCAGCAATTTCATTCTTTTCAAGGCCGAAGGAAACATTGTTCACAGCAGTCATTCCGCCAAAACGTTTGGTAATGTTTTCAGCCTGAAGAATCATCTGTGCAGTGCTATTCATCTTAGCAAACTCCTTTAAAGCTTGGTAATTTTAGGGGCCTGCCCCGGGAAAATCCGGAGCAGGCTTTGGATAACCGCAGATTAGAACCCCAATTCTTCCAACGGCGGAAATACTTCTTCCCCACCTTGGGCGGAAATAACTTCGAAGTAATCGAATTTGTTCTTAACTTCTTTCGGACCTTTACCGCGGACGAGGAAACCGGCATATTCATAAACCGGCTCATGGTCTTCTCGCCAGCGGGCCGGACCCTTAACCGACATGAAATCAGGTTTTCCGTCCATCGCCTTTTTAATGTCAGCTTGATCGAAGCTGCCGGCTCTTTCCACGGCGTCAAACAGCTGTTGAACAGCGATGTAAGCGATGGTGGCATAGGCATCCGGCGGCGTGCCCCATTTGTCCATAAACGCTTGGCTGTAGGCGGTCGCCAGTTTCACGGTTTCCGCATCCTGGAAACCAGCCATGTCGTAATAGAAGAAGTGCATGCCATAAACATTCTCTCTGGCTTCCACCGGTAAGCCTTCGGCCACCACGTTGGTGAGGAAGCTGTTGAAGATGGTCATCTGTTTGTTCAGACCCATATCATAGGATTGTTTGAGCAATGAAATGGCGTCACCGCCGAATTGCGCGGAGATGAACACATCCGGTTTGGCCGCTCTCACTTGCTCAAGCACAGTCGTGAAATCACTGGTCCCCATCGCTACTTCGGTCGCACCGATAATCTCGCCACCGTATTTCTTGGCCGCAGCTTCAAGACCGGCTTTAATGTCCCAACCCCAAGAGTCGGAACGGCCGAGGAAGAAGATGCGTTTTTTACCAAGGTCGTTGATGGCGGCTGCACCGGCCATATAACCAACAGTCCAAGGAGTATAACCGGCAGCGTAAGTGCATTCACCCATTTTCCCCTTCCGGTAGGAATCCAAGGGGGCAACGTTCACCGGGAAGTAGGGATAAGGATCTCTGATGCAAAGCTCGTTGATGGCCAGCGCCACCGCCGCCCAGGTTTGACCAACCACCGCATGGGCGCCTTGGTCTTTCATATACCGGAATCTTCTGACCCCCGTATTAATGTTGGCCTCATCATCTTGGTTATCGACCTCAATCTTGACTTTACCCCAGGGCATTTCCAATCCACCCTCGGCATTCTTTTGATCGACCGCCAGGAGGATCCCTTGTTTCTGCGTCTCAGCAACTGCCGCAAAAGTACCGGTATACGGTAAGAGGATGCCCAGTTTGAAGGTCTTTGGTTTTGCCGCGCCGAAAATCGTTCCCGATAACATGCTAAGAATCAATACACAAACCAACAATGCTCCGACAAGAATTCCAATCTTCTTCTTCATTTCTTTCTCCCTTCTTTACGATGTTTGTAGAGTTGTCCACTGGGTTATGGCAAGCTTGAGTGAACGACCACCTCCTTATGGTACTCGTGAACAATTCGATATTTCTATCGAAGGTCCTGCTAGGAAGGTTATTCCATCCCGGAATGGTGAATGAATTTTGGTTTTTTTTGTAATCCCTTATCCCCGGGGAGGGCTATATAACACGAAATATTCGGTTGGCCCCTGGTTAACATTGACAACTTCATGCACCTCACCGGGGTAGACCAAAATACCAGTTCCCGCCGGTACCCGGTGGGCTTCTTGATCGTTCCGGAGTTCGAGCTCACCGGAGATAACCAGTAAGAAATGTTCCGATTCGGGATGGCTGTGGGAAACGCCAAACCCCCCCTCTTCCATCTTGGCATAATGAAAGGTAAAATTCTTCGCGCCCACACTCTGGTCGATGATGTTGCGGTGGTAAAGCCCTTTCCGGTTTTCGATCTTGATGAGCGGTTGTTCTTCCAAGGTAATTGTTTTCATGTCGCTACCTCCTTGCGTAATTAATTATTGCGCTTCTTCTCTTTACTAGACTGCGATCATTCGCTTGTTTGCTTGTTTTGCGGTTCTATAAGTGTACACGGCCATCACTACGACGAGAAGGTAACCTAAAAGATCAGAGTAAAAACCGGCATGGACCAGTAAGGGGGCAGCCATAAAGAAGATGGCCCGTTCCCATACCCGCAGATTCCGGAAAAGCCAGCCCTGGAAGCCCGCGGCAAAGCAACAAATTGAAACCAATAAACTGGCGACAATCTTGACGCTAACCGCTATTTCCTGTCCATAGACAAAAATGGCCGGTTCGTAGACGAAAAAGAAGGGCAGGATGTACATAAAAAGTCCAAGCGGTACCGCATTTAACCCGGTTTTCATCGGATGGCCGCCAGCGATACTGGCTCCGGCAAAGGCCGCCACACAGACCGGTGGGGTAATATTGGAGATAACGGCGAACCACAGGCAAACCATATGAGCGGGTAATGGTTGAATCCCCAGCTGGATTAGGGACGGCGCCGCCAAAATCGACATGATAATATAAGAAGCGGTCGTAGGTAAGCCCATGCCAATAATCGTGGCAATAAAGGCCACTAAGATAATGGTCAAGAATAAATTCCCTTGTCCCACGGAAAGAATCAAGCTGGAAAACTTCACCCCTAAGCCGGACAAGGTCAAGCTAGCCATAATGATCCCCAAAGTCCCGGCGGTCGCCCCAACGCTTAAAGCACTGGTCCCCGCCTCCTTCAAGGTGGCGATCAGTTTTTTAAAGGTAAAGCGGGTGTCTTTCCGCAGCATGCTACAGAGCACCACAAATACGGAACCCCAGAAGGCGGTCGCCGGTGCGGAATACCCTAAGGAGATAACCACCACCACCACCACGATGGTAAATAAATAGTACCAACCTTTCCTCATGACGTCAGAAAATTTGGGCAGTTCCTCCCGGCGCAAACCCTGCAGTCCGCTTCTTTTAGCTTGGAAATAAACCATAAAGCCAAGGGCGATGTAGTAAAGAATCGCTGGCGTAAAACTGATCAAGGCTACTGTCGAGTAGGGTTGTTGGGTTAAAGTAGCCAGCACAAAAGCAGCCGCGCCCATGACCGGGGGTAAAAGCTGCCCACCGGAAGAAGCGGCCGCTTCCACGGCGCCGGCAAACTCCGGTTTATACCCGACCTTTTTCATCATCGGAATCGTAAAGGTGCCGGTCGCCACCACATTGGCTACCCCGCTCCCGGAGATCGAGCCGAAGATGGCGCTACTGACCACGGCAATTAAAGCGGGACCACCGGCGATGTGGCCCGTCAAGGAACTGGACAGGTCCATAAAGAAATCGCCGCCGCCGGAATTATTGAGAAAAGCGCCAAAGATCAAGAAAGGCACAATATAGGTGGCGAAGGTGTTCACAATCGTTCCAAAAATCCCATCGGTGTAA
Source organism: Bacillota bacterium (assembly GCA_012837715.1). Taxonomy (GTDB): domain Bacteria; phylum Bacillota; class UBA4882; order UBA10575; family UBA10575; genus Capillibacterium. The sequence continues at coordinate 9,728 of DUQR01000051.1, read as the reverse complement.
TAGTAATACTCAATCATTGAAGATAATCTAATGCCGCCATGCCTAAAAATCCCCGGCAAATAGGGCCCAAAATAGGTTAATCCCAGCATCACCAGGGCAATTATGGGTAAGACATTACCCATCACCCGGCGGGTTACTTCTAAAGAAACGATCAAGATGATTAAGCCGAAAATTAGATCCCACTGGTTGGTCCAACCGGCCCGGTAAGCCGCATATTCCTTATACTGGAGCATCCAGTAAAGCACCGTTGAACAGGCCATTACAACCAATAAAGCATCTACCACATACAACACTTTGCTATGGGGATATTTCTTGCTCGCCGGATAAAGCAACAGGCTGAGCAAAAAGGTGACTAATAAGTAGATCCCGCGGTGGGTCTCACTGGAGAGAATGCCAAAACCGGCCGTGTAGAAATAAAAGGCGGAAAAACCGATGGCAATAATGGTAACAATCGTTTTGAAAATCGGATTGAGCTCCCGCTTTTTCGCCAAATCTGTCCCTCCTCAATGCTTTTACCGATATTAGTCAAGGTGCCATGTTACCAGCAAAATTTGTAACTCTATATTTCATTGCCGGGAACAGAGGAATCCCTCTGTTCCCGGCCGACAATTATTGCTGTTGCTCTTTCCAGAAGCGTTCGGCGCCCGGATGATAAGGAATGCCTAAAGCTTTAACCAGTTCCGGATCATTGCCCATCGACTTCCAGTTAGGATGGACCGCACCCAAATATTCTTTGCCTTCGGGGCTGAAGCAGACTTTCATCATTTCGTAAACGGCATCGGCCGACACGTTTTTGCTGGCCACTTGATACACGGTAAACATAAAGACCGGGACATCTTCAGTCTGACCCTCATAGGTGTTGGCTTTCATAACTCCCTTAGAGAAGAAGGGTCCGGCGGAAACGATCTTATCAAGCTCTGCATCGGTAAAAGGAATGATATAAATGTCACGGGTGGCTGCTAGCTCGACAATCCCGGCAGCCGGCGATCCGCTCATCCCCATAGCGTCCACTTTGCCCTCGGCAAGGGCTTGAGCTGCCTCGCCAAAGGCCAATTCGGATTCGATCGCTTTGATGCCAAGAGTACGCAAAGTAAACCGGGAATTATCACTGGACCCCGAGCCCGGCGAACCAAGCACCACGCGTTTTCCTTCCAGATCTTTCATGGTTTTAATCCCACTGTTGGCCAAGGTGACGAAATAATGATCGCTCTTGTAGATCTCAAACATAATCCGCGGGTTGTCGTTGGAACGGCCTTTTAGAATACCTTCACCATTCCAGCACTCCCAAAGGTGAGTCGAGTAGGACATGGTCAGATCGGCTTCTCCTGAGGCCAGCCGCCGGGTATTCAGCACCGAACCGCCGCTGGCGATCATGTCGACTTTTATGTTGGAGGGCAGTTTCTCACTGAGTAACTTAACAATTCCACCACACATCGTATACCAAACACCACCAGGATTACTGGCGCTGTAAGCATAGCGCTCCGCGGCGCCAATCAAACCGGCACATAAACCAATCGTGAGCGCAACCACAACCAAAGCCACAAACAACCGTTCTTTTTTCATTTTCGACTAGTACCTCCTATGTAATAGTGAGCGTGGGAAACAATAACAGGCTGGCTTATTTTCTTGGAATCACCTCCTTTCATTGTCAAGGTTTTTCCGCGCTCTTTTCCTACTCGGCACTAAGGATCTCCGTTACCCAACGGCAAACATTGGCCACCAAGGGACGGCAAACCGTTTCGTGGACCTGTTGCTTCTTCTCTTTCACTTGCGTTGGATCTTTGAGATCAATCCCGGTAAGTTCACGGCAGTTGATTGTTCCATATTCCGCCATAAACTTTTTCAGCAATAAATCGGCCTGGTCGTTAGCTACTTTTCGTTCCTGGTCGGGACTGGTCCGTCCGTATTTGAGTCCGATCAGCATCAAGCCGGCGGCCAAACTTCCACATAAATAGCCGTTACGCGCCAGTCCGCCGCCAAAGGGAGTGGCAATCCGGTAGATTGCATCCGACTCAAGTCCCAGATAGGTTGCAACGCCTTTCAGGGTTGATTCGGCACAGTTCAAACCGCCGGTTTTGCCGCTGTTATAGTAGCGTAAACATTCCTGGCAAACATCGTTATTTTGACCCATCGTTATCACCTGTCTTTTTTAGTTTGAGGAGGAATTGCCTGAAAGCCTTCGCTGAAAGGAGTTAGGCAATTCCTCAAAAATATCATTTATAAGCCCCTATTTTTCCTGGGGATGAACAACCACTTTAATCGCATTATCAATTCTCTGTTCAAAGGTGGTAAAGGCTTGATCAATTTGGCTTAAAGGAAAACTATGGGTCAACAGCGGATCAAGGTTGATTTTGCCTTGGCCCATCAATGACAAAGCCCGACGGACATTCAGTCGCCCTTCACCACGGATCGTGTGCAACTGGACATTATGCTTGACGGCTTTACCCAGGTCGGCGGTGATCGGCTTTTTATACATCGCCACCATCACAATATCTCCCGCGGGGCGGACCAGGTTCAAACAAGTATCCAGGGAGGTAGCGGCACCGGCTGCATCACAGACGACATCAGCGCCCACTCCCCCGGTCAGTTCATTAATCAAGGCCACCGGATCTTCCCCTGCACTGCAGTTCACAATATAATCCGCGCCCAGCTTTTTACCCACGTCCAAGCGGCTTTTCCTGGTACCCACCAAAACAACGTTTTCCGCCCCCAACGCCTTCGCCGTCGCCACTAAACAGAGGCCAATCGGTCCCGGCCCAACGACCACCACCGTATCCCCGGCAAGATAGCCGCCCATTTGGTCATAGGCATAAAGCGCGGTCCCGGCGGTGGTAATTAAAATGGCCTGGTCGAAGGAGATTCCTTCCGGAATTTTTACCACGGAATTAATATGATTTACCGCATATTGGGCAAACCCACCGTCGGAGGTAAAACCGTTGGCGCGATGCCCTTTTTCTTTATTCCCAAAGTTTAAACACGCGGTATACTCCCCCATTAAACAGTTGTGACAACGACCACAGCCTTTGTGCACTTCAACAACGACGCGGTCGCCAACGGCAAACTCATCAACGGTCGGCCCACACTGCACCACCACACCGGCATATTCATGGCCAACGGTAAAGGGTTCACCAAAGGGCGGTTGTCCCGGTAACCCGATATCCCTTACTTTTAAGTCCCCGCCACAGACCCCGCAGGCCTCAACCCGAATCAAGACTTCAGCCGGGCCGGGGGTCGGCACCGGTTTTTCCACCAGTTTGATGACTCCTTTGGCCTCAAGGTTAGCGGCGAGCATTGTGTCTGGAATCTTCATTCTTTGCCTCCTCATGCTCTTCTCCCGAGCAAAGTTGTTTCGTAAATTGTGAATCCTTCCTAACTTTTGTTTAGGCTGAAGCTCGTCCCTTAATGATCGGAACGAGGAAAGAGATCACAGCCAAGATAATAAAGACGCAACTGATCGGGTGGGTAAGGAAGATTAACGGACTACCTTCCGAGAGAGTTAAGGCCATCCGTAAATGTTCCTCCATGGACGGGCCTAACACCACCGCTAATATCAGTGGAATCGTTGGGAAATCGCCTTTCTTCAGGAAGTAGCCGATCACACCTAACACCAACATAATCGCGATATCAACCGGGTTATTGCGCAACGCATAGGCGCCAATAACGCAAAAGCCGGCAATAATCGGTAGCAAAACACGCCCCCGGACCCGGAGCACCTGAACCAACAGTTTGATCGATAAAAAAGCAATGACTACATTGAAGATATTGGCAAGAAAAAGGGAGATAAAGGTGGTATAAATCAGTACCGGGTTCTGCTGGAAAAGGAGGGGACCCGGCTTAACCCCTTGCAACATTAGAGCACCCAGTAAAACCGCTGTAATCCCGTCACCGGGGATCCCTAAGGTTAAGGCGGGGATCAGCGCCCCACCGGTCACTGCATTGTTGGCTGATTCGGGCGCCGCGACCCCTTCCGGAATTCCGGTCCCAAATTCTTCCTTATTTTTAGAAAATCGCTTGGTGTAATCATAGGCCAAAAAGACGGCAATCGGACCACCGGCCCCCGGTAAGGCGCCGATAAAGGTGCCAATCAAACTACCAATCCCGATCGCCTTGGGAAAGCGTTTAATTTCCTGCCAGGTAGGTAAGGCTGCCGTGACATTACCGTGATACATGGTCCCCCATTTCTTGGCACCTTCCTCCTTCACACCCATGATAATTTGGGGGATGGCAAAGAGACCAATCATTACCGGTAAAATATGAACCCCCAATTGTAAATTGGTGCTACCAAAGGTATAGCGGGCCACTCCCGACTGGAAATCCAAGCCGATCGTCCCTAACATCAAACCAAAGGTCGCCACAATTAACGCTTTCAGTAATTTCTGCGGTGAACCAATCCCAAAACTGCTCACTAACGCCAGCCCCAAAAGCAGTAGGCTGAATAGTTCAGTTGCTCCGAACTTAAGCGCGATCTTCGCAATCTGGGGCGAAACCAGGATCAAAGCCAGGAAACTGACCATTCCCCCACAGAAGGACCCGAAGATCGCCGCGCCAAGCGCTTTTCCGGCTTGACCCTTTTTCGTCATCGGATAACCGTCAATTCCGGTGGCCGAAGCCGATGGGGTGCCGGGAATATCCAACAAAATGGCAGAAATCGAACCGCCGGTCATCCCCGAACAATAAATGCCTAAAAGTAAAGCAATGGAAACATGGGTCGGGAGAAAAAAGGTCAAAGGTATAATAAAGATCATGCCAACGGAAATCGTCAAGCCCGGAATCGAACCGACAATTAACCCAAAGAGGCTCCCGAAAATGATCGCCAGAAGACTTTCCCATTGCAAGGCCAAACCCAGTGCCTGTTGAAAGCTACTCACCATAAGTCACCCCTTGGTTTTATAATAATTGAAAAATTTCAAGCTCATAGAAGGGTAATTTAAACAAGACCCGAAAGACCACATCAAAGAGGATCGTGGTGACCAAAGGAATAAAAATTAGCTTGCTCCATTTCTTTTCCCCATAGAGCAACATCATGGCCAGGAAAAAGATAAAGGTTGGTATCTTAAACCCAAAATGAAACAGACCATATGCATAAGCCGCAATCAAGCCAACAACAGCAGCTTCTTTAAGCACGTTTTTGGGTTGAATTCCGCGTAAATGAATTGTTTTCGTTTCTTGATCCGTAAGACTATTTAGCACAAAAAAGGCCAAACAAAGAAGGAGCATCACTACAGTCAATATTTTGGGGAAAAAGGCCGCCCCGATAATACCGGCAAAACTAGGCATTTGCAAGGCCAAGTAGCCATAAATGACCGCCACGACCAAGAAGACAAAGGAGATCAGATTATCTGCTTTTTTGAATATACTCATTGCCAGCTTCTCCTTTATGGTTAATAGAAATATAAACATCCCGTCAGCCTGTTCTTACCCTCATTACCGGCCGACTGATTCCCGTTTTTATGGGAATCAGCGACTAGTAATGAGTCACAAAACAGACTAAAACAAGATAGATTAAGACCAGCTAAAGTAGTCTACTTTTGTGATTTATGCATCCCAACCGATTTCATGGCACTGGCCACCAGTTCATTCTGTTCAGCCAGAAACTTCTGGAAATCTTCGTACCCCATAAAGCTGGGTTGATAACCGAATTCTTTAGCCAGTTGTTGGTAACGTTCCGATTCGGTCGCTTGTTTAAAGGCCTCTTCTAACTTTTTAACAATCTCCTGCGGTGTCCCTTTGGTGGTCGAAATGCCGCGGAAAATCTGGAGTGAAACATCATAACCCAGTTCTTTAAGGGTCGGAACATCTTCGTAACCCTTAGGCGCTACATCACTGGGGAAGCAAAGCACGCGGGCTTGTCCGGATTGGAGTTGGGCTTCGATCTCCGGCAAAGGAGTCACCACCGCATCCACTTCGCCCCCTAAAAGACTGGGAATCCGCCGGGTTGCCCCCAAGGGAACATGAATGACTTGCAGATCTGCCGCCTGGGCAATGGCAATGGCAACCAACTGGGTTCCGGTGGCTGTGCCCGCATCGCCAATCTTCACCTTGTTCTTCCGGGCATAGGCAACAAACTCTTCAAAGTTCTTCCACGGCGCATCAGCCCGGACGACCAAGGGCTGGTCGGTCACTTCGGTCCGGCAAATATGCTCGAGTGCATCATATTCGAATGGCGCTGTCCCGGCATTCGTAGACGTCACAATCGAGGTGGAGTTCCAAACCAGGGTGTATCCATCGGGTTTGGCGTTGCGCACTTCATTATAGGCGATGGCGCCACTGGCGCCCGGTTTGTTTTGCGGCACGACCGGTTGGCCAAGAATCTCTTCCGCCGCCGCGGCAATCGCCCGGCCGGAAACATCAGCCGCTCCTCCAATCCCAAAGGGGATCAGAAAATTGATTGGCTTCGTCGGATAATTAGCCGCAAACAAAGCCGCCGATAAACTTAAAACCAAAACGAGTCCGATAACCAGTTTAACAACCTTTCTCATCCTTTTTCTCCTTTCGGTCCTTTTTTTTAAGGGATTGCATAGGTGGATACGGAGACGAACAAGATATGGGGCATGACTCTTACGGCAACAAACTACGCAATCCCTCAATTTATGTTAATTAAATTAACTGAAATAGTTAATTTAATTACATAAGCGGAGAGTTTTCTATTACCGAATATTTCCGGCCAGTTTACTGTTGGGGGTGGACAATAACTTTCATGGCATTATCAAGCCGTTTGGTAAAGGTGTCAAACGCCTGATTGATATCTTTTAAGGGAAATTCATGGGTAATTAACGGCCGTAAATCGATCTTCCGTTGGGCAGCCATGGAAAGGGAGCGCCGCACATTTCGTCGGCCTTCACCCCGGACGGTATAAAGATTAACGTTACGGACCACCGCCTTGGAAATATTGACGGTAACTGGCCCTTTATAGAAAGCTACCAGAACAATGGCGCCGCCCGGCCGGACAATATTCAACGCATCTTCCAGCGAGTTGGAGACCCCGGCCGCATCAAAGACCACATCGGCGCCCACGCCATTGGTCAGTTCCTTAACAACTTGAACCGGGTCTTCTCCATCTCGAATATTTACAGTATAATCGGCGCCCATCTTTTTCCCCATCTCCAGACGGCCTTTGCGGGTCCCGGTCAGGATCACTCGATCCGCCCCCAGGGCTTTGGCGGCCTGAGCTAAAGCAAGGCCAATCGGTCCGGGTCCGATCACGGCCACCGTATCTCCGGCCAGATAACCGCCCATCGCATCAATGGCGTAAAAGGCCGAGCCGGCGGTGGTAATGATCGCCGCTTCTTCAAAAGAAATCTCATCGGGGATTTTATAGAGGGTATTGACATGCTTCAGCGCATATTCGGCAAAACCGCCATCCACGGTCATACCGCTGGCCGAATGGCCTTTTTCCCGGTTGCCAAAATTCAAACAGGCGGTATATTCGCCCATAATACAGTTGTGACAACGACCGCAGCCCTTATGCACTTCCGAGGTCACCCGGTCACCGACTTTGAATTCATCGACGGTGGATCCGACCTGGACCACTACTCCGGCATATTCATGCCCCATGGTAAAGGGCATCGGCGGTTCGCCGGGCATCCCATGATCCCGGATCTCCACATCCGTCCCACAGATCCCACAGGCTTCGACCCGAATCAATACCTCGTCGGGACCGGGAACCGGAACATCAACTTCACGCAGTTCGATTTGGCCACGGGCGACCAGTTGGGCCGCCTGCATTTTTTTGGGAATCTCCATTGGTTCTCCCTCCGTTGTTATCTTTTCTTCAGTTGCTGCCATTTTTCCAGTTTTAAAACGTCGGGGTTGGCAATCTTTTCCGGCTCAAAACCGTTGAAGAGATCAATCACCCGTTTAGCGGCTTCGGTCGCCATTCTCACCACACACTCATCAGTAAGCGCTGCCGTATGGGGAGTGAGAATCACATTATCCAGCGCAAAGAGGGGGCTGTTTTCCTCAATAGGTTCATTTTCAAAGACATCAAGCCCGGCTCCTCTGATCACCCCTTCTTGTAACGCGCGGATCAGGTCTTGCTCATTGACGACCCCACCCCGGGAGACATTAACGAAATAAGCCCCCGGCTTCATCATCTGCATTTGTTCCCAAGCAATCATATTCCGGGTATGTTTATTGAGCGGAACATGAATGGAGACGACATCGGCGGTTTTAAGCAGTTCTTCCAAGTTGACAAAATCAACCATCCCACGGAAGTTGTTTTTCACTTCGTCCGGTAAGATCGGATCATAGGCCAACAGTTTCGTCTGGGCGAGCGGATGAAAATACCCGGCCAAAATCTGCCCAATTTGCCCAAAACCGATAATCCCAAGGCGTTTTCCCTTTACGTCCTGGGGGTAATTTTTGTAGCGAATCTTAAAGTTGTTCTTTCTAACCTCCCGATCCATCAGGAAAAATTGCTTGAATAAAGCAAGGATCAAAGAGATCGTGTGCTCGGCTACGGTACTGGCGTTCACGCCCAGGCTGGAGGTGACGATCACACCGTGATCCGTTGCTGCTTTTAAGTCGACGTTATCAACACCGCCCCCGGTCCGCGAGATCGTCCATAGCTCATCGGCCGCTTTAATGAGCGCCTCGTCCATAAAAATCCCGGTCCGCAGCACGATGGCTCTGGCGTCTTTCATTAACGGCGCTACGGTCTCCGGTTTTGGATCCGGCGCCACCACCACCTCTAAACCAGCATCCTCTAGCATCTTCCGGGCTTCTTCCTCGATCGGTTGGGGAAGAAGGACATATCCCTGATTTCGATCCATTCTGTATACCCTCTTTTCTCCTCTTTATCGCAGATAACGACCGCCGACCACATCTAAGGTAATCCCCGTAATGTAGCTGGCGTCATCGGACGCTAGAAAGAGAACAGCTTTCGCAATTTCCTCCGGCGTGCTCAAACGGCGCAGCGGAATATTGGCGACAATCTTCTCTCTTTCGGCGGTCTCTTTATTTTCCCAAAGATTTTTCATCCTGTCTCCGGTGAGCGTCACCGTCGGCGCTACCCCATTCACGCGGATCCCCTGCGGGCCCCAATCATAAGCCAGCTGGCGGGTTAAGCCTTCCACACCTGCTTTGGCCGCGGTGTACTGAACTCCGGCCAAGGAAGCCCGCCAATGACCAGCCAGGGCGGCCATATTCACAATGGCGCCCTTGCCGGCTTTGGCCATATAGGGAATGGCAGATTGACAGGTGAAAAAGGAACCTTTCAGGTTGACATTGACAACCAAGTCCCAGTGTTTCTCTTCGATCTCATCCAGTTTATATGGGGTATGCAAGCTACCGCCCGCATTATTAACCAAGATATCAATCGAACCCCAGGTCTGGACCAGTTCATCAATCATGGCCTGCACTTCGGCCTTGTTGGCAACATCGGCCTTTTTACCAATGACCCGATCGGGAAATTCCTTATTTAACTCAGCTACCGCCCGATCTATGTTCTCTTGGTTAATATCATTAATCATGACCTTTGCGCCTTCTTCTAACAAGCAACGGGCAATCGTGTAGCCCATCCCTTGGGCGGAACCGGTCACTAACGCCACTTTATCCTGTACTCTACCCATCTATTCTGCTCCTTAAGTTAATCTGTATTTTTTTAGGCTCTATTGGTGAAAAGCCGCTTCTCGTCGGGCACCACGATCTCGAACTTCTTGACTTCTTCAAGGAAGTTGGCCAGGGCTTGACCGGCCTTCACAAAGTATTTCTCACCCTTTTCCTTGCTG
>DUQR01000050.1 GCA_012837715.1 Bacillota bacterium | reverse complement strand
GGCGGGCGCGGCTCAGCGCCCTGACGGCGACTCCGGCGCAGTCTGTACCAACGAAAGAGGTCGGGACTGCGCCCGCCGGGGATAAAGATGGTGGCGCGCAAGGGGAAACGTGGGTCCGACCGCATTTACTCCCTCCTTTTTTGGCGGCGTTAAGGGAACTTACCGCTACTTTGGAAGCAATGCTTGCCCTTTACCGGCAGGGGACCAATGCTCTTAGCGATTGGGATCAACTAGGGCAATCCTTGGCAAAGGCCACGGAACTAAACGCCGCTTTAAGAAGGCAAGCTTTGCAACTGCATTTAGTTCCGGTGAGCCTGCTAATTCAACGGTTGGCAGCGGAGAGCGGCCTCCCGGGAGAAATCGAGAATGATAACGGATTTGAAGCGGAACTTACCGGAGAAACCGCGGCGAAACTAGTTCCTCCCTTAGCCGCGTTAATTAAAGGACTAGGATGGACGCAAGCGGGCCAGCCAGATCCATTGGATGCAGTGAAAACGCCAAAACCCTTTCTCGTCAGGGCAGAACGGGTCGGAGAATTTTTAACCTTAAAGGTGAAAAGGGGGAATGCCCCGGGAAGCGGTGCCAACAGGGAAAACCAGTTGGTCCCGGATGAACTAAGCCCAATCGAAGCAGCCATTGCTGAAGTCCAAGGCCGGCTTAAACTGGACCCAACTGGGGGCTGGTTTTGTCTAACCGTGCCGGTACTCCCGGCGACGATCCGGTCTGTTATTTTTCAGATCGGTAAAGAAGAATATGCCCTCCCCGCCCGTAACTACCTTTATCATCTCACCATTAAACAACAGGAGGTATGGGAGAGTGGGGGATTCACCTTTCTCTATCGTTATCCGCAAGTGATCCCGTTGCTCTTTACGCCGAACCTCTCTCCTTCCCTGGACCGGGAGGAACAGGATTTAACATTAGCCCTTATCGAGGTGGGACGGATACGCTTCGGCCTCCCCGTGACCAAGGTGGAAGGTTACCAGGAGTTACTTAGGACCGATTCGGATCGGCCGGTCGTGAAGGGACCTTTCTCTTTTGCCAAAACCTATCGTCCCAACGGACGCCTGGTTCTTCTGGCCGACCCAAATGAACTGGCTGGCTTAATACCCGAATATTAGCTCCGAGGAGGAACTTAACCAAGGCTTTTTCCGTTCTAACCATTAGAAAGGATGCCAATACAAAAAAAACCAACCATAGAATAATTCGGTACAATCCAAAGGGTAGATTTGGGATAACCTGAAAATCAGTTGTTGAGGAGGTCGTTCCATTGGAATTTAACAAATCGGAGCTTAGGGAATGGATTGAATCGATTGCCGGTTCGGTACTGACCGCCCTTTTTATCATGGTCTTTTTATTACAAACCTATAAAGTAGAAGGTAAATCCATGGAACCTAATTTATACGACGGACAAAGGTTAATCGTTGACAAGATTACCTACCGGTTTCGTCCTCCGCAACCCGGAGAGGTTGTGGTGATTAAACCGAAGGATCCAAGTAAGAAATTTGTCAAGCGGGTAATTGCCACCGAAGGGCAGAACCTCCAGATTACCAACGGTAAGTTGCGGATCAACGGGTTAACCGTTGATGAGCCCTATATAAACGAAGAGATGCGAGAGGATTATCCGTGGACGATCATCCCAGAAGGGACCGTTTTTGTGATGGGTGATAACCGGAATCGGAGTATGGATAGTCGGGACGACCGTAATGTAGGTTTTGTTCCCCTGGAGAATGTGGTGGGGAGAGCCGTTATGATCTACTGGCCGTTAAACCAAGCCCAAGTACTTAACCCCCCCACGCTTGAGGGCAAATGGGAATTTAATCAGCTTGAATTTAAAAACTAAGAAAAGCTTTTGCGTGCATGCGGGGTGCTTATTCCAGATCCCGGAAAAAATTGGCGATCTGTTTGACTGGTTCACGGCGGGGTTTATTGTTTCTTGTGATACAAATCTGTTTCGTTTCTCCGGTGACGAGCAGGAGTCCGTCAGGTTCGCGGGTAATCTGGTAAGTAAACTCAAGATACGGCGGGCGAATTGCCTTCAGCGTCGTCTCAACCGTAACCAGATCATCATATTTGGCCGGGGCATGGTATTGACAGCTAATAGCTAATAGGGGGAAGAGGTATCCTCTTTCTTCAGATTCCCGGTAGGAAAAGCCGTATTGACGCAGGAACTCGGTGCGTCCCAATTCCATCCAAGGGATATACCGGGAGTGGTGGACGATGCCCATCGCGTCGGTTTCGGCATAGCGAACACGGAAGCTAACCCGGTTGGTTGGATTTTTCATGGTAATCTCCTCCTCTGGAAGCGGCAGGATTAAACTTGGGGAAATAGCTTCTTAAGCTAATTCCTTCAGAATATTATAATATAAAAGTAAAAAAGAGACAACTTTGGCTCCTTCTCTAATCATTTACCTCTTCTAACTTAGGGCTTTGGCTTTCTTTACGGCCTTGACCGGATCGGCAGTCTACTTTTGCCGAATATAACAGGTGGTGTTATTTTAGAATAGTAAAGAGGGGTAATCTTCCCAACTCAAAAAAATGTTTCTGGTTGCCTTTTGTCGGCAGGATTTAAGCCGAAATCAGCGAAAGGCATTTTTCTAGGAAAAAATTTAAAAAGAGAAGGGGTAAAGGATGCGTGTTCTGATTGAAAAAGATTATACCGAAATGAGTAAAAAAGCGGCGTTGATGGTGGCCGGCCAGGTGCTGCTGCAACCCGCTACCGTCCTTGGTCTGGCGACCGGTAGTACAACCTTGGGGTTATACCAGGAACTGATTGGCATGTACCGACGGGGAGAAGTGGACTTTGCCAACGTAACCACCTTTAATTTAGATGAATATTACTCACTTGGGCCTGACCACCCCCAAAGCTATCATTATTTTATGTACGAAAACCTCTTTAACCATATTAATGTTAAAGCGGAGAGGATTCATCTACCTAGTGGAACAGCTGCGGATATCAAGGCCGCCTGCGCCGCTTATGAAAGAAAGATTACTGAGGCGGGGGGGATCGATCTCCAGGTGTTAGGGGTTGGTGTCAACGGCCATATTGGGTTTAATGAACCAAACCCATCTTTACCCGTCTATACAGATTTAGTGGATTTAACTGAGGAAACGATTCAGGTCAACAGTAGATTTTTCCGGTCCGTGGAGGAGGTGCCCCGGCAAGCGGTGACCATGGGGATAGGGACAATATTGAAAGCCCGCCGGATTATTTTATTGGCTAATGGCCGACATAAAGCGGAAGCGATCCGAAAGACTGTGAGTGGTATGGTAACGAGCGCTTGCCCTTCCTCATTCCTCCAGACCCATCCCGATGTTACCATAATCTTGGATCAGGAAGCGGCTGCTTTGTTAGGTTAGAATGAAAAAGGTTGGGTTTGCCGCTTTTTGCTCGATAATAAGGCTAAAAATTGCCGCATGATGCTTGACTTTATGGCTGAGGGGGGAAAACGTAATGAAAGAACAGTTCGTTATTGGACAATTTAATGATTCTTACCCTCCGGTGATGGACGGGGTAGCGAATGTGGCTCAGAACTATGCCTACTGGTTAAATAGAAAATATGGTAAGTGTTATGTGGTGACCCCGGCTTTTCCTGGGTATCAGGACCGGGATCCATTTCCTGTGTTACGTTATCCGTCTTTACCGTTAGTGTTTCGTCCGCCCTACCGGCTAGGTTGTCCCCATTTCGATCTGGATTTACACCGCAGACTAAAGGCGATTCCTTTCGATCTCGTCCATACCCATTCGCCTTTCTCCTCCGGTCAGTTAGCCCTGAAAATCGCTAGACAAAAGGGAATTCCACTGGTTGCCACCTTTCATTCCAAGTTTTATGATGACTTTAAAACCGTGGTTAAAGCAGCGCCCCTTGCCCGACTTGGCGTGCGGCAAGTAATAAAGTTTTTCCGGCAAGTGGATGCGGTTTGGACGGTTAGCCAAGGGACGGCGGAGACGCTACGGGCCTACGGATATCGGGGAAAGGTAGATGTAGTTTATAACGGGACCGATTTTGTCCCACCCAATGATCCGGAGCAACGTCGTGCAGCCATCAATGAGCGGTTGGGTTTAGACCAGGATGAGCTTGTCTTTCTCTTTGTGGGACAGCATATTTGGCAAAAAAATGTTCGCATGTTGATTCAAGGGTTGAAACTGTTGCACCAGTGGGGCGTAAGGTACCGGATGATTTTTGCCGGTACCGGTTACGCAGCCCAGGAGATGAAGGAGTTGGTTAAGGAGTTAGGCCTTGCTGAGCGGGTGACCTTTATGGGCAGTATTCTTGACCGCGAAGTATTAAAGTCCCTCTATACCCGGGCCGATCTTTTCCTCTTTCCTTCGGTTTACGATAATGCCCCGATCGTGATTCGTGAAGCGGCAGCCGCCCAATGTCCCTCGGTGGTCGTGGCCGGTTCCAATAGCGCGGAAGGGATCATTGACAATGTGAACGGTTTTTTGACGGAAAACGACCCCGAAAGCCTGGCCCGGCGGGTGAAAGAGATCATTGTCGATCGCGGTCTATTGGTGGCGGTCGGGGAGCAAGCACAGCGCACAGTCTACCGGCATTGGGAACAAATTATGGCTGAGGTAGTGGACCGTTACCGGGAGCTGATCCAGGCGTATCAAAAGAAAACGACTACCTTTGGCCCTTTTTCTATGGTAAAATAGGATTGAAATAGAGAGAAAGGCGGTTGAGGGGTGTCGGACGAAAGATATATTGGGGTTGTCGGGTTTCGTCAATTCTACGGGCGAAAGATTTTCAAACCTGAACAGGTTGTTAAGCTGGTTAAAGAACCCAATAACGCCTTTGATGATGAAGCCATTCGTGTTGAGATGAAACCTCTAGGCCAAGTTGGTTATGTAGCGAATAGCACAACAACGGTCCCACGGGGTTGTCACAGCGCCGGTCGGATCTATGACACCTTTGATCGATATTGCTATGGGATTGTACGGTTTGTGACGAAGGAAAGCGTCATTGTGGAATTGATGGATAAAATCAGAATGCAGATTGTGTTGGTGGAGACCAGCGAAGTGCATCAATCAAATTGAACCGGATCGGCAAACGAACCGAATAAAATATTATCCCGGCTGCCGTGGTACCATCTGGCGCCAGATAAACCGCTCCGCCCAGCACTTTGGTTTCGTGACAAAGTGAGAAATGGAGCGAAGACACCAAAAAGGGTAGGATCAAGCATTGATCCTACCCTTTTTTTTAATTACCGACTGGTAGAGAACCGGTAAATTGTGGTTTGGCGGTAAACCTCACCCGGATTTAACACGGTCGAAGGAAATTCCGGGTGATTGGGGGAATCAGGGAAATGTTGGGTCTCTAGACAGAAACCGCTGTGTTTATCGTAGTTAACCCCCCGCTTTCCAGTAAAGGTTCCGTCCAGATTATTACCGGTGTAAAACTGCATCCCAGGTTCGGTCGTATAAACCGACATGACCCTTCCGCTTTCGGGCTCACGGACTTGCGCGGCCAACGATGGCTTAGAATTTTCCGGCTTTAAAACATAATTGTGATCATAACCGCCCGGTAACGCCTTGATCCGGGCGCCGATCGGCGTAAAGTCGGTAAAATCTAAAGGAGTCGCTTTCACCGGTTTCAATTCCCCGGTGGGAATTAGTCCTTCATCGACTGCGGTATATTGGTCGGCATTGATCATAACCTCATGAGCTAAGATATTGCCGCAACCTTCACCCTTTAAATTGAAATAACTGTGTTGGGTCAAATTCACGACGGTAGGTTGGTCCGTAGTAGCCCGATAGTTGATGACGATTTCATTCTGGTCAGTTAAAAAATAACGGACAGTGGTGGTTAGGTTCCCCGGGTACCCTTCCTCGCCGTCTTTGGCTAAATAACTCAGTTCTACACCGACGCCATCTTGCGCGCTGTATTCTTCAGCAGCCCAGACTACCCGGTGAAAACCGACAATCCCGCCGTGCAAATGGTTTTCCCCGTCATTAACCGCCAGACAATACTCTTTTCCGTTCAAGACAAAGCGGCCTTTGGCGATCCGGTTTCCGTAACGGCCGACAATTGCTCCAAGATAAGGATGATCAAGCAGATAATCGGATAGATTATTAAAACCAAGCACTACATCGTCGATTTTACCGGTTTGATCCGGAACGAGGAGCGAAGTGATAATTCCTCCGTAATTGATGATGCTTACTTTCATATTGCCGTTGTTTTCAAGGGTAAACTGAAATACCTCTTTCCCGTCCACCTGACCAAAGGGTGTTTTTGTTATGTTCAAGCGCATTCCCTCCTTTTACTGTATAATTACCATTTTAAAGGTTTGAGTTAACAAAAGCAAGGGTTGATTCGGTGTTCAAACGGCGGGCTCATTCAGACAGAAACGGTAGATTACATGAGCGACCCCGTTTTGATCATTGGATAAAGTAACGTAGTCGGCGGCTTCTTGGATCGAAGGATCGGCATTGGCCATGGCAACCCCAAGGCCGGCGTATCTAATCATGGAGAGATCATTTTGCCCGTCACCAATGGCGATCATTTCTTCCCTGGTCAAACCGTAGTGCGCTCCTAATAGAGCTAAAGCATGGGCTTTTGAGACTTCTAGGTCAAAAAACTCGAGAAGAAAGGGTTGGGAAGTACAATAATTAACTGTTGATGGGACCTGGGGGCCGACGGTCTGGGCCCAATGCTCAATTGTTTCCGGGACGTCGTAGAAAAGGACTTTAGTGACTCCTTGACTGATCAGGTGGTCCAGATTGTCGATGGGTAAAGGTTGGGTGCGTGAAAGTTTACCATAGTCGGTCGCATTTTGGCTGAGCGGAGTGGCGTAGAACTGATTGTTAACCCACAGGATAGTGGTGGTCTTGAGTTTCTGGCCCAGTTGGTATACGGACCGCACATCTTCCCCCCGCATCGTTTTGGCGTAAAGAATTCTACGGGACTTACCCAGGATAATCATAGCTCCATTATAGGTGATAAACGGCAGATCTAAACCGATCTTTTCAATTATTGGCTCCACTCCTTGAATTGGTCGGCCGGTACAGATGGTAAAGATCTTTCCGGCGGCTACGGCTTCCCGAATCGCCTTGATCGTCTCCGGGGTCAGGTTCATCTTACTGTCGAGGAGTGTACCATCGACATCAACAGCGATTAATTTGTACGGCATTATTCTGCTCCTTTATAGATCATATTGTAATCGTAATAAAGCCCCTGTTTTCGCCGGAAAAAGCAATTTGATTATTTGTTTTTTTTCCGGGTCTGTTCGACAATGGAATGTAAGGGTTGGGAACCTCCGGCCATCAGGGCAGCGGTAAAAATGCTGTCGATCAGCGGATTGGCTTCCATGCCCAAGCCACCGGCCAACAAACGGAAACGGGAGTTCGAAAAGGCCAGCCCCAGACCGAAAGCAAAGGTAAGAAAGAGAGTAAGATAAGTACGGAAGGCTACTTTTGGGTTGCCCTCTTGTTTCGTGCGCTCATTTTCAGGGGCTGTCGGCATTAATGGAATCAGTAAATTTTCAATGACCCGTTCAAAGATGAAGGTAAGAATCGTGAGAAAGACAAGATAGGAGAGGAGTTGGTCCAGGTTATACATGAAGACCCTCCTTTCGCCATATGATCTTAGTTTCTATTTTCAAATCAAGAAGGATTTTCCTTCTTTTTCTTAAATCCTATTTCGAAGGGGAACAAATAATTGCTCCCAACGTCCGGGTTTTCCTGGTGCGGAGGAAAGATTATCGCGGCCGGAAATCTTGATCTTTTGTCCAGGCCGGTGATGGGAAAAGGGGACCGAGAGGTCCCCTTTATAATGTGTTTCGGGCTTTTTGCGTTGTCCTTTGCTTTAATCATGCCAATACAACCTTTTGCTTGACTGGTTCAAATTAAAGAAGGTCTATTGTATTGGAATCCTTTTTAGTGGTTACAACGGAAAGCTTATTTAGGCATCTCGCTCAAGATAAATGATGCCTACGGTTCCCGGCCCGCAGTGGCTGGAAACAACTGCGCCGGCACGGGTGGTGACAATATTGCGGGCTAATTTCATCTCCCGGAGCTTTGTGGCGATATACTCAGCCGACTCATCGTCGTGACAGTGGGTAACAGAGATCCAGTTGTCGTCGATCCGGGCCACGTTCTCCGTTGCCCATTCCAAGAGGCGGGCATTGGCTTTTGCTTTACTACCGCGGAATTTTTCCGGGACGATCATCCTTCCGTCGACCACCTCAATGCGGGGATGGATCTGCAAAACATTACCAACGATAGCTTGTGTCCGGCTAAGTCTTCCTCCTTTATATAAGAAATCTAAGGAATTCACGATAAAGGAAGTTCTTACCCGTCCGGTCATGGCGGAGATCCGGGTGGCAATTTCACTGAGGGGAACATCTTCCGCTGCCATCTCGGCGGCGTGGATGGCCAGCACGCCGATGCCCATCGATAAATTACGCGAATCAACCGTGGCAATGGGGGCGCCTTTCAATTCTTGCGCCGCCAGGCAAGCCGAGGCAAATGTGCCGGATAAGTCGGAGGAAATACCGGTAAAGAAAATCTCGTGGCCTTCGTCGAGGAGACGACGGAAAAGTTCTAAAAAGGTGGCGGGTGTCGCCTGGCCGGTTTTTGGGAAAACCGGAGAAGTCTTAACTTTTTCCAAAAATTTATCCGGAGTAAGGTCTATACCATCCTGATAAACCTCTTCACCAAAGTGGACCGTAAGGGGAACCACTTCAATACCAAAACGGCTGATTAATTCCGGTGAGAGGTCAGCCGTGGAATCGGTGACGATTTTAATCGACATTGCTAAACTCCTCCCAAGGAATTTTCTTTGGCCAACCGACGAACAACAGTCGGAACATATAGAATAGGCAACCTGTTTAAGAAGGGAATTACCTTTAGGAAGGCAATTCCGAATGGGGTGAGCAATAAACAGTGTCCAAAGCTTAATAAAATGAATTAGGCACTTTCTAAAGGAAGAAAAAAGAGATAATTCCGGTATTTTCCGTTCTCCGAACGGAGCGCCATGTTCACCTCCTTGTCTTTAGATAAATCACCTATTCTGTTTTTTATTCGCTATCGGACTCCCTAAATCCTGCCACGAGCCGACCCGAAAAAGGTTTCCTTGGCCGGAAGGGATCTAAGCAGTTCATTTTTTTAGCAGGAATTTGGTCTCTTGGCAACTAATATTATGGCTACAGGGAATTATGAGATGAACTTGGGCGTTCTTATTATTAAAGCGGTGATTATTCCCTACAATAAATGAGAAAGGTGTGGTTACATTGAACCAGCTTGAACAGTTGATGACGGAATTGGAACAGATGGGGGAAAATGTTATCAAGGCAGTTCGTCGGGCGATGGAAGCCTTAGTGGAGAAAAATCCACAAGCCGCACTAGAAATTATCAATCAGGATGATTTGTTTGATAACCAGTTGATTGTGATTGAAGAACTAATCACCCGGTTTATTGCCGCGAATAACCCCCGCGGGAAAGAGCTTCGTAGTAGCCTTTCCGTCTTTAAGCTGGCAAAAGATCTGGAGCGGGTCGCTGATTACGCCACGAATATTGCTGAGATCGCTCTGGAGTTAAAAAATGAAGAATATATTAAACCGTTAGTTCACATTCCCCAATTGGCTTCGTTGGCCCTTAACATGCTGGATGTATCGTTAAGGGCTTTTCTAGATGGCAATGCTGAATTAGCGGAAGCGGTTTGCCGGAAAGATGAGGGTGCCGATAACCTTTATGACAGCATCTATAAAGAATTAACAACTAATCTGTTGACGCAGGCCGATCCTTCCTGGGCAAGGCAGACACTTCGTTTCAATATGATTGCCCGTTTTTTGGAACGTATTGCCGATCACGCCACCAATATTGGCGAAGAAACGATTCTGCTATATACGGGAAAACGGGTCAAATATTGATAATCGACCCGCCTACGGGGCGGGTCGATTTATTTCCGAACGAGCACCTTCTGTCCAACCTTTAAATACCGGGGATCAAGGGTCGGATTGTCCTGAATGATTTGGAGAACGGAGGTTCCGTACTTTTCCGCCAGCAGATAAAGGTTATCCCCTTGACGGATGGGATGGACGGTCCATCTTCCCTTTTCGGCGGTAAACTTAAAATTCCGCACTCGGTACCTTGGTTGGCGCATCTTCAGTCCTCCACTGGAGAGTCGGTTTTGCTCCCATTCTATTCAGGATCAAGGGAATTATTACTATAATTCTTTTCGGGAAGGATTGCTTTTGTTGGCAGGAAAACAAGGGGAATAGTTGAATAAGTCTTATGTTGTCTTTGGATTTTTTATATTAGGAGCGGTTTATGATGAAACAACGTCTTATCCTCTCGCTTACTTTATTCTTTTTGGTCTTCTTCTTAATCTCCGGTTTGGGCCAAACCGCAGCCACAAAAGGGAAAGAAGAAATAACAGCGGTCAAAATCGGTATTCTTGATCTTAATATGCTCAAAAGAGAGGCCCCTCCCTTCCTCCGTTTGCAGGAGAAAACTGAGGCGAACAAGCGGTTGCTCGAAGAATTTACTGCCCAGGTGTTAGCCGAGCATCAACGGCAAATTATGGCTTTGACCGGCGAGGAATTGGACCGCAGTCATGAACTGGCAGTAACAACCCAAGCCCGGATTGACCGTAAAAGGAAGGAATTGGAAGAAGGTTATCAACAGGAAGAAGCAGCCGTCATGGCAGAACTAGAGGCTGTTTTGGCGAAAGTGATGAAGGATAAACGTTTAGATTGTATCCTTTTAAAAGGCGGTTTCCAAATTGGTGGGGAAGACATTACGGAGAAAGTCTTAAAGACCTGGGAAAAATGGGGGTTAAGCTTCTGGCAGCGGTTAGGGATGTTCTTTACAGGCAAGAACCCCCGGACCGAATGGTCTAAATAGGTAGGAGAGGGGTAAAGGAGAGTTATCAATGGCGAAAAGCTTAATAGGGAAAAAAGTGCTCATTACCGGAGCGTCATCCGGAATTGGGGCGGCGATTGCCATGACTTTGGCCGACCAGGGGTGTGAAGTTTGGGGGACCACTCGTGACCTTACCAAGGTGGCGATGCTCCCCGCCCGGCTAAGAGAGAAAGTAAACTTCCTGGCTATGGACGTGACCGACGATGATTCGGTTCACTCCGGGGTTGAACGTTTTCTGGCGGAAGCCGGTGGGATAGATATCCTAATCAACAATGCCGGTTTCGGTGTCTTCGGACCGCTGGAAGAGTTTCCTCTGGAGCAGGTAAAAGCAATCTTTGAAACGAATTACTTTGGCGTTTTGCGGTTGATCCAGGCTGTCGCCCCACTCATGCGCGCGCAAAGGAAAGGGCTAATTATTAATATTACATCTTTGGCCGCCCGTTTTGTCATTCCGTTTCAGGTTCATTATTCAGCGACCAAATTTGCCTTGGCGGCGTTGACCGAAGGGTTACGCCAGGAACTCCGGCCTTTTGGGGTAAAAGTGGTTGCGGTGGAACCGGGTGATATCAAGACCAACTTCAATAATGTTACGCAATTCGGTATTAAGGAGAAATCTCCCTACCAGAAATGGACCGATCCCTGTTGGCGGGTGATCGATGTTAATATGCAGAAAGCCCCGCCTCCTCAGGTCATTGCCGATCAGGTCCTAAAGGTTATCCTGAAGAAAAACCCCCGACCATCGTATGCGGCGGGAGATTTCCTTTCCACGAAGTTCCCATTGTTGGCCCGTTTTGTTACTGACCGGTTCAAAGAGAAGTTAATTCGAATCTTTTACGGGGTTGATTTTCATTGAAATAGAAAGGACTAAACACCTCCAAAAAGACGTCTCCCTAGCTTAATTAGCTAGGGAGACGTCTTTTGGTTTTAAGATAAAGAACAAATTAAGCCGGGATCACCGCTAATTCCTTGCCGACCTTGGTTAAGACCTCGATGGCCCGGTCGATCTGTTCCGCCGTATGGGTGGCGGTGAGACTGGTCCGGATCATCGTGGCATCGGCCGGTACCGCCGGCGCCACTACCGGATTGACATAAACTCCGTTCTCAAAAAGTACTTTACAAACCAGGAATGTTTTAGTCATATCACCGACGAGGATGGGAATGATGGGAGTAACTCCTTCGCTGACCGTAAAACCCTGTTTTTTCAGACCGCGCCGGAACTGTTCAGCGATGGCCAGAAGATGGCTGCGGCGTTCGGGTTCGGTTTCGATAATTTCCAGGGCTTTTAGAGCGGCGCCGGTGGATGCTGGCGTCATGCTGGCAGTGAAGATTAACGGTCGGGAAACATGCTGGACATAATGGCAGACCGGTTCGGAAGCAACCAGAAAACCGCCTAAGGAGGCAAAGGATTTGCTGAAAGTACCCATGATCATATCAATTTCGTCTTCCACGCCAAAATACTCGGCGGTGCCACGCCCGTTGGCGCCTAACACCCCAATGCCATGGGCGTCATCCACGAGAATACGGGCATTGTACTTCCGGGCCAAACGGACAATCTCCGGCAAGTTGGCCAGATCCCCTTCCATGCTAAAGACTCCGTCGGTGATGATTAGTTTGGAGGTATCGGTCCCCAGTTTTTTAAGGAGTTTTTCTAGATCCTCCATATCATTGTGCTCGTACTTGAACATTTTGGCGAAGGATAACCGGCAACCATCGTAAATACTGGCATGGTTAGCCCGGTCACAGAGAATATAATCGCCCCGTCCGGCGATGGCGGAGATAATCCCTAAATTAGCCAGAAAACCGGCCGAAAAAAGCAGGGCTTTCTCTTTCCGCATAAATTTCGCCAATCTTTCTTCGAGCGTCACATGGAGGTCTAAAGTTCCGTTGAGGAACCGCGACCCTGAACACCCGGAACCGTATTTCTCCGTCGCTGCGCTTGCTGCTGCCTTGACCCTCGGATCACTGGTGAGGCCTAAGTAATTGTTGGACCCAATCATTAAGACATTTTCATGGTTGCCCATGGTGACTTCCGTGTCCTGACCCGATTGAAGTTCATGAAAATAAGGATAAAGTCCGGCGGCCATTGCTTCTTTGGCCATGGTATAATCGTGACATTTTTTGAATAAGTCCATCTGAACATGCACCTCATTCTGTATGAAAATGATATCCTGTTATAATTCGGTGACATTTCCCTTTTTCCTGCTTTTGGCTTTTATTCTGGAAATCAAGTTGGCTTCAACGGTTGAGGAGCTGTTCGATGATTTCCTTACGGATCCGGGTTATTTCGGTGAAATCCATGCTCCCGACGTAATATGTTTCCAGTTCAGCGTGGAGTTTTTTAGCTTTATTCAACCAACCGATGGCTCTTTCCCAGAGATCCAGAAAAACAAGGCGGCTCTCTTTTAACGTGTCGGTAAATAAATTTTGGCCGGCTTTGAGAAAGAGGTTGGTTTCAATATAGCGGCAACGGTTATCGGTAAGATATTGATGAGGCCAGGTTGAGGTAAGAACGCCGATTTTTAAGGTGGGAAACCAAAGATGCTCGTACTTGGCGGGATCCAGTGCACAATGGAAAACTTCGGCGTCAAGACCTAAATCAACACCTTTGGCTACGAGGCGTTTGCAGATCTCTGCCCGTCCGCTCCCAGGAGGTCCTTCAAGAATATAGATTCGGTCTGCCTTACCAAAAATCGATTCCAGATAATGGACCGGACCATCCGCCGTAATGGCGCTGGCGAAAAGATGGCGCAACCGGCCCAGTTTACCGACGGATTGACAACCGGCAAAAATTTCCTCCGTGAGTTCGCCGCTGGTTTTTAACCAAACCTGCTGGTTTAGGCAAGAAAAATTGGTTTTCCGCCAATTTCGAACGACCCCCAAAGCTGCATTCAGATAGACATAAGCCCGCTCATAACAGGATTTTTTCTTTTGGCTGGTTTCAATAATCCGCTCCTGGTTGGCTTTCAAACTCTGGCGTTCCCAAAAAGCCCCTAGATTAATAATCTCATCAACCACACCAGGATAAACCGGATCCATCAGGTGGGGGGCAGTCCCGTCGATAAAAGCAGTTTTTAACGAAGGAATCACCAGGCCATCGAGGGAATTATTATCCGATGAGCAATGGAGATACTCTAGGTCATAACCCTGTTGGAACAGTCTTTCACCAATTGTCCCCATGAAAGTTGATTTGCCTGTGCCGGGCCCTCCTTTTAGGATATATAGATGATCGGTTTCATCCTTGATTACTTGGTCATAAAAGGAATGGAAGCCTTCACCCGTATTCCCGCCGGCAAACAAATGGCGGATGCGACCTGTCTTCAATCTTATCCCTCCCCGATATAAATATGATTTTAGCCTTGATGGCGTGCTTGGACTGGTTATTGACAAGAATGGAATCTAATAGTATACTAAACCCGGTACCGTATCATAAGGAGGTTTTGTCATGACGAAGGAAGGGCGAAAAAAGCTGTTATACCCGTTCATCTTTTTCATAATTATTGGTCTTGGCTTGGTTTTAGGAGATAAGCAGGAAGAAGCCAAGGTTGGTGCGGTCGCTCCCGGTTTCCGGCTGGAGGGTATTGCCGGAGAGAGGATTGACTTAAAGAAAATATCCCGGCAAAATCAATTAACTTTGGTGAATTTCTGGGCCACCTGGTGTCCACCCTGTCGGGCCGAGATCCCCGAATTAAATCGGGTTTACCGGGTATACCGGGCGAAAGGCCTTGAAATCCTGGCGGTTAACATTTGGGATGACAGTACCCGGGAACAACTCCGGGCTTTTACGAACGCTACCGGGATCGAATTTCCGGTTTTGTTGGATGTGGACGATAGTACTGCCACTAAATACCAGATCAGAGCGGTTCCAACCACAGTTTTTATTGACCAAAAAGGCCGGATTCGAGAAGTTTATGTGGGGGCGTTAACTTACGGTCAGATACAAACCCGGTTTGAACGTTACCTAGCCAATCAATAAGTTAAGTGTGGCTCGAAAGGAGGATCTATTATGGAAACACCGGGAATTTTCCTTTCTTACCTTGCGGGGTTGCTCTCCTTCTTTTCCCCATGTGTGCTGGCTATGGCCCCTGGTTATTTGGCGGTCTTGACCGGGTCTTTACCGGACGAAGAAGGGAAGAATCAACACCAAATGGTGAAAGCGGCGCTTGTTTTCATCACCGGCTTTTCTTTGGTTTTTGTCTTGTTGGGCACCGCCTTCTCAGCTTTAAGTCAGCTTTTAACTGGACTCCGAGTAGTATTTTTGAAGGTGGGGGGGGTAGTACTGATCCTACTTGGTTTATCCCAATGGGATCTTTTTCGGTTCTTCCCCTTACAACGGGAATGGCGGTTACAGATAAAAGAACCATTCACGGGGAGCATGGGGTGGCTCTTGGCTGGGATTACTTTTGCTTTCGGGTGGACTCCTTGTGTTGGTCCGATCTTAGGGATGATCTTGACCCTAGCTGGAAGTTCGGGGCGAATTGGTACCGGTCTCTTGCTCTTGACCGTTTATTCGTTGGGTCTGGCCACGCCCTTTTTCTTCATGGCCCTTGCTTATCATCGGTTCTATAAATGGACAAAAAAGATCCTCTCCTATAGCCGACTGATTACGCTACTGACCGGTTTCCTCCTCATCGTTGTTGGTATTCTGCTCTTTACCGACCGTTTTACCTTATTGTCCGCCTATTTGAACAGGATTTTGGGTGGCCAATCCTTAGAGAACCTGTTATTTACCAAATAAATAGGGTTATATGCGCTGTCTTTGCTATAAATTTAAAGCTAAACCCGATATAAAACTTAAATAAAATCACATTTGGAAATGGTCAACCAAAAAGGGTCCGTCTTTCCCGGGGGCTTACGGGTGATAAAGGTTTTTACCCATAACTCATCAAATTCATGAAGCCCAACCCCGTTATTTAAATGTAAAAGCGTTGTTGGGATTAATGCTAATGGGTATTGAAAATGTTGTTGCTTATGCCGTGAACGCGACACATCCATCACCTCTACATTGGAAAATAGTCGATCATTCTCCAAGCTTTAATTATTGTGTCTAATCCAGGAACGCCGCTTCGAATGACTAGCTTCTGTGGCCGCTGGGCTTCTCGACTTACCTGGCTTTATCAACACTTGGCTTTAGCGGGCGGGAGCTAGCGTGGGCGATTACCTGAAAGATCCATGAGTAATCAAGTTATACATTAATCCCGGAATCCCTTCCCATAAATTAACAATAATCCCCCGAAAAAGCCTTTATCCTAACGACCGCCTTTATCGGATCGGATAAAGGCTTTTCTGCATTATTCGGGAGTAATTTAAGGGACAACGGCATTTTCGTGGTACAAGGGGTGCCTTTGGAAATGGTCAAGAATACGATATATTAATCCAGGAAATCTTCTGGGTAAATTACTTTCTTGGTAGAGGGAATTGCATAAATACTTCAGGTTTCCATATGCCGCCATGTATGGTGTTTAGCGGTTATTAGCGCTCAATGTCTTGGGCGTAAGTCTTTAATGAGTGGATTATGCAAATCCCTAGATTGAGTAGAGGAGGATTCGGAAGATGTTCACACCCAACGACCAAATGCGTTTAGCCAGAGCTTATGTTCCATTTCAAATCTTCTCCCAACGGCTGAATCCCATGGAAGGTTTGATGAAGGGAACAATCTTTCCGGAACTGTACTTTCCTTACCGGAGACATCATAAGTAAAGGGGGCTTACGATTATGGATCGGGAACAGTTATGCATGCTTAAAGAGTTAATGGCTCTGGAGTTTACCGTCCTGGAGTTCCATCTTTACCTGGATACCCATCCTACGGACCAGAGAGCATTAATGGAGTATAATTCATTTGTCCAACAATTAAAAGTCCTAAAACAAAAATATCAGGAAAGATACGGACCTTTGTCCTGGCAAGAACCAAGCTCTTATCCATGGCAGTGGATTGAGGAACCTTGGCCTTGGGAAATCTGTTACGAATAAAGCTTTTTGCCTAGAAGCAAAGGCATTGCAAAAAGCCCAAATAAGGGGGTTAGTCTGAATGTGGTTTTATGAAAAAAAGTTACAGTATCCGGCCAAAGTCGGCAGGGCTAATGTAAAAATGGCGAAGTACTTAATTACCCAGTACGGGGGGCCTGATGGGGAATTGGCTGCTTCTCTTCGCTACTTAACCCAACGTTATCATATGCCTACCCCCCAGGCAAAAGGGATATTGACTGATATCGGCACGGAAGAGCTTGCCCACTTGGAGATCATCGCCACTTTAGTATATAAATTGATGGACCGGGCCTCCATCGAGGAGATCAAACAGGCTGATTTAGGCGGTTACTATGCAGATCATGATAAAGCGGTCTATTATGTGAATGGTAGTGGTGTGCCCTGGACGGCTGCATACATTCAGTCAAAAGGCGATCCGGTGGCTGATTTGCATGAAGATATGGCCGCGGAAGAAAAAGCACGGGCGACCTATGAATGGTTAATTAATCTCTCCGATGATCCGGATCTAAATGATACCTTAAAGTTTCTGCGGGAAAGAGAAATTGTCCATTTCCAGCGATTCGGAGAGACCCTCCAAATCGTCCAGGAGCATCTGGATGCAAAGAAATATTATTAAAACTTTCTTAAGTAAAAACCGGCATGGCCGGTTTTTTTATGGACTTAATTAAGATGATGATATTTTTCGGTAAGATTCGGGTATCATATTAGCGAAGAATCTTCCGGACGTCCCCGGAGAACCTTGGAGGTGAAAAGGTGGCCAAACGGAAACGGGCTGAAAATAAAAGGAAAACCGAAATGGATAAATTGAAATGGGAAGTAGCCGATGCTTTGAATCTGGATGATGATCTCACCAAAGGCGGTGATGAACTAACCGTCCGTGAAGCAGGGAAGATCGGAGGGAACATGGTTAAAAAGCTAGTCGAAAAAGGAAAAGAAGCAATGCGTCAGGAAGACAGTGGTCCCGATGGTTCTAGCTAAAGAAGGATATTATAATACAAGAAAGGCCCCTTGGCGGCCTTTCTTTTTCTTCTTTGGTGGCTTGCCTGGAAGACAATTTGGTATCTTCATAATGGTGTGCATTTCAGTAAAATAGCAGGAAATAACCGGATATTGTAGAATCTTCATATAAGAGTCATTAAATCCTTATATTTAGCTCCTTGGGAGGTATTATTTTGAAACGGCAAATGAAAAGGTTTCTTCTTCTTCTTTTATTGATTTGTTTTGTTACCCTTAGCGGCTGTTGATTGCTGGATAATCTAATTGAATATACCTTGACAATCAAAATTGAAGGGGAAGGAAAAGTCTCTCCGAAGAGCGGTAGTAAATACAAAAAAGATACCGTTGTTGAGTTAACGGTCACTCCGGAGGAAGGTTCGGAGTTTAAAGGTTGGTCTGGGTCTCATGGTGCCGAAGTAACGGATAACAAAATTAAGATGAATGGTGACAAATCCATTAAGGCAATATTTGCGAAAAAAGAGGATAAGCCTGGGAATGGAGATCAACCGGATGATCCGGGTAATGATGATCAACCGGATGAACCGGGGAACACGCCTCTATCCGATGATTATTATGGCTTTACGGATAATGCACGCCGGCTTTATAAAGCCGTTGTGGAAGGTGAAGAAGAAGGCGAACAGTTTACTTTTCATGGAAATGTTGACATTAGATATGAAGTAATCATCGACGATCCGAATGGTATTTCGGTCATTAAAGAAACTATTATAGAGACTATTAATATAGATGGTGAAGAAAGAACAACCGAATACTTGCATTACATAGGAAAGAAAAAGGTAAATAATGAATATCGCTATTATTATCTTAACACCGAGGATGAAGAGACAGGAGAGAAAAGCTACGATCTTAATCAAGCTGATCATGATGGGAATATCATGTTTGTAGCCCCCCTTACAGTGGAAGAGGAAAATCCCATGGGTAAAGTGGAGGCTTATGAAGATGTTCGGGTCGACGCTGGGAGTTTTAAAGCTTACCGGGTTATTATTCAAGATGATGGAAGGGCCCGCAGCACAATATGGGTGGTTCCTGATTATGGTATAATCAAGAATCTTCAGGAATATAAAGACATTGGAATCACATATACATTGAATTTAGTCTCTTGTTCTTGATTGCCCCGCCCCGCCCGGGGCGTTTTTCTTTGATGGCCTTAGGAGCAAATTCACCCAAAGATAATTGCTAAAACTTTCTTTTTGCGTTATCCTATAATAAGGGTGATTATCTTGGAAAAGTGCCGGAAGCAGAAGTATTTTTTACAAGTTTTTGGTTGCCAGATGAATGTCCATGACGCGGAGAAACTGGCCGGGGTGTTGGAAAAGATGGGCTATTCCCGGGCGGCCACGGCGGAAGAGGCTGATCTGATTCTGCTAAATACCTGTTGTGTGCGGGAGAATGCCGAGAACCGTCTGTACGGGCATCTTGGCAATTTAAAACCGTTAAAGATAAATAAGCCCGACCTCATGATCGGAGTGGGCGGTTGTATGGCCCAACTGCCTTCGGTACGGGCGAAGATCGAGGCTGATTATCCTTATATCGATCTGCTCTTTAGCGCCTTTAATCTTCACCAAATTCCGGAGTTAATCATGAAAATCCGGGAAACCGGCAGCCGGATCCTGGAGGTTCCCAGCGAAGGGCAGATCATCGAGGATCTTCCGGTTACCCGGAATAGTCCGTTCCAGGCTTGGGTGACCGTCATTTACGGGTGTAACAACTTTTGCACCTATTGTATCGTTCCTTACGTACGGGGGCGGGAGCAGAGCCGCCGGCCGGAGAAGATTATGGAGGAGATCCGGGGTTTGGCGATGGCGGGCGTCAAAGAGGTCACCCTTTTAGGGCAGAACGTGAATAGTTACGGCTTGGATTTTCCGGCGGAGGAGAGGAAGGATTTTGCCGATCTTTTGGCGGCGATTAATCGGATCGACGGGATTACCCGGATCCGGTTCCAGACTTCTCACCCCAAGGATCTATCGGATAAGTTAATCCGGCAAATGGCAACGGCGGAGAAGGTCTGTGAGCATCTGCACCTGCCGTTGCAGGCCGGGAGCGATAAAATCTTAAAGCTAATGAACCGGAAGTATACCCGGGATGATTACTTACGACTTGTGGAAAAACTTCGGGCCCAGATCCCCAATTTAGCCTTGACTACTGATTTGATTGTCGGTTTTCCCGGGGAAGAGGAAGCCGATTTCCGGGATACTCTCGATCTGGTTGAAAAAATCGGTTTTGATGCGGCTTTTACCTTTGCCTACTCCCCACGGGTTGGCACTCAGGCGGCGAAGATGACGAACCAAGTTTCCGAAGGGGACAAGATGGATCGTTTGTACCGCTTGATTGAGGTCGTGAATAAACAGGCGAAAGCGGCCAACCAGCGACTGGAGGGAATGGTTGAGACTATTTTGGTCGAGGGACCGAGCCCGAAGAAGAAGGAGATCTATACCGGGCGGACCCGCAGTAATAAACTGGTCCTTTTTGCACCACCGGAGACAGCGGGGGACCTGATCGGAAAAGAGTTCAAGGTTAAAATCAAGAAGGGATTAACCTACACTTTGCAGGGAGAACTGATTAAATAGGGAGGTGTTCCGATTTGGGTCAGGAGACTCCCATGCTTAAACAGTATAAAGCGATCAAAAACGAGTACGCCGATGCAATCCTCCTTTTTCGTCTGGGCGATTTTTATGAGATGTTTATGGAAGATGCGGAAACGGCGGCCGAGGTTTTAGAGATCGTCCTTACCTCCAGGGAGGCGGGAAAGGGACGGCGCATTCCGATGTGCGGCATCCCCTACCATGCGGCCACCGGCTATATTGCTAAATTAATCGCCAAAGGGTTTAAGGTAGCCATCTGTGAACAGGTGGAAGATCCGAAAAAAGCAAAGGGTTTGGTTAAACGGGAAGTAATCCGGGTAATTACCCCGGGAACACTGATCGACGAGCAACTTCTGGATGAAAAAAACAACAATTATCTGATGGCTCTGGTGAAGCAGGCAGAGGTTTACGGATTGGCGGTCGCCGATCTTTCGACCGGCGATTTTTTTGTGACCCAAATTCCGGCGGAAGAAGGTTTGCTGATTGATGAATTAAGCCATTGGCAGCCGCGGGAAGTTTTAGTTTCCGAACAGCAACTGCCCCTATGGCCTTGGCTTAAGCAACACACGGAGCTTTTGTTGACGCCCCGGCCAGCGCTGGATTTTGAATGGGAGAATGCCCAAGAACGCCTCCTCGCCCATTTCCAGGTTGTTTCATTGGAAGGCTTTGGTTGTCAGGAGTTGTTGGCGGCCGTGGCGGCCGCCGGCGCCCTCTTGTCCTATGCTTACGAGACCCAAAAAAGCCAATTGTCCCACCTGCTTTCACTCCGGACTTATTATTTAGACGATTTTATGCATCTGGATCAATATACCCGGCGCAATCTGGAACTGGTGGAGACGCTAAGAGAACATAAAACCCAGGGCTCCTTACTTTGGGTTCTGGACCGGACGGTAACCGCCGCCGGAGGCCGGTTGCTGAAAAAATGGTTGGAGCAACCCTTACGCCGCCTGGTTGAGGTGGAAGAACGCCTGGAGAAAGTGGAACGCTTTTTTCTGCGCCACCAGATCCGGGAAGCGACCAGGAGTCTACTACGGCGGACTTGTGATCTTCAACGTCTCTTGGCCAAACTGGCTTGTGGCACGCTTAACCCCCGGGATTTGTTAGCCTTAGGCAATACCCTTAAGCTCCTGCCCGAACTGCGTGTGGAGTTACTCCGGGAAGAGATGGGGCCGGTTGCTGAGATGGCCAAAGCAATTAATCCTTTACCGGAACTGGCGGCGCTGTTAACCAATGCTTTACGGGAAGATCCGCCCATAATTATGACTGAAGGTAATATTTTCCGGGAAGGCTACAATTTGGAACTGGATGCTTTGCTTAGCGCCACCCGCGACGGGAAGCAATGGATCGCCAGTCTGGAACAGCAGGAACGGGAGCGCACCGGAATAAAGTCTTTAAAAGTCGGGTTTAATCAAGTCTTTGGCTATTATCTGGAAGTGACGAAGACCAATCTGAATTTAGTGCCGGAGGACTATATCCGGAAACAGACTCTGGCCAATGCGGAACGTTTTATCACGCCGGAATTGAAGAAATATGAAGAATTAATTCTCGGGGCGGAGGAAAAAAGGGCGGCTTTAGAGTATGAGCTCTTCATCGAACTGCGACAGCAAGTCTTTACCGCGTTACCGGAGTTAAAACGGCTGGCCGAGACCCTAGCGCTGCTTGATGTTTATGCCGCACTGGCCGAGACGGCGGTCCAAAACCATTATGTCCGACCGGAAGTGAATGAGGATAAAAGTATTTTAATCCGGGAAGGCCGCCATCCGGTGGTGGAGCGGGTTCTGCCGCCGGGGAAGTTTGTCCCCAATGATACGCTTTTGGACGAGAAGACCCATCGTCTTCAGATTATTACCGGACCGAATATGGCGGGGAAATCTACCTATATGCGGCAAGTGGCTTTGATCGTACTGATGGCGCAGATTGGATCCTTTGTCCCCGCCAGCTACGCCCGGATCGGTCTAGTCGACCGGATTTTTACCCGGGTCGGGGCGGCCGATAATTTAGCCGGCGGGCAAAGTACCTTTATGGTGGAAATGAGCGAACTAGCCAATATCCTCCATCATGCGACCGGTGATAGTTTACTGATCTTGGATGAAATTGGCCGGGGAACCAGTACCTATGATGGATTAAGTATTGCTTGGGCTGTCCTGGAATACCTTTGGAATCCGCAGGCGATCGGGGCGCGTACCTTGTTCGCCACCCATTACCATGAGTTAACAAGCTTGGCGAAGCGGTTGCCCGGCGTGGAGAACCTGAATGTGGTCGTCGCTAAAGAGGGTGAGGATGTCGTCTTTCTTCACAAAATTCTCCCCGGGGCCAGTGACCGCAGTTATGGTATTGAAGTGGCGAAACTGGCCGGGATTCCCGGAGTCGTTTTGGACCGGGCCCGGGAGATCTTGTCCCAGCTTGAAGCGAAGGGCTTGAAAGAACGTTCGCAAAAAGTAGCTCTTCCCGTCAACCCGGCACAACAATTACCGCTTTTTGTAGCGGAAGACAATCCATTAGTGAAGGAATTACGGAACTTAAATCTAAACGAACTTACGCCCTTGGAGGCGCTAAAACTCTTGTTTCAGTGGCAAAAACGCCTAAAAAAGAAAGAAGCGTGAGCTAGAAGAAGGGATAAAGATGGGGAAGATTATACGCCTTGATGAAGTTACTATTAATCAAATTGCCGCCGGTGAAGTAGTGGAACGTCCGGCTTCCGTGGTGAAGGAATTAGTAGAGAATTCGATCGACGCCGGGGCGAAGAAAATTGAGATCCATCTGGTTAATGGCGGCCGGCAGAAGATACAGGTGATCGACGACGGCGCCGGGATGGAACGGGAAGATGCTTTATTGGCTGTTGAACGGCATGCCACCAGCAAAATTCATACTTTTCAGGATTTGCAACAGAGCAGATCCTTAGGTTTTCGCGGTGAAGCGCTAGCCAGTATCGCCGCCGTCTCCCGCATGGTGTTGCAAACTTGCCCCGATCCGGGGGCTTTAGGCGTTAAAATCCAGGTGGAAGCCGGGATTGTTCGCGCCGTGGAACCGGTGGGCGCGCCCCGTGGAACCAATATCAGTGTGGAGAATCTGTTCTCTAATACCCCCGCCCGCTTAAAGTTTATGCGTAGTATTCCTTCGGAAGTGTCGAATGTGAAGGAGATGGTCACCAGTATGGCCTTGGGGTACCCCGAGATCTCCTTCCGCCTGTTCCACCAGGACATGGAGCTTGTTCATACCCTGGGAAGCGGCGATTATGAACAGACTTTGGAGCAGATCTTCAACCGTTCTATTTGTCAGGAAATATTTCCGGTGGAGGGGGCCTATGGTCCGATGCACGTGACCGGTTTTTTGGGCCGCCCCAATATCGCCCGGGGAAACCGGGGATTACAGTATTTCTTTCTCAATCGCCGTTTATTCCGCTCCCGTTTGATTGCGGCTGCCGCCGAAAAAGCCTATGATACTTTATTACCAGTGGCCCGTTTTCCCTTTTTACTTCTGAATATTGAGTTACCTTTAGAATTGGTTGATGTCAATGTTCATCCGACCAAGATGGAAGTGAAGTTTCGGGAAGAAAAGGAGATTTTCCGCGGGATTCTCCAGATTGTCCGCTCGGCTTTGGCGACAAATGTAACCGCAACTATGTGGCGACCCCAATATAAGCCAAACGCTTTATCCAGCCTTCCCCCACCGGTGCAAGGGAGCATTTTACCAACGGCGCCCGCCTGGGAAGAAGCAACTAGTTTGGAGACGGGAGCCGGCGCCGGGGTGGCGAGCCTGAAAGAAGACACGCCGTCTTTCGCTGGGACCGGAGTACTGAAAGGACCGCTTCCTGCTTCTTTAGAGGTCTTATCGGAAGTCCGTCTGAACGAAAAGGCGAACAAGGGAGAGCAAGAGAGCGAGAAAGAAACGGATCCGGCCGATTCATTCCAGGGCACCCCCGAAGTTGACTGTCATCCAGTGGGGACTTTGTTCGACACTTATCTTTTATGGGAAGATGGATCTGCTTTGGTGTTGGTGGATCAACATGCTGCCCATGAACGGATCCTTTATGACCGTTATCGATCCGGGTCGCGTCCGAAGATGCAGTATTTTCTTACCCCGCTGACCTTGGAGCTAACGGCAGCCCAATGGGATTTGGTTAATGAAGAAGGAGCGTTGCTCCGGGAATTAGGGTGGGACTTTGAAGCCTTTGGTGGTGGAACGCTGATCCTACGATCGGGCCTGCAAGATTTTTCCGTAACCGAAGTGGAGGAGTTGTTCCTTAGTCTCCTTAATGAATTGGCGGGGAGCAGTACCGGACGGGAGGAAGATCCGGCAGACCGCTTGTTAAAGATTATGGCCTGTCGGCGGGCGATTAAAGCGGGTGATCGCCTTTCCCCCCAGGAAGCAGCTGTTTTACTGCGGGATCTACGACGCGCCAAGGTTCCCCAGACTTGTCCCCATGGTCGGCCGACCATGGTCGCCATTACCAAAGCCGAGCTCGAAAAGATGTTTCAACGGAGGTAGCGCCATGGGGCCCCTGATTGTGCTGGTCGGTCCGACTGCCGTGGGCAAGACGGAACTGGCCGTTAAATTAGCCCGCCATTTAGGGGCGGCAATTATCTCCGCCGACTCGATGCAGATCTACCGCGGGATGGATATCGGTACCGCCAAACCTTCGGTGGAGGAACGGCAGGGTGTTCCCCATTATCTCCTTGATCTGGTCGATCCGGACCAATCCTTTACGGTTGTGGACTATCAGGAGCATTATAATAAGGTGAAAAGCGATTTGGAACAACAAAGGATATTGCCGCTCCTGACCGGGGGTACCGGTCTTTACATTCGAGCGGTGACCCAAGGCTTTGTTTTTCCTGCGCCCCCGCCCGATCCGGAGTTACGGGCCGCTTTACGCCAAGAAGCAGAGATTAAAGGTAAGGCCGTTGTTTATCAGCGCTTAGTAGAGTTAGATCCGGCGGCTGCCCGGAAGATCCACCCGCAAGACCTAAAGCGGGTTTTACGGGCCTTGGAAGTGACCCTTTCTTCCGGTCGTCCTTTTTCTGAGCAACAACAGGTCGCCCGTCCGGAGTTAGCTCCGAACGTTATCTACTTAGGCTTGACCCGAATCCGGGCGGAGCTCTATGCGCGCATTAATCGGCGGGTGGATCTAATGATTGAAGCCGGTTTGGTGGAAGAAGTGGCTTTTCTCCTGGCGCAAGGGTATGAACCGGACTTACCGGCGATGCAAGGTTTAGGCTATAAAGAGCTGGTCCCGGTGGTACGGGGAGAAAAAAATTTACCGGAAGCGGTCGACCTGTTAAAGAAAAGAACCAGACATTACGCAAAAAGACAAGAAACCTGGTTTCGGCGGGAACCGGTGGAAAAATGGTTCTGCTTAAGCCCCGGTGAAGAGGAGATTTGTTATAAAAAGATCTTGCAATATTTAGAAGGGAGAATAAACCAAGTGTCGAATAGTATAGTATAGGGTTAGGGTAATACGGTAATATTTTTAAAAAAAGGGTTTGTTGTTTTATTTTGGAGGTGAAATGTTATGAGTAAGCCCGTTATTAATTTACAGGACGGATTTTTGAACCAGGTCCGTAAAGAAAGTGTGCCGGTTACTGTTTATTTGGTCAATGGTTTTCAGGTCAGAGGTTTGGTTAAGGGATTTGATAATTTTACCGTAATTTTAGACTGTGAAGGAAAACCCGAGCTCATTTATAAACACGCGATTTCTACGATCATTCCTTCCCGACCGTTGCGGGAGTTTAGCGGGGAACCCAAAGTGGATTAAGAGCAATGGTTTAGAAAATTGACAAACAAAAAGGGTAGCAATGGTCTGCCCTTTTTTTCATTTACAAAAAGGCGCGCTGTTATTTTTCGTTTTAAACCATATTTAGCAGGTAATTATAATTAAGCTTCGTACTTAATCCCAAAGCAAGCGATCCGTTTATTCTGGAAAATGATGGAATTGGGGATACCGCCCAGTAAAGGAGGAACTATTCTTTGTCATGCATTGAAGAAACCCCGGAATTGGCTTTAGTCAAAAAAGCAGAACAAGCACTGGCGCCGATTTTTGCTAGGTTTGAGGAGAATGCCCTCTATAATCAGGATAAGGTTTTAACTGCTTTCCGGGAGGAGAAAGTCGGTAGCCATCATTTTACAACCTCCACCGGTTATGGTTACGGTGATTTAGGCCGCGAAACGTTGGAACGGGTTTTCGCCCGGGCGTTCGGCGCTGAAGCGGCCCTAGTCCGTCAACAGATCGTTTCCGGAACCCATGCCATCAACCTTTGTCTTTCTGGATTGCTCCGCCCCGGCGACGAATTGATCTTTGCTACCGGTTTGCCCTATGATACGTTGCGGACCGTCTGTGGCCTGGAAGGAAATATTCCGGGCAACTTGATGGATTACGGAGTAACGGTGAAATCAATTCCCCTTGATGCCGCAGGGGAGATCGATCTAGAGCTGCTTCTTTCTTCCCTCTCTAGTCGGACCCGGATGGTAGCCTTTCAGCGGTCTTGTGGGTATGAGCACCGACGTTCTTTTACGGTTAAACAGTTAATACCGGCTTTTTCCGCCCTGCGACAGCAGGCGCGACCCCCCATTATTTTTGTGGATAATTGCTACGGTGAGTTTGTGGAGAAGGAAGAACCGGTCGCAGTGGGTGCTGACCTGATGGCCGGATCGTTGATCAAAAATCCGGGTGGAGGCTGGATTCCATCGGGAGGTTATATTGCCGGAAAAAAAGAATTAGTTGCTGCCGTCGCCTCCAGGCTATATGCCCCCGGGCTTGGCGGGGAAGTAGGCCCTTCTTTAATGAATTTGCGCCTTTTTTTCCAAGGATTTTTCGATGCTCCCCACCGGGTATACGAAATGCTGAAAGCAGCAGTCCTTTTTGCCCAAGTCTTTGCGGAACTCGGGTTTACGGTTGTACCGACGGCGACCGAACCACGGACCGATGTTATTCAAAGGATCGATCTCCGATCACCCCAACGTTTGCTGATGGTTTGCCGGAGTTTGCAGCAGATTTCTCCGGTTGATAGTTATTTGACGCCCGAACCGGCAGAGATGCCCGGTTATCAGGAACGGGTCATTATGGCGGCAGGAACCTTTATTAATGGTTCGACCAGTGAGTTAACGGCCGATGCTCCCTTCAAACCGCCCTATAGCCTCTATTTTCAAGGTTGCCTTTCCTATCTCCACGCTAAGATCGGGTTAATCTCCATCTTAAAACAGCTTAAGGGATTGGCGAAAGCATCCGAATAAAAAAGAGTCTATACCCTTAACAGGCACTTTCCTTAGAATAAAATTACAGAATTCAGCAGGAAACAGAAGAAGAAACGGGAATATAAAAATTGTTTGAGCGAACGGGAGTGATGAAAAGTGAATTCGACCATTATCGTGATTATCATTAAATTGGTTATAGCAGGCGGGTTAATGTTTTTCTTATACAAAGATGCCCGTGCACGGGACTATTCTTGGTTTATGTGGACTTTTATCCCGGTGTTGCTGATTTTTACCCCGGAACTGATCAGCACCGTTTTTACTGCGGCCATCATTTTGTTGATGTACCTTATGACCCGACCCAAAGGGGAATTGATCACTTGCCCCCATTGCGGGAAGAAAGTCCATGATGTATTGGCTTTTTGCCCCCATTGTCGGCAATCGGTCAAGCGGGAATGTTTACGTTGTCATGATACGGTGGAATGGGAAGCGGAACGTTGTCCCCACTGCGGTTCAATGAATTTGACTAAATTTTAATTTGTCTGTGCCAACAGTCGCCTCCCCGGGCGACTGTTGGTGTATATGAAGGTATCTTCCGCTTTGCGAAGAAAACTTTACCTTTTCGCAACCCGAAGCGGCCAAGTAAGAAAGGGAAAGCATGCGCAAGCGTCGAAGACCCTATTCGGCCCCAGCTGGGTAAATACGAGGAAATTTTATCCGAGAGGATATTTATATTTCGCTGCTGCGTAAGATATAAGGAACCCCATTCGGCGCTAACTAAGTTGATGCGGACGGGCGATGCGCGACGAGCGACGGGCGACGCGCAACGAGTAAAGTGTAACGAGTGATGAGCCTTGAACAACCAGCAATGAAGAGGAGGGATCACGATTACGATCGCGATTTTAGTTCGTTTGGCAGTAGCAACTTTTCTCGGCGCAATAATTGGTTTGGAGCGGGAAAAACACGGCCGACCGGCTGGTTTACGCACCCATATTCTGGTTGCCTTAGGCTCCTGTTTGATCATGCTGATCTCGATTTATGGTTTTCCCGGGGGCGTAGATCGGGATCCGGCGCGCCTCGCCGCACAGGTGGTCAGCGGTATTGGTTTCTTGGGCGCGGGTACCATCTTACGGGACGGAACTAGTATTCGGGGTTTAACAACCGCCGCCAGTCTCTGGGTGGTGGCCGGGATCGGTTTGGCGGCCGGCGCCGGTTTCTATTGGGCTGCCGCCATTACTGCCGTTATTGCGGTACTGGTGTTGGTTTTTTTGGATGATTTGGAAAGAAAATTCATTGGTGGCTCGGTCATGCGCCTACGGGCCGAATTAGCCGATCGGCCGGGGGCTTTAGCTGCTTTTAGTCAGGTCTTTGCAGACCAGGGGATTAGTATTAAAAAAATTTATCTGGAGATTGACGAAGAAAAACAAAAAGCAGTAATTTCTTTGCAGATAAGGGGAGATAATATCAATAAAGAAAAAGTCCTGGATGAGTTACGTTTGTTACCGGGACTCTTTAGCGTTGAATGGAATTAGGCTTTTTCCGCTCTAAACAACAAAAAGACTCCAATCCGATAGATAGTGTTTGACTAAGCAAAGGACAACGCAAAAAGCCCAATTAATTCCCGGGAGGCGCTAAGGGAGGGGGGAGAGAATGGGCGAAATTATACCTTTTCCTGCGCAAAATAAAGCCCTCACTACGGAGCCGGTTGAGTTAACCGATCGCGCCATTCGCGATAAAATTCTCGCCGGGGAGGCGGAATTGATCGGTATTTTTAACCAGAATGGTTTTCCCTGTTCCTGTTATCGTATGGAATTTGATGACCAAGCCTACTTTGTTTTTGACCTCACGACCGAGGAGAGCAAAGACTAATGGGAAAGGAGGTTATTAGCAGCCACAGCCATCAAAAATAAGGGAGGGGTACCGCCATGTTTCAAGTGGAGGGAGAAGATCTGATTCGGGCTTTGAAGAAATTCAAAAGTTTAGCGAAGCAGGATCTTCTCACCAGTGAAATGACGAACGATCCAGTTTTTTGGAGAGCGCACGCCGAAGCTCGTCGGAATGAATATACTCGCTTGATCAATCTGATCGAGAATTCCGGAGTTGAAAAGGCGTGCGTTTATGCATTTATGCGCTATCAAGAATCCGGAATTCATGAGGTTGCCGCGGAAAGTCCGCTGTCAGCCGGTTGTAGGCAAGCTCTGGAGTTGTTCTTTAAGATCATTGGTTCCACCCCGGGAAGGCTGGAGAAATGGCTTCAGGAAAGAAGGCAAGGGTTACGAAGGGCTTCAGAACTGATTGATGATGGAGAAGTGCCGATGGCCCAAGAACAGATCTAAATGGCCAAGGTTCCGGTTGGACCGCCGTTTTTGGCGGTTTTTCTTTTAATCGGGCTTATTTTCATTTTTCTTTGGCGATAAGCACCTTCTTGCGGACCAGCATATACTGTACTAGTCCTAATTCGTGCTTAGGAATGGTGCGGTTTTCCCTTGCGCAAGGGAGTTGGTCGGAGAAAGGAGGCCATAGAAAAATGGAGTTCGATGATAACCTGGAAAAAGAAGAACAAGTTCAAGTAGATAAAGGGGAACAAAGTGAAAATGGGGAATGCGGTCAAAAAAGCATTGACGAAGAATGGGTTACGAATGACCAGCTAAATACAGAGACTAAAGAGGATTTTCCGCCGGAGTTAGCGGTTACGCCTCAGGATGAAACGGGAGACGGCCGATCCGGTTCTTTCCCCTTCGAACTGGAAGCGGATAACCCAACCTTAGTCATGCCCGACCGGGTTCAAGTTAAACCAAAAACCCCTGCTTGGGCCGGAGATTTTAACCCGCAGGTGACCCGTATCCGGGTGAGTAATCAGCAAAGTGGGTTGGGCGCCGAAATCCCCCGGGATCAAGGGCTTGTTCAACGGTTACAAGGAGCGGAGGTAACTGTGGGTGAGCGTACCGCCCGGGTCAATCCGGTGGTTCGCCCGACTCAGCTGCCAATGCCGGCGGTTAAAGTCCGCAACATCACCGGTGAAATAAGGAACGTAACTGCTGAACTCATTAAAGATAAGGTTATTGTGCAAGGTATAATCCATAAACAAATCTTTTTTGTTGGTCTTGATAATATCGTTCGGCATTTTGCCGAAGATCTGCCTTTTAGTACCTTTATTGATCTTCCGGGCGCGGAACCGGGGATGAACGTTCAGGTTCAGCCGAGAATTGAAAAGATCCTCTTTCGCTTGACCGATGATGGCTTGTTTATCCGCCAGAAGATTGTCTTGGAGATCTTTATCAAGGTTACCCAGTTTGTCCAAGTCGGGTTGGAATTGGGGACCGGTCCCCTACTGCTCTTGCCCCGGGTCGTTGGTGAGGGGGTTAAACAGGAACTAGTTGAGAATGTTTTCACCTTGGCTGTTCCTGCGCTGAAAGTAGATGAAATTCGTGGCGAAATCCGGAATATTGAGACTGATGTCATCCCTGATAAAGTTGTGGTCCAGGGCATTATTCATAAGCAGATTTTCTTTGTCGATCAGGATAATAACGCCCGCCACCAGGCAGAAGAGGTGCCTTTCAGCCTATTTCTAGATCTTCCGGGAGTGGTTCCGGGGGTCGATCTCCAAGTGCACCCCAGAATTGAGGGGATCTTCTTTGAGCTACTGTCCGAGACGGAACTAAGGCAAAAAGTAGTAGTAGAGGTCTTTGTCAAAGCCACCGAAAGTATTCAGGAAAGAGTGGCGATCGGCGCCGGACCCTTGTTCAAAGTTGAACAGGTGATTGGTGAAGGGCAACAACAGGTTCTGAATGAATCAGTCCTCACCTTAGAACGGCCGGCCATTAAAATACGGGAAATTGTGGGTGAGATCCGCAACCTGGTTACGGAAGTAATTCCGGATAAAGTGATTATCCAAGGGATAATCCATAAACAGATCTTTTTTATCGGCGAAGATAATATCGAATACCATCAAGCCGAGGAGCGCCGCTTTAGTCTCTTCATCGATGTGCCGGGGGCTGTTCCTGGTCTAAACGTCACCGTTCGCCCACGCATCGAGACCATCCTTTTCCAGTTGGAAAGCGAGACCCTTCTTCGGGAAAAGGTGATTGTTCTCATCAATGTGGTCGTAACCGAGACAATTCAAGTTCCGTTGGTTACCGGTGATTTCTCCCTCTTCAAATTGGAGCAGGTGATCGGGGAAGGAGTTCGCCAGATTCTGGTTGAACGCCGGGAGCGGATTCCGGTGACGCCCGTCCGTAATGTTGTCGTTGAAGTTGTGGTTCCACCGGCGGGGATTGTCACCGGTCGGCAGCAGATTATCGTCGAAAATGTGGTGGAGTTACCGCAACCGGCGGTCAAAATCAAAGAAGTCCAGGGGGAAATCAGCGATTTACGAGCGCGGGTGATCTTTAACGATGCGGTGCTCATCGACGGGATCATCAATAAACAAGTTTTCTTCGTGGGTGAAGATGGAGTGGTTCGTTCGGTTACGGAACGGATTCCCTTTTCCATTCTGGTGACGGTGCCCGGAATCACGCCTGAAACCCCCTTCTCGGTAGCGGTTGAGATTGAAAACATCTCCTTCACTTTATCACCGGATGGACGTTTTCTCCGTCAGATTATCGTGCTCAACGCGGAAGTTACCGGTGAAACACCGGTGCCCGAACCTTTCCAGGTCGTAACTGCGGTGACCGGCCCGGGAATCGTGACCGAAACCGTTTTGGTCGGGGCCCCGATCCAGACTCCGACCGGGGTTGAAGTAAGAGAATTTCCGGTTGTGACCAATGTCTCCGGCCCCGGTATAGAAAGGGTAGAACGGGCAGTGGTCCTCTTGGATGTGGTCAACGACGGGAACCCGAATCCGGTGCCAATCGAAGTCGTCACCGATGTCATCTTTGCCGTTACTCCGCTCCAGACCGTCCGGGCATAGTGAATCTAGTAAAATCTTGGCAAGATGGGCTTGGTCGCCCATCTTTTTTTACGCAGCAGGCGAATAAAAGTTTTGGTAATTATGAAATTCCTCCTTTTAAGAAATGAGCACAATCCGGGAGTGTTTCATATATTATATTAGCCAACCGAGGGGGTAGGTAAAAAGGGGGCACTAGCATGGAGTTAGCACTAATAATTGGCGCCTTTGCTTTGATCACCGCTTTGATTGCCCTCTGTACATTCTGGTTTTTCAACCTTCACCGTCGCTATCTGGTTCTGGATGATCAAGATTCGGCCAAAAGGACAGCAGAAGATGATTATTCTTTTTTGGAGCCTTCCACCGCACAAGGGGAGGTTTCCGGAGGAGACCGGGGGAAGAAGCCTTTTTTCGCAAATAGTAATCAGGAAAGGCCATCGCTGTGCAGCATGACTAAAGACCAGTGGTTATCAAGAAAGATCCGAACGGCAACGGCTAATCGTGAACCAGAGCGCACAGGAGATGAAGAAAAGGTCTGGTCAGTAGAGGTTGGGGAGGGGCCAGTGGAGAGCCCGTCCGGAACGGAAAAGGGTCAGATCGGTATGGAGGAAACGAAAGAAATAAAGCAAGAGATAATGAAGGTAAAAAAAAAGCGCGGTGAAAAGCTGGAAACTACGTGCTCTCAACCTAATCCCGTGGAAGCGGCTCCTGTAGAAACTTTGGAAGGAGGAGATAGGTTAATGGATCCTTTGGTGCGGGCAGAAGTGGTCATCGGTGAAGGCACAAAGCAACTTCTGATTGAGACAAATGTGGCTTTAAATCGGCCAGCAATCAAAATAAGGAACATCACGGCGGAGATTCGTAATTTGACCACTGAACTGATCCAGGATAAGATTATCATCCAGGGAGTGCTCCACAAACAGATTTTCTACGTTGGTGAGGATAACATCGTGCATCATCAGTCGGAAGACGTCCCGTTCAGCACCTTCATCGATATCTTCGGGACTGAACCGGGGATGAATGTGCAGGTTCACCCGGTCATCGAGACGATTCTCTTCTCTTTAATCAGATCAAACTTACTCCATCAAAAGGTTGTAGTTGAGTTTTTCGTCAAGGTTACCGAGTCCAACCAGCTTAATCTGGTGGAAGGCGCCGGTCCGCTCGTCCGTTTAGACCAAGTAATTGGCGAAGGGACCAAACAGGAACTGATTGAAAACACGATCACGCTAAATGCTCCAGCTCTAAAAATCGATGATATTACGGCGGAAATCCGCGACTTAACGATTGAAGTCATTGATGATAAGGTAATTATTCAAGGAATCATCCACAAGCAAATTTTCTATATTGGTCTGGATAATATCGAATACCATCAGGCGGAAGATTTAGAGTTCAGTACTTTCCTTGATATCCC
Organism: Bacillota bacterium; assembly: GCA_012837715.1. GTDB lineage: Bacteria > Bacillota > UBA4882 > UBA10575 > UBA10575 > Capillibacterium. The sequence goes on along the minus strand of DUQR01000050.1, from coordinate 22,279 downwards.
CGGCGCGACCACCGGGATGGATGTAGTGGTTGAACCGACGATCGAATTTATTCACTTTGAATTACTGGATGAAGATACCTTACTCCAGAAAGTGGTCGTTGAATTCTTCGTCAAAGTGACGGAAAGCATCCAACTGAATGTGGCGCTTGGTCCCGGCGCCCTGCTGAAATTGGATACCGTGGTCGGGGAAGATACCAAGCAGTTGTTGGTGGAGAATGCCATCACTTTGTCCCAACCGGCGATCAAAATCAGGGAGATTGTCGCCAAAGTCGAACGGCTCATGGCGGAAGTAATTGAAGATAAGGTCATTATTCAAGGGGTTGTGCACAAACAGATCTTCTTTATTAACGAGGATAATCTGGAAATTCACCAAAGCGAAGATGTGCCTTTCAGTACCTTTGTGGATATTCCTGGCGCCGTGCCAGGCATGGATGTCCGAATTAAGCCGGTCATCGAGACGGTGCTCTTCGAATTACTGGACAGCACTACCCTTCGGCAGAAGGTGGTAGTCGAACTGTTTATCAAGGTTACCGAATCCCAGCAATTGCAGGTGCAAGTTGCTGCCCCGTATGGTCCCTATTATTTCTAAACTGCCTTTCCCCCGGAATACAGGCCTCGAATTTCAAAGGCCTGTATTTTTTTTCTCCTTTCCTAACATATACATTATAAAGTGAGGAGCTTACCGGAGGGGGGACAAAGTTAATGGTCAAGCGGTGGCGGGGCTATGGCAAACTTATGATCAAAGTCCCTTGGCCTTTCGGCGCAAAGGTCCACCGGATTGATCTGACCATTAACGATTTAGTGGTTAAGTGGGAGACTGGTCGGGTGCATTTAAAGGTCGATCTTGAACGGGAAATTCTGTTCATCGCGGAAACGGGAAGATTAGAGAGGACTGTTGACCGGATCTCTTACGAACGGAAGCTAACAATACCGCCCGGTCTGATCCGGGGCCAACCGCTTGCCGTTAAAGCTACCAGCCGCTATTTGACCGTTCAGTATCAAGAAGCCACCGCCTATTTGGAACAGGGAATCGGTCTTACTTTCTTTGGGTGGGAACGGCGCCCTTTAAGTCCAGACTGGCCGACGGGGGAACAGAGTATCCCCATTTGCGGCCGGATTCTGGTCGCCCAGGATAGTTACTTACATACGGAACCCCTTTCTTGGCCGGAGCTAAGCAGAGATGATCCTCCCGTTAAAAAAACCCTGACCAAGGTGGTATTTTCCCTCACCCCCCAGGGGATCCATTGCCAAGGAGAATTACAGCTTATTTTCGTCCACCGGCCGAAAATAATCCGGCCGCTTTCGGTCCTGATCCCGCAAAAAGTTCCCGTCGGCGCCATCGTGACCGGCCAAGCGGAACTGGCCGACCTGAAAATAATCGGTGTAAAAAAAGCCCTCCTGCTCGTTAAGCTTGACTGGCGCTTGTTTGAAGAGAAACTCCTGCTGGTTAAAGGAGCGCCGGTCAAAGAGGGGGAGGCTTTTTTTCTCCAGCGTTTGCAAGGGCAAAAAGCGGAAAAATGGGGCGGGACGTTCCACCTTAAACTTCCCGAAAAAGCCAAGCTGATCGAAGAAGTGACGGTGATCGGTGTTCAGGGGTGGACCGTAAAGGATGAAAAAGGACTGCTGTGCATGGGCCGCATTGACCTGGAACTTTTATATATTAACCATCAGGACCAAGAAAAGGCTTACCGGTTACAGATTCCGTGGGAAGAATGGTTCGCGGCGGCCCATTTCCAAGAGACAGTCGACCGCCATTCGGAAACGGTCTCCCATCACCTGAAGGTGGAAGAGGTAAAAACAGAGTTGATCCGTTTTACCAATGGGGATGAGTTAACCCTCTTTCTCCATCTGGCTTACCTGGTGAGGGTAACGCAAAGACAGAAAGTATCTTTACCCCTTCCTTTGCATCCGCGAAGAACCGCTACCATTTTAGCGAAAAAAATCATTTCCGAAGAGAAGATCGAGTATTATGTAGAGATTCCCCTTACCACGCCTGCGGATTTTAGCGAGAACCACCGTTTATGGTGGCGCCGGGGTTCTGAAAGGGGCGACACGGTAAACGGCGGGGTAATCATTCGCACCCAACCAACAATTATCTGGCAGTATCGGAATCGGGACCACCAAAGCAAAGTGGTGGAGCTGAAACCGGTCTTAAGTTGGTTCCATTCCTCACCGGAAGTCTGCCGTGGACAACAGGCATGTGTAAAGACGGAAGCCATCGGTTTGCAACTACAAAAAGACAACCAAGGTTCCTTTTCAATCCAATTGTTATTGAGTGGCTGGTTAGTGGTTACCACCGAAGAAGTACGCCGTGTTGAACTGGGCGGGCAGCCAGACTATGGGGAAAGGCCAATCCTCCCGCCAAAGAAAAAAGCTGTTTTGAAATGGGAAGAAAAATTACCCTCTGCGGTACGGCAGATTCTAACGGCTCATTTTTTTTTAGGGGAGTTCCGTCGGATCAAAACCGCTGAACTTTTTTTGTTGGAAGGGGAAGTAAAGGGTGAAATCACCTATTTAGCAAAAGATGGAGTCTATCGTCATTATCGGTTGCAGAAAGAACTGTGGGCAAGCTTACCACCGGAGTACAGCAGGGTGCCAGTGTTGATTCCCATCCTGACCGGGTGGAATTGTTCTCCTTTACCAGTGTGGAAATGGGAAAAGGGCGGAGTCTGGTGTGAGATTGCCCTGGAATTACTGGCCTTTACTTCCCATTCAAATTAGGGCTTTTTGCGTTGTGCTTAGCCGCAACAACTCCAATACAGTATATTGGTAGTCTAATTTAGACTGAACACTCTATATTGTATTGAAATCCTTTTTACTGGTTATAACGCAAAAAGCTTAATTAGGGCAAGGAGGTGAAAGAATGAAGGTTTTAATGCAAAATCGCTCCACAATCTTTAAAATGCTCGCCGGGGATAGTGTACAGATGAATAAGACGCGGGAGGCCTTAATTCAATTGGGGGTGGAGGTGGAAATCAAGACCCAACCAACTACCGACTTTTCCCGTTACGACCTTGTCCATCTCTTTAACATCATTCCCATTGAGGAAACCTATCAATTTTACCAGAAGGCAAAGAAATATGGGATTCCCATCGTGCTCTCGCCGATTTATTGGGATCCCAAAGAGTTCTTAATCAACATCGATTCCGACCGGAAAGAGCATTTTCTTTCCTGGTGGGCGAAGACCAATACCTTAAGGCAGGAAGTTTTGGACGGGGTTGACCTTTTACTCCCAAATGGCCTGGTTGAACAAGAATTGTTAAGGGAAGAATATAAGTTGATCACACCTTACCGTATTATCCCCAACGGAGTGGATCCGGTTTTTTACTATGCCAATCCGGATAAATTTATTAAACGCTACGGACTGAAAGGGTTTATCCTTTGTGTAGGCCGGATCTCCCGGCGTAAGAACCAAAAGGCCTTAATCAAGGCAGCCCGGGCGCTCAATCAACCGGTGGTCTTAATCGGTCCGATCAATGACTATCAGTATTACCAAGAGTGCCGGCAAGAGGGGGAAGGCCGCGTCCGGTTTTTAGGCGCGCTGAACCAAAGTTGGATTGCTTCGGCTTATGCAGCTTGCGGTGTCCATGCCTTACCTAGCTGGTATGAGACTCCCGGTTTGGTTAATCTCGAAGCGGGTCTGGCCGGGAGTAAAGTTGTGACGACCGACCGGGGAACCGCCCGGGAGTATCTCGGCGAGATGGCTTGGTATTGTTCGCCGGAACCCTTTTCCATCAAAGACGCGCTGCGGAAGGCTTTGTATTCACCACCGCTGCCCGGGTTAAGAGAACATATTTTAGCCAATTTTACCTGGGACCAGGTGGCCAGAGTCACTTTCCAAGCTTACCAAGCAGTCCTTCGTTAAACAGGGCAAAAACCATCCTTTTCCGTTTTAAAAGTGGGCGAATACCGGTAAATTAAAGAGGTGAACGGTGTGGGCAACAAGCCAAGAAAAAACCGGCAGAAGAATAATGGCCTTATAAGACAAGTCTTGGTTTTAAATCGGTTGATGGTCAAATATAACATTGAAGGCATTTTCGATCTCCTCTCCCGCCCCGGGCGCCTAGTTTATCTGAACTTTCTGGCTGGAATAGCCCGGGGGTTTGGGATTGCCGTCGGTCTCACTTTGGTGAGTGCTGTTTTTTTGGGGATCCTGGCTAAAATCGCCAGCCTCAATCTGCCGATCATCAGTAATTATATTGCCCGCCTCGTTCGTTTGGTTAATGAACAGCTCCCGTACTAAAAAGGCATCGGGAGGAGAAACCAGAACGAAGCACTAGTTTATTGAGTTAACCCCCGGCATCAAACATGAGCAAAAGAAGGCGGGAATTACTACCTCTTAATAATGAAAAGGATGGTCTAAATGCTCAAGAAAAAAAAGATTCGTCAATTGGAAAAAACGCTCCGCGCGCAACTGCTGGAACTGAGTGAAGATTTGACGCAAACCCATGATTTAGGAGCGGAACGGAGCTTGCGGGATTCGGTGAAAGAGTTATCAGCCTATGATAACCATCCGGCCGATCTGGGTTCCGAAGCCTTTGAACAAGAAAAGGATTTAGGTCTCGCCAATGCCTTTCGTGTTCGACAGGCGGCCATTGAGGAAGCCCTCACGCGAATTGAAGCCGGAACTTATGGTGTTTGTCAAAAGTGCGGCCGTTCGATCGATGAAGAAAGGTTAGAAGCCCTTCCCTATGTGGCTACCTGTATTACTTGTCAGCAGGAGAGCGAAGCTACCAATTTCCGCCGAGTACGTCCAGTTGAGGAGGAAGTCTTGGGTGTTCCCTTCGCCCGGACTTTTACCGATGACGAAGAAGAACAGGCGGCCTTCGACGGAGAAGACGCTTGGCAGGCGGTAGCCCAGTTCGGAACCGCGGAATCACCCCAGGATTTAGGGGGGAATGTTATTTACGAAGAGATGTATTCCGATGAGCCCCGTGGTGTAGTTTCTTCGGTCGAGCAGGAACAAGTCCAGGAAGATGGTTTAGCTGTTCGGGTCCAGGCGGAGCTGGGGGAGTAAAACCCGGTTCCGCTCGTGATCCCTTTCGGTTCATTTTGTACAGCAAAAGCTTTCAAACAAGATAGTTCTGGGGGGGAAGAACACCGAATACGGTGTTGTTTTTTTATGCCTTTGAAATCAATTTAGGCAAAAATACGAAATGTTCCAAATAAGCAGGGAGTCATTGAAAAAAAGCGAATACTCTAAACCGGACGCTTGTGTTAAGGGGAGGTTTAATGGAGAAGCGCGGTTTTGTGGATTTAGGATTTACCACAGAGCGAATTCCGGTCGGAACCCATACCTGTTTATTCTATCAGGAGGAAGCGTTGAAGAACCGGATCATCCTGCAATATGTGGCAGCCGGAATTCGTAACGGAGAAAAAGTGGTTTGTCTAATGGATTCTTTGACCAAAGAAGCCATCCTGGACTGGTTCCGAACCGAACAGGTCAAAACCAATGGTTACGATCCGGAACGGGGGTTAACCGTGGAAAGCACTCGGGCATACTTTCCCGCGGGTTCTTTTCTTCCGGAGGAAATGATTGAGCGCTGGCGGGAATATACCGAAGTGGCCATGGCGGAAGGGTTTAAACTACTGCGGGTCACTGGGGAAGTCAACTGGTTAGCAAAGGGCATTCCCGGCGCGGAACGCTTTGTTGAGTATGAGCAGATAATTAATGCTCGTCTCAAGGGCCTTCCCCTCCTTGTGCTTTGTCAGTTCGACATAAAACAAGTTTCTGGCGCCAACTTGATGGATCTTTTATTTACTCACCCCATGGTCATCGCCAACGGACAAGTTTTGCACAATCCTCTATTCCAGTCTCGCCTCTCGGAACGGAGGCGTCTCTTCAGGCCAGAGAAGGCAAGAAAAAATTGGTGTGAACGGATTTCTGCCGTCCTTTTAATCGTGACCGCGCTTTTGAAAACCCTGCCGACCTTAGAAAAGAAGGCCGAGTTTACGTCAAGTTTTTTAGAAACAGTCTTTCATCTGAAGGACTATTATTTGTATTTAGCAGGTTATACCGTACAAAAAGGCATCTGGGCGGAATCGGTAGCGACCCCCGCTGGGACTGTGGAGGAAGACCGGCTTGAAATCCGGACGGCAGGTTCCGTCTTTGGCTATCTTTTACTACCACCCCGGGGGGTGATCCGCCAACCCCGTTTGCGGTCACTTCTCCTCAACTACCTAAACCTACTCGCTTTGTCCTTAGAGAGTACAAGCTACAAAGAAGGTCTGGAAAGAGCGAATCAACAATTAAAGGCTGAAATCACGGAGCGGAAAAAGATCGAACAGCGTCTGCGCCAGAATGAACAGTGGGTCAGCGCGATCATGGAAGGAACGGACGAAGGCCTTTGGGAGTGGGATGCGACGACCGGGACGATTAAGTATGATCAAAACTGGCAGCGGATTTTAGGGTATCAACCGGGGGAAGTTGTTTTTCACCAGGAGTGGTTCCGGCGGAACATCCATCCTCAGGATTGGCCAGTGGTCGACAAAGCCATCCATGACTATCTGAAGGGAGAAAAAAAATACATCGAAGCGGAGTTTCGGTTTAAGACCAAATCCGGTGCTTGGAAACGGGTTTGGAGCAGGGGAATTTGTCTGGCGAAGGATGCCGCGGGCAACCCGCTCCGACTGAGTGGGACGAACTGGGATTTTACCCTTTACCACCAAACCGAGGAAGCCCTGCAGGCTTCCGTCCAGGAACTGGCCGCTGAAAAGGAGCGCAGCTCGCTCCTGAAGATGCAAAAATTGGAATCCCTAGGAATTCTGGCTAGCGGGATTGCCCACGATTTCAATAATTTGCTAGCGGCGATTCTTTCCAACGTACAACTGGCGGCCTTTAAATGGGAAAAAGGACTGGACGGGAGGAAGGATCTGCACGCAGTCGAGAAGGCCATCTTAAAAGCGGCGAAACTAACCAAGCAATTAATGGCCTTTGCCAAAGGCGGCGCGCCCATCAAGCAGCCGGCCAAACTGGCCAATATTATCAAAGAAACGGCGGAGTTTGCGTTAAGAGGGGCGACTGTCAAGTGCCAGTATCTGTTGCCCTCCAATCTATGGCCGGTGGAGATTGACGGTGACCAGATCAGTCAGGTGATCCAAAACTTAATGCTCAATGCCTATCATGCCATGCCGGACGGGGGTGTAATCCGGATCTCCGCCCATAATGTTGTCGTTTCCCCCCAGAATAGGATGGGACTTCGTCCCGGTAATTATGTGCGCGTGGAGATCGAAGACCAGGGAACAGGGATTCCCGCAGAGATGATCAGCAAGATCTTTGATCCTTATTTTACCACCAAAAAAGAGGGAAATGGTCTTGGCCTCTCCACCAGCTACTATATTATCCAAAATCACGACGGTTACCTTGGTGTTCAGTCCCGGATGGGTGAGGGTTCCACTTTTTATTTTTATCTACCGGCTACGGAAAGACCGGTGGTCGCAAAGAAAGGGAAAAAAGCTTCTCACCTACAGGGCAAGGGGAAGGTGCTACTGATGGATGATGAACCTTTAATCCGGGCTTCCCTCCAGGAGTATTTGGAGGGTTGCGGTTATGAAACAGTGGTGGTGAAGGATGGCGCCGCAGCGGTTGCCCTTTACACCCGGGAAAAGAAGAACCAAGCCCCCTTTGATGTGGTTATTCTCGATCTGACGGTCCCGGGGGGCATGGGGGGGGAAAGAAGCGGTCCGCCATATTTTGAATTTGGACCCGGAGGCAAAGGTCGTTGCCTCCAGTGGCTATTCAGAAGATCCGGTTATGTTCGATTACCGCAAGTTCGGGTTTCAAGGGGTTGTGTCGAAACCCTTTAAAATGGAAGACTTATGCGCCAAAATAAAAGGGCTCTTAGAGCCCGAATAAACCACAATCTAACTTTCTAACTTACGCACGATCCCCAGGACTAATTCTTTCGCGTCATCCAAATTTTTCGGTTCGACAAACTCAGCCCGGTCGGTTGGCCAGTGCCAATTGGGCAAGAGGCCTTCATCGTCAAAGGCCATCAGGGTCATGGTGGGATAACCCCGCATGAGAAAGACAGTCCCGTCGGTGGTCAAGAGTTTATACGGGGCGGTTTGCATCGGTACATTTTTCTCCGCAGCCACGGTTCGAGCGAAGGAGACTAGTTCCGGAGAAGAAGCTTTCGCGCCGAGAATCCCTTCTTGGGTAACGGCGGTTAAGCGGCCGATACCTAGGTTATCTAGATTAATGATGTATGTATCCTTGGGAGGGCGATGGCGGCGGAGATAGGCTAAAGCCCCATTGGTGCCTGATTCTTCGGCACCGGTAGCCACGAGGGTTACTTCAGTGGTGAGTAGGGGAAAGCGGGTCAGAATCTTACCTACCTCTAACAAGACCGCCACTCCGGAGGCATTATCATTGGCGCCGGGGGTGTACTGGCCGGCAAGCTCCCGGTGAACAAGGGTTAAGAAGGTGAAGAAGAGATACAAGGCGGCGGGGAGGGACAAAAACCATAAGCGCTTCAGGGGGAGGGTAGTGTAAACAGTCAAGGCGAAGAGGATTACTTCCAGACTCATGGCGCCAACCATAAGCAGGTAATTGCGGCGAAAACCTTTTACCATTTCTGGAGAGAAGTTCAACGCCGATCTTGAACTGTCATAATGGGCAGTGATGATGACTTTTCGAATCTTTTTACTACGGGCTGGAATCTTAGCAACCAGATTTTGGCTCTTTTTTTTCGGAATCAAAACCGAGAGGAAGGGGAAAGTACTGCTTTCCAAGATAAAGGCCAAAAAAGCAAAGAGCGCCAAAGCCAGTCCCCAGTTGGGACGGGCGGGAAAGATCAGGGCGGCAATGATAAACAGGAGATCAATAAGGCCAAAAACCCAGGAAAAAGAGGTTACTGCCTTAAAGGGCTCCTCTGAAGCCTCCAATCCCGCCCGGGCCATTTCGGCCTTTAGGTAGTTGGCGGCTTCTTTCTCCGCTTCAGTGCAAGAACCGCGGGGACCAATTTTTTCCGCTAAGGCTCGAACATATTGATAAGCTTGGGACATGTTAAAACCCCCGTTCTTTTCCAATAAAATTTCGTGTATATCTAAAATACGACGAGGGGGGAGGGGTTCCTGCTTTAAATTGTGTTAAGGAAAATTAATAAAGGAAAGCGGGTAGCATGAAGGATTAAAACAGGTAATTGCAGAAGAGTAAGCTTAGCGCGGAAAGAACAGGAGTGAACCGATGTTAATTTTAGGAGTGGATCCGGGGACGGCCATCACTGGTTATGGCCTAGTTGAGCAGCAAGGTCAACGGCTCGTGCCCCAAACCTATGGTGTCATTCGGACCAAAGCCGGATGTCCGTTAGCCAACCGATTACAACATATTTACGACGGGATCGGTGCTTTAATCGAGCAGTACCGGCCTGCTGTTATGGTTGTTGAAGAACTTTTTTTCAATAAGAATACCCGGACTGCTTTGGCGGTGGGACAAGCCCGGGGCGTGATTCTCTTGGCGGCAGCCAACCATGGCCTAAAAATAGCTGAATTTACACCCTTGCAAGTAAAAATGGCGGTGGTGGGTTACGGACGGGCGGAAAAAATACAGGTTCAGGAGATGGTGCGGGTGATCTTAAAATTAAAAGCCCTCCCTAAACCCGATGATGCCGCCGATGCCTTGGCGATTGCCATTTGTTATGCCCATTCGTGGCGGCGGACCGGTTTAGCGATGGGAGGAGAAGGATGATCGCCTTTTTACGGGGAAGGGTTGTTGACCTTTCCGAGGAAGCGCTTTTTCTTGAAGTGAACGGCATTGGATTCCGGATTTTTATGCCGACACCGGCTTTACAACGCTTGAAAACCGGAGAACAGGTTTTAATCCATACTTATTTGGCCCATAAAGAAGACGCGATGCTCCTGTATGGTTTCTTTAATCTGTCCGACAAAGCGTTATTTACGAAATTAATCAATGTTTCTGGCGTCGGTCCTAAGACCGCCCTAGCCGTCCTATCGGTCTTGTCGACGGAGGATTTTTATACGGCGATTTTGAGTGAAGATACCAAGTTATTGTCCAAAGTCCCGGGGATTGGGCAAAAAACAGCCCAACGCCTGATCCTGGAGTTAAAAACCACCGTGGAGAAAGAAGCGAAAACGTTCACCCCGGACGCAGGTGACGGCAGAGGATTGATCCCACCGGGGGATGATGCGGTCGCTGCCCTGGAAGCCTTGGGTTATGAGCCGATGGCTGCTTTGAGAGCAGTACGCACGGTGAGAGCGGAAAACCCCCAATTTGACCTGCAAATGGTCATCAAAACGGCTTTACGCCAGTTGATGAAGGAATAAAACCTTTTTTAACGAGGCTCTTTTGCGAATAAACCCGTATTTTGTAGAGAGAAAAGAGGTTATAGAATGGAGGATACCCGGTTGGTTACCCCTCAGTTCCGGGAGGAAGATGGGGAAATAGATAGTTCGCTCCGTCCCCGGCGGATGGACGAATACATCGGACAGACCCGGGTGAAAGAAAACTTACAAATCTTCATCCAGGCAGCCCGGGAACGGGGAGAAGCTTTAGATCATGTCTTGCTTTACGGGCCGCCGGGCTTGGGTAAAACCACCCTGGCCCATATCGTCGCGGCGGAACTAGGGGTGCAGATCCGGATCACCTCCGGTCCAGCCATCGAACGTCCGGGTGATTTGGCGGCCATCCTGACTAACTTGGAAGACAATGATGTGCTCTTCATCGATGAGGTCCACCGTCTTAACCGGGCCGTAGAAGAGATTCTCTATCCGGCGATGGAGGATTATGCCTTGGATATAATCATCGGTAAGGGGGCCAGCGCCCGTTCCCTCCGGATTGATCTGCCCCATTTTACTCTCATCGCCGCGACGACCAGGGCAGGAGCATTATCGGCGCCTCTCCGTGACCGCTTTGGCATTATCAACCGCCTCGATTTTTACTCCAGCGCCGACCTGGAGCAGATTATCGCCCGGGCCGCGCAGATTCTTAAGATTAAAGCGGACCCGGACGGGATTGCCACGTTGGCTCGGCGGGCGCGGGGCACCCCCCGGATTGCCAACCGCCTTTTAAAACGGGTTCGTGATTACGCCCAGGTCAAAGCAGATGGGGTAATTACGGCGCAGGTGGCCGCCGATGCTCTTAACCGGTTAGAAGTGGATGCGCAAGGTTTGGACCGCGTTGACCGTCTGGTCCTGGAGACGATTATTGGTAAATTCGACGGTGGACCGGTGGGGGTGGAGACCCTGGCCGCAGCCACCCAGGAGGCGGTAGAGACCATCGAAGATGTCTGTGAACCCTATTTGATGCAGATCGGTTTTCTCCAACGGACACCCCGGGGCCGGATTACGACCCGGTTGGCTTGGGAACACTTGGGGTTAATTTATCCGAAAGCGGACGAGACTAACCAGGGGACTTTGGAGTTAAGTTAGCGGGGGAACAATCTGCGCTTGCTTTGGAAGAAAAGGGGAACAAATGATGGATCTATTACTACACACCTGCTGTGGGCCATGCGCCACTTATTCAACGGAGTATTTAATCCAGCAAGGATATGCGCCGACGATGTATTACTACAATCCCAATATCCACCCCTATCAAGAGTGGGGGCGGCGGAAAGAAAGTCTGGAGAAATTCGCCGCCCGAAAACAGCTCCCCTTACTCTTGGAGGAAGAGTATGAGCTCTCGGCGTTTTTACAGCAGACCGTCTTTCATGAACAGGAACGGTGCGGGTTCTGTTACCGGATGCGTCTTGAGAAAACCGCCCGGAAAGCGAAGGAATTAGGGGTGCCCGCTTTCGGGACGACGCTGTTAATCTCCCCCTATCAAAACCGGGACCTCATCTGTCAGGTGGGAGGGGAACTGGCCGCCGAATTCAACCTAACCTTCTGCGACCTTGATTTGCGCCCCGGTTTTCGCCGCAGTCAGCAACTGGCGCGGGAATACGAACTATACCGGCAAGGATACTGCGGTTGCATCTTTAGTGAGCGGGACCGTTATTATAAACCGAAGCAGAAAGCATGATGAGGAGGTCTAAGTGATGCCAAATCCCTTTGGGTCGATCGGGCGCCTGTTGATCCTGGCCGGACTGGTCTTCCTTGTGCTGGGGGTTATTTTTCAGTTCGGGGAGAAAACATTCGGCGGGAAGCGGCTACCGGGGGATATTCTGATCCGACGTGGCAATTTCACCTTTTACTTTCCCCTGGGGACCTGTATCCTCCTGAGTATTATTTTGAGCTTGGTGATGGCCCTGTTTACGCGGAGGTGACGCGGTGGGGCTTTATCATTGTGAAGGAATCATCCTGCGGACCCGGGTTTTCGGGGAAGCCGACCGGATCGTAACTTTGTTGACCAAAGAAAAGGGGAAGATCGAAGCGGTAGCCAGAGGGGCGCGGCGGCCCCGGAACCGATTGGTGGGGGTGACCCAACAGTTTTCCTATCTACGGGGATTAATTTTTACCGGTAAAAATTTGGACCAGTTGAGCCAAGCGGAGCTGATTAAGTCCTTTGCCCCGCTGCGGGATGATCTTTTAAAAATGGCCTATGCCACTTGGTGGGCGGAGTTGCTCGATGTTTTCCTGCCCCTGGCTGAAGTCAACACCGAAATCTTCCTTTTTACCCTAGCCGGCCTGGTGGTTTTAGAACAAACTCCCGACCCGATGCTGGTCTCCCGGGCTTTTGAACTGCGTTTACTAAGGTATTTAGGCTATGATCCTGTTTTAGACCATTGTGTCCGGTGTCAGGAGGGTGCACATGGGTCTTTAGCAGGATTTGCCCCCGTCGAAGGAGGAATGCTTTGCCGGATCTGTGCCACAAGCGCGGGCGAAAAACTAATCCCTCTGCGGCCGTCGGCCTTAGCGGAGCTCCGCGCCCTCTACGCGGCTGATTTACGGGCAGTGGCACGCCGCCCGGTTGATCCGACCCTTGGTAACGAATTGGGTCGTTTGCTTTTTGCCTTTATTCAATGGCGGGCGGAAAAGCCCCTGAAATCGTTGGCCTTTTTACAGTCTTTACTGGTGTGGCAGGAGCCTTCGGGTTCATAAATTAAATTGACAGGTCTTCCCGGTCTTTGTTATACTTGTATATTGATACCAAAAGGATGATCAATTTGCCCAGATTTAAATTATTACCAGTATTTCCCCGATCCTACCGGATGATGTTGGCTTTTTCCGCTTTTATCATGATGCTCAGTACTGCCTTGGGTTACCAAGCCTGGGCGGTAGATCCGGCCTTAGCGAAAACGGCCATCGATCAAATTATTAATACGAAATTTACCACGATTGTGGAGCAAATGCTCAACGCCGGTTGGTGGGAACAAGTAATCATTATCTTTGTCAATAATTTGAAGGCGTCAGCTTTGATTATGATCAGTGGAATTTTCTTACCGATCTTCCCGTTGTTGATGGGAATTATGCCCAATGGTTTTATGATTGGGTTGATGGCGGGTTTTTTTGAAGTGGAGCGCTTACTGAGCAAAAGCGCCTTCTTCTTGAGCTTGTTGCCCCATGGTTTTTTCGAAATGCCCGCCATTTTGCTCACGGCCACGGTCGGGACGATTTGGGGCGGACGAAACTGGCGGAGTATCTTCACCGGGGAGAGCGTCCGGAAGTTTGGCGTTCATGCGAAGACAAGTCTGACTTATCTTCCGCTGATCATTCTCTTGCTGCTGATCGCGGCGTTGGTCGAAGTTTTGGTAACACCCCACATCTATACCTTGCCGCGCTTTGCCTAGAAGCGCTTTTGGAGTAAACTTTTAAAAGAGGATCGTATAAAGCGGGGACTAGATAAAAACTTTTGGGTTGCAACCACTAAAAAGGATTCCAATACAATATATAGAGTTTGACTTAATTTAGCGATCGATATATTGTATTGGAATTGTTAAGGCAAAGGACAACGCAAAAAGCCCAGATTAGGAGGAACGAACGATGAAGAACGGAAAAACACCGACCGCCACCACCACGATGGAGAAGATTGTGTCTTTAGCGAAAAGACGGGGTTTTATCTTTCCGAGTAGTGAGATTTATGGGGGTTTAAATAGTTGTTGGGATTACGGACCACTCGGGGTGGAACTGAAGAACAATGTGAAACAGGCTTGGTGGCAACGGATGATTCGGCAGCGGGAGGATATGGTTGGTCAAGACGCCAGTATCCTAATGCATCCCCGGGTCTGGGAAGCCAGTGGCCATTTAGCCGGCTTTACCGACCCCTTGGTTGATTGTAAAGAATGTAAGCAGCGGTTCCGGGCCGACCACTTAACGACTAACGTCTGTCCAGAGTGTGGCGGCGAATTAACCGAAGCCCGCAATTTTAACCTGATGTTTAAGACTTTTATGGGGCCGGTGGAAGACCAAGCCGCTGTGGTTTACTTGCGGCCCGAGACTGCCCAGGGGATTTTTGTTAATTTTGCCAATGTCCTCACCACGACCAGAAAGAAATTGCCCTTTGGGGTCGGTCAGATCGGAAAATCCTTCCGGAATGAGATCACACCGGGTAACTTTACTTTCCGGACCCGGGAATTTGAACAGATGGAGATCGAATATTTCGTCAAACCTGGCGACGATGAAGAATGTTACCGCCATTGGGTGGAGGTCAGGTACAACTGGTATCAAGAGTTAGGCATCAATCCGGATCGTCTGCGCTTGCGACCCCACAATCCGGAAGAGTTGGCCCATTATGCCAAAGCCTGTATCGACATTGAATACTACTTCCCGATGGGCTGGTCGGAGCTGGAGGGGATTGCCAACCGCACCGATTTTGATTTAAAACGTCATACCGAATACAGTGGAAATAAACTGGATTATTTCGACCAGGAAACCAACGAGCATTATATCCCCTATGTGATCGAACCGTCGGCGGGAGCTGACCGGGCGACGTTGGCCTTTTTAGTTGACGCTTACCATGAAGAACCGGATAAAGATGAGACCCGGGTTGTGCTGCGTTTCCATCCGGAAATTGCCCCGATCAAAGTGGCGGTGCTTCCTCTTTCCCGGAAAGAACCTTTGCAGAGTATGGCCAAGGAGATCAGTGGGGAGTTGCGCCGTTATTGGAACACCGAATATGATGATGCCAAGTCCATCGGCCGTCGTTACCGTCGGCAGGATGAAGTGGGCACCCCCTTCTGTGTGACCGTGGATTTTCAGTCGCCGGAAGACCGGACAGTGACGGTCAGGGAACGGGATACGATGGCCCAGACCCGGATTGCCGTTGATGAATTGGTTGCTTATCTCCGGGAAAAACTGGGTTAAATAAAATAAAAAAAAACAAAGTGGCGGAGTGGTGGGCCACTTTGTTTTTTAGGGAAATGTTACTTGTTGGGCTGGGGGCGGAGCATATCTAAAACGCCTAAAACCACGTGCGCCAGACCGAAACCGAGGATCCCCGTACCGAGACGGCTCTGGCGCATGGTTGCCCCCAGCCCGGAGACCACCGCACCCAAGCCGGTCACAACCCAACTGGTGGTGGTGCTCTTCATCCTCACACCTCCCGGTCTTATTTTCTCCAGCGCCGGGCGGTAAATGCAGACCAATTTCTGTTTTAAGAAATTTTCCGTTCCGCGGCGACCAGAGGAAGATAGAGACGGTCATAGTATTCATCCACCATCCGCCGGGCGGAAAATTGTTGCGTGCAGGTTTTGATGCTGGCACGCATCATTTTTACCCATTTGGCCTTGTCCTGTTCATAAACGGGCAAAATCTCATTCTTCAAAACATGGAACAAAGCGTGTAAATCATGATCGTCCTGGTCGGGACCGACGTAACCGTCGCCAAACTGCCAACCGTTCTTTCCGTGGGCGCAACCTTCCACCCACCAGCCGTCCAAAGTACTGAAATTAAGAACCCCATTCATACCGGCCTTCATTCCCGAAGTGCCGCTGGCTTCCTGAGGCCGTTGGGGGTTGTTCAACCACACATCGCAACCACTGGTCAAGATCTTTCCTAGCCTCATGTCGTAATTTTCTAAGAAAACAACCTTCCCGGGAAATTCCCGGGCAAAAGCCACAATACTCGCTACCATGCTTTTACCGCCCTCATCCTGCGGATGGGCTTTACCGGAGAAAACCAGTTGGATCCGGCCCTTTTCCAACAGGGGAAGGATCTCTTCCCGGTTGCGGAAGATCAGGTCGCCCCTTTTATAGGTGGCGGCCCGCCGCGCAAACCCGATGACAAGACCGTTCGGGTCAAGTACATGACCGGTGCGGCGCTCAATCTCCGCCAGTAAGTTTGCTTTATTCTCCTGGCGAGCCTGGAGTAAACCTTCCGCTTGCGCGTAAGCATGGGCAATATTCGCCGCCTGCCAGGTTCCTTGGTGAACACCATTGGTGATGGCGATGATTGGGGCCGCGGCGCCAACCTGTTGCCACATCTTTTGGGCGGTTTCACCATGCAGGGCGGAAACACCATTGGCCAAAGCGGAAAGCTTAAGGCCAGCCACGGTCATGTTGAAGGGATCGCCCCCGATCTGTTTCATCTGTTCGTAAGAAAGACCGTTATAGGCGCCGACGTAGGAAAGGGCGCCGTGGTGGTGGGCTTCGTTCCCCGCCGGTACCGGCGTATGGGTGGTAAAGACAATCTCCCGCCGGGTTGCATTTAGCGCTTGCTCAAAGGAAAGACCGGTGCTGATTTTTTCCCGGATCAATTCAACTCCGGCGAGAACGGCGTGGCCTTCGTTGAAGTGGTACAGGTCGATCTCTAAGCCGAGGGCCCGGAGCGCCCGGAGGCCGCCGATGCCTAAAATGATTTCCTGAGCAATCCGGTCATCGCCGCTGCCACGGTAGAGAGAATGGGTTAGCCAAGGCTCCTTATTCTCCGGCAAATCGGCATCAAGGAGATAGAGCGGGACGTTACCAAAATGATCCGTTAACCAGACTTTGCAAGTTACCGGCTGTTGTTTGATGGTGACCTGGACTTTAACCCCGGTATCCTTGAGAAAATCATAATTGTACTCCGGAGAGACATCGTAGGGGTAACCTGCGTCGTTAATATACTGGGCAGTATAACCCTTGCGCCATAAAATACCAACCCCCACCACGGGGTAACCGGCATCAGCGGCGGCTTTCAGATAATCGCCGGCGAGAACACCCAAGCCCCCCGAATAGATGGGAAAATCAGGGTGTAACCCGAATTCCATACAAAAATAGGCGACTGCTGGAACCTTTTTCTCTTTACCCATTTAAAAAGCCTCCTTATTTAATGCTCTTAAATTGAAGATAATAAAAAGAAGAGAAAAAGTTAAAACAGAGAAGATTAGGGAATTGTATAATTAACGTCACATTTTACCTTGCTTATTCCCGAGTTGATGGCGCCAGCGAAAAGTAACATAGTATACAATTCCTTAAAGCGAACGAAGAAGAAGATATAATCTGTAACTGATTCTTAATATATCATAAAAAGGCCTGCTAAATATAGCTTTAATTATTTCCAGCTTAACATAATCAAAATTTAAGATCACAAAGGAGGTTATCCTGGATGGTTTGGCAATTTTGGTTAACTTTGATCCTTGTTGCGCTCTTGTTCATCAATCTGTATTTAACGGCAGCGGTTTACGTGGATGCAAAAAAACATGGCCTGGACCGGCTCAACCTACCACCGGGAATTTGGGCGCTGATCACCTTCTTCTTTCCACTCTGGGGTTTTTTTGTCTACTGGCTTACACATCATTCCACCCTTGCTTTCCGGGAAAGACCACCCTATTAAGCATTGAGCCACCCGGGTTCGGGGTATACTGAAGATAATTCTGATGATCGCCGGGAAGGAAGTTGAGGAATGCACCGCGTGAAGATTCATGCCCCGTACAGTCTGAATTTTAAAAATCCTTTTTTGCATCTTTGGTATCCCGGACATAATGAGGCTTATCAGGACTACCCGGTTACTGACTGGGACGATTACGGCGCCGTATTTGAATTTAAGCAAATCCGGAACTATTTTTGTTTTAAATTTGGGGAGAAAAACGGTTCCCAAGTAACTTGGGAGGAACAGGAACGTTGCTATGGCCAACACCTAGGCCCCGAAGTTTGGACCGTTAGCCATCATAATGAGGTTTATCCGCAAAAACCGGCAGTGGTGGCCGGTTCCGTCCGGGATCTTTTTCCCGAGATCGCCCCTTTGGTCAGGAAAAACCAATACTTACCCGAGACGGATGTGCGCGGGGAAGGTGTGGTGGCGATGTTGGGCGCCACTTATTTGCAGGATGGGACCACCCTTTTTGGTTTTTACCACCCGCGGGCAGCCCGGGTTTACCTGGTTGGGAACTTCAATAACTGGCAGTCGCCCTACCATGAGCGGCCTGAACCGGAGCTGTTTCTGCCGATGCAGTTATACCTGGGTTATAAAAACGAACCCAACCTTTGGCTGCTCCGGACCGAACTACCCGACCCGACCGATCCGGAGAAGAACGCCTATCAATATTTAGTGGTCGGCGGTGTTCCCCTCAACGAAAAACAACAACCGGTTAAACTGGCGCAAGATCCTTATGCCCGTCGTTATGGCACCGACTACAACCGGAATGATTGTTTGGTGATTGATCCATCCGCCTATCAATGGCATGATCAGGACTGGGTAACGCCGCCGGTCGACCGCTTGATCCTCTATGAATTTAATGTCTACGGCTTCACCGATCAAGATCCGGACCTTCCGGCGGAGCTTGCGGGGACCTTTCGCGGCACGATTCACCGGATTAAAGAAGGTTATTTTGAAGATTTAGGGATTACCGCCTTAGCCTTAATGCCCACTTCAGAAGCGCCGACCGCCCTCAGTGATAACCGCCTTGGTTATGACCCTAGCGGTTTCATGACCATTGAACGGGATTTTGGGACCTGCGACGAGTTTAGGGCACTGGTTGACACCGCCCACCAACATGGTTTAGCGGTCATTGTTGATCAGGTCTTTAACCATACTTCCAACTATTTTAACCCGCTCTGGCAATTAATTCAGGACGGGACGCCCGGCGGTTTTTACTTTTCCGGTTCAACCCCCTGGGGGAACCGGGTGGCGACGGAGAAGGAAGAAGTTCAGAATATGCTGATTGATGCCTGTAAGATGTTTATCCGGGAGTACCACGTAGATGGGTTCCGTTTTGATGCCACCCATAGTTCCTGGATGGATCATACTTTTCTCCACCGGTTGGCTTATGAAATCAAGGACAAGGGCTTTAAACCCGATTGCATTCTTATCGCCGAAAACCTGCCGAACGAGGTCGATCTGAACCTGCAAGGGTATAACGGGTACGCCCAATGGTGCGATGCTTTCCACGATAAAATAAAAGCCTTACTCCGTGAGGGGGTTTTCCGGGACTGGATCGATGATTCCACCACTTATCTGGGGAGTATTTTTTACTTTTCTAAAGACTTTTACGCCGCCCACACCAACAACGTGATAAACTACTGTGAAAGCCATGATGAGAACAGCGTCCCCTATGAAGTGGCTACCCGCGGGGACGGTTTAATCTGGGAACCGGCGAAGGAACGCAAATCCCGCCTAGGCTTATTCGCCACCATGGTGGCGTTGGGACAGCCCATGATCTATATGGGACAGGAATTTGGGGTGGAACGTCCGCGTAACCGGATTGATCTGGATTGGCCGGAATTTTTAGAAAAAAACCATTACTACCAGTGGTCATCGGGCTTAATACGTTTACGCCGACGTTACCCCGGGCTACGGATTTATGGCTATGACCCCTGTCAGGAAGGGGCCTTTGCGTGGCTTTTAGGGCCCTGGCTGGGGGAAAAATACGGTCAGGGAAAAAAAGTAATCGGCTGGACGACCAACCCCGGCCCGGAACCATGGGAACGGATGGTGGTTTTATTAAACTTTGAACCCTATGAGGTGATGGTGGATCTGGAGTTTCCTTTACCCGGTTATTGGGTGAAACTGGCCGATATTGACCGCGTTAATGACCTGCCCCCGGCGGGTGAGAATTCCATTGACCTGCCGACGACGATCAAAACCACCGGCCATTTTGGCGGGTTTACCCTGCCATCTTCTAGCGGGTTCATCTATAAATGGGAAAGCGGGCTATGACGAAATCAGGAAAACCGCCTCTTAACATAAATAAGAGGGCCCGGCGCGACAGTTTACTTTAAGTGGACTGTATATCCTCTCTTCTTATCCTCATATAATACTCTTACGAGGGGGGTAGACCATGTCCACGATCCAAATCGGTACCGGGTCCCTCTTTGACTTAAGGTCGAACTTAGAGCAAGAGATCACCCGCTGGAAAAAGGAAGGTTTGGCGCTCCAAGTCGAAGAGGAAAAAATGGGGAAGTTCAAATTCCTCAATTTTACCTTTGGCCAACCGGAAAAGGGGATCAGTAAAAAAGAAGAGGATACCTTCCGCCAGAATTTAACGTTGGTCGTTACCAACCTATTGTTGGGAGAAGTCTCCCAAAACCTATTGCGGAGGATAATCCGGATTGATCATCCTTATCTTTCGTCCGCCGAGGCGGAGCTCCTTTCCCAAAAAGCCATCACCACCTTGACTTCGGCCGACGAAAAGGAACGGATCAAGCGGGTGCAAAAAGAAGTCGGCTCCTTTTTAAGTGAGAACAATGCCATCTTTTTGGAGGGCTTTTTCCGTTTCCGCTTGAAGGATTATTTTTCCGAACTCAAAGAAAACCTGGAAGAGGCCATTGACCAACTACTTGCCGACAAGGAATACCAGGAATTTATCAAACTACTCCGCTATTTCGTGGAGATTCAGGAGCCGAAGATCCTGGAGGTCCATGTCCTCTTTTATTCAAAGGAGAAATTCCGGCTCTTGGATGAGGAAGAGAAACCTCTCGAACAGGAGTATCTCCTGAAAGTCCTCGGGGATCTCAAGGATGAAGGCCTTAAGTATGAAGATCTTTTGCTGAGCGCGTTAATCACCCTTTCTCCGCAACGGATTATTCTCCATCATTCAGATAAGACTAATATTGTCAATACAATTCTGAATGTCTTTACCGGCCGGGTGACCTTCTGCCGTGATTGCGAATTGTGCCGGAATACAGAGGAGAAAAAATAAACCCGAAATAATCCCGAAAGGGATTATTTTTTTGCCATCAAGAAATATGAGAAAATACCGATATAATATAAGAAATATGAATTGGCGGAGGGGATTACAATGAACAGAAAATTTGTTTATTGGGTATTGCCATTTCTTTTAATTATTCTGTTGTTATCCGGTTGTGGGCCGAAAAAGACACCAAAACAACCATCAACGCCTACCCTTAAAACAATTAAAATCATTAACGAAACTGGAGAGAATAGTGTTTATACCGAAGGAACTCTCCAATTTAGCGCCGAGGGATACGACCAAAATGGTAGGAAGATGGAGGGGATTACTTTTGAATGGTCGGTAGACCCCGCTAAATTCGGCGAAATTACACAGGACGGAAAGTTCACGGCCGGCAAGGAAGCAGGGGAGTGCCAAGTAGTCTGTGCGGCCAATGGAGTTGTTCAGAAGGTAACTGTCACTATCAAAGGAAAACTTGAACCTTCGAAACCAACAAAAATTGTTATAAAACCTGATAAACCTAAAGTTTTGGTTGGAAGTCAGGTACAATTTGAAGCTACGGTGATGGACCAATACGATCAAGCAATGTCAAATGTTGAATTTGAATGGATACTGGCTGAAGGGGCAGGGGAGATCACCGCAGACGGTTTATTTACCGCAGGTAATAATCCCGGGATTTATGAATTGATTTGTAAAGCCGGAGATATTTCTTCCGACCCAGTCCAAATTGAAGTTACTACGGTTGAGGAACATTTACAAAAAGCCGGTGAACAACTGGTCAGTGACTCCCAGACGGCTTGGAACAGTTTTACCCAGAGTGGCCGTTTACCGATCATTCTAAATCAAGAACTAATGCCCCATGCCGAACTTATCTTTTCTGTTGTTGATGATGTGACTGAACATGTGATGTGGTACAGCCTTTTCTGTCTTCCGGCGAGAGATTATACTGCTTGCACTGAAGAAGAGATTTGGGATTTAATCCTTGAACTTGAACTAGAAGATTATACTCCAGGAGAGGGGACATGGCGCTATAAGAAGGAAGTATTTGACGAAAATGACGTATATTTAGGAATGTGGACGGTTGAGGTCACAAGATTAGAGTCAGAGGAAAACGAAGAATTTAAGTTTGATCTAACTTATTATGAGGAGCATATGGGTGTAACCAATACATATAGTGGAACAATTAATCAGCCGCTCATAGACGATGACGAAATCAACGAAGGTGACCTTATTTCCCGAGAAAATCTGTTTGATATTGAATTTAGGTTCGGTAATGAAATCAACGGCCAGA
The DNA here is from genome assembly GCA_012837715.1 of Bacillota bacterium. Lineage (GTDB taxonomy): Bacteria > Bacillota > UBA4882 > UBA10575 > UBA10575 > Capillibacterium. Next base: position 47 of record DUQR01000050.1, on the reverse strand, counting down.
TGAGAATATCAGCGGAAGGAACTGAACAAGTAATTGAAGAAGAATGT
>DUQR01000049.1 GCA_012837715.1 Bacillota bacterium | reverse complement strand
CTCCTTTTTAAGATTAAGAAGCTTCCCGCCATTGGCAAGAAAATATCTCAGCCGGAGCACACCATCGGCTCCGGCTGATGCGCTTATTAACGGTAAAAACGGGTTGGGTTGAAGTATTTCTCGTCAATTTCCACGTTATATTTGGCGTCGTTAATAACAAGCACCGTCTTACTGTTTTTTGTGTAATTGATCATCGTCATCCGGGTGGCAATTTCCCAGCCGTCCAGCACTTTGAGCTCCTCCATAATTAAGTCTTTAAAGTGCCCCTCTTTCTCTTTGTAGTACTCGATCTTGATCATCATCAATTTTTCCTTGTCAATAACTAAATTCACCTTGGAATAGGATGACTCTTTCTTGGGTGTCCCTGTTAGAACCCACTGTTGATCCGTGGTGCTGGCAATAATAAAGTCATATTTTTCTTCCCATTTCCCGGCGCTTAAGTCTTCATATGAGAAGTCGCCCCCTACCCCCTGAATCGATTGATCCTTCGCTTTACTGGCAATCTTGCGGACCCGGCCGGTGGAGGGGAAATAGATCCATTGGTCGTCACCTTTGGAAAGAATCGTCAAGCCTTTAATGCTCCGCGGTTCAAGAAAGGATATATATTCGTCTTCATCACCTTTGCTGTAACCTACCACCTCGAAGCTACGGCAGTCATCGGCGCCGGCGTCCGGGTAAATGAACATCCCCATCCGGGAAACCATTGTGTCCGTCGCCTGTTTTTCCTCGACGCGGCGGAGAATGGCCACCGCTTCTTTCTCTGCCGCCAGAACTAAACCGCTCATCAACACCCCAAGCGCCAACACAGCCAGAAAAGTCCAATTTCTCTTCATTCCAATCTCCTCCTTACTTTTTCAGAGGTCATATGTTCTTTGTCTTTCCTTGCCAGACTGACCTTTTTCCCGGCACCGGCTTGCGCCCCAAACTTAACAAGGCTGGCGTTAGGAACAAAGCTGCTGCGATGCAAGTCGTTATCCCGAGAAAGAGGATGGCGCCAATAGATGCTACCCCGGCAAAGGAACCCATTAAACCCAATGAACCGAAACCAATCATCGTGGTCAGCGCGGAAAGAAGTAATGCTTTACCGGTATACTTGAAGACGGCGCTAATATCCCCATTCTCTACTGTAAAGCGCTCGACAATGTGCACGCCATAGTCAATCCCCATGCCCATAATCAGCGGGATAACACCGATATTAAGTATGTTCACCCGCCAGCCCAGCAAAGGAATGAGACCCAACATCCAAATCATTCCTACGGTAAGCGGTACTAAAGCCAATAATGATCGCCGGAGGCTCTTCATGGAGATAAGGAGCAAGAGAAATATGGTAAGGAAAATATAAAGCCCGGCTTTGACGCTTCCATCCATAATCTCTGTAAACCAAGAAACCGCCACCATCGCCATACCCGTAATCCGCGGGGAAATCTTCGCCATCCGTTCGGTAAAACGGCGGAGCCCGTTTTCCCGCTCCATAATGGATTGCCGAGGATAAGCCATGACCAAATTTCGTTTGCCGTCGGTACTGAGCAATTGGTCGCGAATCTGAGCCGGGAGGTCAGCAACGGTGATCGGCCTTTGGACAGCCGTCATCTGAGTGATGAGGGCGTCCAGCGCACGGGTAAAATGCGCATCTATTTGACTGAGCCGGTCGGCATAGAGCACCGGATCTGTTTCCAGGAGAAGGATCAGTTTCTGAAATACTTCCTGCCCCGGCCGGCCGGTCTCTGCACCAAGGATCTCCCGGATCATATGGTTACGCTTCTGCACAATCTTGTTATTCTCTCCTAGACCAGCCACGGAGAGGTCACCGATTTCAATGATATTCCACTCCAAGCGTTGAACCTCTTCACTAAAACGCAAGAGATCGGCGGGTGTATAGAAAAGCTCCTGATAGCGCGGGCCCATCTCCTGGATTTCTTTGATCGTAGTCAGCCGTTCTTCCTGTTCTTCCGGGGTTGGTAGATAAGTGGCCAGGGATTCAACCTGAGCGATGTAATCCTCTGCTTCCAGCTTCTCCGTTAATCTCCTGGCATCTTCCAGGGACGTGGTCACCGCCAAGGCCGAAAGGGGACATAGACCGTATTGATCCATAATCTTGTAGTACCCTTTAATTGACGGCATCTCTTGGGGTTCCAGCGCCATTAAATCCAGGTCAATCCGGTTTTGAAACATGGTAAAGAAGAGAAAGCCGGTGAGCACCACTCCCACCACCGAGACGGCAATCCGGTGCTTCTTTATAAATAAGCTCAGGTTAGCTAAGAATCCATATTCAACGACCGGAAGGCGGGACGCGGCTGGTGCTTTTTTCCCGAACCAGCATAAAAGCGCCGGCAAAAACAGAAACATCGCCACAAAACAAGTAATTATCCCGATTCCGGCCGTGACTCCATACTCGGACAAGGATTCGGAACCGGTCAGCGCCATCACAAAAAAGCCCAACGCGGTCGTGAGTGCCGCCAAAAGGGTACCCATCCCCGTCTTGGTGTAGGTCAAGTGAAGCGCATCGGCCAGAGCATGCCCTTCCTTGCGGTAAAGGCCAAAATTGGTCACAAATTGAATGCCATAGTCAATCCCTAAGCCGATGAGCAGCGCCCCCAGCGTACTGGTGAGCATATTAATCTCCCCCAGGGTGATCCCGATGACCCCGTAATTGAGAAGAATCCCCACCACCAAACTGAGCAAGGAAAAGAGCATCGCCCGGAATGGTTGGATGGAAAAGAGAAAAAGCAAGAAAATTACGACCAGCGCCCCTAAAGATGGGACCAGCATATCAAAGCGGAGGGCATATTGTTCATCCGCTTGGATGGCGATCTCTCCTGTATACCCGATGACAAGCTGCGGATAATCCCTCTCCACCAGCGCGATAACTTCCTTGATGCCATCCATAAACTTCACTAGTTGATCAAAATCATCAATGGCAAAAGCGGGAGTCAAGGTAAACATGAGCATCGAATGATCCGGGCTGAAGGAGTACGTATCGCCTAGCAAAAAAGTCTCCGCCAGCCGCGCTCCTTGTTCCGATAGGGGGGCGGCTTCCGGATTGGCTAAGTAATTCCGTAAAAGGGTAAAGAATGTTTCCATCCCCCCAAGCGTCGCTACCGCCTCATTCTCCTGCTTGCTCGTGGACAATTCTTCGTCCGAATTTTCAATGTAGGTTTCTTCGAAGGAATCATTCACCGCAATCAACAAAGGTAATAAATTCACTTGGGTGAACCGGGTTTTTAAGTCAGCCAGATCCTCTGCCTCTTGTAATAATAATCCCCACTGGATTGCAAAGTCTTTGTCCAGTTTCAGATTGATCGTCCTTATGTTCTCCCGAAGCTCAGCCCTTGCTTCGATCGCGGTCGCTAGGGACTCCGCGCAGGCCACCATGGCTTCCCGGTCATCACCCTCTACGGTAATGAAAAGGGAAGTTCCTCCGGAAAAATGCCGATCTACCTCATCCATCATCTGGACTTGGGGGTTGTCGGCAGGCAGCATATCCTTCATCTTCGTGGTCACCTGGATCTTGCTAGCGGAGATGATACTTAGCACCACCAAAATAATCGTCGCCAGCACGACCCCTTTATGATGTTTGAGCACAAAGGCGGCGACCCGGGTCCAAAAATTTCTCATTACGGCTAAACCTCCTTTAGCTTATTTCATATACAGAACGTTCGGTCTATTTTGTGGGTAAAAAAAAGAAGTGAGGTTCCCGCGCCGGACTTCTAAAATAGCTTTGGATAAAAATAATCCATCAGCCCTGCGCGCAAAGCGTTCCAAGCCTCTTCCGGACTGAGCTTATAGTGGTCACACCACCGGTCACGAAAGATAAAAAAAGTAAGCAACGGAAGGACAAACAGGAAAAAAGTCTCCACTTTCCGGCGGGGATCATTGTTTAACCATTCATCAACCGGCTGACCGCCAAAACCCCGGTGGAGCGCCACACTTTGATCCCAAATGTCGAACAAGGGAACCGACTCGTTCTGGTCCATCATTGATTCCATAAAGATAATCTTAATGATCCGCCGGTTCCGCTCTGTCCCCATAAATTGGATCAACCCCATTATCTCTTGGAACTGTTCCCCGGTTTCATGGAATTGCTTATGGGCTTCATTAATCTCCGGTTGTTTTAGTTGGGCAAAGGCTTCATCAATCAGGGTCTGGAGAATATCTTCTTTGTTCTTAAAATGATAATAGATGACCGACTTTGTGATCCCCACATTCCTGGCAATCTCGTCAATCCCGGTGGCGCTGTACCCCTTCTCGGCAAAGAGTTTGGCGCTCACTTCCAGGATTCGTTCTCTGGTCTCCGTCCGCTCAATCCCTATATTTTTCATCGGCTCCTACCTCGCATTATTTACCGAACGATCGGTCTAATTTTATCAGGTTTTCAAACTCCTGTCAAGCAAACCAGGCAGTAACTTTAAGGACCCAGGCACCGTTTTTTAAGCATGCCTTACTATTAACCTCTTTTAGACTATAGTCTTCTTCAAAAACTTTCCCCAAAAGATGAGCTTTTCCTTCCGGGTTACATTTTTATTCCCCAGGGATGATCCTCACCCAGCGCTGAAGCATTCCTTCCGGGTATTGCGGTTATCATAAGACAAAAAGGAGCTAAAAAATGCGTGGACCCCTGCCCCCCAATCCCAACCAGGGGATTAACTACGAGGAGCAAAGACTCAAAGAGATCTGGCTGGCCGGCGGGTGTTTTTGGGGAGTACAAGCCTATTTCGCCCGGGTTTACGGGGTCGCGGCAGCAACCGCCGGTTATGCCAACGGCACCACCCAATCCCCCACTTATGAAGAGGTCTGTTCCGGCCGGACCGGACACGCGGAAGCGGTCCATCTCCGCTATGACCCGGAGCGGGTGACGCTGGCTTCGCTTTTGCGCCATTTTTTCCGGATCATCGATCCGACGGCCCGCAACCGTCAGGGTAACGACCGGGGCATCCAGTACCGTTCCGGGATCTACTATCGGGACGAGGAAGATTTACCGGTGATCCGCGCCGTAATGGCGGAGGTTCAAGCCCAATTCAAGGACCCCATTGTCACCGAAGTTCAACCCCTTATTAATTTCTGCCCGGCGGAAGCGTACCACCAGAACTATCTGGAAAAAAACCCGGGCGGCTATTGCCATGTGGACTTTAGCCTCCTGACCCAATATCAATAGCGCCGCCCTTCGTTTTATTCCCCTCGACCGGATGGCGGAAGAAGGCTATGGCGCCTTTATTCCGTTGGTAAAGGAAGAATGAAATCCAATGACAATGGCACCCATCCGGATCTATGAAGGAAGGGAGCAACTGCCTTCCGGCGGTTCTTTTCTTTGAAAAGAGCGAACTAACAAAGCGACTCGATGGTCAATTCGGTATCGGGTTAAAGGAAAAAGAGTTCGAAGAATTTATTCAATGTCTAGATTGAATCAATGTTTATCTTCCGGCGTTGCCGGTCAACTTCATAGAGGATGATCGAGGCCGCGCAGGAGACGTTAAAGGAAGTGATCTCCCCGTACATCGGGATCCGCACCAGAGTGTCACAGAGCGCTTTATAGTTATTGCTCAATCCGTAGGTTTCATTGCCAATCAATATAGCGGTCGGTTTCGTGAAATCCGCGGCATCAACCAAAAGATCGGCCTTCGCCGTTGAACCAACCACCTGAAATGCAGGGAGCTTCCGCCTGGCCTGCTCCAACCAAGGTGAGAGTTCCCGGTGGGAAGGCAGCCTGAACGTGGGCACCGCAAAGAAAGTGCCCATACTGGCCCGGATCGTTTTGGGGTCATAAAGGTCAACCGCATGGCCGGTGATGATTAAGGCATCCACTTTTAACGCTTCACAGGAACGGATCAAAGCCCCTAAATTTCCGTGACTGGAAGGCCGATCAAAGACCGCTATTAACAGGTCGTCCTTAATCTCAATGGTGGACAGATCCCTTTCCACCATGTCCACCACGGCAATCAGCTCGGAGGTCTCCTCTTCCTTCTCGCTCAGTGCGGCCATCAGCTGACCGGACAATTCCAAGTGTAACTCCGCCCGCGAATTGGCTAAAACCCCCTCCGCCCAAGCGGAGAGGGGTTTTTCCCTTGTATAAACAAACCACCGGATCGGCCAGTTATACTCCAGCGCATAATTAATGGATTTAACGCCTTCAACAAAAAACTGCCGGTACCGGTGGCGTTTTTCCCGGTTTCTCTTCAGCACCTCAACCCGTTGCCAATCATTATTCGCTTTGAAAATCCGTTTCGTGCGCCTTCTCAACCCACTTTCCCCTTTAAAAAATCCTTCTCCAAAGCCAGTAAGGTTTCCTTAATCTGCAATCCGCCGCCGTAACCAACTAAAGCACCATTGGCGCCGATCACCCGGTGGCAAGGGATGATAATCGGGATTGGGTTTTTGTTGTTGGCCTGTCCCACTGCCCGCATGGCTTTTTCATTCCCAAGCGCTTTGGCCACCCCTTGGTAACTGAGCGTTTCCCCGTAGGGAATCCGGCATAAAACTTGCCAGACCCTTTTTTGGAACTCGGTCCCGGTTGGCGCTAACGGCAAAGTAAAAACCGTCCGTTTTCCGGAGAAATACTCCGTCAGCTGTTGACAGGCCTTAACCAGAAGCTCGGTCTCTCGAACCGCCAACCCGGACGGAAGGCCATCATGTTCAAAGTAGAGATTGGTCAGGCGGTTATCTGCTTCCACCAGCCCAAGGCGGCCGATGGGCGTTTGGACGGTAAGCATCCTTTTCATCTCCATCTTACCCCTCTTCTTTTCTTTCCGTCGGAAAGGACCGCCTATGGCGCCATCTTCCTTACCTAAATTACGCAAACATTAAGAGGCTAATCGCCATCACGACCATACCGAGGATCAGCCCGTAGATGGCATAATGGTGTTCACCGTATTTCTCAGCCGTCGGGAGTAATTCATCTAAAGATATGTAAACCATAATTCCAGCGACCGCGGCAAAGATCCACCCAAACATCGCATCACTAAAGTAACGCAACAGGAGAAAATAACCGAGGATGGCCCCCAGTGGTTCGGAAAAACCCGAAACAAAAGAGTAAAAAAGGGCTTTTCGCCGGCTCCCGGTCGCGTAATAAACCGGAATGGAAACCGCAATTCCTTCCGGTAAATTATGAATGGCAATCGCGATCGCAATACTAATTCCTAAAGTCGGATCTTTAACCGCACTGGCAAAAGTGGCAATTCCTTCGGGGAAATTGTGGATGGCAATGGCCAACGCCGAAAAAAGGCCCAATCGTAATAAAGCCGGATCATTGGTCTTCATTTCTTCAACGTCTTCTTTACTTTGCATGTCATGGGGATTTTCAGGACTGGGGACAATTTTATCAATCAGCGCAATAATCGCAATCCCAGTGAAAAAGGCAATGGTCGTCGCCCAATAACCTTTCGTAGACCCATAGACCGCTTCCAAAGAAGCCCGGGCTTCCGCAAAGATCTCAACCATCGAAACATAAATCATTACTCCCGCCGAAAAACCTAAGGCAACCGAGAGGAATTTTTTATTCGTCTGTTTAGCATAAAAGGCCAGGAGACTTCCGATTCCCGTTGACAGACCGGCCATTAAGGTCAAACCAAACGCAAACAATAAATTAGCCGTCGTGAAGGGCATACTCTCGCTCCTTTCGTCAATAATTTCTGCAACTTGACTTGTTGATCTGCTTTTTGCACTACGCCATAAAAACAACCCCTTATAATTCCCATAAAATACTGCGATCTCCCTTAAAGGCTGAGCCCGGGGCTATAATGCCCGTTTCTTTTTGGATTAATTATTCTAAGACATTTACCGGAACCGAATCTTCAAAAGCCAACTTCTCATAATGCTTGTACAACCCATGAAACTCGCCACTGTAATTCTTATGCCAGGGTTTCTTTTTTCCGCAAAAATGGAGAATAACCGTATGGCGCATCACATAGTCCATGTTAATCTTCCCTTTGCTTAAAAAGCGAAAATACTTATAAAACCGGGTATCATAGTTAAATTCGATCTCATCCAGTTTCCGGATCTCTTTGGCGTACAGTGAATTCAGGATATCCTGATCGGGCAGGATCAATCGGCTCTTGTTTTTCTCCACAAAGTTGTAGATCTCTTGCTCATCGATTAGAGAGCGCTGCCGGTTCAGATTCATCAAAAGCACGCCGGAGTTATAATACTCTTCAAGCTCATACTCGAGAAACCGGACCTTATTTAACTCCTTAACCATCAGCCGGTCATGGTAGGCCGCCGCAAACATCCACTCTGATAAATCCAGATCATATAATCCTTTAACACTGTTAATCACCAAAATATCCGGATCCAGATAAAGAATCCGCTCTAAAGTGGCAGGAAGATATTTAAAGGCCAATAGCCGATAGTACATTTCCTTCGTATAATGCTTAACCACGGGCGCAGCCTGGAAATCAGCCTCCCCGACCTTAATCACGATCAACCGGTGTCCCTGTTGGCTGATAAATTGCTCTAAATCGCTAAGCTCGTCCGGTTTAATCCTAGAATGCATTAAGTAAATATCAAACCGTTCATTCGGGTTATTGAAAAAAAGCGAAAAAAGCATTACCCTGAGGGGCTTAAGATAATTGGAATCTAAGGTGACCAACAAATTCAATGATCTTCCCACGCTTTCTCCTTTTTTCTTCATTCTAGAAAAAGGAAGGCCCCAATAAAGGTACCTTCCTTGTTAACCTAAAGCTTGGCCCGATTAGTCCGTCTCTTCATCAAAATCCAGAGTACCTCAATAAGGGCTAATTCTAGGTTTGGTCCATTTGTTATTATACCTTTTTTTTGCGCAGAGCTCAATACGGACTTCTGCAATTTCAATTCCATGCCCAACCTATCCCTAATCATATCATTCTTGGCGCATTTTTTCCAATTCCTCGATGAGCAACCCTTTTATAACTTGGGGATTGGCTTGACCCTTCGTTTCCCGCATAATTTGGCCGATTAAAAACCCGGCCGCCTTTTCTTTACCGCCCAGGTAGTCACGGACTGACTGCGGATAATCCTGAATTACCTTATTTACGACGATCAACAGTTGGGTTTGATCGGAAATCTGTCGTAAGCCTTCGGCCTGAATGATCTCCTCCGGGGAGGCGCCGGTGCGAAAGACCCTTTCGAAAATTTTCTTCCCTTGAGTAATACTGATCTCCCCTTCATCGATGCGTTGAAGGAGATCGCCCAAGTGCGCCGGGTTGACCTTCAGGTCTTCCGGGTCCAGCCCCTCTTCACCCATGAGCCGCAGCAATTCGCCCATAATGAAATTGCTGGCTGCTTTCGGGTTGCAGTAATGCTTGAGCACGGCTTCAAAGAAATCCGCCAGGTATTTGGAGCCGGTAATGAGCTCGGCGTCATACTCCGGCAAGTGATAATCCTCGATAAACCGGTGTTTCTTTTCTTCCGGGAGCTCGGGCAGGGCGGCCGCGATTTCCGCCACATAATCCGGGTCCAGTTCGATCGGGACCAGGTCCGGATCGGGAAAATACCGGTAATCCTGGGCCTCCTCTTTGCTCCGCATGGATAAGGTCCGCTGCTTGGCTTCCTCCCACTTTCTGGTCTCCTGCTTAACCGTTTTTTCCTCCGCCAAAAGCTCGGACTGGCGTTCGATTTCATAGGCCAACGCCCGTCCTAATGCCTTAAAAGAGTTGATATTCTTCAGCTCGGTCTTGGTCCCCAGTTGCTTCGTCCCCGCCGGTTTAAGCGAAATATTGGCATCGCAGCGCAAAGAACCCTCTTCCATTTTACAGTCGGAGATCCCAAGGTAGATCAGAATCCGCCGTAACTTCTCCAGAAACTCCACCGCTTCTTCCGGGGTAGCCAGATCCGGCGCCGTAACAATCTCAATGAGCGGCACCCCCGCCCGGTTATAGTCGACCAGGGAGTAACCTTCCCCCTCCGTACTATGGATTAGTTTTCCGGCGTCTTCCTCAATGTGAATCCGGGTGATCCGGATTGGTTTCCCGCTCGCCAACGACAGAGACCCGTCCCGGCATAAAGGCAGATCAGACTGGGAGATCTGATAGGCCTTCGGCAAATCGGGGTAAAAATAGTTTTTCCGGTCCAGTTTACTCCAGTCCGTAATCTGGCAATTTAAGGCTAAACCCGCCCGGAGGCAGTATTCAACCACTTTCTCGTTGAGAACCGGTAACGTACCGGGCAGGCCCAGACAGACGGGGCAGGTCTGGGTATTGGCCTCGGCCCCAAACTTGGTGGAGCAGGCACAAAAAATCTTCGTTTTGGTGGATAGCTCAGCATGAACCTCCAAGCCGATCACCGCTTCAAAGTTCATCTCGATCCCCCTTTTCTCCCTCCGCACGGCCGGGCTTGATGATAGGTGGTCACTTTTTGGTATTGATGGGCAATATTTAAAATGGTGGCTTCGGCAAAAGGCCCACCGATGATCTGCATCCCCACCGGCGCTCCTTGGACAAAACCGCAGGGAACAGAGAGGGCGGGCAGACCGGCGAGGTTCACCGGGACGGTGTAAAGATTGGATAAGTACAGCGCTAAAGGATCGGCTAACCTATCTCCCAGCTTAAAAGGGGGCGTCGGCGCCGTGGGCGTCACGATCGCGTCCACGCACCGAAAAGCCTCCTCGAATTCCTGGCCAATCAAGGTCCGAATCTGTTGGGCTTTTTGGTAATATTTTTCGTAATGCCCGGCGCTGAGCGCATAGGCGCCAAGTATAATCCGGCGCTTAACCTCCGGCCCAAACCCCTCCGTCCTGGTCTGTGTATAGAAGGTGGCTAGGTCCCCCCGGTCAGCAGCCGCCCGCCCGTACCGAATCCCGTCGTACCTGGCCAGACTGGAACTAGCCTCAGCTGAAGAGATCAGATAGGAGGCTGGAAGAGCGTACTCCGACAATTTCAAGGAAAGTTCCACAATCCGGGCGCCCAGTTCTGCCAATTGCTCGACGGCTCCCATGATTATGCGTCTCACCTCTGCGTCGAGGTCTTCCCCAAAATACTCCCGGGGCAGGCCAATCGTGCGCCCGTGAAGACTCTGTTCCAAGCCTTTGGTATAATCCACCTGCTGCTCCCCCCGGAGGGAAGTAGAATCCAACGGGTCAAAACCGGCAATCGCCTTAAGTACCAGGGCACAGTCTTCGGCATCCTTTGCGATGGGTCCAATCTGGTCAAAGGAAGAGGCAAAAGAGACCAGTCCGTAGCGGGACACCAGCCCATAGGTAGGTTTAAGTCCGGTCACCCCGCAGAAAGCCGCCGGTTGCCGGATGGAGCCGTCCGTGTCGGAACCCAAGGCCACAATGGTTTCCCCGGCAGCTACCGCCGCGGCCGAACCGCCGCTGGAACCGCCCGGCACCCGCTGGGGATCCCACGGGTTTTTCGTCTTTTTTTCCGCCGAGTGTTCGGTGGAAGCACCCATGGCAAACTCGTCCATATTGGTCCGGCCGATAATCAGCGCGCCCTGGTCCAAAAGTTTCTGCACCGCCGTCGCCGTATAGGGCGGCACAAACCCCTGCAAAATCCGGGAGGCACAGGTGGTCTCCTTTCCCGTTTGACAGAGATTATCTTTGAGCGCAAAGGGAATCCCGTCCATTTCACCTAAAGGCTTTCCGGCTTGGATCCGGTGGTCGGCCGCCCGGGCGGCCGCAAAAGCGGCTTCCAAATCCAATGCCAGGTAGGCGCCGAGACTCTCCTCCTGTGCTTGGATTCTCTTGGCGACCGAAGCCAGGACCATCGAAGGCAAGACCTCTTTCTCCGCGAAAAGCTCTTTAATTTCATGAAGGGTTAAATCGCAAAGTTCCATCTCCGCGCCTCCTATTCCATGATTTGCGGCACCACAAAACTACCGTCTTTCACCGCTACGGCGTTTTTCAACGCTTCCGTCCTGGGTAGGGAAGGCCTAACCTGATCTGGCCGGAACCGGTTCTTCACCTTCACTCCTTGCACAGTGGGCGGAACGCCGGTGGTATCCACCGCATTCAGCTTGGCAACAAACTGCAAAATGCGGTTGAACTCTCCAACCAGAACCCGCAATTCGTCTTCGGAAAAAGCAAGCCGTACCAGTTCCGCCACCTGCCGGAGCTCTTGTTCACTAACGCTCATCTGCTCTCCGCTCCTTCCTCTTGATCAAGCTTTTTACTTATGGGGTCACCCGGTCCACATCCCGTGGAAAAAGGCTGGCTTCTCGAACATTAGCTAAGTTCAGTAACTGCATGGTCAAACGTTCGCAACCGATGGCGAATCCACCATGGGGCGGAACGCCGTATTTAAAAGTATCGAGGTAGAAACCGAAATCTTCCGGATTCAAACCAAAAGCCTGCATCTTCTCATAAAGCATCCGGTAACTATGAATCCGCTGTCCGCCGGTGGTAATCTCCAGCCCTTTATATAAAAGGTCAAAACTCTTAGTCAGGTCGGGAGCTTCCTCCTCCGGCATGGCGTAAACCGGCCGTTTCGACACGGGAAATCCGGTCAGGAAGAGAAAATCGCTGCCGGTTTTCTCCTTCACATACCGGCCCAGCAGTTTCTCCGCTTCCGCATCGATATTCCCTGCGGGCAATCTTTTTCCGTATTCCGCCTTCAAAAGCGCCTGCGCCTCACCGACAGAGAGTTTGGGGATCACACCGGGGTCGGACAGTTCCACTCCGAAGCGGGAGAGTTCCTCGCCGCAAGTCTCCGGGAGGGATGCAAACAGGTACCGCAAGAATTCATTCTCGATCGCCACTAAATCATTTTCATCTTTAATAAAACCCATCTCCACGTCGAGGCTGATATATTCGTTCAGGTGACGGGTGGTGTTGTGTAACTCCGCCCGGTAGGCATGGCCGACCTCAAAGACCCGTTCATATCCGGCCGCCACCATCATCTGTTTGTAAAACTGGGGGCTTTGGGCAAGGTAAACCCGTTTTTTAAAATACTTGACCGGGAACAGTTCCGCCCCGCCTTCCGCCCCCTCGGCCACGATTTTCGGCGTCTGAATTTCGGTAAACCCCCGGTCCCGGAAAAAGTCGCGGAAAGCCCGGATAATCTCCTGCTGCACAAGGAAGATCCCATGGACTTGCAGGTTCCGCAGGCTCAGCACCCGGTGGTTGAGGATCGTATCCAACCCTTCCTTAATTACCCCGCTGTTCACGGCCAGGGGCAGATGGTCATACTCCACGTCCGAAATTACCTCCACCTTCGCTGCTTGGATCTCCACCTTCCCCGGGGCTTTTTCGTTCGCCACCACCTTACCCTCAATCTTGACCACTGTTTCCAGGCGTAGTTCCGGATGGTCTTTCCCTTCCAAAACCACTTGGATCAGGCCGCTCCGGTCCCGGAGTAACAAAAAGGTAAGGTTACCCAGATCCCGAATGCGATGCACCCAACCGCACAGCCGAATCCTACTGCCCATCTTCTGCCGGGCCTCTTTCACCAACGTTCTGTCCATTACCAAGCCTCCTTCCTCCCCAATTAAATAAGATTCTTATTTGGGCCAATAAACCGGTCCGCCGGCCGGCAACCGGAACGCGCCCTTTAAGGCTCCACATATCCGGTGGGGATGGTAAAAGAAAAAGTCCCGCCCCTTGAGGGACGAGACTTTGCTCGCGGTACCACCCATCTTAACCAAATACGGTTCACTCATAACACAATCCGCGTCTTTTCCACGGTTGCCTTTTTTTAACGGTAAAGGTTCCGTCCACGTCTACTCCGGTTGTCCTTCATCAGACGCCGTTTCGGGTGGCTGCTCCGGGGTGTTCTTCCCCACCGCCCACCTACCCGGTTTCCACCCTCCCGGATTCTCTGCCAGGCGCCACGCGGTAAGTACTCTTCCCCTTCCTCGCCTTTTTTTGTCAAATTTTATAATACTATACCCATAAAAAGCGCTATTGTCAACCATCAGTTTTCTTTTTGCGAGCGGTTTTGTTTTCCCTTCGTTAGTTTATCCTGGCAATAAGCCCGTGCCAAGCGACTACTTACTCCTTCTTGCTTTTTTTGCTAAGAACCGTAAACGGGCGCATCATATCATAATCCTCATGCTCTAAGAGATGACAATGCCAGGGGTACTGCCCGGTATAGGGTCCGAATTGGATAATAATCCGCGTAACTTCCCCCGGCTTGCTCCGGACGGTGTCTTTCCATCCCTGTTCATTGTGGTCGGGTAGTTCCGGCGGCCCGGTGAAAATAAGCTCCCCGGTCCGGTTATAATGGGCGACGTCAAAGGGTTGACGATTCAAAATTTGAAATTGAACCTGGTGCAGATGGATAGGGTGGGACACAAAACCGGGATTGATCAAATTCCCGATTTCCACTCCACCCCGGCGGGGTTCTTCGGTCACCGGATCATGCCATTTTTCCCCATTAAGCAAAAAAAGTAAGCGTCCAAACTCATCCCGTTGGACAACCATACTGAGATTCCGCCGGACTTTTACCAAGTTTTGGTCCAGCCGGGGCACGGGCACAAGTTCATCCGGCAAGGAGCTTTTATCTTCCTGTTGAAGGGGTAAGACTACCCTGAACTCCATGATTTGGCCGGTGGTTTCCGGATCAACGGGTGTGCCGTTGGGGAATGGAACAGGCGCATCATTCCGCAGGATTAAGTTCTTTCCGTGCAAATGGGCAAAATTAACAATCAAATCAGCCCGTTCGGCTGGGGCAATCACCAATTCCTTGAGCTTAACCGGTGCGGGTAAGAAACCGCCGTCTGTCCCAATCTGGTAGAAAGGAAGTTCCGGATCAAGTTTTATCCGGTAAAACCGGTGGTTGGAACCATTCAAAACCCGGAAGCGATATTTACGCGGTTCCACTTCTAAATATGGCCATACCTTTCCGTTCACTAAGATGGTATCCCCGTCCACACCCGGGGTGATGCAGGGATCAATCTCAGGGTTTGGCGGGTCCGGTTGGCGAGGATAAAATAGCGACCCGTCAGGATTGAAGGAACGGTCCTGGATGAGCAGAGGGATCTCGTATTGGCCCTGCGGGAGATTGAGTTTCCTTTCTGTGCTGTCCCGAATGAAATAAAAACCGGCCAAACCGGCATAGACATTTAAACGGGTAATCCCGATCGCATGATCATGATACCAAAGCGTAGCCGCCGGTTGGCGGTTGGGATACCAGTAAACATCCCGGCTGAAAAACGGACCTCTCTCCGTAAAATCCCACGTATACCATGCTTCCGGATGCCCGTCACTCTCCGGTCGCACCCGGGCGCCATGGAGATGGACAACGGTTCTGACTTCCGGAAGCTCGGCCAAGCCATGTAAAGATTTATCAACCGGTAGAAAATGCTTCTCCGGTAAGTGGTTTTCCCATTTGATTAAGACCTTCTCATCGCGGCGGACATTAATCACTGGCCCCGGATATTTCCCTTCGTATCCCCAGATTAAGGTCTTCGGTAGTTTGCAATGCAAACATTGAGCGGCGGCCCGCATCTGGACCTCATAGTAAGTCTCTTTTTTATTACGGTACTTGGGTTGAAGAACTGCGGGGATGGGTAACGGGTCCAAATATTTCTCAAGCGTTACCATCACCTAACCCCCCTTGTTAGTGTTCCATGTTCCAGCTTATGTCGGCAAACAGCAGAAAGTTTCTCCTAGTCAAGTACCTAAAGGACTTTCTTTCCTGCCTTACCCATAACAAGGGGGCCCAATAGATTGAGCTCTACTCACTGGTCACTCGCTACTTATCCCTGGGATAAAAGATTACTTTTACCCGCCTCTACCAAGCCGGAGCCAAAAAGCACGGGCCCGGGATCAGGCAAAGAGCACCAAACTTAACGCCATTACGAACATTCCGGAGATTAAGCCATAGATGGCGAGATGATGCTCCCCGTATTTCTCCGCGGTCGGTAGCAACTCATCCAAGGAGATATAGACCATGATTCCGGCCACGCCGGCAAAGATCAGTCCGAACAGGGCCGGGCTGAAAAACTTCATCAGTAAGAAATAACCAACGATGGCGCCGATCGGTTCGGAAAACCCGGACAAAAACGAATAGAAAAAAGCTTTCCGCCGGTTCCCAGTGGCAAAATAAACCGGCACCGAAACCGCCAGCCCTTCCGGGATATTGTGGAGGGCAATCGCCACGGTGATACTAATCCCTAAAGTAGGATCCTGGACCGCACTGACAAAAGTAGCCAGCCCCTCGGGGAAATTATGAATGGCAATGGCTAAAGCGGAAAACAGTCCCATACGGAGTAAAGACCGCTCCTCTGGATCAGGGTCGCTCATCTCTTCCACCCCCCGCATGGCATGGGGGTTTTCCACGTCGGGCACAAATTTATCAATCAAAGCAATCAGGAGAATACCGGCAAAAAAAGCCATGGTGGTGACCAGAAGTCCTTTGGTGGGACCATAAACCGTTTCTAATGAAGCCCGGGCTTTCGCAAAAATCTCAATCATTGAAACATAGATCATAACCCCGGCCGAAAACCCCAGAGTCACCGATAAAAACCGTTTATTGGTTTGTTTGGTATAGAAGGCCAAGATACTTCCGATTCCTGTGGACAGACCAGCAAGCAAAGTAAGGAGAAAGGCAAAGAACAATTCTTGGGCGCTAGGAGCCATCAATCCCACTCCTCTCCGAAGTTAATCGCTCTCACCCTATTTATATTCTCGCCCTTCCCCTTCTCCCCTCCCGATCCCACCCAATGTTTACCTTAATACCTAGAAAATCCGATCGTCACTCGCCGCTCGTGAGAATGATTGCCTTTGCCGGTATTCACCAAGCCGGGGCCGAATGGTGTACGCCATTCGGCCCCGGCGGACCAAGGTTCATTCCAACTCAAACGCACCGGTATAAAGCTGATAATACTTCCCTTTTTGGGCTAACAGTTCGGCGTGGGTTCCCCGTTCAATAATCCGGCCCGCCTCAAGCACCAGAATGACATCGGCATTCTGGACGGTCGAGAGGCGGTGAGCGATGACAAAGACCGTGCGCCCTTCCATCAAGGCATCCATCCCCTTTTGGATGATTGCTTCCGTCCGGGTATCAATGCTGGAAGTCGCTTCATCCAAGATCATGACCGGCGCGTTGGCCACCTCCGCCCGGGCAATCGACAATAGTTGCCTCTGCCCTTGAGAAAGCCCGGACCCGTCGCCTTCCAGCACCGTATCGTATCCTTGGGGGAGCAACGCAATGAAGCCATCGGCATTAGCCCGCTTGGCTGCAGCATACACTTCCTCATCGGTAGCATCCAAACGCCCGTAACGGATATTCTCCTTCACCGTTCCGGTAAACAGGTGGGTGTCCTGGAGCACGATCCCCAAAGACCGGCGGAGATCGCTCTTTTTGATCTTGTTAATGTTAATCCCGTCGTAGTAGATTTTCCCGTCGTCCACATCGTAAAAACGGTTCAACAGATTGGTGATGGTTGTTTTCCCGGCACCCGTCGCCCCGACCAAAGCCACCTTCTGCCCGGGCTTCGCGTAAAGGGTAATCTTATGAAGCACATCAGTTTCCCCATCGTAGCTGAAATCCACATCATTGAAGCGAACATCCCCTTTCAGCTCCGTATAGGTTACCCTGCCGTCAGCATGGGGATGCTTCCACGCCCAGATCCCGGTCCGTTCCGCCGTCTCCACCAGATGCCCCCCGTCGGTATATTTCGCGTAAACCAGGGTAACGTTGCCCTCATTCTGCTCAATCTCCTCATCCAGGAGCGCAAAGATGCGTTCCGCTCCGGCCAGCGCCATCACCACCGCATTCAATTGTTGCGAAACTTGCGCAATTGGCCGGTTAAAAGTCCTGCTTAACTGGAGAAAGCTGGCGATGGCCCCGAGAGTGATCCCGCCAACTCCCCCAATAGCTAGAGCGCCTCCGACAATCGCCACTAAGACATACTGGAAATGGCTAAGGTTACCCATAACCGGCATCAGAATATTGGCGTAACTGTTTGCTTCCGTCGCATTGATGCGCAGCTCCTCATTTAACCGGTCGAACTTTGCTTTTGCTTCCTCCTCATAACAAAAGACCTTCACCACTTTCTGTCCATGGATCATCTCCTCAATGTAACCGTTGGTTTTACCGAGGGATGTTTGCTGTCGCATAAAGTATTTCCCACTGTTTTGCGCAATCCATTTGGTAACGGAAAGGCTCAAGGAAAGCAAAAGTAGGACCAGACCGGTTAGTAGAAGGTTGGTGGCCACCATTGCCGCAAAAACACTGACAATGGTAATCACCGCCAGAAACATCTGGGGCAAACTCTGTGCGATCATCTGCCGGAGGGTGTCGGTGTCATTGGTATAACGGCTCATCAAATCGCCATGGGTATGGGTGTCAAAATATTTAATCGGTAACAACTGCATATGAGCAAACATCTCGTCCCGGATCTCTTTCAAGACCCCCTGGGCAATCACGGCCATCGTCCGGTTAAAAACAAAGGTCGCCGCCACGCCTAATAGGAAAATCCCAGCCATAACCGACAAAGCCTTCCACAAACCGCTAAAGACGGGATCGGTTACGCCCAACAGTGGGGTGATGTAATCGTCAATGAGCACCCGCAGAAAAAGGGAACCAGCCACCCCGGCAAGGGAACTGAGCAAAATACAGAGCATGGCCAAAGCAAAATACCATTTGTATTTACGGGTGAGATAGGAAAAAAGACGCTTAACCGTTTTACCTTGGGCTTTTGGTTTCTCCAAGGGTCTTCTCCTAGGCGGCGCCATGGTCATCCCCCCCTTTAAGCTGTGAAGAATAGACCTCCCGGTAAATCCGGTTGGTTCTCAGCAGTTCATCATGTTTGCCCACAGCGGCTACCCGACCGTTGTCCATCACGATAATCTGGTCGGCGTCCATAACCGAAGCCACCCGTTGGGCGATGATCAACTTAGTCGTCTCCGGTATCATCTCCCGAAAAGCTTTCCGGATTAAAGCATCGGTCTTCGTATCCACCGCACTGGTCGAATCATCAAGAATAAGAATTTTGGGTTTTTTCAACAAAGCCCGGGCGATACAGAGCCGTTGTTTCTGCCCGCCGGAGAGGTTAACACCCCCCTGTTCAAGATAGGTGTCATACCCTTCGGGAAAGGACCGGATAAACTCATCGGCCTCCGCCAACCGGCAAGCCGCAATCAACTCTTCATCGGTGGCCTCCCGGTTTCCCCAACGCAGGTTCTCTTTGATCGTGCCGGAAAACAAGACATTCTTCTGGAGGACCATCGCCACCTGTTCCCGCAAAGTCTGCAGATCATAGGCACGGACATCGACACCGCCGACATAAACGGCGCCCCGGGTGACATCATAAAGACGGGGAATCAATTGAACCAAGGTTGTTTTCCCGCTCCCGGTCCCTCCGATAATCCCCACTGTTTGTCCAGATTCAATCTGTAGATTGATATCGATCAGACACAACTGATCGGCTTTCTGGGCATAACTGAAACTGACGTTTTCAAACCGGATCGCCCCATTTTTCCCTACCCGGACAGGATGTTCCGGATTGCGGAGATCACTTTTTTCGTTCAACACTTCCCCAATCCGTTCGGCCGAAGCCCGTGAAATAGTGAGCATCACAAAAACCATGGAGAGCATCATCAGACTCATTAAGATCTGCAACGAATAGGAGAAGAGACTCACCAGTTGCCCGGTGGTCATTGTCGTCGCCACCACCATCCGGGCGCCCACCCAAGAAATAAAGAGTAAACAGATATAGACGGAAGACTGCATTAAAGGAGCGTTAAAAGCGAGGATTCTTTCAGCCAAGGTAAGATCATCATAGATCCGCTGCGAGACCTCATTAAATTTCTCCTTCTCGTACTCTTCCCGGACGAAGGATTTGACCACCCGAATCCCGCGTAAATTCTCTTGGACCACCCGATTCAACCGGTCATAAGTTTTGAAAGCCCGATGAAAGATGGGAAAAACCTTCCTGGAAATCAAGTAGAGACCCAGTCCCAGGATGGGAATGACCACCAGAAACACTAAAGAAAGCCGGGGATTAATATAGAACGACATCAAAAGGGAAAAGAAGAACATCATCGGGCTCCGCACAGCGACCCGGATCACGATTTGGTAGGCGAATTGCACATTGGTCACATCCGTCGTTAACCGCGTAACCAGACTGGCCGTGGAGAACCGGTCGATGTTAGCAAAGGAAAAATCTTGGACCGCATAGTACATTTTCTTCCGTAGATTAGCGGCAAAACCGGCTGCAGCGCGGGCGGCATACAATCCAGCCAGCACCCCAAAGGTCAACGAGATCAAAACGACGACCACCAGTATTCCGCCAAGCTTTAAAATCACATTCATCCTTCCGACGACTATCCCCTGATCAATCAAGTTGGCAATGATCAGCGGGATGAACACATCCAGCACCACCTCACCGGTGACGATGAGGGGCGCCAAGATCGATTCTTTTTTGTACTGACCAATACAACTAAATAATTGCTTAATCATCTAGACCCCCCGTTATTAATTCACAATAATACCCACCTATGTTATAATTAAGGTGTCCCCATCCCATTGGTCGTCGTTCTTTAGCCAACACACGACGGGTGATCCACCCACAAAATAAGGTAAAACAACGCAATTAGTCCAGTATTATTATGTCTTGACTTCTTCCAGATTAACGCTTGTTCTTCTCCAGCAGCATAAAAAAAGGCGCCCACCTTTTCTTCTCTCCAACTGCGGCGCAACCTTTTTTTGACTTCCCAGATCTTTTTCACCACTATTGCGTAGTGAGCGATGGCCTTTGGCATCCACACCCCACCGCCTCCTAGTTGTTAGGATGCTAACATTATAGATTATAGCATAATGGGCGGGTCTTGTCATATGCGGGACATAAATTTGGACTAGGTTAAAGGCTTTAGGCTATTCTCTAAAAATGGCCTCTGATCTTTTGACAACCATAATGAAGCATCATGTTTTCTATTGGCGAATAATTGACGATTTGTTTGTTATTCTCTATTAACTATCGTCTTGTCAATGTAATCGATCAGAATTAGCCGAGAACAAGGAGGAGCGACTATGATTAAGAAACTTTTAGGATCTTTGGGGAAAGTTTTATCCAGGGTAAGCGTATTTTATCAAATCCTCTTTATTATCATCCTTCTGATCGGCTTTATGGTCGGACAAAGTCTTAACAGCAACAAAGCAATGCAGATGATTCAGGAGAATACCAAAAAAATTTATGACAACACCGCCGCCATCTCGGCACAGGATAGCATCGATATTGAAATTGATGTGGAACGGATCCGCGGCCAATATCTGGCGCTGTTAGCCAAAGAAGCCGTGGACGTTACGGCCAAGCAGGTCAATTTAAATGTGTTATTTAACAAAATCAAAGCCAGAAAAAATATCGATGCCGCGACCGGCCAAAAATTGGATGAAATCTTTGCCAATATTCGAGCGATTATGGACATGCCCGTTAGCAACGGGAATTTTATCGCACTCAATCGGGAAGTCGACAATTTACAAAGCACATTAACGTATATCCGTAATACCACCGCCAGTCTCAATTATAACTTATATTTGGATAGTGAAAGTTTTGCCGCTCGACTAAAGAAATCCAATACGATAATAGTAGTCATCGGCATTGGATGCATAACCCTAATCGGTCTGCTCATCGCCTTTTCTGTTTATTTTCCTTTAAAGAAGATGGTAGAAAGAGTGCAGTCTTTAGGCGCCGGCGACTTATCCCATGACGTGCTCGATGTAACCGGTTCCCATGAAGCCGCCCAAGCAATTCAGGGGTTAAACCTGGCCATATCAGGTCTGAGAAGCTTAGTGACTAAGATCAGTGACCAAGCGCAAACTTTGAATCAGACCAGCATGAAACTGACTACGATCTCTTCAGAAACCGGTGTTTTCTCCACGGAAGTTGCCAAGGCCGCAAACGAACTGGCGGCCGCCTCTTCCGAACAAGTTCGCCAAATCACCGGAGCGCTTAATTCAATCCAAGAGTTGTCCGATATGGTTATTCAGGTCACGCGCGATTCACAAAGAATTAGCCAAGTTTCCAGGGAAGTAGCCCGCTCAGCCGAACTGGGACAGCAAGTCACCAGTAATGTGGCACTAGAGATTAGCGCCTTATACGATTCCACACAAGAAGTGGCCGGTTCCATCAATGAACTACTTCATTCGTCGGAAGAGATTGAAGGTATAACTTCGATCATTGAAGGAATCGCCGAACAAACCAGTTTGCTGGCTTTAAACGCCTCGATTGAGGCAGCCAGAGCAGGAGAAGAAGGAAAAGGTTTTGCTGTTGTCGCCAGAGAAGTTGCAAAACTGGCGGAACGTTCAAAACAGTCGGCCCGTTCTATTTCCGAGTTAGTCGCAGAAATGAAAGCCCACACGGATCAAACTGTCCAAGTAATGCAACAGGGAATTACAAGGGCGGAAACCAGCAAAACCCTGGCGGAAAAAGCCGTTATTGCTTTCGAAAAAATTAACCAAACACTAATGAATACCATCACCGAAATCAATCTCATCGTGAAATCCGCCGAACAAATGGCCGCCCTCAACGAAAAATCAACCGATGCGATTAGCGCAATTTCCGCCATCAGTGAGCAGAACCTGGCCAGCACGGAAGAAGTCTCCGCGATCACTGAAGAACAGAGCGCTTCCATGAAACATGTAACTACCCTAGCGGATAATTTACGGAAAATTGCGGGGAATCTGAAGCAAGCCGTCGAAATGTTTAAATTGGGTTAAACAGCGTACCTTTCCGTCTTTTATAAGCAGCCCTTCTAATGAGGCTGTTGGGAGTATCCTTTGCGTTAATCATCCCAATACAATATATTGGTCGCTTAATCCAAGCCGCACACGATATATTGTATTGGGATCTTTTTATGCTTATAGCGCCAAAACTTTGATGGGCCGGCCAATTCGCTCCAGAACCTACCCTTCCTTAGCTTTGGCACAGAATAACTCGGAAAGAATAGGGTAACCTAGTTGAAGAAGAGCATACCCGCAGCGGGTAAATTCAGGAGTGGCGCACGGACGATAAAACCCGTCCGGATCATAGACTGAATAAATAAATGGAGGCGGAAAAGATCATTACCGGTCCGCATGAAGAGTTCAGCACCGATCTCCATACCAATTTGACTCTAATCCGCAGTAAGCTTTTGTCAAACCGGCTTGAGTTCAAACTCTTTAATGTTGGTAAGTTAAACTCCAAACAGCTAGCCATCGCCTATTTAGAGGGAAGAGCAGATGCGCAGTTGTTGGCAAGAATAGTTGATCAAATCGCCGGTTTAAAGTTGGACAAACTAATTGGCGCCGGGCAACTGGAAAACCTGATCAAGGATTTTCCCCGCTCCCTCTTTCCCCAATTTCAAGCCACCGCCAGTCCTGAGCAAGCCATCCACAATTTATTAGAGGGGAAATTCCTCATCATCCTGGATGGTACTCCAGTGACGTTGAGCACGCCAGTTAACTTTTTTGATTTTTTCGATAAACCGGATGACCTGAATTACAATTGGTTATTTCGACCTTTCATCCGTTGCTTGCGCCTAATCGCCTTGGGGCTAGCCGTCTTTCTCCCCGCCCTTTACGTTGCCGTCATCTCTTTTCACTTCTATATCATCCCGGTTAATTTTCTCATTCCGCTGGCCGAATCCCGGGCGCAGGTTCCTTTTCCGCCGATCATCGAGATTTTTTTCCTTGAAGTCATCATCGAACTCCTCCGGGAATCCGCATCCCGGTTCGCCTCAAACCTTGGCGTTGGCATCCATGTTTTATCTGGCCTCTTACTGGGTCTAGCGGCCATTTCTACGGGAATGGTCAGTGCGGTAACCGTCGTCGTTAGCATGGCGACCTTAATTGCTTCTCTAGTTCTGCCCCCCTATGATCTGGGCTTATCGGCCCGGAGCTTAAAATTTATCGCCCTCTTCTTCGCCTCTATCTTCGGAGTGCTCGGTTTCATAGTGACTGCTTCGGTAACCTTTGCGCATCTGGTTACCTTAGAATCCTTGGGGCAACCTTATTTTCAGACCTTGAGCCCCTTTAAAACGGGGAAAGATTTTTGGAAAAAGAGGCGGCAGTAATGGAAAACCGCAATCGAATCACTGCTAAACAGTTGGGAGTGTTCATTCTATCAGCCCAAGTCGGGCTGGGGGTGATCGCGTTACCTTCCACCCTTGCCAAAGAAGTGGGCCATGATGGATGGATCTCCATCCTCAGCGCCGGGCTGCTTAGCACCCTGATCATCATTGTCGTTATCGCCCTCCTCAGAAGGTATTCTCATCAATCCATCTTGGAAATTAACCGATCTTTATTCGGCAAAGTCCTGGGGCCAATCCTCAACCTCCTTTTAATCCTTTACCTAAGCTTTTCAATGGTAGCGGCTTTTCGCTATTTTACCGAGTTCATTAAGTTATTCACCTTAGAAGCCACTCCCGAAATCTTTCTTGCGCTGCTGATTATTGCCCCGACCGTTTATCTCAGTTGGTATGGGTTGAAACCGGTCGCCCGTTTTTCCCGGATTATCTTTTTTATTCTTTTCTCCTTTTTGATGCTTAGTATAGTTGTACTCCCAAAGGTCCAGTTTACTTTTTTAATGCCCGTCGGGGCGGCGGATCTAGCTCGCCTCGGTCAAAGCCTCGTTCCGGCCACCCTCGCTTTTATTGGGTTGGAACTAACCGTTTTTCTTTATCCTCATATTAGCGATCAGGAAAACACCTTAAAGTGGGTTATTGGCGCCAATCTATGCACAATGGCCTTTATTACCATTATTTTCTTGGTTACCACAGGACTGTTTGGCGAAAACCTATTGCAAACGCAAGTTGCCCCGTTGTTTAATTTAGCCCGGTATTGCCGGGCGCCTTATCTGGACCGGATTGATCTATTATTTATCCTCTTGTGGTTTCCTCTTTTGGAAAGCACTTTCCGTTCGTATTTTTTCACCACTTACGACAGTCTGCGGCGGTCTTTTTCCTTTAAAAAACAAAAACTCGTCTACGGTCTGTATACCGGCCTGACCATTCTACTCAGCCGTCTCCCTAAAGATTTCATCCAAGCGACCCAACTAGCGAAAGTTGTCAATCTAAGCGGGATTGCTGTTTTTGGTTTCTTGATCCTTTGTTACTTCTATTCCTTGATTAAGCGAAGGAGCGTAAAATCGAAATGAGGAAAAACTTAATCGCCTTCATCACCAGCCTCTGTAGTTTGTTTCTCTTCTCCGGCTGTTGGGATCTGAGGCTGGTCGACCGCACCGGTTTTGCTTTACAGGCGGGGATCGAGTTATCACCAGAGCATAAGCTCTTACTAACCAGTAGCTATCCGGCGATCGGCGCCAAAGAAAAAAACCGGGATGAGATCGTTAGCGCCGAAGGGTATTTAATGCGGGAAGCCAGAAACAAACACCTAACAACCTCCTCCAAATTAATTAGCTACGGAAAAGTCCAACAATTCCTTTTTTCGAAAGACCTCGCCATGCTGGGCATTCAACCACTAATGGAGATCCTGGAAAGGGGGCCGCTTAATCCTCCCGTCTCCTCTGTGGTCATTGTCGATGGCAGTCCGAAAGAACTGCTGGAAAAGGCAGAGACCTTCACCGACAAGCCCCGCTCGTCCCTTTACATCAACCAACTCCTGGTGAATAATATCAATTCCACCCATACCCCGGATACTTGCACCTATGATTTTTTAATCCGTTATTTCGCCCCGGGTTTCGATCCGATCACCCCCCTGATTAAGCTGGAAGCGGACGGGATTAGGGTTCTGGGGTCGGCCTTGTTTGCCGGAGATAAGATGGTTGGCGCCATCGATCCGCAGCAAACCACTCTCCTGTTGGCCATGATGGGCCAATTTAAGAAGGCGAACTTATTTTTTGATCCGATTGCGCCCGAAATGACTGAATCCGGAAAAAAAGGCCTCGCCCTCACTAATGTCAAAAGCCGGCGCAAAATTCGGGTTAACGCTGAAAATAAGCACCCAGTAGCCGACATTACTTTAGCTTTGACTGGATCTTTGATTGAATACCGCCGGGACGCCTTTGACCAGCCGTCAGTGCAAAAGAAGATCGAAGAACAACTTGCCGGGCAGATTAAACAGGCTTGTTTGGAAATCATCCACTATACGCAAGAGCTTGGCAGCGACCCGTTGGGCATCGGCAATCTAGTCCGGGCTAAATACCCCGCTTATTGGCAGCAAGTCGACTGGAGTACCGCCTATCGGGAGATGAACATAAATCTTAGTATAAAGCTGGAAATCTTGCAATTCGGCGCGATCCACTAACGGCGCTGAATCACAATGAACATCATTTACATGAACATTTGACTTATTCCCGGATTCCCTTTCCTTTTGGGCTTTTGCGTTGTCCTTGGCTTCATCAATTGAAATCCAAGATCTTGATCGGGCCCATTATTCCTCGTCTCCCACATCTAAAACCACTTTAAAAGCCTCAAACTCCACAAGAAGGATCGCTCGGCCTTCCGCTTTGAAATAGTGTAATTTGTAATTGAACATTTTACGATGGAATATTTTTGACAATATGAAGGTTTTTTTGTGTTAGACTAAGAAACTTTATTTAAAAGTGAAACCTGTGCAGAAGAGTCCCCTTGCACGCAGGATCGGTCAATAAGTAAGGCGTATCCTTCAAATACCGCTAAGGTAGATCTTTCCCCCAAGCTGATCTGTTTAGAGCTTAAAGGCCGGGAGCAAGAAATACCGGAAAATGATAATGAACTGGAGGAAGATTGTTGATGAAAAAAGTAGCTTTGATCGCCCATGACCAAAAGAAACAGCAAATCATTGCTTTTGTGAAACGGAATAAAAGCCTGTTCGCCCGGTGCGAGCTGGTCGCCACGGGAACGACCGGACGCCTGATTGAACAGGAGTGTAAAATCCCCGTGCAGCGAATGCAGTCGGGACCCTTCGGCGGCGACCAGCAGATCGGCGCCCTGGTATCCGCGGACCAGATTGAGATGGTTATTTTCTTGCGGGATCCGCTGACCGCGCAGCCCCACGAGCCGGATGTCACTGCCTTGCTCCGGGTTTGTGATGTGCATAATGTACCATTGGCGACCAACTTGGCCACCGCTGAGCTGCTCATCGCGGCCTTGCAAGAAAAAGTGGGAATGTAATCGCATGGTTCTGGCCGGAATAATCTCTAGTGGCACTCTCGAACTCTAGTGGTACAATGGATTCCAAATAAAAAACCATTGACGTAAAGGGTCAATGGTTTTTTCTGTTCCACCTTTAAACAGGAATGCCGGTCGTTTTCAGCCAATTTTCAGTTTTTCGCTTTACCCCAGTTACCGGGGTGGACGACTACCCGAAGGTTAATCAGTCCTAGCCAAACGGAAGCCGTAGGTACCGGAAGCGACATCGGGCTCAATCCAATCTTCAAAGCTAACAAGCAAAGAATATTCCCCTAGCTGAGACCAAATACCACCGCCGCGTATTACCCTCCTAGTCGCATCGTTCCAGTGCCGGTCGAAGCACATTTCACTAACGTTGCCACTCATATCAAAAAGACCAAAAGGATTACTCTTTTTCGTCGCTACCGGGTGGGTTTGCTCCCCGCTATTCTCCGCATACCAAACATAATCCCCAATATGCGTAGTTGTTACATTTTCCGGCGGGTAGGAGGTACCGGAGAGATCGCCGCTGGCGTGGTTCCAGGGCAGCCAGTCGCTGCCGTCGATATACCGAGCCGCCAGTTCCCATTCCTTACTCACCGGCAGGCGGAAGCCGTCGGCGGTGGGCAAGGCCGCTGCCTGATCACAAACGTCGGCATTGGTATCGCGGGAATCACGGATTGGCTTCCCTTCCCCATCGATATATACACATTTCCAATCGGTTCCGTTTTTGGCGTTATAATATTCGGTTAACGCATTACACCAGACTAGCGCATCGCGCCAGCTGATCGACGTGACCGGATCTTGTTCCCCCTCAAAATAAACACCGGAATTTCCGGCTTGGCCGGTTCTTTGGAAGTAGTACCGGCCAGCGCCCCGTGCCTCGTCCGTCGCCCAGTTATAAACAACCAGCCATAATTCGTAAGTAACCTCCGTCTCGCCAATCAAAAAAGCATAATCGATGGTGGCGGTCTCAGAATACATGCCAAAGGGGAAAGTCAGCCCGGCCGGGGCCCGGCGCATCCGGAAGCCAACGCCACCCACCTGATGGGTGACCTGTTCTACCGGCAGTTCGTCATAGGTGGAATAAACAAAAGTCGCGATGTTACTGGGCAGCATCCCGTCTTTTATGGCAAAAGCCTTTAAGGTCATTCCCCCCTCCGGGACCACCGGCTTTTGCGTGTCACTATAAACCGTGCTCTCCGTTGTCGGCTCGGTACCGTCCACCGTATAATAGATAGTCGCCCCGGCGGTACTTGTGGTCAGGCTTATTTCCATACCTACCAGCACCTTGCCGCTCGGCGGCGAGGAGATGGGCGCCGCCACCTGATTTTTTTTCAGGCCCCCGTTTCCGCCCTTTCCTCCCTTTCCGCCACCACACCCGGAGAAAAGAGCAACGCAAATAAGAAAAGCGATTAAAGGAATCCACCGCGAAGCTTTCATTTTGATCTCCCCTTATTGAAATCTTTCCTTTAGGCGTTTTATGGTTCTCTTCTTAGGCTAGCATTTTAAACTAAACAAATTCTAAACAGAGTATATATTCGACGAATAAGGAGAATAAAGATAAAAACACCCCGGAGGAGATATCCTCTGAGGTGTTTTCCATTCATTCAGGTCATTCAAGGCGTTGAAGGCATGCGATTACAATCCCGGTTCAACTGGCCTATTTCCTCGTTTTCTCTTTAATATACTTCCGCGCGTTTTTCATCCCGCCGAAACCTTTAAACATTGTATAAAACTTCTCCTTTTCGATTTGTTTGGAGTTTAAGCCGTTATACTTTGCTTCCTTCTGCAGTTTTTGAAAACTGGCCAGTCTTTCAACGGACAAAAAACCATCCTGAATCGCCTGTTGCACGGCACAGCCCGGCTCCGACCCGTGAGTGCAATCGCGGAAGCGACAATTGGCGGCCAGTTCATCAATGTCGGCAAAGGATTTAGCCAGATCCGCGCTGACGAGACCAAGCTCCCGCATGCCCGGAGTATCAATCACCATCCCTCCGTCCGGCAAAAGGATCAGCTCCCGCCGGGTAGTGGTATGCCTCCCTTTATCATCATTGCTCAGCGTATTGGTGGCCAAGCGGTCTTCCCCCAGGAGACGATTGATCAAAGTCGATTTCCCCACTCCGGAGGAACCGATAAAGGCAACCGTCCGGCCTTTCGTAATCCTGCTTTGAACCGCCAAATATCCATCCCAGGACATACTGCTGGTAACCAGGACTTCTACCCCTACCGTCAAGGGAGATAAAGCAGCGAGCTTTGCGTTAATGTCCGGACAAAGATCCGCCTTGGTCAGCACCACAACAGGAATTGCCCCGCTATCCCAGGCAATGGAGAGATAGCGTTCTAACCGACGCGGATTAAAATCATTATTCAGTGCCATGCAGATAAAAACTTGATCAATGTTGGCGGCAACGACTTGTAAATCGTTAGACCCCGCCGCTTTACGGGCGAAACAGCTTTTTCGAGTCAAAACATGATGAATAATCCCATTTCCGTTGGTATTGTCCATCCGGTCCACCATGACAAAATCGCCGACCGCTGGGTAATCAGCTTGGCTTCGCACCTGGTGGGAGAATTTTCCCGAAACTTCCGCGGTCAGCTCTCCTGCTTCCACCAGCACCCGGTATAAGCCTTTTGCTTGGGAAGAAACCCGCCCCAAGTAAAGGCCGTTAAATCCTTTTGCCTCCTGCTGAAGTTGTTCCGTAAGCCCTAAGCTAAATAAATCTATTTTTTTCACTATATAACCTCCTAAGGTCTCCTCAGTCTTCATGGTCACACCTTTGGGAGGTTTTGGCTTGGCTTAATATTCCGAGCGCACCTCCCGCTCACGTCCAATCTCCACTGCACTGCCTTTATACATCAAAAACCAGCTCCTTTCTAGCGACTTTTAGACTTATCCATATGAAGTAAGGCTCCACAGACTATAGATCTTACCAAAAAAACAAACCCGACAATCGATCGACCACATAATACAGCCTCTATATTTTAAACCATAGATCCTAAATAGAACAAGAAAAAAAATAAATAACGTGCTAATAAGTAAAGCAAATCCGATTGGGTTATCAGTAAAACTATAACCGATAATATAAAACTGAAAGTGGGAGCGACCAGGAAAGAAGCTGATAATTGTGGAGTTTGGAAGGATTTAGTGGATTCTAAGAGAATAGTTTTTATTGGCCGGGAGCATTTCCGGCAGAAAAATAGGGGAAAGGACAGCCTGTTGATGCGAATAGGTGTAATTGGCGCAGGACATTGGGGAAAAAACTTAATCAAGACCTTGGATAAACTTGGCGTCTTAGCAGCAATTGCCGAACCGTCAGCGACCGCACGGACAAGTTTCATGGAGATCTATCCACAGGTAGCTCATTTCAGTACCTACCAAGCCATGCTGGCTACGGAGGTTGAGGCGGTGGCAATCGCTACGCCGGCATACACCCATTACCAAATAGCTAAAGCCGCACTGCGCGCAGGAAAAGATGTTTTTTTAGAGAAGCCGATGACCCTCAGTATCCAAGAAGCAGAGGACCTGGTTCGACTGGCTGAAGAAAGGGACCGGATTCTGATGGTCGGCCATCTCTTACTCTACCAGTCCGCGATCAAATGGATTAAAAATTACCTTTCCCAAGGCCTTCTAGGCCGGATCTTCAGCCTTCATCAGGAACGCTTGGATTTAGGCCGGGCGCAGGCGGTGGAGAATGTGCTTTGGAGTCTGGGGGTCCATGATCTGGCGGTCCTTTTATACCTCATCGGCGAAGACCCCACCGTAATGAAGGTCTGTGGCCAGAGGGCGCTCCAACCAGAGGTGGAGGATGATATCTATCTGCATCTTCTTTTTCCTGAAGGAATCCACGCCCATCTCCACAACTCGTGGTTATGGCCGGAAAAAAGGCGTCGTTTAACCATTATTGGTAGTAAAGGGATGCTGGTTTATGATGAGTTAGAACAGACCGTAGTTTTCCATGACAAAGGGATTAATGGGGATTTAACAAACAGAGTCGATGGACAAAAACTAGTCTATAAAGGAGACGGGGAGCCTTTAACGAGGGAGATGGAACATTTCTTAACCTGTGTAGACACTAGGGAAAGATCCATCTCGGACGGGAGAAACGGGCTAGCGGTAATCCGCATCCTCGAACGGGCAACCGAATTGTTGGCAAAAAGCGATCCTGAATTCATCAAGGAGCGCTATTAAGCGATTACCTACTACGCCCAATTGATACCAGGAGGGGTACCAATGAAGATTCCAATCCTCGCTTTAAAACCGGAAACCGAAGCGCTCTGGGCTGAGCTAATCGACGGCATCGAAGGAGTTCTCAAATCCGGCCAGTTTATCATGGGGCCTAAAGTCGCCGCCCTAGAAAAGGATCTGGCTGCTTATTTAGGGGCTAAACACGCCATCGCGGTCAATTCCGGCACCGACGCGTTGGTCATTGCCTTACGGGCAGCAGGAATCGGTCCCGGCGATGAAGTGATCACCTCCGCCTTTACCTTTTTCGCGACTGCGGAGGCGATCAGCTTGGTGGGGGCTACCCCTGTTTTTGTCGATATTGACCCTCAAACCTTTAATCTTGACCCCAAACAAGTAGCCCAAGCGGTCACTCCCCGGACCAAAGGCCTCCTCCCGGTTCACCTCTATGGTCAGGCCGCCAACATGGAACCGCTGATCGAGCTGGCGGAAAAATACCATTTGAAGGTGATCGAGGATGCAGCGCAATCTTTTGGTGGCGATTATCAAGGAAAGAAACTGGGAACCATCGGCCACGTCGGTTGTTTTTCTTTCTATCCCACCAAAATACTGGGCACCTATGGCGACGGAGGGTTGATTGCCACCAACGATGACGAAATTGCGGAGGTTGCCCGGACCTTACGCGTGCACGGAGCAAAGCAAAATTA
Organism: Bacillota bacterium; assembly: GCA_012837715.1. Taxonomy (GTDB): domain Bacteria; phylum Bacillota; class UBA4882; order UBA10575; family UBA10575; genus Capillibacterium. The sequence goes on along the minus strand of DUQR01000049.1, from coordinate 25,416 downwards.
CTACAATGAAATGATCGGGTATAATTCCCGTCTGGATGCCCTTCAAGCTGTGATCTTAAGCGTCAAATTACCCCATATTGACCAGTGGATTACCGGCCGCAGAACAGCAGCGCATTATTACAACCAACTCCTAAAGGATCTTCCGGGGATCGTCCTCCCCTATGCGGCGCCCTACACTAAACATGTCTATAACCAGTATACCATCCGGGTGTTAAACGGTAAGCGGGATGATTTGCACCAACAACTCCACGCCGCGGGAATCGGAACGATGATTTATTACCCGGTCCCTCTGCATAAACTGCCAGTCTATGCCGGAACTACCCCCAGCTTAAGTGTGGCTGAGCAGTACGCCGAAGAAGTGCTCTCCCTGCCGATCTGGCCGCAAATGGAAAAAGAGACCCAAGCAACAGTGGTTGAAAAGATCAAAGCGTTCCTCAACTGTTAATTGATTCCCTTTTCAGGGTGATTTGCGTTGTATATATATATTGTCTTGGCATCCCTTTTATTGGTTACAACGCAAATCACTTTTTCAAGACCACCGGTCAGTTTATCCTTGGGAAAACCAGAGTTTAATCTCCCGTTCCGCACTTTCCGGCGAATCGGAAGCATGGACCAGATTTTCATTTTTGGTGAGGGCGAACAGCCCCCTAATGCTTCCCATCTCCGCCTCGGCCGGATCGGTCGCGCCGTTAATCTTCCGGACGGTCTTAATGACATTTTCGCCCTCTATAATAAGCGCACAAACCATCCCCCTGGTCAGATAGGTCACCAGTTCTGCAAAGAAAGGCTTGTCCTTATGTTCAGCATAATGGGCTTCAACCAATTCTCGGGATGGTTTTAACATTTTCAAGGCCGTAATCTGCAAACCCTTTTCTTCATAGAGCCCAAGAATCCGTCCGACCAACCGGCGTTCAACCGCATCCGGTTTAAGTAAAACCAATGTCCTTTCCAACATTCCACTCCCCTTTTCTGCTCTAATGACTAGTCCCTTCGTAACCCGCCCAACTTTAATTCGGCAAAGGCAACGATAAAATGGGGGACTTCCTGAAAATGCATATTCAAGCAATCTACCAATTAGTTTACCATTAACTTCATAAATGGCGCAACAATCTTCGTTGGGCTTTTTACTTGTCCTTGGGTTCAATCCTGCAAAAACAGTATAAGTTGTACTGGAATCCTTTTAATTGGTTACAACGCAAAAAGCTTTTGGTAAATTTCGCTCTTTCGCTTACTAAGGAAGGATTTTGGGGGCTAGAAAGGAAATCCCTTGTTATTGTCTATATAAAGGAGGGCCTTTAATGGCTAGGAGAATCAGGGCTTTGGTCCAACAGCTTAAGGCAAAAGCGGCCAACAGTCTCCAACGCTTTCCGGAAGCTGCTGCTTTTCTGGTGGCGACCGTTTCATTGTTGATTTTTTTGATCCACGACCCGGTGCTGCTGGAAGAAACCGCAGAATTATTGAACAGGATCGCTTGGACCTTGGCCTTAGGGTTTCCCCTCACCCTATGCTTCAGGGAGTTGCTTGAACGTTATGCCCCGCACCGTCCGAAAATGAGGGGGATGATCCTCCCTGTTACGCTTGGCCTCTTAATCCTTTACTTTAGCCTTGGCCTTAAAGAAATCAACCTGGTCACCAGCACCCGTTATGTGGCTTATAGCTTGACTTCGTATTTAGCCTTTATTTTTATCCCTTATCTTGGCCGGCATAAAGATTTTGAATTCTATGTGCTTGACTTAGCCCTTAAGTTTTGCGTTTCCTATTTCTATGCGGCGACCCTTTATATCGGCATCGCCCTAACCTTATTCACCATTGACCAACTGTTTGCCGTTTCGGTCTGTGCCGAATTATACTTGGATTTCTGGCTGATCTGCGCCGGCATCTTTGCTCCCCTCTATTTTCTGGCGGAGATCCCCGGCTCGGACCGGAGTTACGAACAAGACACTTATCCGCAAGTGCTAAAGTTCTTGTTTGTTTATATCCTGATTCCAATCGTAACGGTCTATACCATCATTCTCTATACCTATTTTGCCAAGATTATTTTCACCCAAACCTGGCCCGTCGGACTCGTCGCCCACTTAGTCCTGTGGTTTGCTCTCCTAAGCAGCCTGTTGCTTTTTATCCTTTATCCATTACGCCAAGAAAACAGGGCTAGTGACAAGTTCTCCCGAATATTTCCTTGGCTCATCCTCCCCCTGATCGGGATGATGTTTGTTGCCATGGGTAAGCGGGTTGCGGCTTTCGGTCTGACCGAAAACCGTTACTATGTTTTATTGGCTGGCTTGTGGGTTACCGGCTGGATGCTATACTACTGTTTTACCAAACACCGCCGGAATGTACTCCTCCCGATTTCCTTGGCCGTGGTTGCCTTTCTCTCCGTAACCGGTCCTTGGAGCAGTTTTGCCGTCGCCAAGTATAGCCAGAATCAGCGTTTGATCGGCCTTTTACGCAAATATGAATTATTGAAGGGGTCGACCATTATCCCCCGTCCCGATCTCCCCCTCGAAGGGCGACAGGAAATCAGCGCCATCCTTGCCTATTTTAACAAGAACCATAGTCTAAAGGAGATCAAATTACTCCCGGCCGCTTTTGAACTGGATGATATGGAGAATGTCTTTGGTTTTAAATACATCCGTGGAGGCAGGAGCAACGCCCGGGGTTATTTCTACTACCAAATGGCGGAAGCGGACCGGATCCTTTCCCTTGAAGGTGACGAAGTTTTTGTCGATCTTACTCGGGTCTACGCCAACGAGATCCAGATCGGAAATGACCTTTACACCCTTACCTACTCCGGACAGAATCAGGTTTTAGTAATTACCCGGGAAGGAAGGGAATTATACCGGAAAAATGTGAAGGACCTGCTGACCAACGATCTACAAGCACAAAACCTATCGGTGGGTTCGACCCCGCAACTAATCATCACCGACCAAAACGAGGAAGTCAAGCTCAGTTATTTATTTACAGAGGTTCGGGGTTTCCAAGATCCGTTAACCGAAAAGTATGAGCTTACCGGGTTCGAGTTTTATCTTTTTATCAAAAAAGACTTTTAAGCAAAAAACCCCGTCAAGAGGAGGTGAGAGCATGGCTTGTGATTCCAAAACGAACTGTACTTGCACCTACGCTTGTTCCCGTCATGGCAAATGTTGTGAATGTGTCGCTTATCACCGGAAGTATGGCGAAGTCCCCGGCTGTTTCTTTTCTCCAGCGGGCGAAAAAGCCTACGACCGTTCGATTGAGCATCTTTATCAAGACTATAAGGCAAGAAAATAAGATCGGGCAATAAAAATTGCCCTCTTGGTTGGCCGCCTTTTTGGGCTGACGCCGAGAAGAAAGAACACCCGCTAACAAAAGGACGGTGATTGACCAATGAATCTAAAGCTTCTAGTGATAATTGGTATTGTCCTTGTGGTTTTATCCGGAGTGCTCTACGCCTTTTTTAGACTGCCAAAGACCGTGGAAGTAATGGGCAACCCAAGCGATTTGGCTTGGCTACAAAACAGATTAATCGCCCATCGGGGTTTACATGATGATAATATAAAGGTCCCTGAAAATTCGATGCCAGCCTTTAAAGGCGCCATCGAAAAGGGTTTTATCATCGAATTGGATGTAGCCATGACCAAAGACCAGAAACTCGTCGTCTACCACGACAAAAAACTCCGACGTGGCTTAGGGGTTGACCGGTATTTGCATGAATTGACCTATGAAGAGCTAACCAAATATAAGCTTTTCGGGTCAACGGAAACAATCCCCTTATTCCGTGAAGTCCTTACTTTGGTCGCCGGTCAGGTTCCACTATTGATTGAGATCAAAAATGAGGGAAAGGTTGGCGAGATGGAACGCCTGCTCTATGAAGAATTAAAAGGTTATCAGGGGAAATATGCGATTCAGTCCTTTAACCCCTTCACGGTCCAATGGTTCCGCCAACATGCCCCAGAAGTTGTCCGGGGACAGCTCGCCGGTAGCTTCGAAGTAAGTGATTACGACGTGGAATATGCCGGAACAACCCGTTTACCATGGTATAAGAAGGTACTTTTAGAGAATATGCTCTTAAACATCATCAGTCGGCCCCATTTTATCGCCTATGAAATAAATAATCTCTCCCCAGGCCGACTGGAAATGTTTAGGAAGCTGGGAGTCCCGCTGCTCGGTTGGACGGTAAAGACCAGAGCGGAGTATGAAGAATACAAAGCAAAAATTGATAACTTGATCGTGGACGCAGTTTTGCGCGAGCTATAATTCACGATGCGTTCATCTTCGAGAAACAGAATCTTTGACCTGTGTATTAACAAATTTACTTATATTCTCTTTCTTGATTCTATCCGCAACTTCGCTTTTTTCACTGATTTTTCCGCTTTACATAATTGGTAGATGTTGCCGGTTTTAAGCTTGCTTTTTAGCCAATCGGCGCAGAAGCGGGAATGGCCTGTTTTTATAGTCGCCCCTACATATCTAGAGGCCGACAGGATGTCGGCCTCTCCTCCGTTCTCTTTTTCATGTCACTTTTACTCATGCCAACTATTCTGCCTGAAGGTTGATTTCGATTTCAAAACGTGGCAGGATTCCGCACGCATGGGGCTTCTCGCCCCACCTGGCTTCGATTTTGATCCCTTGGCTCCAGCTGTCGGAAGCCAGCGGCACTACCGGGCCAAGACAAAGAAACCGATCAGAAAGAGCCCGAGCACGATCCGGTACCAACCGAAGGCTTTGAAGTCATTTTTCTTGATATAGGCAAGGAGAAAACGGATGGCAAGCACCGAAACAAAAAAGGCGGTAATCATGCCTACTAACAGAATGGCCAGCTCCAGCCCGCTGAAATCAAAGCCGAATTTGAGCAACTTTAAGAAACTGGCCCCAAACATAACTGGGATCGATAAGAAAAATGAAAACTCCGCCGCTATACTCCGCGACGTTCCAAGGATGATCGCCCCCAAAATGGTCGCTCCCGAGCGGGAGGTTCCGGGAATTAAGGATAAGACCTGGAAAAGACCGATTTGAAAAGCGGTCCCATAGGAAAGGGCCTCGAAACTCTTGATTTTCCCTTCGTTTCCTTTATTCCGATTCTCAACCAGAATAAAAAGCACCCCGTACAGAATCAGCATTAACGCGACCGTCCAGTAGTTATAGAAATGTTCATTCAGCCAGTCGTCAAATAAGATCCCGACCACCCCGGCTGGGAGTACACCCACAATCACCTTAAACCAAATTCGCCACGTCGCTGCTTTTTCTTCTGTTGTTTTCGTCGCGGCAAAAGGGTTCAGTTTCCGGAAGTATAAAAGGACTACCGCTAAAATCGCCCCCAACTGGATAACAACGGTAAACATCTCCTTAAAAGCCGCCGAAGCCTTTAAGCGAATAAATTCCTCCACTAAAATTAAATGGCCGGTACTACTAATCGGCAGCCATTCCGTTATTCCTTCCACAATCCCTAAAAAGACCGCCTTAAGCAATTCCACGAAAGACATCCGCTTCCACTCCTTCTTTCCTCCTGGTCTTTTCTTCCCTTCCGAATCCCTGACCTCTCAAGGTAAGCGGATCATGACAAAACCAAATCCGCCCCGCTGGCGCCAGCTTCCCCTTGGCTTGTCCCTCCGCTTGATAAAGCTTTTTCTGTTTAATGATAGACCATTAGATTGGGATTATTACGGCAAAGGAGAACACAAAAAATTAATCCTAAAAATGTTGCCTTATTATATTCTTGATCCTGTTGCTTATACCTGCCATGTTCCTTAGAAAATACGCTCGTCGCGCGCTACTCGTCGCTCGTCTGGATGACTTGCCTTCGCAAGTACCGTACAGCATATTTTCACCCTTTCGTTGGCCTCAACTGGTTGAAGTGAGCAACTACCCAATCCTTTTCCCGGTAATCATGAGCGAAAATTGATCAAAGTTCCCATGCCAAAAATAAAAAAAGTCCACATGGGGTGGACGATAAACAAAGCATTCTGTACTTATTTTCTTAATTACCCTTTTCCTTTATTACCTTTTCCTGCTCACCTTCTCCTTGGGGCATTGGCTTCCGTTTCCGGTTCTTTTTCCCAACCGGCCGTTCCCACCAGGTAACCGTGGCGGTAAGTTGGCCATTGCTGATATTGGTTACCCGGCTGATTACATAAATCAGTAAAATGTAACCAGGCGGTAGAATAATCCGGCCCCGGAAATCCTGGGTAAGCTCACCGCTGGGATGGATTGCCCGAAAGAGAATAGGACCTAAGTTAAAATCATCTACCGTCCGTACCAGTAAGGTACTGGCGTTTGGTGAACCAAGCAGATTATTAACCGGCGTCAAGGTTTCGTCCACATCCTGCACCTGCGGGGTCTGCGCCACCACAAGCTCTATGGTTTCTTCGTTGTTGACGCGTACGCCTACTACCTCATTGACAAAGATCCCAGCCGAAACCTGCTCCAGATACATAACTTTATCATTGGCCACCGGGTTTTCAAAAGTAAAAGCTAAAAACTGTCCGTCCGGCGGCAGGAGATTAGTATGATTGATCGAAAAGAGCCATCCCGCCTGCGCATAAGTGGCCGCATTTGGCAAGACACTGACTGCGCCTTCCGTGTCCACTTGCACCGGGCGGGCCCGGCCATCGATCCCATGCCCACAACTGAGGATGCTATCGGTTTTACAATGTAAATAACGGGGTGCCGGCTTATACGGCGGATAAGAATTTTGCTCCAAGATCTTCCCTCCTTTCACTCACCTTTCGGTGGATCTAGGGGTATTGATATGATATGTAAATCTTTTTCCGTTGTGTCGCCCATAAAGGAACAATCTTTAGCGTCACCGGAGAAACTTTACCGACAAAAGACTGCCTCTGTTAAAGGCAGTCTTTCCAACCGTATCTAGCCAACAGGGAAATCTGAGCCAGAACGATAAGTCCTACAACGGGAAGGCGTATTATTCCGGCAATCTTCTTTTCCGCTTTTTCCGCCATACATAACCACCTACGATTGAAAAGAAAATTATCATCACAACCCAAAAAACAAAGGGAATGAGAAAGTGAGGCGACCAAAGATCGGTGGCTGCTTTGCCCATTAAAACAAGGGGAACCAATCCCGGAGTATACCCCAATAAGGTTCCAACCAGAAAATGATGATACTTGATCTCAGTAGTCCCAATAAACATATTGGTCAATTCAATGGGCGGTCCCGGTATTAAACGGATGATAAAAGAACTAAAGATACTGTGGTTTGTGCCAAATTCCATCAATTTTTTTCCGTAATCACTACGGCTGACCAGTTGTTGCACGCGATGGCGTCCTAACCGCCGACCTAAAAAGTAACCAAGTGTAGACTCGACCGCTAAACAAAGATAGGTCAGAATGATCGCCCACCACCAGGGAAAAATCACTCCGGCGGCGATGTATAAGACGGTCAATGGAATAAACATCACGAACGCTTTTATACAGTACAAACCAAGAAAGACTAAAGCGGCCAAAACCGGGGATTCCGGTGTATAGTTTAGCAACTCCTGCAGAGAAAGCCCGGTCAACCGCGGGCCACACAGAATAAAGGCAAGGATAAGCACAAAAAAACAAATTAGACTAGAATATTTGATTTTATCCATAAATCTTCTCCGTCCAATTGATCACTTAATATATTATAACATTTTTTTACTGTAGAAAGATAAGGCATGATCTAAACTTTCTATATAGAGTTTGACTTGAATCAGGCCACCAATATACTGTACCGGAATTATTAAAGCAAAGAACACGCAGAAGCATCGCTCTCCTGTCAACTTACTATACACCTATAAAGAAAGGGAACGGTGACCACCGCTCCCTCATCATTCAAGGAAAAAGGTTGAAGGCTCCTCCATAGAAACTTATGTAGTCGCTCACGTCCGGTTACGGGCAAGAATTTTAACCCCGTAGGACGCCAGTGTCAAGCTCCCCCGGATCCTTTCCCCGGTCCGTAGCTCTTTGAATTCCTGGTCCTTCAAATCCACGACCTGGTTTTCGGGGGTGAAATTAGAGACAAACACAAATTCCTGACGCCCATCCGTGCGAACCTGGGCGGTTACCCCTACCGGCAGCTCTGCCGGGAGGACCCGTTTAATATTATTTTTTTCGATCAGACAGTGATAAAAGTCGCCAAGAAAACAATCCTCATTCCGGGAAGCCAGATAATAAGCTTCCCCTTGACCGAAACGGTTAACGGTAAGGGCCGGGCGTCCGGCATAATAGTCCTCCTTGTAGACCGCAAGCGACTGGGCAGTTTCCAGATGAAGCACATCACATAATTCCCTGGCCTTATACTCCCCTTTTAATCCTAAAGCATTTCCGTCCAACATCGAGACATAGTTTACCTCACCATCATACAACGCATCGATCTCTTCCACCCAGATCCCCAGTGTCTTCCGTAACGGTCCGGGAACCCCCCCTAAAAAGCAGAGGTCATTCTCGTCCACAATCCCCGACCAATAAGTGGCGACTAAAGTTCCGCCCTTGGCCACAAAATCGGCGAGCCGTTCCCCCACCCCCGGTCGGACCATGTAAAGCATGGGGGCAACAAGCAAGCGGTAACGGGAGAAATCCTGATCCGCATTAATCACGTCAACCGGAACGCCCCGGGACCAAAAGGGAAAGTAATGCCGGTGGCAAGTTTCCTCGTATTTCTTCTCCTGCCGGGGTCCCATCGCCTCTTCCAACGCCCAACGGTTCTCCCAATCGAAGAGCAGAGCAACTTCCGCTTCCACGGTGGTACCGAGCACGGGATCCAACTCTTTTAAGACCGCGCCCACTTCCGCCACATCCCGGAAGACTCTGGTCTGCTCATGCCCGACATGGTCCACCACTGCCCCGTGGAATTTTTCCGCTCCTCCCCGGCCTTTCCGCCATTGGAAATACTGAACGGTATCAGCGCCATGCGCCACTGCTTGGAGCGATGACAACAAATGCATCCCCGGCCGCTTTTTCTTGGCAACGATCTGCCAATTGGTCATACTGGGGGTGCTTTCCATGAGCATAAACGGTTTTCCCTGTTTCAAACTGCGGTTCAGATCATGAACAAAAGCCACCTCGGCCGCCGTCTGCCAATCGGCTTTTTCCCCATGCCAGCGGGGATAACTATCCCATGAGATCACATCAAGCTCCTTGGCAAACTTCCAATAATTCAGTCCGGGATAGGTGCCCATAAAATTGGTGGTCACCGGAATTTCCGGTGTAATTGCTTTGAGCGGCGCCTTTTCAGCTTTAAAAAAGTCGATCGTCTGGTGGGTAACGAACCGTTTCCAATCGAGTGCAAGGCCATGGATGGATTGCTCACCATGGGGGGCCGGCGACTGGATCTGGGACCAATCGGTATAGGTATGACTCCAAAAAGCCGTCCACCATGCATGGTTTAAGGCGTCCAGTGTCTGATACTTCACTTGTAACCATTCCCTGAATTTTTCCTGGCACAAGTCACAATGGCATTCACCGCCATATTCATTGGAAACATGCCAAACCAGCAAAGCCGGGTGTTCCTTATATCTTTCCGCCAGTTTCGTGTTGATGATCTTTACTTTTTCCCGGTAAACCGGCGAAGTATAACAATGGTTATGTCGATTGCCATACAAAATCCGCCTCCGGTCGGCGTCAACCCGTAAAACCTCCGGGTATTTTTGGGCAAGCCAGGCCGGCCGGGCTCCGCTGGGAGTGGCCAGCACCGCATAAATGCCGTCCGCCGCCAACTGGTCCAAGATCCGGTCCAACCACTCAAAATTAAACTTCCCTTCCTCCGGTTCCAACGCCGCCCAGGCAAAAATCCCCACCGACATGGCATTACAATTGGCCAGTTTCATCAAGCGAAGATCATCCGCCAAAATGTCCGGCCGGTCCAGCCACTGGTCAGGATTATAATCCGCCCCGTGAATTAAATGGGGAAGTTTAGGGTTAATCGGTTGATATTTTCCCATCTTTGTCATCTCCTCTCCTCTGTCCTTGCTTACCTTCGGTTTGACATTTTGGGGTACGACTGATTTTCATCTTTTCGCTGGCCCCAGCTTGCCGGGGGAGCGACTACCTAGGCGGCGCTGTCGAATCCCGTTTGATGAGAGTAACCGGAAAATGGATAAAACGCTCTTCCGCTCGAATTTTTTCACCCTTAATCATCTTCAGCAAAAGCCGGGCCGCGGTTCTCCCCATTTCCTGTTTGGGCACATCAATAGTGGTAATCTCCGGATTATAATACCTGGATACCGTATTATCAATCCCGCAGACCGAGAGATCGGTCGGTATTTTCCGCCCGGCTTTAACCATAAACTGGGTTAACCCAAGGGCTACCTCGTCATTGAAACAGACCACCCCAGTTGGCTTTTCTGGTAGCGTAAGCAAGGTTTTCCCCGCCGCAATCCCTTGGTCAAAAGTGTAGCTTTGATCAAAAATATAAGACTCGATCACCGGACAACCGGCTTCTTGCATCCCCTTAAGATAGCCTTGGAACCTTTCTTCATCGGTCCGCCCAATAAAAGCGATTTTCCGGTGGCCCAAGTCCAGCAAATGTCTTGTTAATTGGTAAGCCCCCTCTGCCAAATTCGATTTGATCATCGGAATTACTTCTTCATCTTCAGCAACCCGATCGATGTAGACCAGGGGGAGGTAGTTCCGGGCCAGATCATGAACGACTTCATTGTTGACATTGGTTATACAGCTGAAAATCGCCCCGTCAACCAGACCGCCTTTGAACATATTGATGTATTTACTTTCCAAGTCCGGATTGTTATCCGTCCCACAAAGAATAATACTGTAATCCGAGTCTTGTAAATAATCCTTGATCGCCTGAGCCATTTCGGAGAAGAAGGGATTATGGATCTCAGGAATGACCAGACCAATTATTTTGGTTGACTTCTCAACCAAAGCTTTAGCTCGGGCATTGGGGATATAATTTAAGGATCGAGCAACCGCTTGCACCCGTTTTCTTGTTTCCCGGTTCACTTTATCGTTATTATTCAAAGCCAAAGAAACGGTGGCCGGTGAAACCCCAGCCGCTTTAGCCACATCTTTAATTGTCACCACTGTTTTCTATTCCTTCCTGACGCGCTTTGTTTACTTCGATCTTCCCCGACGAGCTAGGAACGAAGCCTACCACAACCCCATTGAGTTTCGGAACACCCGGCGTTTGGCGTTGGCTATTTAAAACGTTTTAAAAATGGTAATTAAAAAAATTTTCCCCAGCGGAAAATAACGTTCATCCTTTAATAGCTAACAAGTAAAATGTAACTTAAATCGTTTTAAATAAAATTTAACATAATTTAGGCTCTTTGTCAAGCGCTGGTGCCACCTTTGCTCCATTAAACTCGCTGAGGATTAGGATCCGGCAGCCCGTTTTAAACCTTATTCTCCAGCCGACTCTTCTCATTGTCTGTACGCCTTTTTGCACCGCCATCTTACCGGTGCCCGCTCTTCTTCCCCATATTGGTCAAAGATCGCCCCAATCTCGGCTTGAATTTCCAGAAAAGCCTCGACAATATCCGGGTCAAAAAAACTACCACTCCCCTCCCGGATAATTTGGATACTTTCTTCATGGGAGATGGCATCCTTATATACCCGCTTTGACCGTAGGGCGTCGTACACATCGACAATGGCCATGATCCGGGCGGATAAAGGGATAGTGGTTCCTGCCAGACCAAGCGGATATCCGGTGCCGTCCCACTTTTCATGATGGAATCTAATTATACTAATCGCCAATTCTAAAAACCGGTGATCCGGAAACTTCTCCTTTACTTCCATGAGGGTTTTGGCCCCGATCGTGGTGTGGGTCTTCATAAGCTCATATTCTTCCGCCGATAAAGGACCGGGTTTAAGCAAAATTTGATCGGGGATTCCCACCTTACCAATATCATGCAACGGACTTAATTCCGTAATCTTTTGAATATAACTATCATTGATATAACCCCGGTATTTATCGCGGCGCTGTAAATTACGGGCCAGCTGTTGACATATTTTAGCCACCCGTTCAATATGAACCCCAGTATTATCATCCCTTGATTCGGCTAGCTTAACTAAAGAATAAACCATTGCCATCTGGGTATCGGCAATCTCTTTTTCCTTTTTCACTCTCTTTTCAAACTCCTGCCGGTAGAAATCGGCAAAAAAACCGATGACAAAGGCTATGGCGCTATAGGTGATCAATCTTACCGTCCAGTTAATCGAAGGCTGATTAAGATGCATAACAGTATCTAAGGGCATAAAAGGCCCGATTAACAAGGCACTTACTACCGCATGGATCACCCCTTGCCGCTTCCCGTGGGTAGACGCCATAATGGCAATGGGGATATACATCAAATTGGCGTAAACTTTATTTGTTCCTCCTGTCATATAAACAATCCATGTAATAAGGATCGAGAGAAAGTAAGAATAAAACCAAATATAAACCTTTTTAATTTTAAATACCGAAATATCAAGTCGCATCGGGATTCTTCACTCCATCCACCCTGCCTATTATTGCTATTCTTTACTTATATTTGGCCTTATTTACATATAATTCTAACTTTGTTTTACTTTTTCCTTCCTTGTTCGACAATTCTTTGCAAAAAAAGCCCCCTCCCGCGGGAGGGGTAAACAACGCAAAAAGCCTATTGGACAACGGGCCAAGGATAATTAGCTATTTAACTCTTTCTTGATCTCCTTCCAGTCCGGTAAATACTTGGTCAAATAACCATAAAACCGGTTATTATGCTTTCGTTCCAGCACGTGAACTAATTCATGGACGATAATGTACTCAAGACAACGGGGGCTTTTCTTCGCCAGCTCCAAATTGAGCCAGATCCGGCGGGCTTGAAGATTACAACTCCCCCATTTTGTCTTCATCCGTTTAATGCCCCATTCGCCAATGGTAACTCCAATTTCTTTTTGCCATTTTTCAAGAAAAGTTGGGATTGCCGCTCTTAACTGCTGGCGGTACCAGTCGTTTAAAAGTTTTTGTCGTCGCTCTTTCGTGCTGTTTGGCCGGACATATAAAATCAGACCCTGATCGGCGCTGTACTCCACCCGTTGTCGACTAGTGGTTTCCAGTACCTGTAATCTATAAGGGCGGCCAAAAAAATAATGGGTTTCCCCATGAACATAATCCAGAACCGGGGGGCACGGCCGGGCGAGGATCTTTGCTTGCTGTCTTTTAATCCAGGCTAACTTGGAACGGGCGAAAAAAGTGATGGTTTCATGATCCAGACGCGCCGGGACGGTCATACGGACATTACCGGCAGGTGGAGACACCGATAAGTAGAGGTGTTTAATCTTTTTCCGGACCACTTCGATCTCAAGATCATCAATGATCAGTTTTTCCATCTCGTCGTCGCCCCCATCGGTATCAACCGTCGAGCCCCAAAGTTATGAATTCTTCATCATTACGCTTTCAATTACTTCTGAGACTTCTTCACAGGCGTCGCAGCATTTTTCCATATAATCAAAGGTTTCCCGCCAAGCCATAATTTGCACGGGATCCTTTTCATTCACGAAAAGGTTCCGGGTAGCTTTAACAAACAAAGCGTCCCCTTCCTCTTCCAACCGGTTGATTTCAATGATGAGGCTATGTAAGGTTTGGGACTTCCGGAATTTGGCAAATTCCACCACCGCTTCCTTCAGCGCTTCACAACATTTAACAATAATCGCCGCCATTTTAATCGCATCTTCCCGTATTACCGTAAAATTGAACATATATATCCGGACCAAGACATCTTCAACCGTATCGGTTACATTATCAATCGCATCAGCCAGGGAAACGATATCTTCCCGTTCAATAGGGGTAATAAACTCCCGGGCCAACTGTTTCATCATCACGTGACGTCCCTTATCACCGGCATGCTCGATCTCGTGCATCTCGTCCATTTTCGTTTCCAGTTCCTCGGCGTGAAAATCATTAATAATTTGGCTTAACAGGACCGCCGCATCGCAGGAATACTGGACCAATTGGGCAAAGGTGGTAAAGTAATATTCATTCTTTTTGTTAGCCATCTACCATCTACTCCTTTCGTAAATAGATCCGTTCCTTCTTTACTAAAAGAGGCGCATAAACAATACCGCCATCAGAAAACCGATCAACCCACAACCAGGGAAAGTCAAAACCCAGGCCATCACCATCTCTTTGACAATTCCCCAGTTTACCGATGATAAGCGTTTGGCGGCGCCCACCCCCATAATCGCCGTTGTTTTGGTATGAGTAGTGCTTACCGGAATTCCGGTTACCGAAGCCGTGAGCAAAGAGAGGACCGCTGCCAAATCAGCAGAGAATCCCTGGTGTTTATCTAACTTTACCATATCCATCCCGACCGATTTAATGATCCGGAGTCCCCCGATGGACGTCCCCAGCGACATTACCAACGAACACAGGAGCATTAACCAAACCGGAATCTGGAAAGCGGTCACATTAGCCTGCCCTTGAGCTAAAAACATCCCCAACATAAAAACGCCCATAAACTTCTGGCCATCCTGAGCCCCGTGCATAAAGGCCATACCCGCAGCGCCGGTAATTTGAGCGTTTTTAAAAAAGCTAAAGGTTTTTCTCCGGTCCATCCGGGAGCAGATTTTTTCGATCAACTTAACCACCAACCACCCCGTACCGAAACCCATGCCGGTAGATAAGACCAATCCGTAAATGACTTTCATCCATTCTTGGAAGTTAATCCCGGAAAGCCCGCCTTGGAGGGCAATCGCCGCTCCGGAAAGCCCGGCAATTAACGCATGGCTTTCACTAGTAGGAATCCCAAACCACCAAGCGGCGGTAGCCCATAATACGATGGCAAGCAGTGCAGCGCACAAAGCCACCAAAGCCTCGTGGGAGTTACCGCCAAAATCCACCATCTTATAAATCGTCTGGGCGACCGTAGCGTTAAGCATGGTCATCACAAACACACCAAGAAAATTAAAGACGGCAGCCAGCACAATCGCTGCCCGTGGTCCCATCGAGCGCGTGGAAATACATGTTGCAATCGCATTTGGTGCATCGGTCCAACCATTAACCAAGATTACCCCTAAAGTTAAAACCGTAGTCACCAAAAGGGCCGGAGTGGATAGTAACTGCTCTATAAAATCAAAAAATAAAACTGTCATGCTGTCCCTCCTCTGTTAGTGTAACCGTACCCGAAAGCAAGTATGGTTCAATTCATCGTTTTTGGGACCGCCGATCTTGAATCCTTTATTAACCATATCCGGCGTCCAGGATAGAGAAAGCTTGCCCTTTCAATTTTAAGTAAGTTTAGCCGGAAAGTAAAGCTAATCAAGGTAAAAGATTGAAGGAGCGGGGTTTCTTAATCTATAGTTAACATGAAAAGACCCATCAAGCCTTTTTCATCCTTGATCGGTCTTCTCCGTTTCGCCACTGCTTACTACTTAGTGATCCCGGCGATTTCTTGCCTTTCATCAGGGGATAAATTACTGAAAATTGGGACGTTTTCAATACAATTGTCGTGGCTTTCCAACAAGCAACGAGCAGCCATGTTCACTACTCCTTTGGAAAAGGTTTTGAGTATACCGCTTTGGCCATCACATTAGGCAGCATCCCCAGTTTCCCGGATAAAGCGCTGATCACTTCGTTGGGAGCATCCATCACCACACAAATAATGGAGATTTCCCGTTGCCGGTATGGCACCCCGAGCCGACCAATGATATAACTGTTGTACTCATGCAGGATATTGTTGAGCTTTTCCACCGCATCGGGATGCTCCACAATTATACTAACCGCAGCAATTCTGGTTTCCATTCCCCAATAACCTCCTGAACATTGTGGATTATTATCGGACGACGTTTATGTAACATACCGGTTCTTTGCTCCGCAAAAGGACTTGCTGGCCTGTCCACTCAAGGATTATTCAACCACAAAATTAAAATAAGTATCGGGAAAAGGCTCGTCTTTTAAGCGAAAATGCCACCACTCTTCATTATACGGGACAAAACCGTATTTTACCATCAGATCCCTTAAGAGTTTTCGGTTTTTGAATTGTTCCTCGTTGATTGACGGGCTGTTATACCGGGAGCGCGGTCCGAGAAAATCAAAGGGACTGCCCATATCCAACTCTTCTTTGGTCGCGAGATGAATCACCGTAAGATCCACCGTACTGCCCCGGGAATGGGCGGATCTGGTAGCTATGTACCCCAGTACCCCAATCTAAATAAATCCTTCTTCTCAAAATCCGGATAATATTGTTCCTTCATTTTATGGTCGTTCGGATCCGCCGCCCAGCGGAGAAAATGATCAACCGCCCGCGTCGGCCGGTAGCCGTCGAAGATCTTTAACCCCAGACCCTTCCCGCTTAATTCCTGCTGCACTTTTCGAAGGGCTTGCGCTGCCCTATGGGTTAAAATCGCCCGGTTTGTATTGTAGCCGTCGACTGGTCGCCCCATGAAATTATTGGTCCCATAATACCTGATCTCTTGGACTAGATCGGGAATCACTTCATCCACGTAAACAAAGCCTTCCGGTAAAGTGGTAGGCGTCGTCACACTTTCCAACCCAAAGATAGTTGGAACAAAAGCCACAAGCCACAAGATAAGGACGATGAATGTGACCCGGAGAGCCCTTCGCGTCCTCCCGAACTTCATGCAATAACCTCCTTCTCTACCCTCTGTCTTTCCCTGTTTGGGCTTTTTGCGTTGTCCTTTGATTTAACAAATCCAATACAATATATCACTGGCCTCTTCTTTTTGGTTCCATCACAAAAAGTTTGATTCATCCCAGCGCCCATCGGGACACCAGAAGCCGCGTTTATTCTGCATAAACCGAAGCTCTTTCAAAAATTCTCTGTTAACTTAGGATATCTCCTTCTTTCATTTATTAAACTTAACCCCGGATCAATCTTAACTTCGGACTATAAAAAAAGCCACAGCCGAAATATGTTGATTGTCTTGAAAAAACAGTTGGCATGTGGTAAATTACTTAAAACCCTGGAGCAAAAGGAAGGAGAAAGGTTAGGAGGTCATCAGCTTGCGGATCGTAACTCTGGGACCGAAAGGAACGTTTTCGGAAGAAGCATCCCTTCTTTACCAGAAACGGATTACCGGCGGGAATGCGCCGGGAAAAATCATGTTCGCCAATATTTATGACTGCCTCCAAGCGGTCGAATCCTACCAGGCGGAGCGGGCGGTCTTACCGGCGGAAAACATGGTGGACGGGATCATCGGCCTCACTTTTGACGCTCTGATCGAATTCCATGATTTCGTCAAAGTCAGCGATGAAGTCCATGTTAATATCAAGTACGTGCTAGCAGGAAGGATGGAAGATCCGGTAAAGGTAGAAAAGATTTTTTCCCACCCCTCCGCTCTCAACCAGTGCGCGCATAACCTGGATAAACTGTTTCCCACCTGTTTACAGATCCCGGTCGCTTCCACCGCGGAAGCAGCGGTAACCGCCACCAAAGAGCCAGGCGTAGCCGCTTTATGCTCTCCCAGGACAGCCCAGGAATACGGCTTGAATATTCTCCATGAAAACCTGGCCGATTATGCCAATAACGAAACCCGGTTTTTTGTCTGTGGGTTATCCGATCACCCACCCACCGGTAATGACCGGACCTTACTGGCCGTCCGCTTTGGCGTGAACCGTCCCGGACAATTGCACGTAATTACCAGTTTTTTTGCGGAAAATGGGATTGATCTGACTTTTGTCCAGTCCCGCCCCTATAAAGTGCGCCCCCAGGATTATGTGCTCCTTTTCGAAATGGTCGGCCACAAATCCGAGCCAGGACTGAAAAAAGCCTTACACCAAGTGGAGCAAACAGTACGGGCGACCAACGGCTGGAAAAAGGTCCTCGGCAGTTACCCGCATCGAAAATAGAACAGGCCGCCCAGGCTCGTCAACTCACCCGGTTTCATATTTTCACCACTTCGTGGTGGCATTATTAATATTTTACAATAATCTCTATCATCCTTCTTATTTCCGCTTCTTTCTTTTTGCCTCTTCCCTGATCTCCTCCCGGCTGGGGTTAGAACGGGAATTTATGCCGGCAAAAAGCCCTTTCTCCGGGGCTTCCCCATAAAAGTCGGGGCTGAGATAACAGCCTTGTTCATGCGGGGCTTTAGGAACCTCCACCTGAAAACCGCTTTTTTGAGCATAAACGTCCTTGCGCACCCCGGTTACCTGCCAACAGACCTTGAGACCGGGCGAACCCCCGGCAATCCGGAAGCGATTGTTTTCAAGTTCCGCGGCGATATAGAGCGGATGGGGGATAAAACCAAGAGGAGTTAATTGATACCGGAACTTTTCATTCAGCGCGCCAAACCAGGGGGGCATTTCCACGACCGCCTCGCCCTTTTCATCCAGAACAGCAAGGCCATCGTAGAAATTCTTCAGCTCGGCTGATTCGACCGCCGCGTGGCAAAGATACTTTTTTTCCGGCTCCAGCGGGTGGTCAATCTTGAAGGCCTTCGCACCGGTTGCCGTAAAGTCACCATTAACCTGAACATTGCCGTTGAACAAGCCAGCCAGACCCGGTACCGATCCGGTTCCCGGAATCCCAACAATCCCATGGCCGCCGGGGACTGTTCCGGTCTCATCGTTACCTCCCTGCCCAACCACTCCATTACCAGGTGTAATGGTACTGCCAGGACCGGCCGCCAGAATATTTCCTCCCGCTACGGTTATCCCGTTGCCGGCCGTTATGGCCACATTAGCGGCGGACGACTCGGCATCTCCGCCAGAAAGGACACCGCCATGACCACCCGTCGCATCCGAGCTTGCGCCGGAGCTTTCTCCACTGCCACCAAGTGCCCTTAACCCGAATCCACCCCTGGCTAATGAGCCAATCCCCGAAGTCACGGCATCCCCACCGAGGCCGGTTACTCCGATCCCCCCTCTTGCTTCTGAGTTATTATTTCCCGTCGTAAAAGCGTCACCAGCCCAGAAAAAACCGCCGTCACCGGCGTCCGCCGTGGCCCCGTTTACTCCGGTGGTCACAGCAACACCCGCTAGTGCAGAAACGCCGTCACCGGAAATGGCCACTGAAAAGCTGCCATTCGTTCGCGCCTCACCGCCGAAACCAATAAAGGCCGCTCCGGCGACGGCATGGGTGATATCACCAATGGTGGCGATTGCATTCCCGCCTACACCGGAAAAAGCAGCGCCACCATTAGCGCTCGCCCCTTGAGCTGCAGTGGTCGCCGATCCCCCGACCGCAGTAACGCCCTCACCCCCGCCAACGCCCGCATCCAGTACCCCGGAAGTGACATCAACCCCGATCCCACGTACGCCCGGTCCACCTGTGACCGAAAGCGACGGAACAAGCGTCGGCGTTCCCCCGATACCTTCAACCCCGGCTCCTGCTCCGCTCCCCTGTCCACAGACGCCGTTCCCATCGGGAGGACCGCCGATCCCTTGCAAACCACAGCCGCTATTCTCGCCACCGAAACCAACCAAACCGGGGCTACTGTCACCACCGGTAAATTCACCACCCTTCCCGGTTCCGGTATTGTTAATACTGAAGACCGGTCCGGCCGCAGCGGCACTCCCGGCAAAAGGAAGCGTTAAATCCGGTTTTCCCTTCTGATCCGGCTTTTTCTTCCCTTTACGCGCCACGATCGGCAAAAGTTTTTGTTGCAGCCTTTCCAAATCGCGAAGTAAAGAAAGGGCGATCCCCCTTTGACAAGTTGGTCTTTTCAGAAGTTTCCCAGTCATGACCCCAAGGATGTCAAGCACGGCTTCGGGATTGTTCCGTTTGGCAATGGCCAAAGCAATATCCTGAAGCAAGGATGTTTTTAAAAACGGAGCCACCGGTAAAGAATGAATCTTACCTTGGATCATTAATAACTTGACCTCAAGGGTATTTTTTTGATCCTTCATCACCAACCACCCACAGTATTCTTTTTTTATGATATAATAAGCCATTACTAGGCTCTTGGTGCCAAATACTTACTCTAAACACAGCAAAGCCCTGATTCTTTACCAATCAGGGCTTTCCTCTACCTTGAGATCCGCATTACCCAGCCGGAACCGGATGGTATTCTCCAGATGACTTGAATTCTTGACTAAACATTCTTACGGCTTTCGTTTTCTCCTTCCCCAAGTAACCCTTTAAGTTGATCGCTAATTGGGTCAAGCCAATTACCATCCAAAAATTCGATCTGCCCCTGATCACAGGCTTCCGCAATCTTTGGATCAATGGGCAATTTGGCCAAGACTTTCAGCTCGTGCGTGGCCGCAATCTCCTCCAAATGACTATCCCCAAAGATTTGATAATCCTTGCCATTATCCGGGCAGTGGAAATAGGACATATTTTCGACCACCCCAAGCAGGGGAATCTTCATCATTTCCGCCATCTTTACCGCCTTGGCCACGATCATCGAAACCAGCTCCTGTGGAGAAGTAACAATGATAATCCCGTCCACCGCGATCGATTGAAAAACGGTCAAGGGCACGTCACCGGTTCCGGGCGGCATGTCGATGAACATGAAATCCACATCGTTCCAGATTACATCGGTCCAAAACTGTTTCACCGCCCCCGCAATCACGGGTCCCCGCCAGACCACCGGGTCGGTCTCATTCTCCAACAACAGATTGATCGACATTAGATCAATACCTGTTCTACTCTTCACGGGAAAAAGACCCAGATCATTCCCTTTCGCCTTTTCTTTAACGCCAAACATTTTGGGGATGGATGGACCGGTCACATCCGCATCAAGAATGGCGGTGTTATACCCCTTGCGGTTCATGGCGACCGCCAGGAGCGAGGTGACCAAAGATTTGCCGACTCCTCCTTTCCCGCTGACCACACCAATAACCTTTTTAATCTTGCTTAGCTCATGAGGCTTCTCCGCAAAATCCCTTTTGGGGGCTTCTTTTCTTTCCCCACAATCTTCCCCACAACTGCTACAGTTTTGATTACAATTTTCAGTCATCATCTTTAGCTCCTTTTGTCTTAGCTTACTTTAAAATTTAGTGACCACCCAACCCTTGTCCCCACCGGTGACGCCGACAACCACGATGACCGCAAGTTCGGACATGTCCATCGCAAAGGCGGTATTTTCCGCCTTCAATCCAGAGTACTCTTCCCTCTACTAAAGCGGCAGCCACTTTTCTCCGCGCTTCGCTATAGATCCCCTGAACGGTGGTACGCGCCACATTCATTTGCCGAGCGCATTCTTCTTGGGTAAGGCGCTCTAGATCAATCAAGCGAATCGTTTCATACTCATCAACGGTCATCTGGATATAATGATCCGGATCTACCCTTGAATCCAAAGGACCAAAACGGGTACACTCCGGCAAACCACATACTCTTCGCCTTTTTACCGGCCTGGCCAAGACCATACCACCTCGTTTATGGGCATATGCTATTTATGCCTTGATTATACATTATTATTGAGAAAGGAGTCAACAGTTTCCCTAAATATACCACTGAACAGCGGTTTTTCAAACCCCTAAAGGCTTCCGGTCAGGCTTGAAAAGTCGGTGCTTCAGGGGCTTGATAAGGGTTAAACCTTTTTAAGCTTAAGGAGTTAGTGACCACCGACACCGAGCTGAAGGCCATGGCGGCGCCGGCGATGATCGGGTTTAATAAGCCCAGGGCGGCAAAGGGGATCCCAAGGGTGTTATAGATAAAGGCCCAGAACAAATTCTGTTTGATTTTACGCATGGTCTGCCGGGAAAGCCGGATCGCGGCCGGAATGGTCTTTAAATCGCCCCGCATTAAGGTAATATCGGCTGCTTCCATCGCCACATCGGTCCCGGTTCCCATCGCCATCCCAATATCGGCCGTGGCCAACGCAGGCGCATCATTGATCCCGTCACCGACCATGGCCACAATCTTCCCTTGTTGTTTTAGTTTTTCCACCTCTTCCGCCTTATGCTCCGGAAGGACTTCAGCCAGCACCTTTCCGATCCGAACCTGTTTCGCGATGGCCTGCGCTGTTCTCCGGTTGTCGCCCGTGATCATATAGACCTCAATCCCCATCGACTCCAGCTCAGCCAAGGCTTCCTTGGAATTTTCCTTTAGTGTGTCGGCAACGGCAATGATCCCTGCCACTTGTTGATCGATCGCCACCAACATGGCTGTCTTTCCTTCATCCTCCAGCTTAGCAACGACCTCTTCCGCGCTACCAAGGTCAACACCTTGTTCCTTCAACAACTTCCGGGTCCCGATATACACCATTTGCTGCCCGACAACCGCCTTTACCCCACGGCCCGGAAGCGCTTCAAACTGGTCCGGATCGGGTATCATTCCCAACTCCGCTTTCCCTTTTTCATAGATCGCCACCCCTAAGGGATGTTCTGATCTTTTTTCGGTAATAGCCGCTAAACGGAGAAGCTGTCCTTTTTCGAGCCCGCCCAAAGGGAAAAGATCGGTCACCTCCGGCTGACCTTTGGTAATGGTCCCGGTTTTATCCAACACCACGGTGTCTAACTTATAGGCCATCTCCAGGTATTCGCCGCCTTTAATCAGAATACCGTTTTCCGCCCCTTTTCCGGTTCCAACCATGATCGCCGTTGGTGTCGCCAGTCCCAGGGAGCAAGGGCAAGCAATGACCAATACAGAAACAGCGCTGATTATCGCCGCCGACAAATCCCCGACCAGCAGTGTCCAGACGAGAAAGGTAACGACCGCGACCCCAATCACCACCGGAACGAAGATCCCGGAGACTTCATCGGCAAGCTTTTGGATCGGGGCTTTCGACCCCTGCGCCTCTTCCACCATTTTAATAATTTGCGCCAAAACCGTATCCCGACCGACCTTTGTCGCTTCGAACTTAAAGACGCCATAGCGATTGATCGTCGCCCCGACCACCAAATCCCCGACTTTCTTCTCCACCGGTATACTTTCCCCAGTGAGCATCGATTCGTCGATAGCGGAATTACCCTCGATAATCTTCCCGTCCACCGGTATTTTTTCCCCCGGCCGGACGCTAATTACGTCGCCCACTTCCACTTCCTCAATGGGAAGATCCACTTCTTGCCCATCCCGAATCACCCGCGCCGTCTTCGCCTGCAAACCCATAAGCTTCTTAATGGCTTCGGAGGTTTTCCCCTTCGCCACCGCCTCCAGATATTTCCCCAGTAGGATCAGGGTGATAATCACAGCCGAAGCTTCAAAGTAAAGAGCTTGCATCTTCCCCGGTGCAGCCGGGACAAAAAAGCCATTATAGATACTGAAAAAATAAGCGGCGGAAGTGCCCATTGCGATGAGCACATCCATATTGGGGCTTTTTGCCCGCAGAGCATAATAGGCGTTTTTGTAAAAGCGAAAACCGATCCCAAACTGAATAGGCGTGGTTAGAACCAACTGAAAATAGGCATTATGCAATAAGGGAAGATCAATCCCGACCAGACTTAAAAGCATGGCCAGGAGCAACGGTGAGCTTAAAAGCGCCGCGAGCCAAACTTCCTTCCGGAGTCGTTTGATCTCCTTTTCTCTTACTTCCTTTTCCTGATCCCGGGTGACTTGTTCCACCGGCGTCGCCCGGAAGCCAAGGTTTTCTACGGTTTTGACCAAATCAGCGACTTTAATTAGCGCCCGGTCATATTTCACCGTTGCTTTCGCCGTCGCGAAGTTCACCGCCGCCTTTTCTACCCCTTCCAGCGAATTTAACTTTTTCTCGATTCTCGCCGCACAGGCCGCGCAACTCATTCCGCCCAGGTTCAGATCGACCCGGGCCCCGGATGGAGCTTCGATGACGTCATAACCCAGGTTTTTAATCTCCGCAGAGAACTGATCCACAGTGGCCAGTTGATCATCATATTCGACCGTAGCTTGTTCTAAGGCTAAATTGACGGTCGCCTGTTTCACCCCATCCAGGCTATTGAGTTTCTTTTCGATCCTGGCCGCACAGGAAGCGCAGGACATTCCGGTAATTTTGATTATTTGCTTCTTGTTCACTGCCCACACCCTTTCCGCAGTTATGATCATTGGCGCCACCCTTATTTCTTGACTCGCCGCCAAGGAACTTGGTGCGCCTTAGGCCCCTGAGCCTTGGGGATCCGGGTCTTCTTTTCACTTTTTTTCTTGCTTCTATTTCTAATTATACACCAGTAAGCAGTTTATTCTTGACATTTGTCAATAATTTTTCATTAAGAGTTCGTTACATGACTGCACGACTGAAACCAATTCTTTATCCCTTTTTTAACAGTAAAAAAGACCCCCGCGGGTCTTTTTCAACTGGAGCAAAATCCATATTTACCTTAGCTAAGTTTAACGGTAACTGATCTCTTTAATGATCTTACCATCGGCGGTCACGGCCAAAGCCCGCTCTTCGCCATAATAAATATGGGTATAGACCCGCCGTCCACTAGGATCAATCGTTAACCAGTGTTTTTCCCAATGTCCCTCGCCCAGTTCATGCTCAACCTTATCCTTAACCCGACTGACCTGGGGATTTACGAGAAATTTTTGCTCCTCGGTGTCATTAAGGCGTTGAATATCTTCTTCCTCATACTCGACAAATTGACGGTTCTCAATGACCATGGGTTCTATTCCGAAAAAACCTTCTTTCAAATTATGCCCTCCCGCTCCTTGGATCCTGTAACTTCATCCTCTTCCCCTTTAGTCTCTACTTGTTCCGAAAGGGTTATGCGCCTTTTGGAGCGATCTCCGTTGATTACCTTGGCGCCTATTTTCCCTTGCCCAAGACCATTCCCTTTCGCGCATTCATATAATGATCATCATCCGTTAAAGGAGGGAGCAAAATGTATAATACCTTTCCCCCTGCCCCACCGCCTTGCTATCCGGAGTTAAGGGATTACGGACCGGAACCTTTTGTGATCAATATTGAAGAGGCGACCATCAGAAATACAAACTTCCGCACCGCTTTATGGACCGGATGCTATTTACAGCTTACCTTAATGAGCATTAATGTGGGGAGCGACATCGGTCTGGAAATGCATCCCTTTACTGATCAATTTATTCGGATCGAACAAGGGCAAGGCGTAGTTAGAATGGGGAGTTGTCCCAACAATTTAGTTTTTCAACGCCAGGTCGCTGAGGATGACGTAATTCTGATCCCAGCCGGAACTTGGCATAACTTAATTAATACCGGTGAGCAGCCGCTTAAGTTATACTCCATCTATGCACCCCCGGAACATCCACGGGGCACGGTTCATGTGACTCGGCCGGAAGAACACCATGCCTACTAAAAACTGAAAATCCCTGATTATAAAGGAAAGTATTAGTTAAAACATCCCTCCGGAGAGCATAACGAAACCGCCGTTCGACCATCCAAAACGGCGGTTTTATTGAACCCGGCCAATTGAAGCTTTTTGCGTTGTAACCAATAAATATTAGGCTATCCATATATTGTATTGGAATGTTGAATCCAAGGACAACGCAGAAAGTCCAATTAGTCTTTTGTGGTAAAAACCCCTCGCTCCCGCTCCTTTTTGACGTTGTCCCAAGCAAATACTTTTCCGTTCATGGTTATGTAGACCCCGGCCGGTAAAAGCTGTACGGCCATTAAACTACAGCCCAGGTTAAATACGGCGTCGGAGTTTCTGAGGGTATAGGGGATCATCGCCCCCGTAAGCACAATT
>DUQR01000048.1 GCA_012837715.1 Bacillota bacterium | reverse complement strand
ATGCTAAAGACCATCCATTATTGTTCTCACACTTTAATCTCTCGCAAGCTTCTATTACAGCAATTTTTAGGAAACAAAAATGAGCATTTTCTTTAAGAATTGGATAGTATTTAAACTGAACATTTTTATATTTTTTGTGTTTGTTTTTTCCTGTAAGTAAATCACTTCCAAATTGGATAATATCAGTACCATCACTTCGGTTATTTTCATTACCAAAGTCAAATATTGTAGGATGAAACGCTTCAATAAATTGACCAATCCTAGCAGGATCAGCCCCTCTAAAATCATAAATACGTTGACCCGCATCAGCCAAAACTATTAAATCGCTTTTCTTGCCGAGCTGAGTTATTAATGCCCATTCATCTGTATTAGTATCTTGAAACTCATCCAAAATAATTATAGGATAGGTTTCCGAAATGATTGTTGAAAGGGCTGTGCTTTTACTAAGAAGTCTTGCACACAAAGGAGCAAATAAATCAAAATGCACTAAGCCTTCTTCTTCAAACAATCTATTTATTTCCTGTTTTTTATCGTCATCTTGATTGTAATCCACTAATCTAGCTGACGCTTCATGTGGAGGTAGGAGTCGGAGCTTTTTCGAACATAATAAATATCCGTGACTCTTTAGTATAGTCCATGCGAAACTATGGTAAGTAGTAATTTCTAAGTTGCTGGATATGGACTTAGAAAGTACAATGTTAGCATGTTGTTCTACACGCGATATTGTAGATCGTGCAAAGCTCAAAAAAAGGACATATTGACCTTTTTGAAGGGTCCCAGATTCTATTATTTTCTTTGCTTTCAATAGTGCTATAGTAGTTTTACCTGAACCAGGCCCCCCTAACACGAGGAGATTACCTGATGTATCCAATACTTTTTGTTTTTCATCTGATAGGTCAAACATAATTTTGGCTCCTTTTACGTTTTTGAAGCCTCGTCCAGAACTTCTGGTTGATTGGAATAGTTCGATATGATACGGATTTCTTTTAGCACTTCTACAATAAATGTAGGCATTTCATTTTCTGAACATTGATTGAGAAAATCTGCTGCCGAACCGGAACCTTTTGCCCATTGGAAATACTCTTTTAATGATGTTTTCAATTCTTCAACTGTTTTTTCTGGTGTTGGCTTTATTGTTGAAAGATGTGCAGGCCATTCATTATTATTAATAAGAAAATCAGCATATCGTCGTAATGCTGTTTCACTCGAGCCGTTTACCAAAACATTTTCAAATCCTTTTTCAGGAGCCTCCCACGCATAGTCAGTTGCGGAATTAATGTTATTTCTAGACTCTTCAGTTTGTTTGTCAAAAACAGCGAATACAGTCTTACCCATTCTACGGAAATAATCCCCTAGTGGTGCAACCTGTGAATCAGTCTCGGCATTAATAATTGCTATTCCCAAGCCTTCAAGTGTGGTATATTCATTAGGAAGTAATTCATGTAACCGTTTTGCTGCAACAGGAAGAGCATCATACTCGGTTTTTCCTTCAACTATTAATACACGACGAGCTAGCAATGATTCGCAAAAACGCCTTTTTACTTCTTCTCGGTATATCTTCTGTTTTACTGTTGGTGGATATAGAGCAGGAGTTCCTGTTAATATCCCATTCTTTCTATTAACTACAACAATATGTGATGGAATAAACTCTTCTAAAATATAGGGCGAATGTGAGGTAAAAATTGCTTGTGCCGATTTAGAGATTATGCTATTTATTATACGCTTCTGAGTATGTGGGGGTGTAGCTATTTCAGGTTCTTCCATTGCAAAGATAACATTTTGTTTTAGCTCAGCAATCATTGAAAGTAACGAAAGAACTAATAAATTAATCGTACCAGTACCTTGATGATGAAAAGGAGCGGCATATTCTGTGCCATTATCGCGCAATGAACCTGTTCCCAAAAAAACAGTAATTATTTTCCTTAGATGCTCTCTAGTCAAATGTGAAACACGCATTGTGGGTGCATCCGCGCATTCTATAGGAACCAACGAGCGAACTGCTGTCTGGACAGACTCCAAAACTTCTGATATGCCAATATCCGGATCGCTAGCAACTGATACCTCGCGAAGTTGTTCTAATACATTTTCCCACATTTGTGGTCGCAGTTCTCTTAACCTTAATATAATGTCTAATAGCGATCCTCTCTCCAAACTTAAAGCACGAGTACCGGTACGAAGCGTGCGAAGATATAGGAATCCGCAAAGTCGTTTATCTCTTTTACCAAAAGGATCAAATGCTCCATCCTCTCTTTCTGGTGACATAAAATAGGTATTTCCAATAAAATCATCTTCTTCAACATCGTAACTTCCTTTGAACGCTAGTCGCAAAGCGGCAACTACACCGTCCCCATCCGTTGCTTCAGGCGGAGGACCATCAATTAATACATTATTAACAGTATCCCACCATTCAAGATGGTTACGAAAATGCCTCTGTTGTTCAAGACTGAGATCAACTATGATTATTTCGATAAAAATTTCAATTGGATTTCCCTCGTTATCTAAATATTGACCCGCATAAAAATCGTGTTCATCAATTACTGGCCGTCGAGACAACCGTTCAGGCCCAAGAACTAAATCAATAGCTTCCAGTACTGTTGATTTTCCTGTGTTATTATCACCCACGAGTACTGTATGTCCAGGAAAAAGTAAACAACTTTCTTTTATCCCTCTGAAATTATTAATCCGCATCTTAACAATCGTCATTGATTTCCTCCCGTAAACCAATAATAAAATAATTAAATTACAAGGTACGCATTAAATATTAATCCGCTTTTTCAGCCATGAGTACTTTCACTTTCTGTGATTCAAATTATCAGTTTCTTTTATTGCATTATGCAAAAGAATACCGATAATAAAAAATCAAAATATATTTACTTACTAAATATTATTTATTTATCCAATTGTATCACTCATATGTAAATACTTCCATATATCTTTTGAAAAAGCTATTTATGTTAAAACCCCAGCCAATTCTGTCTCAAATAATCCCTTAGCATGTTATAGAGGTCCGGGATAAATGAAGCTAGGACCGCTAGGTTATATATTATAGTCTAGTTAATTCTAATATCCAATTAATCCATCCTGCTATTGAAGATGCTCGTCGATAAAATGTATCTTCCGACTTTACATTATATAAATTACTACGTTTCATAATCTCTACAATTTCATCCTTGGAAGGTAAAAACCCTTGCATTATATACAATTTGAAAGTCTCATTAAACGCTTTATGCGATAAAATCAATTCTACAAACTTTAACTGTCTTGGGATGTATTTTAATCTCAATAATCTCCGTCCTTCATCAGTTAATGAGAATATTATCTGACCGTCTTCTCTATACTTCTCTATTAAACCCAGGTATCTTCCGGCATCTGTGTAATAATTTGTTTGCCTTGGATCAAAGTCATAATTTGCAGTTATTTCATCCCTACTCAGTTCTTTTTCATTTAAGAGTTCGCAAAGATTTACTATTCTCTTGAAAGAATCTGCTTGTGGAAATGGAATTTCTGGCTCATTTACAATCTTTGTCGCTTTTTGCACTTCTAATATGTTTTCTAGGCTAATTTCTGTTTCTTCGATGCTGTACTTCTTTTGTTTAATCATAGTAAGGGAGTTGTACATCTCGGGGTTTTGGAAGTCATATTCATAGAAAGTAAATATACCATTTGAATAAGTCATAAATATTGTCTTAACCCTTTTACTAATTTTTTTACTCCATAATCGGTAAGGATAGTATAATTGACGAATCAAAAAATCATCTGAAAGAGAATTCTTGGCTTCAATTAAAGAGAGGGTTTCCAAGCCCTCAAATCCTCCATCAATTTCGACCTGGGAATTATTAACATTAATCCGAACTTCATTTCCAGAGTGTGTTTGAATCAAAAAATCAAAAGCATCGGAACTCATACGCCCACTAACTGTTGGTAATATCTCTTCGTCCCCAATAAAATCAGCTAATATGCCAGAAACATAAGCACAATTTAAAGCAGCTGATTCACTTGTTATATTTTCATAGTCAATACTCTCAATATGACTCGGAAATGACACTTTTGTTATTTCTGTTTCTTTTTCCTCAAAATCTTTATATGCTTTAAACTGGGAAATCAAATAGCTTCCTCTCGTAACTGGCAAAATAGAGAGGTAGTTCTTTTTAAAGATTTTCGGCAGATTCTTCCGGTGATCAAACTTGGTCATCAGCCTTGCTTCTCTGAGCCTATTAATCTCGCTTGAACTTATTTCAAACACACCATACTTTTCTATTTTTTCTAATATCTCATGTTTTTCAAAAAGCCGCTTCCATGCGGCTTCATTTTTGCTGTTACTCATAATTCCTCACCAGCACTTCATTGACTTCTCCTCTTTTATCTCCTTTCGAGTTGATCGCCCGATTTGCCTTCACAATAGTAATATTGTAATTCTTATACAAGTCTAAGATAAAGCCTGTAGCTGAATTAGATAACAAAAACTTTATGTTTCTACTATTTAGTTTATCACATAATCTTTTTAACCTTACCTGCTCATCTCTAGTAAATCCACCTTTGTCATACCCAGTGAAATTAGCGCTATCTGAAACCGGATCATAGGGTGGATCAAAATATACAAAACTGCCTTTCCTGATCCCTTTTACTGCCTCTTCAAAGTCTCCGCATTTAAAAGTGATTTTAGCTTTATTAAAATAATTACTCACTGCTCTTAAAGTTATCTCATTCACTATATTAGGGTTTTTGTATCTCCCGAAGGGAGAATTAAACTCCCCTTGTTGGTTAACTCTAAACAAGCCGTTATAACAAGTCTTGTTAAGATAAATTATCCTTGAAGCTTTCTCAACGTTACTTAATTGATGATACTTCTTTTTGTCTCTGTCCAATTCCCTAATTTCGTAATAATAGTCCGCTTCGTTTTTATGTTTTTTCAAATCTTCAATTAACTCTTCGAGGTGATCGCGGATCACAGTATATACGTTAATTAATTCTTCATTTATATCATTGACTACAGCCTTGTTGGGTTGAAGAGCAAATAAAACAGCCCCACCACCTAAGAAAGGTTCATAGTAAGTGGAATATTTGCTTGGTATGTATTTTCCGATATCTTTTAATAACTGTCGCTTACCACCTACCCATTTTAAAACGGGAGCGACCAGTGGATTGTTTTTCATAAACTCACCTCGGATTAATTATAACATATTTTAGCTATATTCTTTTATTTGTAATTTGCCATATCAATATTTGACATTTTCAATAATAGCTTTAACAGTAACTCATCTTGATCGCCCTTATCTTTAATCGGGCAATAACCAAGATTCACGATGGTTGACAAGGATACTTATACATTGTCTCCAGCCATTTAAGCCGATCTTGAGGGGTTATTGCTTTCAAAAGGGTCAATACTTTCTCCTTTTGCGAGAGTGGGACAATCTGCCAATATCCATTATACAGAATTTTATTCCGACCTATCCTTTTCAATATGCCGGATTACATGAATCCGTTCATCAACCACAACCGTAAAATCAACATTTTCGACTGCACCCGGCTTAAGTTCTACTTCAAACATCAATTCTTCAGCTTTCGGCCTTTTCCAGGCATGGGAGGCCTTCTCCACATCCGCCGTGCCCAGAATCCTGTGGAGGACCTGGATTAAAGCCGGCTCTTCTTTGTGGTTTTTCAGAGTAATCTGCCATTCTTCCCGACGCATACCCCGGTCATTTCTCTTGTTTAAGCATTTCCTTTCGCACTGCAGATCAAAGGCTTCCCCAATATAGAGCCGGATTGTTTCATCCTTTGGCGTATGACCGATTTGATCTTCACCGACAAATGTTAAGCCGCCATCGGTTTCATCTCTTTGATAGACCTTGACTGTCCCGGCGGGGAAAGGCATTCCCAAGCCATCTTCGGTCTTATTATTCATTTCAATGACTATCCGGACATCTTCAGAGTATGGAGCCACTTCATAATAACGACCATATGGCACATTATTCGCAGCAAAAAGCCGGACCTGTTTCGATTGGTTATCCTTTAAAGTCGTGGTCCCCTGCATTGTATAAAGGTGATAGTCGGAAAAGCCCTTTTCTTCAAAATCCGGGGTATTTCCTTCACGCACTGCTGAATACACACACCTATCAAAATCCAGAGTTTTAAGTACCCGGTTCACTTCGCCGGCCAAAAGTTTTAACCGCGTATTGGAGAAGGTTATCCCCGCCTCATTGTGGATTTCAACCCAGGCATCAAGGGCAAGAGTTTCTTCCGTAAGCTCCGCCACATAATTGGCTTCCCATGATAAACCCTTGGTTAAATAAGAAATGCCAATCTCTTCAGTTTCACAAGGGCGAAGTTGAAAGATCAGAGCCGGTCTTGCAAGCAATCCGTCCGGTAGTTTCGGTAGAATCAGCTCCCCTTCAGGGTCAACCAGAACTTCTCCGGTCACGATGTCTTCTAGAATAAGTCCCGTTCCGGCCGATAACAACCGGCATTCCCGCCTCTCAGGAAGATCCTCCGCCTTAAGATAGACTGTTTCACCAACATACTTGTCCAGAAGCTCTGCCTTGTCCACCAGATCATATTCATAATTCACTTCGGCGACATCCAGTCCATCAATCCGCAAAGACTCTACTTCCATCCGTTGCGCCACATCTAAATACTGAATCCTGGTCTCATCGCCAGTCATCTTCACCGCCCGCCGTTCGGAAACCAGACCAAAGCCATCATTATAAACGGTTAAGCATAAATCCTTGTCATCTCGCATTGTGCACATTTTCATCATTAAATCAGCTCCCTTCTGTTCTGCGCTGATCGTAGCACACCTAGGGAGCTGTAGATCTGGACACATAGTCCATATTATTCATCCAGACAATTAATCATTGGGCCCCAACAAACGCAACCCGCACTTCTCCAAAACTAAGTTGACTTCCAGCGGCGATTTACCTTTCTCCAGGCAGTACATGATGATAAAATCGCGTTTGATGTGCTCGCCTAAGCCATAGCCGAGATAACCCAGCAAACGCTTTGTTTCTTGCATATTTAATCCTAATGCCAAGGCCAAGCAGATCGTCGTATCCCGTCCCGGCAATCTTTTCCCAGCTTGAATTTTGTAAAAAGTATTTTCCAGTAATAATGCTTTCTCGCATAATTCCCGTTTCGTCCCGGTCCATTTGGCATTCACCAGCTTTCCGAGTTCCCTGGTGAAGTCATCTTCTTCGTCCAGTTCTTCCAGTTTGTCGTAGGACAATGGCGCCTCGCAGATATCAGGAGCCATCAAGCACCGGTGGAGAACCGCTTCTTCATCGTCGGCGATAAAGGTCATGCTTTTTATTTGATCTAATAATTCCTGCATCCAAAGGGGTGATTTCTCATTATTCTCAGCCAACGGATTCATCCTTTGTCCCCCCAAATCTTTGCTAAAAAGCAACCGCATAAGCCAAACCTGCGCGCTAATAGATATTTGCAATATTTATCCTATCTTTCTTTGGGGTTTCCTGTCTGGAGAGCTTGAGTGGTTTAGAACAACGGGATTCTGCTAAACTCTTTCAACTACTCCTAGAAGGCAGTGCGGAAGCCTATGAGAAATGGTTAGACATCCTTGGCGGCATTCTCCAGGGTTATGACCGTGAGGATGGGCACTTTTTTGTCTCAACGCTTTCTCTCTCCCGCCTACTCCAACTCCTTAGTTAATTGCCATCTCCCCTGCTCCTCTTCATAATCCTCTTATTTTTATACATATTATTATCAGCTAAATCAATTATATCCTGGACATTTTTGTTGGCATCAAACTCAGAATAACCCACTGCCACATCTGGAAAATCGGGCTCCTCGATTTGCCTACTCCTGATCAAGGAATCCAATCTACCGACATAATCCATGCTGTCACCGGGTCTCTTTGATAGAATAACACTAAACTCATCGCCACCAAAGCGAAAGATCTGTGCATTATTGGAAAAGACCACTTCTAATATTTTTCCAATTTCCTTCAGATAATAATCACCAGAAGTGTGACCTTTCGCGTCATTAATATCCTTGAAATTATTCACGTCAATCATATAAAGGACAGTGGTCCATTTTGATGATAACTTCAAATGCTCGATTTCTTTGTTAAAAGCCGCCCTGTTGAGCAGTCCCGTCAAGCCATCCAGCAAGCTGCTCATTTCACAGGAAAGCGCATAATATAAAACCAGATAGAAGGCGGTCGTTATCCAGGTTGTATGATATTGGGGGAAAACAACCTGAATCATAATTCCGATAAACAAAAAGATACCACTCTCGATAATCCTTTTATGAAAATAGGCCGGATAGTTCCTGGAAGCTAGTAATTTCTTTCCCATTGAAAAAAGAACCGAATAAAGAAATGCAATTAGATAAATGGAAAAGAATCTACCCCGATGATAAGAACAGTCCTCGCCCACCAAGAAAATCCATCCGTAATAAGGAGACATTACTGTCATCACCAAATTGATCAGCGGGGGCACATAATACAAAATGCTTTTTTTTGAATTGCCAAAATTCGACTCCACCAGAAAAACAAAGGGGGTTAACGAAAAGCCAAGCATGTTGAAGACAATGCATAGCAGCCTATTCTCCGGAATAGTATTATCCGTTAAAAAGCATCCCAGCTCTGCTCCAGTAATAATCATGGTTAGCAAGACACAATAGATGAAATGCTTCTTTTTTCTGTGTTCAAGTATGATGTCGGTCGCAATCCATCTCAGTAATATTGCTAAGATCGCAATGGTTAATAGATTGATGATCATTTGTTCAGTCCCTTACTTACGGGTGCAAACTACCGCTTATTCTCATTTATCCAGGTTCATACTTAGATAATATTAACTTATCGTTTGATACTCGTCGTTCGTCATTCGGATAGGAATAATCTTGACCAGCATTTACCCAACCTGGACCGAATGGTCTTCTCGTATCAACTTGAATTCCATGGTAAAATACTCTTCATTTTTATCCCTATTTTAGCATGATTTCTCCTTAATTTACAGCATGGGAATTTTGGCATAAACCCCCGATTATAGGCTTTATCAATTTATCATTTGAAAACCAGGCGACAACTCACCCGCTATCAAGTTAAGATAACAGCAAGACCTGCAATTTAGCAGTAAACATAAAGAAGATACAATTAAGAGCGATAAGTAATGAATAAATTTAAGTGCCCACTAAAGCAGTGGGCACAGAACTAATGAGCCGTTAAGTTATCCGCTTCGATTAAGCACTAACCCCGGGTTATCTTTTGATCAACAAAACCGATAAGTCATTGACGTTGGTGCCGGTGGGCCCGGTGATCACCAGTCCATCCACAGCCTGTAAAGCGTGGTAAGCATCGTTGTTCTCCAGGACCTCAAAGATACTGATCCCTTTGGCGCTCAGTTGTTGTTTGGTGTTATTATCTACGTAGCCCCCGGCAGCATCCGTCGGCCCGTCGGTCCCATCCGAACCAACGGAAAAGACCGCCACCTTTTCCAGCCCGGCAATTCCTTCGGCCGCGGCCAGGGCCAACTCTTGATTCCTCCCACCTTTACCCTTCCCTTTCAAGTGGACGACGGTTTCACCACCGGCGATAAAAGCCAGGGACTGAGCGGTGTCGTGATGGTACTGGGCAATTGACGCCAAAAAACTTCCCGCCTCCCTCGCCTGGCAGCTGAGGCTGGCGGTCAGGATCGTGGGCTTATAGCCTAATTCCCGACAGGTTTCTTCCGCCGCGATACAAAGCTGACGCACGCTCCCCGTAATCTTGGTGGTCACGTTCGTTAGTAAAGCAGGGGGCTCAATGCGCAGCAACCTTTCTACTTCTTCCGGGATTACCAAACCATACTTTTGAACAATTGCCAAAGCCTCCCGGCTGGTGGAGCTATCGGGATAGGCCGGTCCGGAGGCGATCATGTCCAGGGGGTCACCGATGATATCCGACAGGACCACGGAAAAAACCCGCGCCGGTTCACACAGCTTGGCGAATTTTCCGCCTTTAACTGCCGACAAACGTTTACGGATGGTGTTGATCTCCGTAATACTGGCGCCGCAGGCCAGGAGCTGCTCAGTTAGATCCTGGAGGATCTCTGCAGAGACCAGTGGCTTTTCAAACAAAGCCGAGCCCCCACCGGAGATCAGGAACAAGACCGTATCTTCAGCGGTCAAGTCCTGGACAAGCTTGATCGCCTCTTCCGTCGCGGAAAAAGAGTTGGCATCGGGAATCGGATGTCCTGCTTCAAAGATACGGACGTTGGGCAAATCCCCTTGGGCGTGCCCATACTTGGTGATCACCACGCCGTCACTGATTCTGTCGGCCAGTAGATCACAAGCCGCCCTCGACATGGACCAGGCCGCTTTCCCAATAGCCACCAGCACCAATTTCCCCTTAGAAAACTCCACCCCGCTCAAGGCTTTTTTAACCGCCGTATCCGGCAGGGCGGCGGTGATCGCCGCATCAGTAATCTTTTGGGCATCTCTTCGTAAGCTCATATAAAATCACTCCTTGTCACTTGCTATAGACAACGTCAATCTCGGACATTGCTTTGGCGTCTCTGGCGTGGGCGACTTGGCTGCCGGGGTGAGCGATGATCTAGCGGATGAAGAAATAGATAAGGTAGACATTGATGAGTGAGGCGAGCCCCACAACCAGCGTGCCCAAGGTTTGGGTCTTGTAACCATCCTCCACACTCATCCCGCCGAAGTTAGTGACCACCCAGAAATAACTGTCATTGGCATGGGAAACCGTCATCGCGCCAGCGCCAATAGCGATCACCGTCAAGGCGGTCAAGGCCGGTGTCCCCAGCCCAATTGTGGAGAGCATGGGCGCCACTATACCCGCAGTCGTCACCAGAGCAACCGTGGAGGAACCTTGTGCCGTCTTCAAAATGGCCGATAATAAGAAGGGGAACATCAGTCCTAACGCAGAGATGGTCCCGACGTTTTCCTTAATAAAATCAACCATCGAAGTGGAAGCAATAATATTCCCAAGCACACCACCGGCGGCGGTAATGAAAAGAATCGGTCCTGTTACCTCCAGGGTCTGGTTGGTGAGCTCCCGAAATTCCCCCAGCTTTTTTTGGCCCGCCAACGGAAACAGGGCGAGGACGACACCCACGCCGATGGCGATAATCGGCGTACCCAAAAAAGTAAAGAGGGCGCTTGAAATACCGGCCATTGATAAAGCGGACGAAAGCGCCATCAATAAAATGGGGACGACGATCGGAGCAAAGGAGATAAGGGTGTTCGGGAGCTTCCCGTAACTGGCGACCAACTCTTCATAGGTCTGAACTACTTCACCATCTAGATTCGCCTCATCCTTTGCTTTCACCTTTTTCCCGATGGCCTTGGCAAAGAGATAGCTTGCCAGTAAAGGTAAGACGGAGGCTAAAAAGCCCATGAGAATCACCAGCAGGAGGTTGGTTTCCCGACCAAGCCCTTGATATAAGGTGTTAGCGGCTGCAATCGGGCCTGGTGTCGGCGGGATAAAGCAATGGGCAATGTAGAGCCCTAAGGAAAGGGCGACTGTACAAGCCACCGATGATTTCATTGTCCGTTTTACTAAAGCCTTTCGAATCGGGTTTAAGATCACGAAGCCACTGTCGCAGAAGACCGGAATGGATACAATCCACCCCATAATTAACATCGCCAGTTCGGGATTGTTCTTTCCCACCCAACGGACTACCGTGTCGGCCATTTTCAAGGCAGCGCCGGTCTTTTCCAATAAAGAACCAATGAGTGCGCCAAAGATAATCACGATCCCGATACTCTTAAAGGTATTACTGAACCCGGCGCCAATGACCCCTGGGATTTCAGTCAATGGGATCTGGGCGACTAACGCCAAAAGCAGGGACACCACCATAATGGATATGAAGGGATGGATTTTTAAGCGCGAGATGGAAAAGATCATAAGACCAATAGCAACAACAAAGGCAATGATTAAGGAAATACCTGACAATCTCGTCGACCTCCTCATAAAATAATAAGTTGTCAACCCTTGCACGCTTACAATGTTCACACCCTGATCATAGCAGGAATCCTGATCATCATCTGGACAATGCTAAATGGGAGAAGCAACCGTTGACAACCAGTAATGCTATGGCGGCGGGGCAACGCCTACGCCGACAACATCTATTCAATATATATGTAAACTAATAGGTGAATAAACCTAGTATTTCGTTTCACCGCTTTACTTTTCTCCTGCTATGAAATACTATAAACGTAAGAAAAAGATCAATAATAACAATCTGCGTGAATTGGCAACTTTCCCGAACCATTCTCCTACGCAACGCCATTAGTCTTATTGCCTTTTTTAGAATTCGCTTCATCCCTTTATAACTGGAGTGAATCCTTAGGTCTTCCATAAATGCCCTACTTATTTTCGATCTGGCGGAACTGATTTGATTTCTTGCCGAACTCTACATTGAATTGTTGGCTGATTTTGGGCCTGGTTTTTCTTGACGAATTAAGGTAATTCCAAGGGAAACCGGGATTGAGTGCGGACTAAAGAAGGAGGGTTCACAATGCCGATCAAGTTTTTGGTCGTTACAGACTCGGCAGCGGACCGCTTGCTCATTAAAAACGCGTTAAGCGAATATTCTATTTTGACCGCTGGCGACGGCGGGGAAGCCATGCGTTTGCTTGAAGAGGATGAGGGGATTAACTTGCTCCTTCTTGACCTAAATACACCTAAGATCAATGGGGTTCAGGTCCTTGAATCTCTAAAAAAGAACGCGCGCTTCCGAAAGCTGCGCACCATAATACTGACTGATCATGATGCATTAGAAAATGAAAGTAAAGGCTTAAAGC
The DNA here is from genome assembly GCA_012837715.1 of Bacillota bacterium. Taxonomy (GTDB): domain Bacteria; phylum Bacillota; class UBA4882; order UBA10575; family UBA10575; genus Capillibacterium. Next base: position 8,501 of record DUQR01000048.1, on the reverse strand, counting down.
TTGGCACCGTGGACTATATCCGCAAACCAATTCAGATCGATTCATTGAAAGCCAGAATTAATCTTCATCTGGCCCTTTTACGGGCTCAGCAAAGGTTGGAACGACAGCAAGACAGCTATAACTGCTTGGCCCCGGATATCACCGAGCGTAAAGCGATGGAAAAAGCATTGCGGGAGAGTGAGCGCAGCAAATCTGTTTTTCTTTCCCATTTACCGGGACTAGCCTATAGGTGCCATAACGATCGAGACTGGACAATGCTGTATGTTTCCGAAGGCTGCTTTAACCTCACAGGCTATCCCCCGGAGAGTCTGCTCTGCAACCGAGACCTGTCCTATAATGATCTCATCGCTCCCGAATACCGCTCAGCTTTATGGAGCAGATGGAATCAAGTTCTTACCGAAAGGCAACCGTTTAAATATGAATATGAGATTATAACTGCCACCGGCGAACGGAAATGGGTGCTGGAACTGGGTCAAGGGATTTACAATGCGCAAGGTGAAGTTGAAGCGCTGGAAGGAATCATTCTTGATATCTCAGATCGAAAAGCAATTGAAAACACCCTAAAATATCATAACGAGCACAATCGATGGACCGGGCTGTATAATCGCGACTATCTGGTCTCACTACTGAAAAAGGAGATCAAGTTAAAGAAAAAATCAAAAAAAGCGCTCATTGGGATCAACTTAAGTATGGTTCAATTATTAACCGTCAATTATGGGTTCCAGTATTCTCTAAACCTGATCATAAGAGCAGCTGAGGCCCTTCGTCAGCATTGCGCCGCTAATCGACTTTTGTTCCAACCGCGGGAGAATCGCTTTGTTTTCTATCTCTTTGACTACAAAGACCAAAGCGAACTTATCGAGTTCAGCAATGCCATTATCGAAACTTTAGAATCCCTGTTTCTAACGGAAAGAATCGGCGGCGGGATTGGGATTCTCGAAATTGAGCATAGTGATCAGGAAGTCGATATTGATTTACTTCTGAGAAGACTCGTGATTGCCTCGGAAAGGTTTGTCAGCTTGTCTGAAAAGGCCTTTGAAATTTGTTTTTACGATGCAGAGCTGGAAGCCTTAGTTAACCGCGAAAGAGATATTATGGAAGCTCTCAACCATATCGCGGTGGATGAACCGACCAATGACGAGCTGTTTTTGCAGTATCAGCCGATTCTGAATTTAAGAACCGGTTCAATCTGCGGCTTTGAGGCACTAGCCCGATTAAAGACGGAAAAACTCGGCCTAGTGTCACCTTTAGAATTCATTTCGATCGTCGAGAAAACAAAACTTATTATCCCCATTGGTGAAAAGGTGATGAGTAAAGCATTTCGTTTTTTGAACAAGCTCAAGGCGCATGGATATGATGAAATCAGCGTCTCAATCAACGTTTCTGTTATTGAGCTATTGAACCCTGCTTTTACAAGCAGGCTGTTTGCATTAATAAGCGAGATGCAGGTTAACCCGAAGAACATTGGCATTGAGATTACGGAATCGATCTTTGCTTCCGATTTTGAATGCATCAATAAGGTTATTGAGAAGCTGAGGGACGCGGGGCTTCAGATCGCCATCGATGACTTTGGGACTGGCTATTCTTCTCTAGCCAGAGAAAGAGAGTTGACAGTTGATTGTATGAAAATTGACAAGCATTTCATCGATAAACTGTTGTGTACAGACCTGAATAAAACAATAACCAGCGATATCATATCGATCTCACACAAACTGGGGCATTGTACAATTGCCGAAGGAGTTGAACACGAGATTCAGCTACAGTATTTAAAAGAACACAACTGCGATCGAATACAGGGGTATCTAATCAGCAAGCCGCTTGATGAAGAAGAGGCGATTGAGTTTTTGAAAAAGAATGAGCAGAATGGACTGCCGTTAGGTAGTCGCATTAGTCCACCTTACCCGGAAAAACGAACACGGCGCTGATCAGCCTCAGCAACAAAGGCGCTTAGTTATCTCACAGGGATAAAAAAAAGCCGTAGGGCATTGCCCCACGGACTTAAATCCCAACCACTAAAATTGGCCGTCACCATCTTCCTTATCTAGCATTGACTCAATCTGCTTTTGCCTTTTCTTGTTGAACAGATAAATACTTTCAAGGACAGCAAAGACAAGAACAGACACGGACAAAAAAGTTATTCCCAATATGAACAGGCTATTTAACACATTTCCTTTAAGAGGAATCCTGAATTTTATGTAATTAAGCATTGTGTTAACAGCAGCAACTAATAACCCGGTCACAAGGCTCTTCACCACCACCTGTTTTTGGCTGTATTCTGATTCAAACAGATCATTGCCCGCGATTATATTGCGAATAATAACATAGCCGGAAATTCCCAACAGTAAAATAAACTCGACGGCATATTGAGCAAACGCCGCGCCAAACAAATAAAGTTGGATTAATATCGATAGCAATAAAGCCCAAAAAAGGATTTGAAAGGCATCATTCCCGATTTGCCTTCTCTGATTGAGAATTCTTTCGTCTTGAATTTTTCCTTTTCTCATTTTTCTACCTCCCAAAATAAATCATCCAATGTTTTCCCCAAAGCTTTACAGATGGCAATACATAGCTTTAGAGAAGGATTGTAAGCGCCGGATTCGATCAGACTAATCGTTTGCCTGGTCACGCCGACGATTTTTGCTAAATCCTCTTGATTCAAATCCCGCTCTAAACGAGCAATTTTCATTTTTTTATTCTTCATTTCTCTCCTCCTTGCCTAAAATATACCATATATATTGCAGAATGTCAAATATATTTTACATACCGCCATATATTTATTCCACGCAGCGCAGGGTCTCTGCGATACCGCCACTTATGTTAGGAATTCACGGCGCTAATTGGCTACGAACGCATCTTCCAATCCGGTAAGCGGAAGAGATTAGCGAAAAGAAGCAGAGAATATAAGTTAATTTGTTAATACAAAAGGCATAAAGTGTTGGCAAGAGGAGATGGGAGCCATATAACAGGGCAGGCAGTAGATAAAAGGCAGCCGCCACGAACCGGCCCAGACAATCAAAGGTAAAGACCGGACTGCCCTTGCTGACCCTTTTTAGATAAATGGAAGTAAAGACAAATCCAAGGAATTTCCCAAAAACAACACCGATAAACCAGAGGGGAACAAGCCCCAACGAATGTAATACCAAGTAAGACAGGAACACAAAAAAGAAGTCCGCCAGAAGGTCAAGGACGGCCCCGCCGGGCGAGACCGTCCCATACAATCGAGCAAGCTTCCCATCTAGATAGTCAGTAAAAAAGATCAGACCAAGGATGAAAAGGGGAACCCCGATCTCACCAAAACGCGAGCGAATATAGTAATTTACAATACACGCCAAAACTACCCGCGAAAGTGTAATCAGGTTTGGAACCCGTCCCCACGGACGCTTTTTCATAGACGCCGTTAAAACGGTCATTCTTGCGCCAACTCAAGTCCCAAATCGTAAGCGTTTTGCCCTTTAGACGTAAACTTCACCTTTTTAACCACATTCAATCCAGTGAGGAGTCCGGCCAGGCGGTCAAACTCTTCCGTCTGGTCAAGTCCGCCGGTGGCAAAGAGAACAATCCGGGGTGTTTGATCCGTTGCCGCCGCCAACTGGGGACAGACCTGTTGCATATAGTTGGTCAACGCCTTTGTCAATTGCCCCGCATAAGTCGGCGAACCAAAAACAACCAGTTCATACCCAGATAAATTTGTTGAAAGATGCGCTCCCGGGTGGTTGAGGATCACTTCATAACCACCGGCGTTCAGCCCGGCGGCTAATTCTTGTGCAATCCGGGCTGTGATCTTGGTGAGGGCAGGCTGGTAGATGATGATCGCCTTCTTGGGCCGGTCACCCTTACCCGGTAAGACCTGCTCCTTGTCGCCCTTTGGTTTATTGACTGCCGCAACCACGCCCACCATCAAAACCATCACGGCAAAGATCAAAGCAAAGAAAATTACAATACCGTGTAAAAGATACTTCATTCCTTTTGCCTCCTCAAACTATGTGTCGCTCCCGATTCTCTTGGCGCTCCTTCACTGGATCTTTTCTTCCACAAAGCCGATTCGTTCCTGGGGCTCTGCATACTCCTCACCGATCACTCCGCCCAGGCCCTCGGTTATGTATGTGGTAAGAACCTGAACGTCAACCATTACATTGTCCTGAGTATATACATTATCGGCAAACATCGTGTAACCATCGCCCATGTTCTGTAACATGTAGTTGTGGCTGGCCACGGTGTAGGTTTTGTTTAGATCCAGCGGCTGGTCCCCGATATAAACATTCTTAACGCGATACTCGCCGTTAACCCCCACGAACATGCCGGCCTCGTCCGTCTGTACGCTTGAATCAAGATATATGTGCACCTCATAACTGATCCCTGAGGGGCAAAGCCATCCGCCGAACTCCTCAGGCCAGGCGTGCACGCTAAACTCCAGGGCGTCAAGGATCTCCTGCCCCGTTGCCTCGCAAACACAGAGCATGTTGCCGAAGGGATGAACCTTAAAGAGATCTTCCCGGGTAAGCTCGCCTTTGCGCAGGTCGCTCCGGACACCGCCGCCATTGACAAAGGCAAGATCGGCGCCGGATATATAGCGATATGCATCCGCGCAGAGGTCGCCGATGTTGGTTTCCTGATTGCGGACAAGACGGACCCCGGTGGCCTGGTCTCTGGTGAGAAGATCAACCGTACTGGTCGCCACGACCTCGGCAAGGGCGGCACTAAATTTCTCCTTTGCCTTTTTACAAGCCTCGTTCATCATCGACTCAAGACCCAAGACCTCAACGGCATTTTCATCGTTCGCCCACTTATACAGACCGGTGCCGATTTTACCTTCTGCCGTGATCCGGACGTAACCAATCGCCTCAAGCTTTTCCCCACACCCGGAACGTAAGACCTGCTTGCCGGCTTTATTCTTCATCGTGACCTGATCAAGGTCATGGCTGTGTCCGTCAACAAGGACATCAATACCAGTCGTATTTAGGAGCACATCGGCGTATGTATACGGCGCGTGTTCGGCTACATTGCCGAGATGCGCCATGGCGATGACGTAGTCCGCGCCTTCGGCCCTTGCTTCATCAACTGCCTTTTGAACAGCAGCATACAACTTTTTCCCGTCTTCTCCTTGCATAAAACCGTAGATGTAGTTGCCATCTTCGTCCATAAAGTATTTAGGAGTGGAGCTCCGCAGCGTCCAAGGGGTGGTGATCCCCAGAAAGGCAATCTTGGTGCCGTCAAGATCTTTTATAATATACGGGTCAAAAACAAGTTCCCTGGCTTTGTTGAGATTGCAGCTGATATAGGGGAAATTAGCCATTTCAACAAGTTCCATAAACCGCTCCATACCGTAGTCGAATTCATGGTTTCCAATAGTTGCCACATCGTAGCCGAGCGTGTTCATCAGTTCGATGATTGCCCCGCCAGCGGTCATCGTGGCAAGGGGTTCCCCTTGAACAGAGTCGCCGTTGTCGACGAGAATGACGTGATTGCCCTTGGCGATGAGTTGTTTACGGATAACATCGACACCACTATAGGTCCAGCCATTGTCGACACTGCCGTGGACATCGCTGGTAAAAAGAATCACAATATCTTTTTTGGCTTGGGCTACCTCAGCTTTACCACAAACCGTAAAACCTAACAATAGACATAATACCAACATCAACGCGGTGAATCTTTTCATATCGATTCCCCCTCTTCTTTTTTTATACCTGTCGATAACTGGCTAAAAGTCAAGAACGGTTTTATACTTTCCAAAAATTTTTCCATATGCGTGTGAAGGATCCTTCTTTTCGACAATAATTAATTTATTTTCTTTAATCCCCAGACCCTGCATGGCATTGGCACCGGTTTATATCTGGTTAGAAAAGACCAATGCGGCCAGGTTTCGAGGTAACACTTTTAATAACCCCGGGAAAAAGCCCGACTCCTTTATCTTCACAGCAAGTGACTGAGAATACGGTTCACCATCTTTATAGATCAGCAATTCTTTCGTCTCCTCCTCTGAGAACGTGACTCCCTTAATTATATTGTCCTTATTATGAACATTGCCCGGGCAACAGTCCTGACACTTCATGCATCCGATAAGAGCATGATGAGCGTTCTCCGCAATCCATTCCGGGAACTCTCCGGGAACCTCATTAATGGTTGTCAAACAAATTGAGGTGTTGATGATTCGATGATTAGGTTCAATCGCTTTTGTCGGACAAGCGGATACACAAGCACGGCATTGTTTACACATCTCCATTCGCCGGACAGATAACCAGGTATCTTCATCACATGGAAGATCAGAAATATAGGAAAGTATGCGGATATAACTGCCGAATTCCTTATGATAGCAAAGATTATTCCGTCCATATAGACCAAGCCCACTATGAACAGCCAACAGTTTTTGCGGAAGCTTGTCAAAAAGTGCTGCCCTGTACCCAAAAGGCTCTAAATAGGTATTTATATACTGCAATACTTCGTTATCTTTAGTACCCTCATCCAGGTATTGTGGTGGTACTATACACTGAATCGTTTTCCCATGATAAGTAAAGCCAATAATAATCTTTGGACTGGGTGTAACCACTGAAATTAAAGAACGCGGCCGGAAACCAAGTTCATCTGTGATGATCATCGAACCTGCCAGCCAGTGGCTAAACCGGTGATACTTATCCGTTCTTAAAGCTTCCAATTCACACTTCAGTTCATCAAAGTGGGAAAAGGGTACGATGGCACCTCTGTCTCCATGTGCTTGGATTGCTTTCAGTAGTCCTTCTTTCATTTTGGACCTCCCTTAATATACTCCTAATAACTTTTTTATCCATTATCGACTCCGATCTGGCCTTTTCTATTGTCTTGTCAATGCCTAGAGCCTCACTGACAGAGTCGGGGCTTCCTCGCAACAGTACCGTCAATCAAATCTGTGAAACCGCATATCATATCTAAAACATAAAACCAACCTGCTCCTTCAAATCAAACAAAGCTGCTTCATATCTTTATTAGCTTCTTTGTTACCAGCACGACTTATGGCAGATCCTTTGAAAATAATTCGGTCAATGATTATTTATTCTTTACAGGCATAAAGTGATTAACTCTTGTCGTTGGCTTTAAAACTGGAGAATCAATAATTTAATATCTTAAGATAAATGTATTTTATCATACCAAAATTTTCCCTTCTTGATTTTTTCTCAAAAAAACGTTCTTGAAGATCAAAAACAACTCCGGCAGAATTACACCGAAGATCTGCCGGAGATACCCAAGTCCACTTTGTTTTTCTCCCTCGTCTCCATAGAATCATAAGGAAAATATTTATCGTCTCTTGCCGCCGTTGCCTTTATAAATATTTCCTAAGCCCATCAACACAACCTTGCAGCCAAGGATGAAACCCCTTAAACATATATCCAAAAAGCATGATCACCCCTGATCTTCGATGTATGGCAATTTCCCATGTTTCACCCATAACCGGCCTTGATCCAAGCTCTCCTCTTGCTCCACATTAAGACAACTGGTGATTTGCACTCCGTTCTGCCAGGCGGGTGTGCATTCAATTACCCGCCCATCGCCAATATACGTACCGACATGGCCACTTACCCAGACAATTTCACCCGGGGCAATTTTCGAAAAATCGGTTGATGGATGACACCTGGCGATCAAACCATCAGCGGATAGATCGGGAACGCCATTGGATTTATATCTGGCACCGCCATGGGGTTTACTAGGATCGCCGTTCCAGCCCCAAAGGATTCCCTTGATTAACCCAACACAATCAAAGGCAAAGTAATTTTTATCGATCAACCGGTATAAATGCTCCTTTACCTTCTTCGTATACCAAGCAGGGTATTGGGCGGCCTTCTCCTCAATGATCTTTGGCGTCACCGGTGCGCCGAAGGTCCCCCACATATACACGGTTTTATAATTTAAGGTGTCAAGCAACTTTTCAACAAACTCCTGACTGGTCAATCCTATTTCACCCTCACATTTTTTACTTTGTTAAAATCATATTTGCGAAAACACTCGGTAGAACCAAGACTTATGACCTTTTGGCTCAAAACCGCCACTTTCCCGCTAACCAAAAAAAGACCACTTTCAGTGGTCTTTTTTTATCATTATGTACTCCATTCTTCAGTGGTTTCCCGATTATTTGCTTCATGTTGCCTACACAACTAATACAGGCTTCCCATCCGAAACAAGGTGTCAATCTTCCCGGTGAAATCATGCCTTGTGCGGTGCTTTCTGGAAACCCTTTATTTATAATCATTTTGAGTCTTCTATTTATGCCCTCTTGTAATCAAAGCGACGCACTCAACATGTGATACTTAGGTTATTTAGGGAACAAGTTTACATACGCTGAAAACTATTGATTCTAGAGGATTTTCAAGCATCGCCTAACAACCCAACATCTAATCTATCACTTCGCTTAAGTAGGCTATTTTAGTTTCGCTGTTAAAATCAAGCCCATTTTTATCTGTGAATGTAAATCCTACTCATATCCGATTCTCCATCCCCTTGAGCCATGCAAAGAAATTCCCAACCATATCTTTCAT